>JAKFFI010000017.1:0-211586 GCA_036677085.1 Porticoccaceae bacterium
ATGGTGCCCTCGGCATTGCCGGCGCGGATCGCTCCGGCCGGCGTCAGTTCGGTGCCTTCCAGACCCAGTTTGGCAATCTCCGCCGCCGTGGGCTTTTCGTTGTAATCCTGCGCCCAGGCCACCGGCACTATCGCCAGGCTGAACAGGGTGGCGCCCGTGAGGGATACGACTTGCTGGTAGATCGACATCGATCAATTCCTCAGAAACTGTATTTGAATGTGGCGGCGATGTTGTCGCGGTCATCCCAAACGCCCGCAGAGCCCAACCAGGTCGTGTAGGCCAGGTCCAGCGACGTGGAACTCAGGTATTCGAAGGTGACTCCGTACACAGCCGTGCGCTGGTTCTCGACGAGCGCACCACTGCCGAACGGCGTGTAACCCTCGACGCCGTGCGCGAACACAAAGCGCGGCTTGACATTGAGGTTCCAGAACAGGTTGTTGTACTCGAACGATGCCACCGCCGTGTAACCCCAGGCGAACGGCGTGAGCGGCCGGTCGAGCTGATCGACACCCTTGAAACGGCCCGGATCCACCAGGGTGCCCGCCTGGGCCGTGGTGTTCCCCGCCCGCGCCGAATCGGCCGCGGTTGCCGCCGCCAGGGAGAGCGGCACGACGTTGTTCCGGTCCGTGGGATCGCCATCACGCAGGCTGTCGATCCAGGACAGCGCGAAATCGAACACGTAGATCTGCCGGTCGGCGCCGAACGGGCCACCGCCGGTCGCGCTGACAATATTGCCCAGCCACATGTAGACATTCGAGTTGCCCACCTCGCAGCCCGGCACCGCAGGGGTGAGTGCCTGCGTCGTGGCTTGGGCGGCGGCCAGCGACCCGCCGCGGCCCAGCACGCCCAGGCCAGCCCCAACACCGGTCAGGCCAAAACTGTTCTGGCACTGGCGGGTGTCGTAAAAATCCTCCCGCAGATTGAATTCGGTGCCATAGGACAGCCCCGTGGTACCCAACTCGCCCGTCAGCGAGATCGCATAGGTGTCCTGGTCTTCCGGGTACACCGCCCTATAACTGACCGGTCCCAAGCCGAGATTGCTTATCGGCGCCAGAGGCCCCACCCCGCTGGGGTCGAAATCCGCCTGGAGGTGCGGGAGAAACGCGTGGCTGCGCACCCAGTACAGACCCAGTTCCGCCGAGTTCATGCTTTCGATCACAAACCGCGTCGCCAGACCCCACTGACCGCCGCGATCCGCATAGTCGTGACCGCGGTATTCGACACCGGGAAGGCTCAGGTCCGGATTGAAGCCCGGCCCCAGGAAATCGAAGGGGCTGAACAAGGTGCCGGTTGAAATGAAGGTAGTGGGACGCCAGTTCCAGACGTAGTAGCCTTCGAGCATCCAGTTGTCGGTCAGGTCATAGGATCCCCACAGCAGTTCCTGAGGCAGCAATCGCTCCTTCACCTCGGCGCCGGGTGTCACCCGCCCATTGAGATCTTCCGGGCTCTGCATAGTGGCGATACCACCGCCCATGATGTTGCTCTCGCCCCAGCTGACCACCTGCTTGCCGGCGCGCACGGCCAACTGCCGATCCGCCACGGTCCAGGATCCATAGACGAAGGCGTCCAGCAGCGTCGCCTTGTTGGCCGCATCCTGGGAGCCGTCCGGGACACCGTCGAGGGTGCCTCCCGGAGTACGGCCGAAGCAGTTGTCGCAGTCCTTGGAATTCAGCGTGTAGTCGTACAGGTACTTGAAGCGGGTGAAGAACCCGTAATTGCCTTTGGCGATGCTCAGCTCGCCCAGATAGGTCAGCGGCGTCGAGTAGATATCGCCCGCATCGTTGAAGATGTTCCAGTTGCCGCTGGCCGAAAAGGTCGGGTGCTTGGCGCTCTGGACCCGCATGCTAGTGGCGGCCGTCACGGTGCTGTCCAGGTAGGCCTTGATCTCGGGATCCTGAAAGTCGATCTTGAACGCCGCCGCCGGAGCGGCCAGCAGCGCCAGGGCGCTTGCGCCCAACCCCCATTGCATGGCGCCCCTCAGACGCCCTGAGATGCGAGAATCGCCCAATCCTTTTGAAGAATGTAAATAATCCACAGATATACCCCCGATTGTTATCAATTATGGGACAGGTGGCGCGAAACTAAGCTTCGCAAGCGGCGCTGTCAAGCTATTGACCTATGATTTTTAGTGCAGGGGCTTCATTGCGAGACCATGCGGCCAGTAATACCAGTGCGAAAACAGGATCTTGACGACCCTTATCGGACGTGCGCGGAGTGTGTCCGGCAACCGGATGCGGCGCCCCTGTCGCAACTTCGAAAATCGACGCGCACGACCGCGCCGCAAGCCATGGTGTCGCTGGCTGATCGTACAAATCCAGGATGAATCAGGAGGCAGGAAGACGCGGAACTACCGGCCTTGCCGTGTCGCCGGCTACAGACGGACTCGACCGGCAGTGAGCGTCACTCACCGTGACACAGAGGGTCACAAAGGACGTGTTCGTCACCCCTGGACTGCACCGGGCAGCCCAGGGGCGAACTTCAGCGGAAACTGTTATTGATATTGGCGAGCGCCTGACCGCCCGGACACAAATCCGCCTCGCCGAGATCGCGCAGCGCGGTTTTGACCGTGCCCAGAATATGGTGAAGCTCCTGGCTGTCGGGATTGACGTAGAGCAAACCGGTGAGAATGCGACCCCGACGCTTGTGCTCACGCACGGCGCGCAGGGCCGCATCGCGGTCACGCACAGAGTCCGCACCCTCCTTGTAGAGATGGATCACCGAGCCATCGTGGAGCGTCACTTCCTGGGTGTATCCCGGTTCGTAATCCGCCGTGATTTCCTTGCGCACCGGAACAAAATCCATCTTGCCGGTGGCCTCCATGTGGTCACGGACAAAATCGTAACCCTTGGTGGATTGTGGCGTGTCGTTGAAGGTCACGCAGGGCGAAATCACGTCAATGAATGCAAAGCCGCTGTGGGCCAGGGCGCCCTTGATCAATGGCACCAATTGCGCCTTGTCGCCGGAGAAGCTGCGCGCCACATAGGTAGCGCCCAGTTGCAGCGCCAGCGCGCACAGATCGATGGCCTCATAGGGGTTCGGATCACCCTTTTTGCTCGCCGAACCGACATCGGCGGTTGCGGAATCCTGCCCCTTCGTCAGTCCGTAACAGCCGTTGTTCTCGACGATGTAGACCATGTTGAGATTGCGGCGGGTAGCGTGGGCAAACTGCCCGAGCCCGATGGAGGCGGTATCGCCATCGCCGGACACGCCCACATAGATCATTTCCCGGTTGGCCAGGTTGGCGCCGGTCGCGACCGAAGGCATGCGGCCATGCACCGAGTTGAAGCCGTGGGAGTTGCCAAGAAAATAGGTCGGCGTTTTCGACGAACAACCGATGCCGGAAATCTTCGCCACCCGGTGCGGCTCTATCGCCAGTTCGAAGCACGCCTCGATGATGGCGGCGCTCACCGAGTCGTGCCCACAACCCGCGCAGAGCGTCGAGAGCGCGCCCTCGTAATGCTTGCGCGTGAAGCCCAGTTCGTTGGTCGGCAGATTGGGATGGCGGAATTGGGGTCTGATATAGCTCATGGGTTGACTCCAGCAGTCTGTCGTCGCAATGGCACTACCTGCCCGCCGCCCATGCCGGAACGAATGGCATCGCGGATGTAGCGTGCGGTAATGGGCATGCCGGCGTAATAGGTCAGGGAACTAAGTTTGCGCGGATTGATATCGCACTCGCCGATCAGCAGTTTGCGCAATTGGCCGTCGCGGTTCTGTTCGATGACGAAAATCCGGTCATGGGCATCAATGAATTCGAGCACCGCGTCGCTGAACGGAAAGCCGCGAATCCGCAGCCCATCCAGATGAATGTTTTCCTCGCGCAGCAGGTCCAGCGCCTCCAGGGTGGAAGCCGTACTGGTGCCGAAGAACAGCACGCCGTCCGACACTGCCTTCTGTGCCGGATGGACCTCGGGCGCGGGCACCAGGGATTTGGCGGTCTCCCATTTTCCCAGCAGACGCTCCATGTTCCGCTGATACGCCTCGCCATCCTCTGTATAGACCGCGTATTCATCGCGGGAGGTACCGCGCGTGAAGAAGCTGCCTTTTGCCGGATGCGTGCCGGGATAGGTGCGATAGCAGATGCCATCGCCATCGATATCCAGGTAACGACCGAACCGCTCGCCGAGCGCATCGAGCTCTGCGGCGCTCAACACCTTGCCGCGGTCATAGCGACGGCTGTCATCCCACTGCAGCGGCTCGCTGAGATTGTCGTTCATGCCGAGATCGAGATCCGAAAGTACTATCACCGGAGTCTGCAAGCGATCCGCCAGATCGAAGCTGAGCGCGCCCATGTCAAAACATTCCTTGGGCGTGGCGGGAAACAGCAGCACATGCTTGGTGTCGCCATGGGACGCATAGGCGGCGGCGAGCACGTCGGACTGCTGGGTGCGGGTCGGCATTCCGGTGGACGGACCCGCGCGCTGAATATCGAACAGCACCACCGGGACTTCGGCGAAATACGCCAGGCCCAGAAATTCACTCATCAGGGACAGACCCGGTCCGGAAGTCGCCGTGAAAGCGCGCGCGCCGTTCCAGCACGCACCGATGGCGAGACCGATGGCGGCAAGCTCATCTTCCGCCTGCGCGATGGCGAATTTTTTCTGGCCGCTGCCGGGATCGATCCGCAGCCGGCCACAGTATTTTTCGAACTCCTCCACTACCGACGTGGACGGCGTGATCGGGTACCAGCCGGCCACCGTGGCGCCGCCGTAGATGGCGCCGAGCGCCAGTGCCGCGTTGCCTTCCATCAGGATGCGGTCACCGACAACGTTGCGGCGTTCGACACGGATGCCGAGCGGACATGGGTAATGCTCGCGCGCGTACTGGTATCCCAGTTCGAGCGCGTGAATGTTGGGCGCGATCAACTTTTCCTTGCCCTTGAATTGTTCGCTGACGAGATCCTTGAGCACTCCGAACTCGATATCGAGCAGCGCCGCCAGAGCGCCGACATAGATCACATTCTTGAACAACTGGCGCTGGCGTGCCTGGGTGTATTCGTTGCGGCAGATCTCGGTCAGCGGCAGGCCGATGAAATGGATATCGTCGCGCATCATGCGCAGATCCAAAGGCTTGGTATTGTCGTAGATGCAATAGCCGCCGGACTCCAGATCGCGAATATCCGTGGCCATGCTCTGCGGATTCATGCAAACCACGGCATCGACTCCGCCGCGCCGCCCGGTGTAACCCCGGTCGTTGATGCGCACCTCGTACCAGGTGGGCAGCCCCTGGATATTGGACGGGAATATATTCTTCGGGCTGACTGGAATGCCCATCCGGAAGATCGCCTTGGCAAACATGTTGTTGGCACTGGCCGAGCCGGTGCCGTTGACATTGGCAAAGCGAATCACGAAATCGTTCACGCCCTTGATGGTTTTCATAGAATCGGCGCCGCCTTGGTAACCTGATAGAGAAATTTCTGCATGTCCCACGCCGAGGTCGGGCAGCGCTCGGCGCACAGCCCGCAGTGCAGACACATGTCTTCATCCTTCACCATGACGCGCGCGGTTTTCAGCGCGGCCGAGACATACAGTGGTTGGTCCAGATTCAGCGCCGGCATGCGGAGCGCCTGACGCAGGCGGTCCTCCTCGTCATTGGCGATAAAATTGATGCAGTCGGTGGGACAGATATCGACACAGGCGTCGCACTCGATGCACAGCGATTCCGTGAATACCGTCTGTACGTCGCAGTTGAGGCAGCGCTCCGCCTCCTTGTAGCCGGTGGCGACATCGAAACCCAACTCGACCTCCACCCGGCGATCACTCAAGGTGGCGGTCTTGTCGGCGTGGGGCACCTTGTAGCGCTGGTCGGCGTCGATCTGGCTGTCGTAGCTCCACTCGTGGATGCCCATCTTCTGGCTGATGAGCGTGGTGCCGGGCAGGGGCCGCTCCGCCACCTTTTCGCCGCGGCAGAACAGATCGATCGACACCGCCACCTGATGCCCGTGCGCCACTGCGGTAATGATGTTTTCCGGCCCGAAGGCGGCATCGCCACCAAAGAAAACCCGGGGATTGCCGGACTGGAAGGTGATGCGGTCCACCGTCGGCATCTCCCACTGATCGAACTCGATGTCGATATCCCGCTCGATCCAGGGAAAGGCATTCTCCTGCCCGATCGCCATCAAGACCGTGTCGCAGGGATAGAACACCGGCTCGGCGCCGGTCGACACCAGGCTGCGCTTGCCGTCGGCGTCGTAACGCGCTTCGACGCGATCGAACTTCATGCCCACCAGCTTGCCGCCTTCGACGACGAATTCGAGGGGTACATGGTTGTCGATGATGGGAATATCTTCATGGATCGCGTCTTCCTTCTCCCAGGGCGACGCTTTCATATCCGCAAACGGACTGCGGACGATGACCTTCACTTCCTCGCCACCCAGACGGCGCGCCGTGCGGCAGCAATCCATGGCGGTGTTGCCGCCGCCCAGCACGATCACCCGCTGGGGGACGCTCTTGACGTGCTCGAAGGCCACACTGGCCAGCCAATCGATGCCGATGTGGATGGAAGCGTCGGCTTCCTGGCGTCCCGGCAACTTCGGCAGATCGCGACCGCGCGGCGCGCCGGAACCGACGAAGACGGCGTCGTAGCCCTTGGCAAGCAACCCCTTGAGGCTGTCCACATAGTGGTTGAAATGGGTGACCACGCCCATCCCCAGGATATAACCCACCTCCTCGTCGAGCACCTGCTCCGGCAACCGGAACGAGGGTATCTGGCTGCGCATGAAACCGCCGCCCTTCGCCTGCTCATCGAAGAGGTCGATGGCATAACCCAGCGGCAGCAGGTCGCGCGCGACGGTCAGCGACGCAGGCCCGGCACCCACCAGGGCGATGCGTTTGCCGTTCTTGCGGATGGGGACCTTGGGCAAACGCGCACTGATGTCCGATTTATTGTCGGCGGCAACGCGCTTGAGCCGACAGATGGCCACCGGCTCCTCCTCGACCCGTCCGCGCCGGCACGCCGGCTCACAGGGGCGGTCGCAGGTACGGCCCAGAACACCGGGAAACACATTGGATTCCCAATTGATCATATAGGCATCGGTATAGCGTCCGGCGGCGATCAACCGGATGTACTCCGGCACCGGCGTATGGGCCGGACAGGCGTACTGACAGTCCACCACGCGGTGAAAAAACTCGGGATCCTTGATATTCGTCGGCTTCAACTTCACCCCCACGAGACCGTGATCGCCCGCCGGTCGCGCCGCTATCAGCGCACCCGGAACCACCTGGCGCCCACAAAAATGGCCTGCATTATACATTGCATTGATTCCGGTCATGCAAAGCCGATCCGGCCCGGCAACCGAGTCCCGGTTCGCAAATTCGTCAGGAAAATCTATTTACAATTAGCGCGTTACAGGATACCCGAGGGTAGAAAACGCGGCCCCGATCTCGTCCAGGACGGCCGGATCGTCGATGGTGGCCGGCACTTTCCAGGGCTCGCCGTCGGCGATGCTGCGCATGGTCCCGCGCAGCACTTTCCCGGAGCGGGTCTTGGGCAAACGCGGAATCCTCACGCACAGCTTGAACGCCGCCACCGGACCAATACGCTCGCGGACCATCTGGATGGCCTCGCTACAGACCTTCTCCGGATCCCGCCCGGCACCGTCCTTGAGCACGATCAGGCCCAGCGGCACCTGACCTTTCATGGCATCCGCGACGCCGATGACCGCGCACTCCGCCACATCCGGATGCGCCGCGAGCACTTCCTCCATGGCACCGGTGGAAAGCCGATGTCCCGCCACGTTGATCACATCGTCGGTGCGTGCCATCACGAAGACATAGCCCGCCGCGTCGATATAACCGGCGTCGCCGGTCTCGTAATAGCCGGGAAAGGTTTTGAAATACGCATTGATAAAGCGTTCGTCGTTGCCCCACAGGGTGGTGAAGGTTCCCGGCGGCAGCGGCAGCTTCAGCACCAGTGCGCCGATTTCGCCCGGTGGCTGCGGTTTGCCGTCGCTGTCGAGCACGGCAAACACGAAGCCGGGTACCGGCTTGGTCGGCGATCCCGGCACCACCGGCAACAATTCGATGCCGCGACAATTGGCGACGGCGGGCCAGCCCAGCTCGGTCTGCCACCAGTGATCGATCACCGGCACGCGGAGCTTGTCCTGGGCCCAGGCGAGCGTATCCGGATCGCAGCGCTCGCCGGCGAGAAACAGGGTTTCGAAGCCGCTGAGATCGTACTTTTTCAGATGCGCGCCGCTGGAATCCTCTTTCTTGATGGCGCGAAAGGCCGTGGGCGCGGTGAAGAACACCTTGACGCCGTACTCGGCGATCACCCGCCAGTAGGCGCCGGGGTCCGGCGTCCCCACCGGCTTGCCCTCGTAGAGAATGGTGGTGTTGCCGTTGAACAGGGGGCCGTAGACGATGTAGGAATGGCCCACCACCCAGCCCACGTCGGACGCCGCCCAGAACACGTCGCCGGGGGCAACGCCATAAACCTTCCGCATGCTCCACAGCAGCGACACGATGCAGCCGCCGGTGTCGCGCACCACGCCCTTGGGCTGGCCCGTGGTGCCGGACGTGTAGAGCACATAAAGCGGGTGTGTCGCGGCGACCGGCACACAGTCGACAGGTGCGGCCGCTGCTTCGAGTTCGCGCCAGTCGAGGTCGCGCCCGGGCACCATGGTCGCCTGCAGCTGCTCCCGTTGCAGGATGATGCAGGTCTCCGGCTTGTGGCGCGCGCGCTCGATGGCCTGATCCAGCAGCGGCTTGTAGGGCACCAGCCGACCGGGCTCGATGCCGCAGGAGGCCGCGATCACCAGCCTCGCCTGCACATCGTCGATGCGCACGGCGAGCTCGTTGGCCGCAAAGCCCCCGAACACCACGGAATGAATGGCACCGATGCGCGCGCAGGCAAGCATGGCGATCGCAGCCTCCGGCACCATGGGCATGTAGATCACCACCCGATCGCCCACATCGACGCCCCGGGCGCGCAGCGCGCCGGCCATGCGCGCGACGCGATCCCGCAGCTCGCGATAGGTGAAGCACTGCTTGGTGCCGGTGACCGGGCTGTCATGGATGAGCGCGAGCTGCTCGGCGCGGCCGCCCTCGACATGGCGGTCGAGGGCGTTGTAACAGGCATTCACCATGCCGTCGGCAAACCAGCGCACGAACGGCGACCTGCTGTCGTCCAGCACTTCCCGCGGCGCCCGGTACCAGGCCACCGCCGCCGCGGCTTCTCCCCAGAAACCGCGCGGATCTTCACTCGCGCGCCGGTATTCGCTGGCGTATTCCCCGCTCACTGTTGCCCCCTGATGCGATCTTCGCGAAACGACCGGGCCACGGACGACCAGGCCGGAATGCCGGCATTAAACAATGTCACCCGCCGGCGCGCCAAGCGGACCGCGCCCCGGGCTCCCCGCCGCTTCCGGCGGCTGTTACGCTGACGCCCTGTGCACGTGTCGGCCGCACCCCTGCCGATCGGACCCTTGGGTCCGGCACGCTGTGTCTTATCTGCCGGAATCGGAGACTGCCCATGGCATTGCCTACCACCATGAACTGCATCGAGATCGCGCGTCCCGGCGGCCCGGAAGTGCTGACCCCCGCGCGGCGTTCGCTACCCGTGCCCGGCGCCGGAGAAATGTTGATCCGGGTGATCGCCGCCGGCGTCAACCGGCCGGACGTGATCCAGCGGCAGGGCGGTTACCCGCCACCCGCCGGCGCCTCCGATCTGCCGGGGCTGGAAGTGGCGGGCGAAATCGCGGCGCTCGGCCCCGACAGCGGACACTGGCGGATCGGCGATCGCGTCTGCGCGCTGCTCGCCGGCGGCGGCTACGCCGAATACGCCGTCGCTCACCGCGATCTGTGCCTGCCGATTCCTGCGGGGCTGTCAGCGACCCAGGCCGCGGCGCTGCCGGAAACCGTGTTCACGGTCTGGCACAACGTCTTCGAGCGCGCCCACCTGCAAGCGGGCGAAGTGCTGCTGGTACACGGCGGTACCAGCGGCATCGGCACCACGGCAATCCAGTTGGGCGCGGCCTTCGGTGCCCGCGTGTTCGCCACCGCGGGCAACGCCGAAAAAGTCCAGGTGTGTGAAATGCTGGGCGCCGTCAAAGCGTTCGATTACCAGCGCGAGGATTTTGTCGAAGGCATCAAGGCCGCCACCACCGGTGCCGATGTGATCCTCGACATGGTGGGCGGCGACTATGTGCAGAAGAACATCCGCGCCGCCGCCTTTCGCGGCCGTATCGTCTCCATCGCGTTTCTGCGCGGCTCCAAGGTGGAAGTCGATCTGATGCCGATGATGTTGAAACAGCTGGTGCTCACGGGCTCGACCCTGCGCAGCCAGCCGGTTGCCGACAAGGCGCGCATCGCCCGCGCCGTCCACGACAATGTCTGGCCGCTGCTGGAAGGCGGCGACATTGGACCCCTGATCCACGCAACCTTCCCGCTCGCCGAGGCCGCCGCGAGCCACGCCCTGATGGAGAGCAGCAAGCACCTGGGCAAGATCGTGCTGGAGGTGGCGCCGTGAGTGGAAATTCCCGGCTGGTCTACAGCACCGAGCGTGGGCGTGTTCAGCCTGTGGCGGCCACACCAGGCAAACCCGCCGGCGACGGCATCGTGCGCATCCGCCGCGAGACCAGCGGGCGCAGCGGCAAGGGCGTCACCACCATCGCCGGGATCCCGCTGGCGGAAGCGGAATTGCGCGCCCTGGCCAAACAGCTCAAGCAGCAGTGCGCCACCGGCGGCAGCGTCAAGGCGGGCGTGATCGAAATCCAGGGCGACCACCGCGCTGCCATCAAGGCGACGCTCGAAGGCCTGGGTTATCGCGTCAAGCTGGCGGGAGGCTGAGGCCATCGCGACGCCCCCGGATCATTTGCCCTGCGGCAGCTGGCCCAGCCCCATCACCCCGGAGCTGGCGGCCAGCGCGGCGGGCGCCATCGATTGGCCGCTGGCGGACGGCGATACGCTCTACTGGCTCGAAACCCGCCCCGCCGAAGGCGGCCGCAGCGCGGTCGTCGCGCTGGCCCCGGACGGCACCCGCCGCGACCTGCTGCCGGCGCCCATCAACGTCCGCAGCCGGGTCCACGAATACGGCGGCCGGCCCTACACGGTGGCCGACGGCATCCTCTATTTCGTGCTCCAGGACGATCAGCGCATCTACCGTCTGGATGCCCGCAATCCCCACGCCCTGCCCGTCGCCATCACCCCCGCCGAGCGCGGGCTGCGATTCGCCGAACCCTGCCTGGATCGGCGTCAGCGCCGCCTGCTCGCGATCGGTGAACGCCACTATTCCGATACCGCCAACCATCCCGACACCGACAGCAGCCAGCAGCGCGAACCGGCCAACTTCATCGCCGCCATTGCCCTGGACGGCAGCGGCGCGGTCGATGAACTGGTGTCGGGAGACGATTTCTACGCCTATCCAAGCCTGAGCCCGGACGGCCGCCAGTTCGCCTGGATCAGCTGGAACCATCCGGACATGCCCTGGGACAACACACACCTGTGGCTGGCAGACATCGGCGCGGACGGCGCCTGCCGCACTGTTCGTCACATCGCCGGCGGCAACGCCATGTATCCATCGGGTGAAGCCGTGCTCCAGCCCGGCTGGACCCCCACAGGGGAGTTGCATTTCGTCTCCGACCGCAGCGGCTGGTGGAATCTGTATCGCCTGACCGCCAGCGGCGCAACCACTGCGGTGTTCCCGCTGCAAGCGGAATTTGCCACGCCACTGTGGTCACTCGGGATGTCCACCTGGGCTGCCTGTGCCAACGGCCAGCTCGCGACTGCGTACACCCGCGACGGACTCTGGCAGCTGGGTCTCATCGATCCCGCCACCCGTACGCTCAAGGGGATCGATGCGCCCTACACGGAATTCGCCGCACTCGCGGCGGCGGGGAACCGGACGTGGTGCGTCGCCTCATCGCCAACCCACGGCAGTGAACTGCTGGAACTCGACGCCAGCAGCGGCGGCTGGCGCTGCCTGCACCGGGTCGGCGATCCCGGCCTCGATCCCGGTTTTCTGCCGACGCCGGAAAACTTCTCCTATCCCACCGACGCCGGTGCCGAGGCCCACGGTTTTTACTATCGGCCGGCACATCCCGGTTACGCCCCATTGCCGGGGGAGCTGCCGCCGCTCATCGCCCTGTGCCACGGCGGACCCACGGGCGCCACCAGTACCGCTTACAGCGCCAAGGTGCGATTCTGGACCAGTCGCGGGTTTGCCGTGGCCGACTTCAACTATCGCGGCAGCACGGGCTACGGCCGCGCCTACCGCGACGCCCTGCGCGGGCGTTGGGGGCTCGCCGACGTGGCCGATGTGGTCGCTGGCGTGCGCCATCTCGCCGCGCACGGTCGCGCCGACCCCGAGCGGCTGCTGATCCGCGGCAGCAGTGCCGGCGGTTACACAGTACTGGCGGCACTCACCTTCGCGAATGTGTTCCGTGCCGGCGCCAGCCTCTACGGCATCGGCGATCTCGAAGCCCTGGCGCGGGACACACACAAGTTCGAATCCCGCTATCTCGATGGTCTGGTCGGGCCCTGGCCCGCGGCTCGCGAACGCTATCGGGCGCGCTCGCCGATCCACCATGTGGACCAGCTCGATTGCCCGGTGATCTTCTTTCAGGGCCTCGACGACAAGGTGGTGCCGCCCAATCAGACCCTGTCCATGGTGGCGGCCCTGCGCGCGCGCGACCTGCCCGTGGTCTATGTGCCCTTTCCCGGAGAAGGCCACGGCTTTCGCCGCCCCGAGCACGTCGCCCGGGTGTTCCGCGAGGAGCTGGCGTTCTATCAGCAGGTCCTTCGCATCGAGCGCACCCACTGATGCGCTGGCGCCCACCCACGCCCGGCAGTTCACCCTACATCACCCCCGCGGGTGCCGCCGCGCTGCGCGCCGAACTCGATCGGTTATGGCGCCGGGAGCGCCCCCAGGTCACCGCCCAGGTGCAGGCGGCGGCGAAGAACGGCGATCGCTCGGAGAATGGCGATTACATCTACGGCAAGCGGCGGCTGCGGGAAATCGATCGCCGGGTCCGCTATCTGCGCCACCGGCTCGAAGCACTGATCGTGGTGGCTGACCCGCCAGCGGATTCGGGGCGGGTGCGCTTCGGCGCCTGGGTAACCCTGAGTGACGCTGCGGGGGCCGCCATTACCTATCGTCTGGTGGGGGCGGACGAGATCGACCCCCAGCGCGGCTGGATCAGCATCGATTCGCCGCTGGCGCGTGCGCTGCTCGGCCGCTCAAGTGGCGACAGGGTTGTGGTGGATGGACCCGGCGGCGCGGCGGATTACGAAGTTCTGGCGCTGGCCTACAGCGATCCGAGCCCAACGGCCGGTTGTCCATCTGCCTGACCCGGCCGCATCTGCATCGTCTTGGTGTTCTTGTCTTGGTATTACAGAAATACCGGACTCTGCCGGACGCGATATTCGCGCAACGAAATACCGAAGGCTCCGTCCGGGACGGTACGTTTGATGAGAAATTCCTTGCTGAGCTCGCCGGTATCGGTGAGATCGAGCTCGACGGTCCGCTCCTCCATGGGTTGCTTGTTTTCGTCGCGCAACACCAACACCGTGGGCAGATGGCGGAATCTCGGCTTGCCGGCCAGCACAATGCCCGCCATGCCGTTGCGCAGCTCCACCAGCGTGCCCGGGGGATAGGGACCGACGGCCTGGATGAATTGCAGCGCCACCTCCTCGTCGAACTGGGTGCCGCGATTCTCGAAGATGATCTTCTGGGCATCGGCGGACGGCTGCTCCGGCGCGTAACAGCGGTTGCTGGTGATGGCGTCGTAGCTGTCCACCACCGAAATGATGCGGGCAAACTCGGCAATCTCCCGCGCGCCAAGGCCGCGCGGATAACCGCTGCCATCAGGCCGTTCGTGGTGGTTCAGGGCGACGTCCAGGGCGAGGTGGTGCAACCGATCGGCCTGGTCTTGCAACAGCAGGTGGCCGCTTACCGTGTGCTGCTTCATCACCTCGAATTCTTCCCCGGTGAGCTTCCCAGGCTTGTCGAGAATCTCGGTGGGAATACGCATCTTGCCGACGTCGTGCAACAGTCCGCAGAGACCGAGCAGATGCAGCTCTTCTTCCGACATCCTGAGATGGCGTCCGAACGCGATGGCGAGAACACAGACATTGAGGCAGTGCTCGGCCGTATATTCGTTCTGGTTTTTGATTCTGCTCATCCAGAGCAGGGCTTCCGGATTGCGCAGGACGGAATGCACACAGGCATCCACGGTAGCCTCTGCCACATCGGTGTCCAGCATCTGCCCCAAATGGGCGGAACGGAGGAGGCTTTTGACATTGACCCGACCCGCATCCAGTACCTGGCGCGCCACCTCATGCTCCAGGCGCACCGGTTTCTGGGCTTCATAGGCGGGCCGCGACCTGACCACCGTGCGCTTGGCCTGGGGTCGTTGGGCTAACCGCGCACGTGGCAGCAGAGCGCCCGTGTTTTGTCTGGGTGGCGGCTCGAACCTGGGAGCCAGCACTCCCGGGCGCTGGCGCGGTGCACCCGCCTTCAACACATAGACATGGTGACAATGGTCCGAGAGGGAGCGGATCTGGCTCTTGCTGCGGATCTCGAACCCCTGGAGCAGAAACGGCGTCCCCAGCCAGGGGCGATCCAGCTCCGCCACAAACATGCCGATTTCCAACTGGCCGACCGGGGTCTCGACCAGATTTTCTCGCGCATATCTCTTGTTGTCGGATCCGAAAATATCGACCATCTCTTCGCGCTTACATCCCTGCTGTCCTGCCGGCCCAACTATAGCACTGGCACCCGGCGCGACAATACAGCGTACTTCACACCTGCCCCTACTTTCAGCAGCGTTGCGGGATGGACAGGCAGTCGGCCACGCGCCGGCGGTACACCGGAATCACTTCGGCCTCGAACCAGGGATTGGTTTTGAGCCAGCGTCGATTGCGCGGCGAGGGATGCACCAGCGGTAACTGTTGTGCCGCCAATACCGGCCAATCGCGGATGCGTGCGGCAAGCGAACCGCGGTCGGCACCGAGGTAGTAGTCCTGGGCGTAGCGCCCCACCAGCAGGGTCAGTTCGAGTGCCGGCAACTGCGCGAGAATCCGCCCGTGCCAGCGCGGCGCGCATTCGGGCCGCGGCGGCAGATCGCCGGCGCGGCCACGGCCGGGATAACAGAGGCCCATAGGCACGATGGCGATGCGGCTCTCGTCGTAGAAGGTCGCGCGATCGAGACCGAGCCAGTCGCGCAGGCGATCACCGCTGGGATCGTCCCAGGGAATGCCGCTGGCGTGCACCCGGGTGCCCGGGGCCTGTCCGACAATCAGGAGTTTCGCGGTCGCGCTGGCGCGCAATACCGGTCGCGGCCCGAGCGGCAGATCGGCGCAGAATCGGCAGCCGCGCACCTCGGCAAGCAGGTCGCGCAGCGCCAAGGGGTCACGCGCTCGGTCACCGGCGTTTGTGGCCCCAGGTGTCGCGCTGCTAACATCGGCCGCGCCGCCCGACGGCTGGCACTGCTTGCCACCCCTCCCGCTCAATGTTGTAGGCATCCGCGATGACCCCACTGCTGCGACCCTTGTCCGACCTGTCCGATGCCGCTGATTTCCAGCATCGCCATATCGGTCCGGATGACGATCAACTGCGCGCCCTGCTGGCCGCGCTCGGCGCCGCCGATCTCGAACGATTTGTCGGAGCCATCGTGCCGGAAAGCATCCGGTTGCGGGAATCCCTGGATCTGCCGGCGCCCTGCTCGGAACGGACTGCACTGACCGAGCTGCGCACGCTGGCGGCACAGAATCAGGTATTCACCTCGCTGCTCGGTCTCGGTTACCACGACTGTATCCTGCCGCCGGTGATCCAGCGCAATGTGCTGGAAAATCCCGGCTGGTACACCGCCTACACGCCCTATCAGGCCGAGATTTCCCAAGGCCGCCTCGAAGGACTGCTCAACTTCCAGCAGTTGATCATGGACCTCACCGGCATGGAAATGGCCAATGCTTCGCTGCTCGACGAGGCCACCGCCGCCGCCGAGGCCATGGCCATGGCGCGGCGCATCGGCAAGAACCACCGCAGCAACCGCTTCTTCGTTGCCGATCAGTGCCTGCCGCAAACCTTGGCAGTGCTGGCGACGCGCGCGCAATACTTCGGCTTCGAACTGGTGATCGGCGATCCTCTCACCCATCTCGCGGCGGGCGATTATTTTGGCGCGCTGCTGCAATATCCCGGCCGCGACGGCACAGTGACCGATCTCGCGCCGCAGATCGAGGAAATTCATCGTCAGGGCGCACTCGCCATAGTCGCGGCCGATCTGCTCAGCCTGGTGCTGTTGCGCTCCCCGGGGTCACAGGGTGCCGATATCGTGCTGGGCTCCAGTCAGCGCTTCGGCGTGCCGCTCGGTTTCGGCGGGCCGCACGCGGCATTTTTCGCGTTTCGCGAGGCGCACAAACGCTCGGCTCCGGGCCGTATCATCGGCGTTTCCGTGGATCGCCGCGGCAAGCCGGCGCTGCGCATGGCGTTGCAGACCCGCGAGCAACACATCCGCCGCGAAAAGGCCAACTCCAACATCTGTACGTCCCAGGTGCTGCTGGCACTGATCGCCGGGTTTTACGCGGTGTATCACGGCCCCGCGGGGCTGTGCCGCATCGCCGAGCGCGTGCACGGCCTGACCAACGCGCTCGCCGCCGGAGTGCGCGCGGCCGGCTTCGCACTGCGCCACGACACCTGGTTCGATACGCTGACCGTTGTGGTGGATGGTCGGCAGCAGCATCTCCTCGACCGCGCACGGGCCGCGCGCATCAATTTGCGCGCCATCGGCGCCGACGCCATCGGGATCAGTCTCGATGAAACCAGCTCCGCCGAACTCGTTGCGCAATTACTCGCTCTTTTTACCGAAACCGACGCGCCGCACACCGACGCCGTGCTCAGCTTCGCCACGCGTGCTGCCGGGCTGCCGGGGACGCTGTTGCGGGACGATCCCATCCTCGCGCATCCGGTGTTCAACCGTTATCACAGCGAAACCGAAATGCTGCGCTATCTCAAGCGCCTCGAAGCGCGCGACATCAGCCTCGCCCAGGGCATGATCCCGCTCGGCTCCTGCACCATGAAGCTCAACGCGACCGCCGAGATGCTGCCGATCACCTGGCCGGAATTCGCCAACCTGCATCCGTTTGCTCCTCTGGATCAGGCGCGCGGCTATCGGCAACTTTTCGCCGACCTGGAGCACTGGCTCGCCGCCTGCACCGGATTTGCGGCGGTGTCGCTGCAACCCAACGCCGGCTCCCAGGGCGAGTACGCCGGGCTGCTCGCGATCCGCCGCTATCACACCAGCCGCGGCGAAGCGCGGCGCGATGTCTGCCTGATCCCCGCCTCGGCCCACGGCACCAATCCGGCCAGCGCCCAGATGGCGGGACTGCGCGTGGTGGTGGTGCAGTGCGACCGCGACGGCAACGTGGATCTGGCCGACCTCGATCGCGCCATCGCCGCCCACCGCGAGCAGCTCGCCGCCCTCATGCTCACCTACCCCTCGACCCACGGCGTGTTCGAGGAAGCGGTGACCGAAATGTGCGCGCACATCCATGCCGCCGGCGGCCAGGTCTATATCGATGGCGCCAATCTCAATGCCCTGGTGGGTCTCGCGGCGCCCGGCGCATTCGGTGGCGACGTGGCCCACATCAATCTGCACAAGACCTTCTGCATCCCCCACGGCGGCGGCGGGCCGGGCATGGGGCCGATTGCGGTGCGTGCCCATCTGGCACCCTTCCTGCCCGGCCATCCGTTGCAGCCCATACCCGGCACCGCTACGGGCCAGGGCACGATTTCCGCCGCGCCCTGGGGGTCAGCCTCCATCCTGCCCATCGCCTGGATGTACATCCGCATGATGGGCGGCGCGGGACTCCGGCGCGCGACCCAGGTAGCGATTCTCAACGCCAACTATCTGGCCCATCGGCTCGCGCCCCATTTCCCGGTGCTCTACACCGGGCGCGGCGGGCGCGTGGCGCACGAATGCATCATCGACATCCGTCCCTTGAAAGCCGCGACCGGCATCAGCGAGGAAGACATCGCCAAGCGTCTGATGGACTACGGGTTCCATGCGCCGACCATGTCGTTCCCGGTGCCCGGCACCCTGATGATCGAACCCACCGAGAGCGAAGCCAAGCCCGAACTCGACCGCTTCGTGGACGCCATGATCCGCATCCGCGCCGAGATTGCCCGGGTCGCCGACGGCACCTGGCCGCGCGACGACAACCCGCTGCTCAACGCGCCCCATACGCAGGCAGATGTACTCGCCGAGACCTGGGACCACCCCTACAGCCGGCGCGAGGCGGTGTGGCCCGCGCCCTGGCTCGCGGATGCCAAGGTGTGGCCCACGGTGAACCGGATCGACAACGCCCATGGCGACCGGCATCTGGTCTGTTCCTGTCCGCCGCTTGCCGACCAGGAATTTTGAGATCGGGGGAGTTCAACGGAAGGCGACGATTCGCCCCAGTTTTCCAACGAGCTCTCAGTGCGCTGGCTCGATTGCCTCGATCGCCGCCGCTTTTGGCCGCACCACCAGATACAGGATGAAGATGGCGGCGACGATACCGCCCGCGATATAGACCGGCGCCAATTCTCCGGACCGCACACCCTCGATCACGCGGTTGACGATGAACGTCACGGAGACGCCGGCGCCGCCCAAGGGCACCGCGAGTGGAACTTCGAAGCCACCGCGCGGTTCGCCGGGGCGCCGCTTGAGCACCACCAGCGCCAGGTTCACCAGCGTGAACGAACCCAGCAGCAGCAGACTGGTCGCGCTAGCCAGCGTCTTGATGCTGCCCGCCAATGCCAGACCAAGCACAATGGCCAGAAGCAGCAGAATCGCCACATGGGGCGTCTGCCGCCGCGGATGGAGACGCCCGAGCAGCGCTGGCAGCAAGCCCTGGCGCGCCATCCCGTAGACCAGCCGCGAACCCATGATGTGGTTGAGCAACGCCGTATTGGTCACCGCAAACATGGCCACCACGGTAAACAACATGGGTGGCACCCAGGGCGCAGCGACGCGCACCACCTCGACCAGCGGCCCATTCGCCACCGCGAGCTGGGCATGGGGCACCACGGACACGGCGGTGATACAGACCGCCATGTAGATGATCGTAGCGATACCCAGCGCAGCCAGCAGTGCAATCGGAAAATTGCGGCGCGGATTGCGCACCTCTTCCGAAATGTTCAGCAAGTCTTCAAAGCCGATAAATGCATAAAACGTCAGCACCGCGCCGGAGAGAATGAGCGACACCGAAAAATCGCCGCCGGGATTCTTGATCGAGCTGGCGTCGAGATAATCCACGCTGCCCCAATAGCGCGCCCCCACGGCGACCACCAGCAGCAACCCGCCGACTTCGATGGCGGTGCAAACGGCGTTCACCCAGGCCGATTCGCGCATACCGGCATAATTGATCGCCGTCAGCGTCAGCAGAAACATCACCACCACCGCATTGATCGGCACCCCGGTGAAGATCTCCTGCATGTAATGGGCAAATACCTGGCTCGCGGTCGCCAGCGAGGTGAGACCCGACATCGTCACCGCGAGGCCCACCACATAGCTGATCGCGGTGATGCCGAAGGCGCGGTGGGTGATATAGGCCGCCCCCGCCGCGCGCGGATAGCGGGACCCGAGCGAAGCGTAGGAAAGTCCCGTAAGTCCGGCCGCGACCATGCTGGTCAGGAAACCCAGCCACACCATGTTGCCCAGCTCCCCGGCCGCCTTGCCCACCAGGCCATAAATACCGGCCCCGAGCATGTTGCCCACGCCATAGATCATCAGGGCGATCAAACCCAGGGTTGGCTTGACAGCAGGCTGCGCGGACTCGGATTGCGGCATCGGCGATGTTCCTCACGCTGATTTCATTGCAGTGGCGCTTGCGCTGCCGTGCGGCACCAAGCCCGGCATTCCTGGGGACTCGTCCCTCGCAGCGCGCATTCTCCCTCCCGCTATTTGGCCGGCGCCGTCGGGGTGCGGTAGCTTTTCAGCATATAGGTGAGAACGACACCGATCACAAAGGCCGCTCCCATGAAATAGAAGCAGTCGTTGTAGGCCAGCACCAGGCTTTCGCGGCGGGCGGTGGCATCGATCACGCGCAGCGCGCGCTCGCCGGCCAGCACCGGATCCGCACCCAGACCGATGAAATAGCCCTGCAAGGCGTCGAGACGTTCGACCGTCGCCTGACTGTACAGCGAAATATTCTCAACCACATGGTTGGAATGGAAATGCTCGCGAAGGGTGAGAAAGGTGGCAAGAAACGCGATCCCCACCGAACCGCCCAGATTGCGGGTGAGGTTGTAGAGACCCGATGCCGAGCCGACCTGCGCCGGCTCGATGCCAACCGTCGCGATTACCGCGAGCGGTACCGACAGAAACGGCTGGCCGATGCCGCGAATGAAATTCGCGAGCCGCAGCTGGTCGTAGGCCGAATCCGCGCTCATGTTGATATTGATCAGCAGACTCCAGGCAAAAATCGCGCTGCCGATGGCAACCAGATGGCGCAGATCCACGGTTTTCATCAGGCGCACGATCAAGGGCACCATGATCAGTTGGGGAAAGCCGAACCACATCATGGTGACGCCGGTCTGCCAGGCGTTGTAGCCCTGCACCTGGGCGAGATAGAGCGGCGTGATGAACACCGAGCCGTACAGCCCGAGTCCGAGAATCACCCCGATGATGTTGGCAAGGCCGAAATTCCAGCGCTTCAGCAGCCGCACATTGATGAAGGGATTGGAACCGCGCAGTTGGCGGTAGAGAAAAATCACGAAAAACACCAGCGCGATCGCGGCGCCGCGCTGAATGAATTCGGATTCGAACCAATCCTTGCGGTTGCCTTCCTCCAGCGTGATGATCATCGCCCCCAACGCGACGGAGAGGCTCGCGATCCCCAGCCAATCGCCATTTTTGAGCAGCTGGAGCCTGCTCTGGGAGCGTGCCAGACCCCACCAGAGGATGGTGAACATGATCGAGGTCGGAATGATTTGCAGGTAGAAAATCGATTGCCAGCCGAAGGTCTCGGTCAGGTAGCCGCCAAGGGCCGGACCGATCGCCGGCGCCTGGGTCGCGGTCAGCGAAAACATCGCCATGCCGACGGGCTGTTTGCTCGGCGGCAACAGCGTGAGGATGACCGCGAACGACAGCGGAATGAAGGTCCCGCCCGCCAGACCCGCAAGCGCCCGGAACACCAGCATGGATTCAAGATTCCAGGCAAGCGCGCACAGCAAGGTGGCGCCGATGAACATCGCCGAAGCCGACAGCATGAAGCGGCGCAGACCGAACACCATCGCGAACCAGCCGGTGAGGGGGATCACCACCACTTCCGCCGTCAGATAGGCGGTGGAGATGAACGACCCCTCCTCCAGCGTCGCCCCCAGCGCGCCCTGAATATCCTTCAGGGACGCGTTGGTGATCATGATGTTGAGCACCGCGATAAAGGCGCCGATCACGCTGCCGAATACCGTGAGCCAGGTCGCCAGGGACACGTGGTCCTTGTCTTCAGCGGCTGCAGCGGGCGACGTGGATTGCGAATCCGCGGGCTCTGGCGCCGCGTCGGCAGCCGTTTCGCTCATGCGTTATCTCCCCTGAATCGGCATTCAAAAACCGTCACTCCCGGACGCGGGTCCGGAGGTGACGGCCGCAGTCGGCCACGGGCGGGGCCGGCGCGGACTATTTGATGACGGCCGGGTTGACCGGCGATCCGGCGCCGGCCACGACCTTGAGGGGTGCGCCGACAAACAGGAAGCTGTACTGACCGTCGCTGGCGCAGTCCTCGGCGAGGTCGTACAGCCAGTCGATCTCGTTGAATACCACACCCAGATTGCGCAACAGCGCCGCGTGCAGCGGAATCATGGTCCCAGACTCCGGGTGCAGCGTCTGTTCCGAGGCCACGGTATCGGTGCCGAATGACGGGATCTCCATTTTGTGGAACCAGTCGACCAGTTCCGGGCTGTAGGCCAGGCCCGGCTCGCTCATCGTCTTGCCGGGGAAAAAGGCTTCCTCGCCCTCGTCGTAAAAACGCTTCAACCAGCCGGTGTGAATCAGCAGGATGTCGTGCTTTTCAATCGTGCACTTCTGCATCGCGGCTGTTTTCAACAAATCGTCGAGGGTGATGGCTTCATTGGCCTGCAGGTGTTTGACACCCTTGTAGCGGGCGACATCGAGCAGGATGCCGCGCCCGACGACGCCACGGTTGGCGATCTTCTCGACGCTGCATTTGTGCAGCCCGCCGATGGTGGTCTTGGCGTCGTAGCCGTTGTAGAGCTGGTCGTCGTACCAGACGTGACCGAGGGCGTCATACTGGGTGGTACCCTGCAGATACATGAATACCACGTCGTCCGCATATTCCATCCCGCCCGGCATCGCATGGGCGTGGCAATTCATGTAGTGGCCCTTGTCCATCGCCATGGTGCGCGTGGTCTTGCCGCGGCCCGGGTAGATGGGGTCGCCGGCCGGGCGCGCCACCGGCACCCCCAGCATGAATACCTTGCCCTGCTTGACCGCCTGCACACCGCGCAGGATTTCCTTGCTGGTCAGAAAATTGAGCGCACCGACTTCGTCGTCGGGACCCCAGCGGCCCCAGTTCTTCGGGCTGTTCTGCAAGAGTTCGGAAAAGGGTTTTGTCGTCATGGCGCATCATCTCCAGTAGTCTCTGGCGTCCGCCGCGCCCGCTCACGGACGCAGCCTTGCCTTGGTATAAATTATTGGTATGGGTTCGTCCGCCACGGATTCGGCACTTCGCCGCGTCCTGCCGGAGCCAGGGTTCAGCCCGCTCCGTCGGCGCGCCTCGGCAGTGGACAGCACCGGGACGCGACCACAAGTTACCATAGACGTTCGGGCCGTTGGCGCGGCCTGGATCATCGGGGCTTGGCCGGTGCAGCAAATCCGCGTACTTTCGCATTTCGGGCGCACAACTTTACCGGGACCAGGCTCAGACCATCGCCGTGACCCTTGCATGTAACCGAGCACCTATTTCGCGATCAGCGGGTTTGCTGGTTGCGTTGCTGCTGAGCCTGCTGGCGGGCTGCGCCAGCGCACCCGCACCGGTCGGCCAGCATCCCGGTCTCGGCCGCGAAGCGGGCAAGGCGCGGACCGATGTCAAGGCCCGGGCCATGGATCTGATCGGCACACGCTACCGCTATGGCGGCAGCTCGCCCACCACCGGCTTTGATTGCAGCGGATTGATCCACTACGTCTACCGCGAGGCCGCCGGCATCAACCTGCCACGCACGACCGCTGAACTGGGCACGTTGAAGACGGAAAAGCCGCCGGCCGACGCGCTGCAGCCGGGCGATCTGGTGCTGTTTCGAGTGAAGGGTGGCCGCAAGGTGAATCATGCCGGCATCTACGCCGGTGACGGGCGCTTTGTTCACGCCCCCAGCAGCGGCGGACAGGTACGCCTCGACCGCCTGGACGATCGCTACTGGCAGCGCTGCTTCGCCGGCGCGCGACGGGTGCTGAATTAGGCGGGCTGCGCGCCAAGGCCCGGCAAGCAAGCCCCCCCGCCGGTTTGTGGATCGCGATGGCGAACATTCCGGAACACTTGCCCGCACATAACCCTTGCGCCATCAGGGTGAAACGCGAACCTGTTATCCCGTGTCGCCCTCTGCTTCGATGTCTTCCACATAAAGCAGCTCGCACGCGCCACTGCCACTGTCGGTGCGGCTCAGCGAGCTGCGCCAGCGCCAGCCATCCGCGCGCGACGCCTCGACCAGGCGACCTTGCAGGGACACCAGCTGGCCGGGCCGCAGCGCGGCGATGCGGGACTCAATGTAGCGGCTCGCGGGAATCAGATGAATGTTCGCCGCGGAGCGCGTGATTTCGGCCTCCGGTATCGGTGGGGAATCGCGCCAGCGCCAGTGCAGAAAGCGCGCCGATTGCGACAGGCTCAAGCCACGCAATACTGCGGAATCGGACATCCGCTGCCAGCCGACCCCGAGATCATGGGGCGCGAGCGCTGATTCCCGGCCCAGGCGGTAACGCGACACCAGCAGCACCCGCCCGCGCAGCGAAAATTTCGCGAGCGGCGTCAGGACGAATTCCTTGAACGCAAACGGGTCCGGGTCCTCGACTTTCGTTTGCAGCGGTTCTGTCGCAACCAGCACGCCGTCCGGTCGCTCGATCCCACGATGAGAAAAGCGGTCCCAGATCTGGGCCAGACCCAGCAGGACGATGCTCGCAATGACGAGTCGTTTCAGCATGGAAGGATTCCCGACTACCGCAGCGGGACCTGCGCCAGCGTTTCCGCGCTGGTGTCGCCGCCCTCTGCCCCCGGGCGGGAAACGCTGTATTGACCGATCAGTGCCAGGAAGGCCTCACCGTAGGCTTCCAGTTTGCGGCTGCCGATGCCGGAAATACGCGCCATGTCCCGCGGGGTTTGCGGCCGCTGCGCCATCAGCTCCATCAGAGTGGCGTCGTGGAAAATGGCATAGGGTGGCACGCCCTGTTCCGCCGCCAACTCCCGGCGCCGGCGCCGCAGGGCTTCCCATAACTCGGCATCCGCCCCCGCCACGGCGGCGCCCGCCGCGCGCGATTTTCTGGTCGCGCGCGGCGCGGGCAGTTCCTTGCGCAGCCACAATTTTTCCGCGCCCTGCAATACCGGACGACAGCGCTCGGCCAGACGCAGGCCACCGTGACCTTCGGCATCCACGTTGAGCAGACCCCGCGCGATCAGCTGGCGGAACAGACTGCGCCATACCGGCACGCTCAGATCATTGCCGATGCCGAAGGTCGTGATTTTGTCGTGCTCGAAGCGGCGGATGCGCTCATCGACTTTGCCATGCAGCACGTCGATCAGATAATTGACGCCGAAGCGCTGCCCGGTGCGGTGCACGCAGGACAGCGCCCTGCGCGCGGCGTCCGTGGCGTCCCAGGTCTGCGGCGGGGTCAGGCAGTTGTCGCAGTTGCCGCAGGGCTCCGGCTCCGGGTCACCGAAATAGGTGAGCAGCGCCTGGCGGCGGCAACCGGTCATCTCGCACAGGCCGAGCATGGCGTCGAGCTTGTGGCGCTCGATGCGCTTGTACTGCTCCTCCGCCGTCGAGCCCTCCATCATCTGGCGCAGCGTGATCACGTCCTGCAGGCCGTACAGCATCCAGGCGTCGGCGGGCAGCCCATCGCGGCCGGCACGGCCGGTCTCCTGGTAGTAGGCCTCGACACTTTTGGGCAGGTTGAGGTGGGCGACAAAGCGCACATTGGGCTTGTCGATGCCCATGCCGAAGGCGATGGTGGCGACCATGATGATGCCTTCCTCGTTCAGAAAGCGGCGCTGGTTGGCCTCGCGCTCGGCGCTGCTCATGCCGGCGTGGTAGGGCAGCGCCACCAGCTTCTGAGCGCCGAGCCAAGTCGCGATCTCATCGACCCGCTTGCGGGACAGGCAATAGACTATGCCGGCCTCACCGGGATGTTCATCGCGGATGAAGCGCAGCAGTTTGTCGCGCCCGCCGCTGCCGCCCTCGGCAATGCGATAGCGGATATTGGGGCGGTCGAAACCGCTGATGAATACCCGCGCCCGCTCCAGATTGAGGCGGCGCAGGATCTCCCGCCGGGTGGGCTCGTCGGCAGTAGCTGTCAGCGCAATGCGCGGTACGTCGGGAAAACGCTGATGCAGCACATCGAGGCGGATGTATTCGGGGCGGAAATCGTGCCCCCACTGGGACACGCAGTGGGCCTCGTCGATGGCGAACAGGTTGATGCGCACCCGCGCCAACAAGTCCAGCATGAATTCCTGCACCAGCCGTTCCGGCGCCAGATAAAGCAGATCCAGCTCGCCCGCCAGCAGCCGCGCCGTCACCGCACGGGCTTCATCGACGCTCTGTGAGGAGTTCAGGAAGGCGGCGGCCACGCCCGCTTGCCGCAGGGCTGCCACCTGATCCTGCATCAGCGCAATCAACGGGGAAATCACGATAGCGGTGCCGGACAGCAGGATGGCGGGCACCTGATAGCACAGCGACTTGCCGCCGCCGGTGGGCATCAGCACCAGGGCGTCCGTGCCTGCCAGCAAGGTGTCGATCACCTCGCCCTGGGGTGGGCGGAACGACGGGTAGCCAAAGACAGCTTGCAGGATGTCGAGGGGGGTGCGGGTCATCCCCGCATTGTATGGACAATGCCGCTCGATCGCTCGCTCCGGGCTGCGGCGACGCTCCTGTCCGGGGCGTCAGGACAGACAGGCGTTGTCGCCGCGGAGGATTTGGCTGAAGCGCCAATGTCAGCTGTCATCGCCGCACCTGAAACTGCCGGGCGAGCGCGAGCGCGCCCTGCTCCAGCCGCTGCCATTGATCCTGGTGCGCGGCGGCGAAATAGAGTTCGAGCGCGACATCGGCGCTGTATTGCACAGCGAGGATGCAGTGCTGGAGTACGCCGAGTTGCTGGGCGCGGGCAGCAGAGATGCAGTGCAGGACTCGTGAACCGCCGTCGGCACCACGCACCATCAGTACATCGTAATCCGTTGGTGGGGGCGGTTTGGCGGTGGCTCGGGCGAGCGTCACGCGCAGGATTGCGGGTGACGCCGTCGCCAGAAATTCCGGAATCAAATGGGCGCGCAGCGGCGCCAGATCGGTGGCGTCCACCCGCAGGCGCGCAGTGGTGATGCCGCCGCGCGTGCAATCGCGCGCATCGGCGAAATAGGTGCAGGGGATACTGAACAGCCAGCCGCCGATCGCCAGCGTGACCGGTTTCCGATCGAAGGTGCGGACCAAGCCGAAACCCATGCCCGGATAGGCTTTATCGGCCCAGGCGTCCAGCGGCGAGAGCTCGCGCGGTGGCACCGCCTCGAACATGCGCGAGGCGTAATAAAGCCGGCGCAGGCGATCATCTGCCATGCCCTCCCCGTCGGCGCCGGGCGCGACGAAACCGCAGGTCACCAGCACCCATTCGGTGCCCGCGGCCAGCAAGGTGAAAATTTGTGGTCGCAAGGTGGCATAGCCAATGCCGGCGATGGCGACCAGCGCGATCAGCAGCAGCCGCATCTGCAGGCGGCCGGGCGGCGAGGCAGGGTGGCTGTCAATGCCGACTGGTTTCACTGGCGAACTCGTCAAGCGCATTTGCCGCGCGCGTCACCCACTTCACAAATTACTTCAGGATTGACCATTGCCGACACCGGGCTGCCACCGCAGAATCGAGCCCCCTGCCGCCGGTCAGCAACCTGATGATGACCCAGTCTAGCATGCGCAAAATCGGCCTCGCGGTGGCACTGGTGCTGGCGCTGTTGGGACTATTTGCCGTCATCGATTACCTGGTGCAGCTGAAGCGCAGCGAGGGCCGCATTCCACCGGGGACCGAAGCCAGTATCGGCGGTCAGTTTGCGCTGGTCGATGCCTCCGGCCGGGCGGTGACGGAGCGGGATTTTGCGGACCGCTACAAACTGATCTTTTTCGGCTTTACCCATTGTCCCGATGTGTGCCCGACCACGCTGGCGCGGATGTCGGTGATCCTGCGCGCGTTGGGGCCGACCGCCGCGCGTCTGTATCCTCTGTTCGTGACGGTGGATCCAGAGCGCGATACGCCGGAGCGGCTGCGCGAATACGCCAAGCTGTTCGATCCGCGGATCATCTATCTGACGGGCGCGCCGGATCAGATCGCGAAAACGCTCAAGGCCTGGCGGGTGAGCAGCGCCAAGACCGCCGCCGGCCAGGACGACTATTCAATGAACCACAGTGCGGTGCTCTACTTGATGACGCCGGCCGGATCGCTGGCGACATCCTTCCGCTGGGATGAGACCGAAGCCGACATCGCCGACGGTATTCGGGATTATATTAGCGATTGATTGATTTAGTCGTTGACTTCGGCGTTCGCAACCTCTTATTGTCGTGCCCGCACACTGCGCGGCGAACCCTGGCGATCGAGACCGGGGACCGGCAACCGGTAGCCTCCCTTTTCCATTAGCAGCTTGTTGAAAAACGTCGCGAGGGGGCCAGCTGCGAGGCGCACGGCGCGCAGCGACCGAGACATATCAACTAGATAGGCGAGGGAGCGAGCACCGCGCAACGAAGCAGATGGCTGCCGCCGCAGTTTTTCAACAAGCTGTTAGTAAGTTCCGATAACCAGCAACAACACCCTGTAACTGATCCGCGTGTCTTTAACCTGAAGGGCGGCGGTAGGACCCTGAGGATCTGGCGCGATGAAGAGTTGGATGTTGACCACCCTGGTAGCCGGCGTGGTGGCAGCAGGCTCGTATTTCTTTTACATCGGGACACTGCCACCCGACCTTGAACCCGGCTTCCTGTATGGCAACGGCCATGTCGAGGGCACCGAAGTAAAGATCAGTGCCGAAGTCACCGGGCGCGTGATCACCAGCAATCTGGTCGAGGGCCAGACCGTCGCCAAGGGCTCGCTGCTGGTGGAGCTCGATGCCAGCGATGCGCGCGCGCAACTCGCCACGGCGGAGTCCGAAGTCAAGGCGTTGCAGTTCCAGATGGAGCGTATCCGCGAGCAGTTGGCAACCTCCAGCGACATGCTGAAGACCGCCGAACGCGAGCTCACCCGCCATCAGGCGCTGCGCACGAGCGGCGTGGTCACCGAGCAGCGCCTCGACCAGATTGCCACCGCGCACCGCGAGAATCTCGGTCAGGTGCGCTCGTTGCGCGCCCAGCTTGAAGAAACCGGCGCCCACATCGAACGGGCGCGCAACCAGTCGGCGTATTTGCGCATCCAGGTCGACAAATCCCGCATCTACGCGCCGCTCGACGCCACTGTGCTGTCCAAGGGTATCGAGGTGGGTGAGCTGGCAACCCCCGGGCGCAACATTGCGGTGCTGGTCGATTTGAACGACCTCGAACTCAAGGTCTATCTGCCGGAGGCGGTGATCGGCAACGTCAAGTTGAACGACCCGGTGCGGGTGCGGGTGAATGCGTTCCCCGACCGCTATTTCGATGCACGGGTCAAGCGCGTCGATCAGCGTGCGCAATTTACCCCCAGGGACATCAACATGCCCGAGGAGCGGGTGCGTATGGTGTTCGGAGTGGTGCTCGCCCTGGCCAACACGGATGGCCATCTCAAACCCGGCATGCCCGCCGATACCTGGATTCGCTGGGACGCCAACCAGGAATGGCCGGCGAAGATGGTGGTGCCCCGTTGACGCTGTTCAGCCGCGACCTGACCGCGATGGGATGGCGGCTGTGACCGCGGTCGAACGCTTGCCGGAAAACCGGCGTGAGCCGCAGTCTGGCAGCGTCCAAACTGCGCGTGAGCCCGGAGCGGCGATCATCCACACCGAGCATCTCGGTCGCGCGTTTCGCCGCAGGATGGTGTTGCGCAACGTCGATATTTCGGTTTACGAAGGCGAAATCTTCGGTCTGCTGGGCCCGGACGGTGCTGGCAAAACCACGCTGATGCAGTTGATGGCGGCGATTCTGGATCCCACCGAGGGGCGCTGCACGGTGATGCAGCACGACACGGTCAAGGACGCCTACTGGATCAACTCCCACATCGGCTACATGTTCCAGGGCTTCACGCTCTACGACAAACTGTCCATCGCCGAGAACATGCGGTTTTCCGCCGATATTCGCGGCCTATCGGCGAAAGTGTATGAAGAACGTCAGGAGCGCCTGCTGCGCATGGCAGGGCTGTTGCGGTTTCTCAAGCGTCCCGCCGGGAATCTCTCCGGCGGCATGCGCAAGAAGCTGTCGCTGTGCACCAACCTCATTCACGAACCGCGCCTGTTGCTGCTGGACGAATTGAGTCTGGGCGTGGATCCGGCGTCGCGGCGCGAGCTGTGGGACATGCTCCACGCCTTTCGCGACAACGGCGTCACGGTGGTCGTCAGCACGCCCTATATGGACGAGGCGGCACACTGTGATCGCCTTGCGTTTCTGCACGAGGGCGAAGTGCTGGCGGTCGACAGCCAAGAAGCCCTGCGCGCCCGCTGCATCGGTCGAGTCTATGAACTGGTGCAGGTCGCCCAGCGGGGGCACGCCCACAACCTGCTGCACGAGCATCCGGACGTGGTCAGCATCCGCCACCTGGCCGAGAGCGTGCACTTTCAGGTGCGCACATCCGCTCGACTCGACCCGGCGCTCGCCGCTGGGCTCGCCAGTGACGGCGGCAGGATCGAACCCGTCGAGCCCGGTCTCGACGATGCCTATATTCTGCTGGGCGGCGGTGAAAAGGGTTCCGCCTATGCCCGCCCGCCACCGGAGATCAAGCTGTCGCCTCGGCTGGAGGCACGCGGCCTGATCCGCACCCAGGCCCTGCGCGTGGCCTTTGGCGACTTCGTCGCCAATGACGATGTGACGCTGGAAATTCAGCCGGGCGAAGTGTTTGGCTTTCTCGGTGCCAACGGTGCCGGCAAGACCACGTTCATCCGCGCGCTCTGCGGTCTGCAGAAACTCACTTCGGGCAACGCCTGGATCGGTGGCGTCAGCGTGCGCGATCAGCCGCAATTGTTGCGCGACCATATCGGCTACATGTCGCAGCGGTTTTCGCTGTATCCCGATCTCACCGTGGGCGAGAACCTGGCCTTCTTTGCCGGCGTGTACGGGCTGCGCGGCAAGGATCGCAAACTGGCGATGGATTGGGCCATCGAGGTGACTGATCTGCGGGAGGTGCTGGACGGCCTGGTGTCCCAGACCTCGGGCGCGCTCAGCCAACGCCTGGCGCTGGCATGCGCCATCATGCACCAGCCGGAGGTAGTGTTCCTCGACGAACCCACTTCCGGGGTGAGCCCCGCCGCGCGCTACAAATTCTGGCAGTTGATCCAGACGCTGGCCGAAGTCGGCACCACCATTTTCGTGACCACGCACTATCTGGAAGAGGCCAACTACTGCCATCGCCTGGGGCTGATGCACCTGGGGCGCCTGATTGGCATCGGCCCCGCCAGTGAACTTGCCGCGGCGTTGCCGCCCGGCAGTGACACCAGTACGATCGAGGAAATGTTCCTCGCCTACATCCGTATCGAGGACCAGCGGCTCGCCCACCTGAAGGAATCCGCGCCATGAAATTGCACCGCCTGAGTGCGGTCATTCGCAAGGAGACCCGCGAGATTCTGCGCGATCGCGTGACGCTTGCGATCGCCTTCCTGTTTCCCGTGCTGATGCTGTTGATGTTCGGCTACGCCATCTCGCTGGAGGTCGAAAACGTCAAACTGGGTGTGTTGGATCAGGATCAGACCCCCGCCAGCGCCGAGCTGACCGACACCTTTGCGGCGAGCCGGTATTTCCAACTGGTGCGGCGCTTCAACTCCGAGTGGGAGATGCGCGAGTCGATCCAGGCCAATGAAGTCAAATTGGTGCTGCTGATCCCGGCCGACTTTTATCAAGAGATCGATCGCGAGGATGCGCCCCAGGTGCAGTTGCTGATCGATGGCACCTACTCGGCGACGGCGTTGATCGCGCTCAATTACGGGCTTTCGATCGCATCCCGCTTCCAGAGCGAGCGCGGTGGTGCCGGACACATCGATGTGGAGCCGCGCATCTGGTACAACCCGAGTCTGCGCAGTGTCATCTATGTGGTCTCCGGACTCTATGCGGTGATCATCGCCTCCTTCCCGCCGCTGCTCACTACCCTCGCCATCGTGCGCGAAAAAGAGAACGGGGCGATCCAGCAGATCTACGCGTCGCCGCTCACGGTACCCGAGTTTCTCCTGGGCAAGTTGATTCCCTACGGTGTCATTTCGTGCATTCAACTGCTCTCCATCGTGCTGGTTGGCAGCCAGTGGTTCGGGGTGCCGTTCAATGGCAATCCCTGGTATATGGCGATCGCGGGCGGTATCTATGTATTCTGCAACGTCGGCATCGGGCTGTTGATCTCGACCATTACCCAAAGCCAGTTGCTCGCGGTGTTGTTGGCCCTGGTCGTCACCATGATGCCCTCGATGCTGTTTTCGGGGTTTGTATTCCCCATCTACGCCATGGCCGAGCCGGTGCAGATCTATACGATGCTGTTTCCCGGCCGCTATTTCGTCGAGCTGTCGCGCGGTATCACCCTCAAGGGCGCTTCGCTGGGCGAGATGTGGCAGCCGCTGCTGTTGCTGACTGTCTACACGGCTGCGATCTTTGGCGCCGCCGTGGCCGTGTTCAAAAAGAAAGTCGCTTGATTGCAGCAATCATCGGAGGTTCGCCATGGCCGGTCGTATCGGGAGCTTGATTCTCAAGGACACCATCCAGTTCGCCCGCGACAAGACGATTCTGATCGTCGTGTTCTGGATGTACACCCTCGAGGTGCTGATCTGCGGCTACGGCATGACCTTCGAGGTCAAGGACCTGCCGGTCGCCGTGGTCGACAACGATCGCTCGCCGTCCAGCCGCGACCTGGTTGACCGTTTCGAGTTGTCGGAGGCGTTCCAGATCCGCGGTTACCCGGCCAATCAGGCCGAAGCCGAGCGCTGGATGCGCCAGGGTGACGCGCAGTACACCCTGGTGATTCCAGTCAACTTCGAACGGGATCTGAAAGGCGGTAGATCGCCCCAACTTCAGATACTGCTCGATGGCACCAACTCCAACGCCGCGTCGCTGGCCAAGGATTACACCACGGCAATAGTGGCGCAGTTTGAGAGCGAGGCAAACGTCGCCGCCGTCGGCGGGCAGGGTCTGCGGCCCGCCGTGCAAATCTGGTACAACCGCACTCAGACCCTGGAGTCTTTTGTGGTGTTGTCCATGATTCTGGCGGCGGTGTTGATGGTGGGTACCATCCACTCGGCGGCCACCATCACCCGCGAAAAAGAGGTGGGGACCATCGATCAGCTGATGGTGACGCCAACGCGGATCTGGGAAATGTTCCTCGCCAAAACCGTGCCGACGCTGGTGGTGGGCGTCGTGGGTCTGTTCCCGAGTCTGGTGATCATCTGGTGGTTTGGCGTGCCCATTCACGGCAGCCTGTTTTTGTTCCTCGCGCTCACCGCCGTATTCCTGCTCAGCGCCATCGCCATCGGCGTGCTGATCGCGTCGATCACCAAAACCCTGCAACAAGCGCTGCTGTTGTGCTTTTTCGGGTTGTTTCCAATCATGTTTTTGTCGGGCACCATGACGCCCATCGATTCGATGCCAGCGTTCATTCAGCCCTGGACGGAGTTGAGCCCGTTGCGCCACTATATGGAAATCGCCATGGGCATCTTCCTAAAAGGCGTCGGCTTTGCCGAGCTCTGGCCGGCCGCGTTGAAGATGGCTGGCATTGGTGCAGTGCTGTATCTGATCGCTGCGTTGCGGTTTCGCCACAACCTGAAATCGGGTTGAGTCGAAAAATTCACGAAAAATAATTACATGTTTGGCGCGACGTCCCCCCGCTTTCAGTAGCGGGACGATCCGGAGTCCCGGATCAGTGTAACGGAACCTCGGCCAGTCACCTCCCGGAGGCGCTCCCATGACACAATCAAACCAACATCTCCTCACCGGCGTACGCATCCTGGATCTCACCCGGGCGCTGGCGGGACCGAGCTGCACGCGCATGTTCGCCGAGCTGGGTGCCGAGGTCATCAAGATCGAGCCGGCACCCGGCGGCGATATGGTGCGCGGCATTTCAAAACTGCGCGGGGATCGCAGCCTCTACATCATCCAGCAGAGCCTCAACAAAAAGAGTCTGTGCGTGAACCTGCGCGATCCCGCCGGCCTGGCGCTGGTGCGGGAACTGGTGCCTCATTGCGATGCGGTGGTCGAAAACTTCAAGCCCGGCATCATGGCGGATATGGGTCTCGCTTATGAGGACCTCCGCAAACTGAAGGACGACATCATCCTGTGCTCCATCTCCGCGCTGGGGCAGAGCGGACCGCTGTCCCACAAGCCCGGCTACGACTACATCGCGCAGGCCTATTCCGGGATCACCTCGATGATCGGCGAAGCGGAGGATCCGCCCTACATTCCGCTCGCCGGTATCGGCGATGTCAGCAGCGGGGTGCATGGCGCCTTCGGCATCGCCGCCGCCCTGCTCCACCGCGCCCGCACCGGTCGCGGCCAGCATCTGGATATTTCGATACTCGACTGCTACTACCACTGCCATGAGGTCAATGTGCATCAATGCAGCGGCAGCGACGGTGCCATCCAGCCCACGCGCGCCGGCCGTCACCTCGCCTACCTCTGCCCGGCCGGCATCTACCGCGCACCCGGCGGTAACATCACGCTGATGGGCTTCATGCATCACTGGAAAGACCTGTGCAAGGCCATGGGACGCCCCGAACTGGCCACTGATGTGAACTACGCCACCGATGCCGCCCGCCTGGCGCAACGCGAAAAGGTGGTGAAAATGATCGAGGACTGGATGGCCGGCTTTCCCGACGTCGCCACCATCATCGAATTGCTCGAAGCCCATGGCGTGCCCTGCGCGCCGGTGCTCTCCATTGCCGAAACCCTCACCCACCCCCATCTGGTGGCGCGCGGCACGGTACGCACGGTGAACGACCGCTTTGCCGGCGAATTCCAGATTCCCGGGATGCCCATCAAGACATCGGAGTATCCCGACAACCCCGACTATCGCGCGCCGACCCTCGGCGAGCACAACCGCGAACTGCTGGGCACCTTGCTCGGCCGCAGCGCTGCCGAGATCGACGCGCTCCACGAGAGCGGCACTGTGATGGAAGGCAAGATGTGATCGCGGGGAAGAGGACCATATTCCGCAAGGGAATGGACCAGCGCGTCGCTGACAACCGCATCAGCAGCTTGTTGAAAAGCTCCTAATCCACGCGCGAACCGAACCGGCGGGAAGGTGCTGCATCGGACATTGCGCTGGAGACCTTCAGCGTTCTCCCGGCTTCGCTCCCCGGCAACGCCAGTCGCCCCCGCGCGGCCACCACATCCCCGATGATGAGCAGTGCCGGCGACGGCAGCGGCCGCTGTGCTACCCGCACCGCGATATCGGCGAGGATGCCGGTGATTTCCTGCTGGCGATCCGTGGTGCCATTGGCGATGACTGCCACTGGCGTCATTGTGGGGAGACCCTGTTCGATCAACCCGACCGCAATTTCGGCGAGGCAGGAAAGCCCCATGTAGACCACGGTGGTGTGGTGGGGCCGACACAGCAGCGACCAGTCGAGAGCGAGTTTGCCATCCAGGCGATGCGCGGTGACAAAGGTAACCGCCTGGGCGTGATCGCGGTGGGTGAGCGGGATGCCGGTGGCCGCGGCGCAGCCGGTGGCGGCGGTGATGCCGGGCACCACATGGCACGGAATGCCGGCAGCGTTCAGGGCGTCGATCTCCTCGCCGCCGCGACCGAAGATGAAAGGATCGCCGCCCTTCAGGCGCACGACACGCTTGCCCTGCCGACCCAGCATGATCAGCAGTTCGCAGATGCGCGTCTGCGGCATGCTGTGGCAATGCTTGCGCTTGCCCACATAGATCTGCGCGCAATCCGGCCGGCAATGTTGCAGCAGCGCCGGATTCACCAGCCGGTCGTAGACCACTACTTCGGCCTGCTCCAGCAGGCGCACGGCCTTGAGGGTGATGAGTTCGGGGTCGCCGGGACCAGCGCCGACCAGATCGACGCGGCCGGTGGTTCTGATGGCGGTTGAAGCTGGCCTGGTCATTTTCTGTGCTCCGCTCCCGGCAGCGGCTTCCAGATCAGGATTTCTTTCAGGTGGGCCAACACGGTGCGCGGCCGCGCGGCCTTGATGGTCGCCCAGAGTTCATCGCCCTTGAACTGGCCATGCAGCTCGCGCACCACGCCCACCTGCTCCCTGTCCACCAGACCGGTGGCCCGGGCGTGGTCGATGAAATCCTGGTTTTTCCAGAAGAAGGCGCCCGGCATCGTGGTGGGAATCACGACCACGAAGAACAGCGAGCGGCCGATCGCGGCGGCGGCGATCAGACCCGGCGCCAGCAGCAGCCAGGCCAGGATCGCACCCCAACCGCTGAGCGCACCGGCCGCGGCGATCAGTGTCAGCGCCGCTGTCGCGACGATATTCAGCGCGAGCAGTCCATTGCGCAGCAGCCAGGGGTAGTAGTAGCGCGTGGTTTGCAGAAACCAGGACACCGAACCTTCCTTGCCGACCGCCCTCATGGCGCGGGCGTGGCCGGCGTGGCCGATCACTTCCAGCAGTTGGCCGCTACAGATCAGCGCGGCAAGCACGGCGGCCAGCGGCGCGGCGTTCACGCCCGTGATGACGAGGGCCGGCAGCGCCACCATGCCGGTGAGCAGTGCACCGAGTGCAATCGCGTTACCGGCGAACGCGGTTGCTGTCTGCCAGTGATCCCAGAACGGCCGCGCCGGGATGCGGTAGATGCGGTACATGAAATACAGTCCCGCGAGGCCGCACAGCGCAGCACTGACGCCAACCACCTGGCGCAGCATCACCAGCAGCGGATGCGAAAACAGCGCCAGCACCATGAAGCCGATCAGCAGGGTGTAGAACCCGGTGATGCCCGCGATCTCACGACTCACCGGCGACCAGCGCAGATTGTTGAAGCCGCGATAAAAGCGGTGCGGTTTGCCCAGGTGCATATTGAGCTTGAACAGGCCGTAGGTGAGCAACGCGAGTTGCCCGACCAGCAGCGGCGTGCGCACCGCGGTTGCCGCGAGCGGCGCCAGCGCGGTGCCGCTGAAAAATCCACCGAGCAGAGTCAGCAGAAAAGCGCCGAGTACCGCCTGCGTGCAGAGCGTGAACACGACATGGGCACTCTCGTGGGAGGTCAGCAGCTTGCGCCAGTTCCACTCCCGTGCCGCGCCACCCTTCTGTGCGTCGATCTCGGGTTTGAACGCGCCGGTGGCGTCGTCCCTGTGGTACTTCACCGGCAGGCCGTCGGGGCGGGTCATCTCACGGTGCGTCCAGCGCGTCTGCTGGAAGCGGATATTGGGGTGGGTAATCGCGGGGTCGGGAAAACCCGGAATCTCGGTCTTGGCCTCGATGCGGTTTTCCGGAATGTTCTCGATCACGCCGAAATCCAGCGCATTGCCGAGGCAGGCGCTGACGCAGGCGGGCTTGAGGCCGACTTCGAGGCGATCGACGCACATGTTGCACTTGGTGACCTGGCCCTTGACCGGATCGAGCTGGGGCGCGTTGTAGGGGCACACCCAGGTGCAGTAGCCGCAGCCGAAGCAGATATCTGGATCCTGCAACACCGCGCCGTATTCGGCGAACTTGGTGTAGGCGCGGGTCGGGCAGCCTTTCAGGCACACCGGATCGTCGCAGTGGTTGCAGGCCATCGAGATATTGATGCGCTGGTAATCGGGGAAAGTGCCGCCCTCGACATAGCCCACCGAGCGAAACGCGATGTGCGCCGGGTTGTCGTTCTTTTCGCTGCATGCCGACTCGCAGGCGTGGCAGCCGATGCAGTTGTCTGCGTTGAAGAAAAAGCCGTGCTGCTTGTAGCGGTTGGGATTGCTGCCTACTTCGGAGTTGCCATTGATTTGCAGACTCTCGCCGCGCAGCTCGCTGTCGGCGGCGACCAGCTCGATCAGATTGCCATAGCGGTTGGTGGCACGGGCGTCCTTGTCCCACAGATAGGCGTACGCCGGCTCGTCGTCGCGCAGCGGAAAGATGGCCTGGTGTGTTTCGATTTTGTTCATTGGGCTCCGGGGTACGGCATCACGCAGGATCAGTACGTACGCAATTCGCGATTCATGCGCGCCGCGCCGGCCTGATCGGCGATGCGCTCAACGCGTACCGCAGCCTGCTTGAACGCCGGCTGGCGCGAGTGCGGATCGAGCAGGCCCAGGGTCAGGCGGTTCACGCAATCAAAAAAATGAAACGGGATGAACACCATGTCGCGCGGCACGCGCTGGGTCAGCATCGCCATGACCACTGCGTCACCGCGGCGCGACACACAGCGCACATAGTCCTGATGACGGATGCCGAACTCGGCAGCCGCATCGGGATTGATCTCGACAAAGGGAATCGGACTGAATTTGTTGTTGTTGCCGACCTTACCGGTGCGGGTACGGGTGTGGAAGTGTTCCACCAGCCGCCCGGTGTTGAGCCAGAACGGAAACTGCGCGTCGGGCCGCTCGTTGTTGTCGACAAAGGGCAGCGGGATCAACTTGGCGCGACCGTCCGCGTGCAGGAAGCTGCGCGGCTGCGTGTAGAGTCGCACACCGCCCGCGGGTGGCACGCTGCCCGTATCCCGCTGTTGTTCGGTAAAGGGCCACTGGATACCGCGGCTGTCCTCGATCAGGTCGTGATCCATGCCCGAAATGTCGCACAGGCGGCCCTTCGACAGTTGCGTCATCTCCGCGAACACTTCCGCCGGCCGCTCCGGGAAATGCACCTTGCCCTCGGGATCAAAGCGTTTCGCGAGCTCGTTGAAGATAGCGAGGTCGGCCTTGCAGCCTGCGCGCGGCGCCGTGACCTGGCGCACCAGATTGATCCGCCGCTCGGTGTTGGTGAAGGTGCCCTCCTTTTCGGCCCAGACCGCGGCGGGCAGATACAGGTGGGCGTACTGGGTGCTCTCCATGTCCTGATAGGAATCCTGCACCACCAGAAATTCGAGTTTCTCGAGCGTCTTGCGGATGCGCGCCGTATTGGGCATCGAGGTCAGCGGGTTGGTCGCGACCAGCCACAGGCCCTTGATCTGCCCGGTTTCGATGGCGGGAAAAATATCGGTCTGGAACAGCCCGCGTTGTTTCGGAAAGAACTCCGGATCGACGTTCCAGAACTTGCCGATCTCTTCGCGGTGCTCCGGATTGTCCAGCGCGCGATAGCCGGGCAGGCCGGAGCAGGACGACCACTCGCGGGTGCCCATGGCGTTGCACTGGCCGGTGATCGACAGCGCCGTGCCACCCGGTTTGCCGATGTTGCCGGTGAGCAGCGCAAGGTTGTTCATGCCCACCACGCCGTCGGAGCCGTGGGTGCTCTGGTTGATGCCCATGCACCAGATGTGCATCGCCGCCGGCGCCTTCGCGTACAGGCGCGCGACGTTGCGAAGGGTGTCCTCGTCGATGCCGCAGATTTTTGCCGCCGTGGTCGGATCCCACTTCGCGACCTCGGCGCGCAGGTCGTCGATCCCGGTGGTGTTGGCGGCGAGGTAATCGCGATCTTCCAGCCCTTCAGCGAGGATCACGTGCATCAGCGCGTTCTGCAGCACGACATCGGTGCCGGGGCGAATCGGCAGATGGATGTCGGCGAACTGCGCCAGCATGGTCACCCGCGGATCGATGACGATCAGCGGAAACTTGCGTTTCTCCAGCGCCTCTTTCAATCGCCAGTAGATGATGGGGTGCTGCTCGGGCAGGTTGGAGCCCCAGGCCAGCAGACAGTGGGTGTGTTCGAAATCGCCGTAGCAGCCGGGCGGGCCGTCGGAACCGAAGGAGCGCTTGTAGCCGGACACCGCGGAGGCCATGCACAGCGTGGTGTTGCCGTCGTAGTTGTTGGTGCCGATCAGCCCGCGCGTCAGTTTGCCGAGGGTGTAGAACTCCTCGGTGAGGATCTGGCCGGTGGACACCACGGCAAACGCATCGCGGCCATGCTGACCCTGGATGCGGCGGATCTCGCTCGCCATATGGTCGAGGGCGTTGTCCCAGGTGGTCGGCGCATAGGGTTCGCCGATATGGCGGCGCAGCAGCGGTTCGTTGCCGCGACCCTGGGCGTCGAACAGTTCGTGCTCGAACATGCCTTTCAGACACAGCTTGCCGCGATTGACATCGGCTCCGCCGACACCGCGCGAGGCGACCACCTTGCCGTCGGCGTTCTTGCCCACCTCGATGGCGCAGCCGGTGGAGCAGTAGCCGCAGGTGGTGTAGGTCCAGGTCGCGACTTCCTTGTCGGCGATGGCGACGGGGTTCTTGGCATGGCGACCGAACAGCATGCGCGCCTCTACGAATCCAGGGTCAGGGTGCCTTGCGTTACCAGCACCGTATCGCCGCCGACTCGCAGCATGACGGGCCGGTCGCGGCGTTTGTCGATTTCGATATGCAGCAGACTGCGCCGGGTTTCCGGCGTGCCGCGGTCGATGGTGAAGGTGTAGGTGCCCTCTCGGATATGGGCGTGGTCGGCCAGATACCCGGCAAAACAGGGCATCACCGAACCGATCGGCGGATCGCTGCGCGGCCCGATGGCAGGGCCCAGCAGACGGCCGTGAAAGTCGGCATCGCGGGTGCGGGTGCGGCCGCTGAACAGAAAGATCTCCTGCGCCGCCAGTGCCGGCGCACCGGACCGACTCCAGGCTTCGAGATTGAAGCGCGCCTTTTCGACCGCTTCCTGGGACAGGATGGGCACGATCAGATAGGGCGCCTCAATACTGGCCAGCCGGGTGCCGAACAGCCGGGTGTCGATCTCCCGCTCCGGCAGCGACAACAGCGCCGCGAGCTCGGCATTGGTGGGCGTGTAGCGGTCCAGTACCGGATTGACCCGCAAACTGAACTGCACGAAGCAGGCATTGCCGCGCGCCGGACCCAGGTTGACGGAGATGGCGCCGCTGTTCTGGACGAAGGTCAAGGGCAGTGGACGTTCCCCCAAGGGACCGAGCCCGGTGTCCAGCAGCACCCGCGCTACCGCGAGCATCGGATGCCCGGCGAAACCCACCTCCCCCGCCGGAGTGAACACCCGCAACCGGAACCGCTGTGGCGGAGTAGCTGGGCTGGTGCTGGAAGCCGTATCGGAAACAGTGCCGGAAACAGTGTCGGGATAGACGAACACGGTTTCCGACAGATTCAGCTCGCGCGCAATGGCCGGCAGCGACGCCTCGGGAATCGCGGCCGCCTCGGGAAAAACGGCAATCGGCGCACCCTGAAAGGCGCGGTCGGTGAATACATCAGCAGTGTAAAAGCGATACTGCGCCATGGTCTCAGCACTTCCTCCCGGATGTGGCGACCAATACGCGACCGTCGCTGACCCGCACGGCATAGGTAGCGATGCGCACCGCGTCATCCTCGAAGCAGCGTCCGTCGCGCAGACTGAAGTGTTGTTTCAGCACCGGCGAGGCGACCGCCGGCTCGCCCTGGATATGACACAGGATGCCGCGCCCCAGCACATTGGCGCGACTGAAGGGATCCCGATTGGCCACCGCGTAGATCTCTGTCGAATCCTCGATGCGAAACAGCGCGATCTGACACTCGCTCGACGTGCCTTCGTCGAGCAGCGCGGCCACTCCGGCGTCGAACGGCAGATCGTCGAGGGCGCAGACATCCACCCAGCGCGGCGTATCCGGAGCTGGTTTGGCAGGGGCGGGACCGGTGTGGGTCAAACTGCTCACGCCGGCTCCACCTCGCGTTCCTCTTCGCGCGCCGGCCGAATCTGGTCGCGCTCGCGCACAAATACCACTTGTTCGTCGCTGCGATTGCTGTTGACGAAAGGCCGGAACAGTTTGAGTTTTTCCGGATCCTCGATGGCGGTCTTCCATTCGCACTGATAGGTGTCGATCACCGCCGCCATTTCGGCTTCCATCTGCGCGCCGATGCCGAGGCAGTCCTCGATCACCACGCGGCGCAGGTAATCGAGCCCGCCTTCGAGATTGTCCAGCCAGGTCGCGGTGCGTTGCAGCCGATCGGCGGTTTTCACGTAGAACATCAGAAAACGGTCGATGTAGCGGATCAGCGTCGCCTTATCGAGATCGGTGGCGAACAGATCGGCGTGGCGCGGCCGCATGCCGCCGTTGCCGCAGACATACAGGTTCCAGCCATGCTCGGTGGCGATCACGCCCACATCCTTGCTCTGTGCCTCGGCACATTCGCGGGTGCAGCCCGACACCGCGAGCTTGAGCTTGTGGGGTGAACGCAGGCCCTTGTAGCGATGTTCGATTTCGAGCGCGAGGCCGACGCTGTCATCGACGCCATAGCGGCACCAGGTGCTGCCGACGCAGGATTTCACCGTGCGCACGGATTTGCCGTAGGCGTGGCCGGTCTCGAAACCGGCGTCGATCAACTCGCGCCAGATAGCGGGCAGCTGCTCCAGGCGGGCGCCGAACAAATCGATGCGCTGGCCGCCGGTGATCTTGGTGTAGAGGTCATATTTGGCGGCGACCTGACCGAGCGCGATCAGCTTGGCCGGCGTCACTTCGCCGCCGGCGATGCGGGGCACCACCGAGTAGGTACCATTCTTTTGCAGGTTACCCAGGTAGCGGTCATTGGTGTCCTGCAAGCCCAGGTGCTGGGGTTTGAGCACATGGTCGTTCCAGCAGGAGGCGAGGATGGACGCTACCGCCGGCTTGCAGATATCGCAGCCACCCGGGCCTTTGCCGTGCCGGGTCAGCAAGTCCTGGAAGCTGCGGATAGCGCCCATCCGTACCAGGTGATAGAGCTCCTGCCGCGTATGGGCGAAGTGTTCGCAGAGGTCGGTGCACACTTCCATGCCGAGTTTGGAGAGCTCGGCATTGAGCACCTGGCCCACCAGCGCGACGCAGCCACCGCAGCCGGTGCCGGCCTTGGTGCATTCCTTGAGGGCACCGACGGTGGTGGCGCCCGCGCCCACCGCCGCGCACAGGCCACCCTTGGTGACATTGTGGCAGGAGCAGATCTGCGCCGTGTCCGGCAGTGCCGCGACGCCGAGTCCAAATGCCGGAGCGCCATCGCGTTGCGGCAGTATCAGCGCATCCGGAAATTCCGGCAGCGCCATGTCGTTGAGCTTGAGTTGCAGCAGATTGCCGTAATCCTCGGCATCGCCCACCAGTACCGCGCCCAACAGGCGGGTGTTGTCGGCATTGACGACGATTTTCTTGTAGACCTCGCGCACGCCGTCGACATAGGTGTATTCGCGCGCACCCGGGGCAGTGCCGTGCGCGTCGCCGATGCTCGCCACATCCACGCCCATGAGCTTGAGCTTGGTGCTCATATCGGCGCCGGTAAAAACGCTGTCGCTGCCGGCAATGTGCTCGGCCGCGACGCTCGCCATCCGATAGCCCGGCGCCACCAGACCGAAAATGCGGCCGCTCCAGAGGGCACACTCGCCAATCGCGTAGATATCGGAATCCGAGGTGCAGCAGTGGTCGTCGATCACGATGCCGCCGCGCTCACCCACTTCGAGGCCGAACTCGCGCGCAAGCTGATCGCGCGGCCGGATGCCGGCGGAAAACAACAGGATATCGGTTTCGATTTCGCTGCCGTCGGCGAACCGCATTTTGTGCACATGCTCGGCGCCGGCTTCGATCGCCTGGGTATTTTTCCCGGTATGAACATCGACGCCCAGCGCCTCGATCTTGCTGCGCAGCAGCGCGCCGCCGCCCGCGTCCACCTGCACCGCCATCAGGCGCGGGGCGAATTCCACCACATGGGTCTTGAGTCCCAGATCCTTCAGTGCCTTGGCAGCTTCCAGTCCCAGCAGGCCGCCGCCGATCACGACGCCCACGCGGGCGGTTGCACTGGCGGCGCGAATGGCTTCGAGATCGGCGATGGTGCGGTACACAAAACAGTTGGCCCGGTCGTGGCCGGGAATCGGCGGCACGAAAGGGTATGAGCCGGTGGCCAGAACCAGTTTGTCGTAACGCACCACGGCGCCGCTCTGCGCGGTAACGGTTTTCGCGACGCGGTCGATGGCGACGGCGGGATCTCCCGTCAGCACCCGGATACCGTGCTGCGCATAGAAGTCGGGTGCGACCAGTGACAGCTCATCCGCGCTGCGGCCGCTGAAAAACTCGGTGAGGTGCACGCGGTCGTAGGCGACCCGGGATTCCTCGCAAAAGGCGACGATGTCGCAGCGGTCGGCCGCCGGGCCGGTGACCACGGCTTCCAGAAAGCGGTGGCCGACCATACCGTTGCCGATTACCACCAGTTTCACTTTGTCATTCATGCATCAAACCCCGTTCACCTGTGTTTCACCTGTACTCGCATTTCAGCTGTACGCGACTCGCGCTACCGGCCGTTCGGGATCCGGCTCATGAACGTCCTGCGAGTCGTCGCGGCAATGTTCAGCGGCAATGCTCAGCAGCCTGCCAGCCCCAATATTCATGAGGCAGGTTCTATGCCATTAATCGGGCATGGCGCTGACCGGGACCCAAAGCGGTGCGCCGACGCACTTCGCTCACGGGATGCCGGGTCGGCAGGACGCCATCGGGGCCCCACAAAAACATTTTTGCGCCCGCTCGCAGTGCGCCGTGGCGGAAAACCCGGGGTTTTGCGCCTCTCCGTGGGGCATGCGCGGCGCGAAATAGCTGCCCTATCCTGGTGCTGGTCGTGCCCGACCGCGGCAGTAGCACGGCCGTGAGTCCGCGCCTGCACCTTGCTTTTGCGGTGCCCCGCGCCAAAGCGGAGCATCCACAGCCGCTCGCGCCCGAAACTGGCATGTGGGTTGCACTGCATGGCTGTCGGCGAGTCATCGCACTGTTGTAGCCCCACGGAGTACCCATGTCGGAAAAACGGCCGGAAAGACCATCGGAAAAACTCAATCTGCTGTCCTTCAAGGGCAACATGCGCATCCTGCACACCACCTGGATCGCGTTTTTCATTTCCTTTGCGGTCTGGTTCAACCACGCACCCCTGATGGTGGTGATCCGTCAGGTGTTTCACCTCTCGGATCAAGAGGTGGGCGTACTGCTGATCCTCAATGTCGCCCTGACCATTCCGGCGCGCATTCTGGTGGGCATGCTGGTGGACCGTTATGGTCCACGCCTGATGTTTTCCGGCATCCTGATTCTTTCCGGCGCGCTGTGCTTTCTGTTCGCCGCCGCGCAGAACTTTCAGCAGCTCGCGCTGGCCCGGTTTCTGCTCGGCTTCGTCGGCGCCGGATTCGTGGTCGGCATCCGCATGATCGGGGAATGGTTTCCGGCCCGGCAGACCGGCGCGGCCCAAGGTATCTACGGCGGCTGGGGCAACTTCGGATCGGCGGCCTCGGCGATGCTGCTGCCCGGTCTCGCGCTCTGGATCGGCGGCGACAACGGCTGGCGCTACGCCATCGCCAGCACCGGGCTGATCGCGATTCTGTACGGCACCTTTTACTTTTTTGCGGTCAGCAATACACCCAAGGGATCGACCTACTTCAAACCCAAAAAGATGGGCGCGATGGAAGTCACCAGCCGCGGCGATTTCGTACTGTACCTGCTGATGAGCGCACCCATTTATGGGGCGCTCGCCCTGCTCACCTGGAAGCTGTCGCCCGCCAACATGAAGTGGTTCGGCGCGACCGCGACCTACGCCATCTACGCTGTGATCGCCGCGCTCTACAGCTACCAGGCATTTCACATCTATCTGGTCAACAGGGACATTTTCACCAAACCCGTGCCGGAGATGTTCCGCTACCAATTCCGTCAGGTCGCGATTCTCGATCTGGCTTATCTGGTGACCTTTGGCTCCGAACTCGCGCTGGTTTCCATGTTGCCGCTGTTCTACGTCGACACCTTCGGCCTGTCCGCGGTCCACGCCGGCCTGGTGGCGGGAGCCTATCCGGTGATGAACCTGATCGCGCGCCCGGGCGGCGGCATCCTGAGCGACCGCATCGGGCGCAAGCGCTCTCTGGTGATCCTGTTTGCCGGCATGACGCTGAGTTTTGGCCTGCTCGGGCAGGTGGAGGCAACCTGGGCGGTGCCCCTGGTGGTCGCGGTGACGCTGCTGTGCGGGCTGTTCGCCAAGGCCGGCTCCGGCGCCGTGTTCGCCATGGTGCCCCTGATCCAGCGCCGCATGACCGGCCAGATCGCGGGTATGGCGGGAGCCTACGGCAACGTCGGCGGGCTGGTGTTTCTGACCGTGCTGTCGTTCGTATCGCCGCAGATGTTCTTCCTGGTGATCGCCGGCACCGCCGGGCTGGCGCTGCTGCTGATGCTGTTGCTGCTGGTCGAACCCCGGGGCAAAACGGCGGAAGTTCTGGAAGACGGCACCGTGCAGCTGATCGAAGTAAGCTGACGAGCCGGTGCGGGCCTCTGCGGGGACTGGCGTCGCACCAGACCGGACAGTCCCCGTTGCCGCCGCACCATCAGGGTTCATAGCGTCCCGGAGCACCCCACAATCATGATTTCCGCACCTATCTGCTGCGTCGGCCAGTACTCCGATCGCGGCGCGAAGGAAGAAAACCAGGACAGCTACGGCGTGTTGCTCCCCGAGGGCAGCCGCCTCGAATACAAAGGCATCGCAATGGTCATCGCCGACGGTGTCAGCGGCTCGGAACAGGGCAAGCTGGCGAGCGAAACCTGTGTCAAAAGCCTGCTCGCCGATTACTACTGCACCGCCGATTCCTGGACCGTGAAAACCTCGGTGGAAAAAGTGTTGCTCGCCACCAATCGCTGGCTGTGCGGCCAGGCCAGCCAGAGCGCGGAATTGCACCGCGGTCTCGCCAGTACGCTGAGCGCGCTGGTGGTCAAGTCCACCACCGCGCATCTGTTCCATGTGGGTGATACGCGCATCTACCGCCTGCGCGCCGGCGCGCTCGAATTGCTCACTGTCGATCACCGCTTCTGGGTATCGCGGGAGAAAAACTACCTCACCCGCGCCCTGGGTATCGATGCGCGCGTCGAGATCGACTACACGAAATTTCCGGTCGAGCGCGGCGATATCTTCATTTTCACTACCGATGGCGTGCACGAACACGTCACCGACCGCCTGATCGGCGAGCTGGTTGCGGCACATCCCGACAACCTGGACCGCGCGGCGCGCGAGATCGCCACCCGGGCCCTGCAGAACGGCAGTCCCGACAATGTCACCTGCCAGATCGTGCGCTTCGATGCGCTGCCGTCGGTGGCCGACGCCGATGTCTATCGCCGCCTCACCGAACTGCCCTTCCCGCCCGAGCTGGCGGCGGGCATGAAGATCGATGGCTACCGCATCGTGCGCGAACTCCACGCCAGCAAGCGCACCCAGGTGTATCTGGCGCTCGATGAAGCGAATGGCGGGCAGGTAGTGCTGAAGACACCCTCGGCGAACTTCGCCGACGACCCGGTCTACCTCGACCTGTTCCGGCACGAGGAATGGGTCGGGAGCCGCCTGCAAAGCAGCCATGTGCTGCGCATTGTCGGCCAGGAGCGGCCACGCCGGTTTTTCTACTATGTGACCGAGTATGTCGACGGGCAGACCCTGCGCAGCTGGATGCACGATCATCCGGAACCCGACCTTGGCGTGGTACGCGATATCATCGGCCAGTGCGCACGCGGGCTGGCGGCCTTTCACCGCCTGGAAATGATTCATCAGGACCTGAAACCGGAAAACGTCATGATCGATACCGAAGGCACGGTGAAGATCATCGACTTCGGCTCCACCAAGATTGCCGGCATCGAAGAGATCGCCTCGCCCATCGAACGACTGCAATTGCTCGGCACCAAGAATTACACCGCGCCGGAATATCTGCAGGGCTATCCCTGCAGCGCCCGCTCCGACATCTTTTCGCTCGGCGTCATCGCCTACGAGATGATCACCGGCGAGCTTCCCTACGGCGACAAGTACGACGAAACCCGGCTGGGCCGCATGGAGTACATTCCGGCCCGCCGGTGGGTTCCGGAACTTCCGGCCTGGGTCGACCGCGCGCTGGAAAAGGCGCTGTCGCGCTCCATGGAACGGCGTTACGCCGAAGTATCCGAATTCGTGTTCGATCTGTGCAACCCGAATGCCGATTTCTCTCATGAAAACCAACGGCCGTTGCTGGAACGCGATCCGCTCGGTTTCTGGCGCGGCCTCGCCATCGCCAGCCTGCTGCTCAATCTGGTACTCGGGTTCTGGATGCTGCGCCATTAACGCCGTAACCTTCGGCGCTCAGTGCCGATCACATTCCGCGAGAAAACTGATCAGGCTCTCGCGGTAACGGTAATAATCGGGATGCTCCAGCAGCGCCTTGCGACTGCGCGGACGCGGGATGTCGATGTCGATCACCTTGCCGACGCGGGCGTGGGGGCCGTTGGTCATCATCACCACGCGGTCACCCAGCAAAATGGCCTCGTCCACATCGTGGGTGACCATGAGCGCGGTGAGCTTGGTGCGATCCCAGACTTCCATCAGCACTTCCTGCAACTCCCAGCGCGTCAGCGAATCCAGCATTCCGAAGGGCTCGTCGAGCAGCAACAGCTTGGGCGCAAGGGCAAAGGCACGCGCGATCCCGACCCGTTGCTTCATGCCGTTGGAGAGCGCGCCGGCCTTCTTGTGCATGGCGTCGGCCAGGCCCACACGGGTCAGGTAGTACTCGACGATGTCGTCGCGCTCGCTCTGCTGGGCGTGGGGGTAGACGCTCTCCACCCCGAGATAGACGTTTTCGAAAGCGGTCAGCCAGGGAAACAGACTGGGCGCCTGGAATACCACGGCGCGGTCCGGCCCGGCGCCGTCGATCTCCTTGCCATCGAGGATGATGCCGCCGCTGCTGATGTCGTTGAGTCCGGCGCACATCGACAACACCGTGGATTTGCCGCAACCGGAATGCCCGATCAGCGACACGAATTCGCCCTGGCGCATCTTCAGATTGAAATCCTCGACCACTGCCAGCGGGCCTTTTGGCGTGGGATACACCTTGGTGAGCTGGGTGAACTCCAGATACCGCTCGCGACCAGCCGCCTCCGGCATCGGCTTCAGGGTCGTGGTATCCAGCTTCCAGTCGATGCTGGTATTGGGCCGCACGGGCGGCAAGGCGACCGCGCGACCACCGGTACCCACCGCGTTGTCGATTCCCACGCCCATCAGATACTGGGTGATTTCCCCGCGCAGCTGCTTGAAGCGCGGATCGTGATTCATTTCAGTGCGCAGGCGTGGGCGCGGCAGGTCCACGATGAATTCGGGTCCGAAGGTCGCATCCGGCCCCGGCTTGAGCGGAATCACCCGATCCGCCATCAACAGACCTTCATCGACGTCGTTGGTGATCAGGATGACGGTCTTGCGATCCTGCTCCCAGATACGCAGGATTTCGTCCTGCAGATTCGCGCGCGTCAGCGCATCGAGCGCGCTCAAGGGTTCATCGAGCAGCAGGATATCCGGGTTCGCCGCCAGCGCGCGCGCGACTGCGACCCGCTGGCGCATGCCGCCGGACAGTTCCGCAGGCCGCTTGTGGGCGGCGGGTGTAAGGCCCACCAGCTCAATGTATTTGCGGGTGTGCGCCTCGCGCTTTTCCCTGGGCCAGTCGCGGAACACCTGGTCGACGGCGAGCGCGACATTGCCGTGCACCGTCAGCCAGGGCATCAACGAATAGCTTTGAAACACGATGCCGCGGTCCGGTCCGGGGCCCTCGACGATCTTGCCGTTCAGGCGGATGCTGCCGCTGTCCGGCTGGATCAGTCCCGCGATGGCCGAAATCAGCGTGGTCTTGCCACTGCCGGAGAAGCCGACCACAGCGACGAACTCCCCCTCCCCGATTTCCAGATTGATATCACGGAGCACCGGGGTGCGGGACGCTCCCTCGCCGTAGCCCTTGGTAACACCTTCCAGCGCAAGCAACGTCATGACCGCCCCCTCACGCCCGTACTTCGCCAAAGGAGAACAGCTTCTGCAGCGTGAGCATCACGCGATCGAGCAGAAAGCCGATGATGCCGATGGTGAAAACCGCCACCATGATCCGGCCCAGGGAGCTGGAACTACCGTTCTGGAACTCGTCCCAGACGAACTTGCCGAGGCCCGGGTTCTGCGCCAGCATCTCGGCGGCGATGAGCACCATCCAGCCGACCCCGAGCGAAAGCCGGAGTCCGGTAAAGATCAGCGGCAGCGACGAGGGCAGAATGATCTTGGTGATCTGGGTCGCCTTGCCGAGCTTCAGCACCCGGCCGACATTGATCAGATCCTTGTCGATGGAGGCAACGCCGACGGCGGTGTTGATCAGCGTCGGCCACAGGGAACACAGGGTCACGGTGATCGCCGAGACCAGAAAGGACTTCTCGAACCAGGCGCCGCTGCCACCGGCGTAGAGCGCGCTGACCACCATGGTGACGATCGGCAGCCAGGCCAGCGGAGACACCGGCTTGAAGATCTGGATGAGGGGATTGAGCGCGGTATTGATGATCCGGCTCATGCCGCACAGGATGCCGACTGGCACCGCCACCAGAGTGGCGAACAGAAAGCCCGTGAACACCGTGTATAGACTGGTAAGGATCTGGCTCGGATAGGTGGGCCGGCCGGTGTAGGGCCGGATCCGTACCTCGGCGTTCGGATCCGTTGCCAGGCGCTCGGTGTTGCGCTGCTCCTGACGGGCCATGAAAGCCGCTGCCTTTTCCTGCTCGGCGCGGTGTTCCTTGATCAGCCCTCCGGCCTCCTCCCACACTTGGGCGGGCCCGGGAATCACGCCGAGACTGGTCTCGATCTTCGCCGCGCCCCAGTGCCAAACGACCAGGAAGGCGAACAGGGCCAGCACGGGAACGCCGGCCATCAGCCACAGCTCGCGGGCCTGCGCGCGCGGGTTTTCTCCCGCGCACAGATTGACCAGGGGAACGAACCAATTGAGCCCCAGCAATTCCAGCACCTTGCGGATACGGACATAGAGGGGCGCGCCCCCCTTGGGGGCTGACTTCGGCGGCACCGGGGGACGCCCGGCGGGCCTGGCCGGAGCGCTACCCGCGGGGGGGGTGGGGGCCGGCTTGAGCGGGACTGGGGCAACTGCGGTGCGGGTCATGAGCGGTCTCCTCCGACTGCTGGGCGGACCGGCCCGGGGCCGGCCGCCGACGGACAACTTGCGTTGCACATCACTTCAGGGTGTCTTCGGCCTTCAGGCCGATAGGGAATTTGGCGAGATAGGCATTGGGCTGAGTACCGTCGTATTCGATGCCATCGATGAATTCATTGGTCGGCGCCCGATAGCCCGTCTCGGCGGCAAAGTCCGGAAAGTCAGCGGCGCTGAATTTGCCTTCGGCAATGAGCTCCGCGGCGGCCTGCTGGTAGATATCCGGCCGGTAGACTTTTTTCGCCATGTCCTTGTACCAGTCGTCCGGTTTGGCCTCCGCGATCTGGCCCCAGCGCCGCATCTGGGTCAGATACCAGATGGCGTCGCTGTAGTAGGGATAGGTGGCGTGGTAGCGGAAAAATACGTTGAAATCCGGGATCGGCCGGCGATCGCCCTTCTCGTACTCAAAGGTGCCGGTCATCGAGTTGGCGATCACCTCGTAGTCGGCACCCACGTAATTGGACTGCGCCAGGTAGCGGACCGCCGCGGGCCGGTTGGCGTTGGCGTCGGCGTCCAGCCAGTGGGCGGCGCGGATCAGTGCCTTGACGATGCGCACCGCCGTGTTGGGATAGCGCTCGGCGAACTCCGCGGTGATGCCGAACACCTTCTCGGGGTTGTTCTTCCAGATCTCGTAGTCGGTGATCACCGGCACGCCGATGCCCTTGAACACCGCCTGCTGGTTCCAGGGCTCGCCCACGCAGTAGCCGAGGATGGTGCCCGCCTCCAGAGTCGCCGGCATCTGCGGCGGCGGCGTCACCGAGAGCAGCACGTCGGCCTGCACCTGCCCGGCGGTGTCGCCGCGGGCCGGCGCGTAGTAGCCGGGGTGGATGCCGCCCGCCGCCAGCCAGTAGCGCAACTCGTAATTGTGCGTGGAGACCGGGAACACCATGCCCAGATTGAAGGGCTTGCCCTGGCCGCGGTAGGCGTCGACCACGGGTTTGAGGGCGTCGGCCTTGATGGGATGGGCCGGCTTGTCGTCCGCGCCGCGGGGGATGTGCTCCTTCATCTGCGCCCAGACGGCATTGGAAACCGTGATGGCGTTGCCGTTGAGGTCCATGCTGAAGGGCGCGATCACATGAGCCTGGGTGCCGAAGCCGATGGTCGCGGCCAGCGGCTGACCGGCGAGCATGTGGGCACCGTCGAGCTGGCCGTCGATCACCCCGTCAAGCAGCACCTTCCAGTTCGCCTGGGCTTCGAGGGTGACATATAACCCTTCGTCTTCGAAAAAGCCCTTTTCGTAGGCAATGGCGAGCGGGGCCATATCGGTCAGCTTGATAAAGCCGAATTTCAGGCCTTCCTTTTCCGGCGGTCCGATCGCAGCGCTGGCCACCAGCGGCAGCAGACACAGCACTGCGGCAAGTGCAGGCCGGCGATCAGCGAAAATCGCGGACAACCGCGCGGAGAAAAAGGACCATCGGGTCTCGAGCATGAATTCGACTCCTGTAGTGACGTGCGCCAGGCCAAAAAAAAGCCCACCCCGGTTTTGACCGGAGTGGGCTGCACTGCCCTGGCTTACATGAAGAACTGACGGTTACACCTTGGCACTTACACTCCAGTTAAGGCAGATGTCGTGCCAGTTCTTTCCCCATCTGTCGAAACTCACTCTGCATAAGGTTTTTCAAGGCGTTATGCTTCCGACTGGCCGCATCGCCCCGCGCCGGACCCAAGCGCGGACGCGCTCCGGCGCACCGGGATATGACCTCGCGAGAGCCAAGCGCCCTATCACCGCGCATGGTGCGGACCGCTCGCGCGCGCACTTGCCGAGGGTTCGAAGGTGCGGCCATCGAGCATCAGATCAGGGCCCAGCCGGACACCGGGCGCGATGTCGTGGGCGCCCGCGTGCTGTCCTTCGGCTTTATAGTCGATCGTCGGACAATTCCAGCCGAGACGTTCGGCGCACTCGCGATACAGATCGGTGCGATAGCTCGCCACTATCAGCGCGGCGATTTCACTGTCGGGGAGCGACTTTCCGAGCAGACTCAGACACTCGCGCAACAGCCACTCGGCACGGGAGCGCCAGGGAAACCCGGCCTGGTAGCGATGGAAGACCAGAAAATCGGGATTCCCCACCACCGGACCATTGCGCCGGTACTGGAAATTCCCGAGCAGCGCCGGCAGCAGCAGGGCTTCCGGTACATCCAGATAGCGCGGGGCAGACAGCAATTTCGCGGCCTGGCGACGATGCTCCGGCTCGACGAGCCACTGTGCCGCGCGCATCAGCGCCAGTCGCAGCCGTAAATGGGTACCGGGATGTTGATCGTGCCAGTGCTCGGTGACGCCCAGTACCTTTTCCGGCGCGTTGCTCCAGATCTCGTGACCGGACGCCGCCACCACGCCCACGCCCGCCTGTACTGCGGCCGAGTTCCAGGGCTCACCGACACAAAAGCCGTCGATGATGCCGCGCGCCAGGCTGTCGACCATCTGCTCGGGCGGCAGCACGATCAACCGCACCTGGGTATCGGGATCGATACCACCCGCCGCCAGCCACAGCCGCAGTTGCAGGGTGTGGGTGGAAAACGAATACACCGTGGCGAAGGTCGGTCGCCGGCCACTGGCGATCCAGCGCGCCAGCCCGCGTGCCGCCGCTAGCGGATCCGCGGGCGGAACAGCGCCCTCGCCCAGTTGCTCATGCAGGCCCGCCGCCAGGGTAATCGCGTTGCCGTTCAGATTCAGCATCAGCCCCGTCAGCAACTGGCAGCGCTGGCCCGCCAGGCCCAGCGAGGTGACCAGCGGCATGGGGGCCAGCATCTGGGCTGCATCCAGCGCGCCGACGGTCACCTTGTCGCGGATGTTCGCCCAGGACACCTCGCGGACCAGCTCGACATCGAGTCCGACCTCCGCGAAAAAGCCGCGTTCCCGTGCAATTGCCAGGGGCGCCGCATCGGTGAGGCGCATGAATCCGACTTGCAGCCGGGTCTTCTCGGCGAGCGGCAATTTTTCCAGCGCGAAATCGGCCGTCGGAACTTCAGAAGGATTCATGCACCGACTCCGCTGGATTCCTGTCGAGGATGGCGATCACACCGGCCGCCACCGCGGTGATTTTCTGATTGCTGTTCATGGCCAGTTTGCGCATCTGGGCGTAAGCCTGCTCTTCGTCGATCTGCTGGTGCGCCATCAGGAGGCGCTTGGCGCGATCCAACAGCTTGTGGTTCTCCAGTTTGCGCAGTGTTTCTTCAAAATTGCGGCGCAGCGCCTGAAAATGCTCGAACTGCGCGATCGCGATATCAATCACGGTTTTTACTCTGTCCGGATCGACGCCCTCGGCGAGGTACGCACTGACTCCAGCGGCAATCGCCTGCTGGATGAACGCGGGGTCCTGTTCGCGCGAAAACATCACCACGGGCGTGGGCTGATGCTGGTTCAGCACGGCCAGACTTTCGAGAATGTCCCGATCCGGCGATTCCAGATCGATCATCACCACCTGGGGCTTGTGCTGCTCCATCTGGAACAACAGCCCTGAAGCTGTGGGCAGCACGGCAACCACGTTGAAGCCCCGGCAACCCAGCGCGGCTTCGACCATGGCGGCGCGCTCGGAGCTGTCGTCCACCAGCATGATGCTGATCTCCGCACCCGGATTCTCAGACATGGCGACGCCGCGGGACCGGTCCATAAAAAAGGGAGCACGCAAGATGCTCCCAAGCACAACGAGAGGAGCGGACAATCAGAATGTTGCGGTTACCATCAGCCATAGCTTTTCGGTATCGGTAGCGAACTCGTCGGCGTCGTAAGACGCATATTTCAGCTGCGCGCCGTAGCGCGGACTAAAGGCGTAGGCGGCCACCAGGTCGATCTCGTCGCCGTAGTGCATACCGCCATCTTCCGCGTCAAAGTCATGGTAAAGGGCTGTCAGTGCGACACCCGCTATGGTGACTCCTGCTTTCAGATAAGCATCTTCTATGCCCTTCGGTGGCGTGGTCAGGAACTTGTCGGCGAAACCATCGAACTTGTGGAGGGTGGCGAGCGGGGTCTGGAAGCTGGTAACACCGTGGTCGCTGCCCATCACCTCGTAGCCGGCCCCGAAACTGACGGGCATGGGTTTGGCGGCACCGCCCACGAGACTCACCGGAACCATGAGTCCCATCACTTCACCGAAGTAGTAGGGCACGCTGTAGCTGAGCTGGCTGTCCCGATAGTCCTCCTGGTGCGCATAGGCAAGATTCACCGCCAGCGTCAGCGCTTCCGACACCTTGGTGTTGCCCTTGTACTCAAGACCGAAAGTGCTGCTCGACAGGTTCGGCAATTCATGAATCCCCAACAGATAACTGTAGCCCGCGAGGGTGCGGCCGCTGCCGAGATCGTAGGTCGCAATGGCGGCGTGGATGTCGCCATTGAAATCGCCGAGCGCCGTATCGCCGGGAAAATCGCCGAGGTCGGTGTGGGGGTCGAAGACCCGGTTCACGTCCCAGATATAGGCATAATCGACTGCGAGGCGCGACACGGGCTTGAACTCGATGCGCGCGGAGTCGAAGGTCTGCTCGTTTTGGCGCCAGGCCACGCCGCCCAGGAAGCGTTCGCCGGCATGTTGGATGCGCTGGCGCCCCACCGTGATTTTAGCGCTGCGATTCACCACATAGCTCAGCAACGCCTGATTGACCTCGGTGTAATCCGGGTCGGCGACGATGGGGTAGGTGGCCTTGCGGTTGGTGGTGTTGTTGAAGTCGTCATCGCCGAGGTAGGAAACGTTGTCCACCTCGAACAGTCCGCTGACGCCGCGTACGGTGCCAGATTTCCATGTCAGTCGCGACAGCAACGTCGAGGCATTGGCATCCTGGGGCAATCCATCCTGATCCACGGATTCGTAGCGATAGCGAAAGCTCAGCGTGGTATCGCTCTGCTTGATGGCCCTGGAGAAGCCATCGGCAATGCCGTCCGCCAGCGCCGGCGCGATTCCCAGCGCGAGCAGGGATGCCAGCGCCAACCGGGACTTGGTGTACTTGAGCATGGGGAACTCTCCTGTATCGACAACCGCTGGTGTCGCGGCCGCAACTGCAAAAAAAAAGCCCACGGACATTCCCCGGGGGCTTGAGGGAGGTCCGTGGGCGGCATTGCCCGCTATGGCGTGGAGTACATGCACCATGTGCGCTGTTCAGAAATACAAGTTCCGTGCCATCCGTCGCCGCGCCGGTTTTCCAAGGGTTTGGGTCCTGTCTGCGAACCGCAGTCGCGCTCGGGCGCTTCGAAAAACAGCAGCAAATTACCCGACCGCACCGCGACGGTGCCGGAGAGCCCGGCAATGACCCGACGCGATCCCTCCGCGAGCGGCTCCGGCCGGGTCATCGACAGCGATTGGATGCACCCGCCCTCGATCTGCCGGATTTTGAGCCTGAACCGACAATCGCCCATAATGGCGCGCCGCTGATAGTGAGGTACGCATCGTGACCATCGCCCTGAAATCCGTCGTCGCCATTCATTACACCCTTACCGATGACGGTGGCGTGATTCTCGATGCCAGCCCGCCGGACCAGCCGCTGGTCTATCTGCAGGGTGCCGGTAACATCATTCCCGGCCTGGAACAGCAACTGCTGGGCCGTGCCGCCGGCGAGCAGTTCACTGCGGTTATCCCGGCCGTCGCCGCCTATGGCGAGCGCGACGCCGACATGGTTCAACGCGTGCCCCGCGATATGTTCCGGGAAGATCAGGAAATCGAGATCGGCACACGCTTCTCGGGCAATACCCCGCAAGGGCAGATCACCGTGGTAGTCACCGAGATCGAAGGCGATACCGTGACTCTGGACGGCAACCACCCACTGGCCGGCATGACTCTGCATTTCAACGTCACCGTGGACTCGGTGCGACCGGCCACCGAACAGGAGCTGCTCCACGGCCATGTCCATGGCGCCGGCGGCCACCACCACTGACTGGACCCAACTGGAAGCAAACCCAATGGCGATGCAACGCTTCAACGGTCCCTGCCGGTTCCTGGCCCGCGCCAGTGCGGCCCAGGGCGTGAATCCGCCGGCACGCCACCGGCGGCGCGTTGCGGGCATATCCAAGGCCCGCGCGAGCGGATCCGCCCCGGACCCGGGATGATGAATTTGATCGCGCGCGGGCAACCGCTGCCCTCGCGCCCATAGCGATAACGAGCGCCGGCGACGGCGACACCTGGAGGGGGAATGATTGGGATGCGCTGGCTGACCGGCATTGTCGGTCTGCTGTGGTTGTCCGCGCCATGCGCGGCCGCGCCGACAGATTCAAACAAGGTTATGGCTGGCTGGCTGGAGCCCGTCTACCTGTCCGAGCTGCCGCAGCATCGGATCAAGGCCAAACTGGATACCGGCGCCAACACGTCCTCGATCAACGCCCACGACATCGAATCCTTTGCCCGCAACGGCAAGTCCTGGGTACGCTTCGAGCTGGCCGTCAAAGGTGCCCAAGGCAAGACGCAGGCCATCACTCTGGAGCGTCCGCTTCTGCGTACCGTCCTCGTCAAGGAGCACAGCGGCGAGCCGGGCAAGCGCCCTGTCGTAACACTGGGGCTATGCTTCAACGGGGCTGAGCACCAGATCGAATTCACCCTCGTCGACCGCAGCGGGTTCAACTACCCGGTATTGCTCGGGCGCCGCTTCCTGGCGGGGGTCGCGGTAATCGACCCGCAGTCAACTTATCTCACCCAACCGGACTGCAAAGCAGTTTCTGGCGACAAAGCCACGGCCGACGCGCCGGTCAAATCATGAAGAACGTCGCGGTCCTGGTCTGGGCAGCCATCCTGATCGTATCGGGGTTGGGCATCTGTGCCTACAAGGCCATCAAGCTCGGCATGCCGGTCAAGGCGGATCAGGAGACCGCGGTGTGGACCGTGCAGGCGCGCATCGGCTTCCAGGGCGAGGGCGGTCCCGCCATCGTCGATTTCGCGCTGCCTTCGGTACTGCCCGGCTTTCTGAAGCTGGACGAAAATTTCATCGCCAACCGCTATGGCATGGCCATCGACGAGACCGGGGACCAGCGCAAGGTGCAATGGGTCAAGCGCCGCGCCCGGGGCACGGAGACCCTCTACTACCGCATTTCGGTGGCGGTATCGGATCAGACGGCACAGTGGCGCGACCGGCCGGCAACTCCTGTGCCGCCGGATTACGAGGAACCCTACGCCACCGCCATTCGCACCATCATCAGCGATGTGCGCGAAGAATCCGCCGACGTTTTCACCTACACGCGCACACTCCTGCGCCAACTCAACACTCCGCAACCCAACCAGAACGTCGCCCTGTTGCGGGCTCGGGCGCACAATCCGCACGAGTGGGCAAATCAGGTTATCGATATCCTCAAAGGAGTCCGTATCCCGGGACGGATCCTCTGGGTATTGCCCCTGGAAGACGCCACCAATGACACCCACATGGTGCCACTGCTCCAGGTCCACAACGGCAAGACCTGGCTCACCTTCAATCCGGCTACCGGTGATCCGGGGCTGCCTGCGAAATTCCTGCCCTGGCGCATCGGCGATGCCCCGCTCTACACCGTCACCGGCGGCCACGGCATCGAGACGAAGTTCTCCGTTACCCGGAGCCACCAGGAGTTACTCGAAGTCGTCCGCCGCAACGCCCAGCTCCAGGGTTCGATCTTTGGCGACCTTTCGCTGCTTTCGCTCCCGGTACAGAGCCAGAATATTTACGGCGTACTGCTCATGGTTCCGCTGGGTGCGCTGATCGTGGTGCTGATGCGCACCTTCGTCGGTATCAGTACCTTCGGCACCTTCATGCCGGTACTGATCGCCCTCGCCTTCCGTGAGACGCAGCTGTTGTGGGGTATCGTGCTGTTCTCCCTGATCGTGTCCATCGGCCTGATGCTGCGCTTTTACCTGGAACGGCTCATGCTGCTCCTGGTGCCCCGCCTGACCGCCATTCTCATCATCGTGGTCGGCCTGATGCTGCTGACGAGCCTGATCACCAATAAACTGGGCATGGAACGCACCCTGTCGGTCGCCCTCTTCCCGATGGTGATCCTGGCGATGACCATCGAGCGCATGTCGATCACCTGGGAGGAGAGCGGCGCCCGCGATGCCATCCTGAACGGGTTGGGCAGCCTGTTGATTGCGTCGCTGAGCTATCTGGTGATGAATCAGCGCGACCTCGAGCACCTGATGTTCGTGTTTCCGGAACTGCTGCTGGTGGCACTCGGACTGAGCCTGCTGATGGGCCGCTATACCGGCTACCGGCTTTCCGAATTACGACGCTTCCGCGACTTCCGCGGCACACCGCACGCATGAGCTTCCTCGCGTCTCCGCGCCGCCTGCGCCAGCTCGGTGTGCTGGGCATGAACCGGCGCAATGCCGATTTCATCATGCGCTACAACCCGCGCCACCTGTATCCGCTCGTCGACGACAAACTGCTGACCAAAAAGCTGGCGCTGGCGCGCGGCATCGCGGTGCCTGAACTCTACGCGGTCATCACGGAGCAGCACGAAGGCAAGGAGCTGGGCGATATCCTCGGGACGCACGAGGATTTCGTCATCAAGCCGTCCCACGGCAGCGGCGGCAACGGCATCCTGGTGGTGTGCGGCCGCTTCGGCAACAGCTTTCGCAAGCCGAGCGGCGATCTGATCACGCTCACCGCCATGCAGCACCACGTCTCCAACATTCTCAGCGGCATGTACAGTCTGGGGGGAATGCCGGACCAGGCGATCATTGAGTACCGGGTCAAGTTCGATCCCTTTTTCGAACACATCAGCTTTCAGGGCGTACCCGATATCCGGGTGATCGTGTTTCGCGGCGTGCCGGTGGCGGCCATGGTGCGGCTGCCGACGCGGGCGTCCGATGGCAAAGCCAACCTGCACCAGGGCGCCATGGGCATCGGCATCGATCTGGCGACCGGCAAAAGTCGCGACGGGGTTTTTCGCGGCTCGTCCTGCGCCATCCACCCCGATACCGGGCACTCCACCCTGGGGATAGCCATCCCCCATTGGGAGCGCATCCTGGAGCTGGCGATTCAGTGCGCCGATACCGTGGGACTGGGCTATCTGGGCGCAGATATCGTGATGGACCGGGAGCTCGGCCCGCTGATGCTGGAACTCAACGCCCGCCCCGGGCTCACCGTACAGGTCGCCAACCAGCGCGGTCTGCTGCTCAACCTCAACAGGGTACAGGCCATGGCGACCCTGCCGGAGAGCGTCGCGGAAAGGCTCGCGTTGGCGCAAGCACTGGCGTATCGCTGAAAAACCGCCGCAGCGGGCTGCCGCATTGCGCGGCGCTCGCGCCCTCCCTATCGATCCGACCGGGCTCGCCTATCGACTCGATTCGCCTGTCGACGGGAAATGTCCCGGTCGCCACGCCCCGGTGATCGATTTGCCGGCACCGGTGCGGGCTCAATCCCGCAGCATGCGCACCAGAGTCTTGTCGCGATCGACGAAGTGATGTTTGAACGCGGCCGCGGCGTGCCCCGTCACCGCCAGCGCAATCAGGATCCAGACGGTCTTGTGAACCTCCTCCAGGAACTCCGCCAGCGGCTCGTTCTCGGCGATCAGTCGAGGCAACTCCAGCGTGCCGAACAGCGCGAGGCTATGCCCTGCGGCCTGCACGTGCACCAGACCCGAGAGCGGCTGGATGATGACCAGCGCATAGAGCAGCCAGTGCATCAGGCTTGCCAGTCGCTGCGTCAGCGGACTGCCGAGCGGCCGCGGCACCGGATTCACCAGTCGCCAGGCGAGCCGCAGCGCGACCAGCGCCAGCACCACCGTGCCGAACGACTGGTGCCAGTTCATCAGGCCGGTACGCTCCGGTCCCTTGGGCATGTCCTCGACCACCAAGCCCAGAATCATCACCCCGATGATGAGCACCGCCATCAGCCAGTGCAGTGCCCGGCTCACCCATCCGTAACCATCGACCGAATTGCGCAGCATTCGTCACCCTCCCCAAAAATCCCGATAACCGCTCACTTGGCAATCATAGCCTGATCGCCGGACAGGAAAGTTGCGGTAGCGCAAAGGGAATCCTTTATCATGCGGATCATCGGCTCACGACAACCCAGGAGGACAGGCCATGGCGCTTTCCGGTACCGATCTCATCAACCAGTTCGAGCTCTACTTCGACAGCGCGGACAAGGACAACGCCAGTCTCTACCTGTGCGTGGACGACACCCTCGGCGACGCCAGCGCGCAGCGCATCATCGCCGCGCTGCGCCACGCCGGGCTCTGGTCGGAAGCCGCCGCCAAGACGGTGCCCGCCGCGCAAAAACCCATGTACGCCGAGCAGATGAAGTTCATCGGCCAGGGTTCCGGCCATTTCGAGGGGGAGACCTTTCACATCGCCGCCTACGACCACCCCAAGTTTCCCTCGAACCCGCAGCGCTGGCAGGCCTGGCTGGATTTCGTCGCCAAGAACTATCCCTGATACTCGCGGGCCCTGACACTCGCGGGCCCTGACGCTCACGGGCGCCGGCCACTGGCGCCACACCGCACCGAAACCAACGATAAGGAGAAGACCCGTGGCGAAACGACATGTCCTCGATGGCGTGCGCGTGCTCGATTTCTCGCAGCACGTCGCCGGCCCCGCCTGCACCCGGATGATGGCCGAGATGGGCGCAGAGATCATCAAGCTCGAGCTGGCGCCCTTCGGCGAACAGATCCGCAACGTGGGTTTCAAGGTCAACGGCCGCGGCGTTTATTTCATCCAGCAGAACCGCGGCAAGAAAAGCGTCTGCGTGGACATGAGATCCACCGCCGGCCTCCAGCTCATCCACGAGCTGGTCAAGCAAGTGGACGTGGTGATCGAGAACTTCGCGCCGGGTGCGATCCGCCGCCTGGGACTGCCCTGGGAAAAAGTGCACGAACTCAACCCCAAAGCCATCATGTGCTCGATCTCGACCTTCGGCCAGGACGGGCCGCTGTCCGGACTGCCCGGCTATGACTTCATCGGCCAGGCCTATGCGGGCATCACCGGCATGATCGGCGACAAGGAAAACGGTCCCTACATTCCCATTGCCGCCCTCGGCGACACCACCACCGGCGCCCACGCGCTCGCCGCCATCAATGGCGCGCTCTATCACCGCGCCACCTCCGGCGATGATGGGCAGTATCTCGATATCTCGCTGCTCGACTGCTACTTCCACAGCCACGAAATGAACGTCGGTGCGATCAGCGCCAGCGGCGGCGCGATCAACCCCTACCTGCCCGGCCGTTACCATTCGGCAGTGGCACCGCTCGGGGTATACAAGAGCAAGGACGGCTATCTGATCCTGATCGCCATCCTCGGCCGCTGGAAGGACTTCTGTAACGCCATGGGCCGGCCCGAACTCATCACCGACCCGCGCTACATCGACGATCCGGCCCGGGTGGCCCACCATGAAGAGCTCAAGGTGCTGATCGAGGACTGGCTGCAGGCCCAGGAGAGCGACGCGGCCACCATCCGCCTGCTCGGCGAGCACCATGTGCCGGTGGCGCCGATCCTCTCCATCCAGCAGGTGATGAACCATCCCCACATGCAATACCGCGGCACGGTGCGCACCATCACCGACCGCGGCGCCGGCAGCTTTGAAATGCCCGGCATGCCGCTGCGGTTTTCGGCCTTCGCCAACGACCTCGACCTGCAGGCGCCCTATCTGGGCGAGCATAATGGCGCGATCCTGGGTGGCTTGCTCGGCCTCGCGGCGGAACGCATTGCCGAGCTCACCGCTGACGGCGTGCTGGTCAGCGAGCCGGTCCCGACCTGACCCGGCTCGCGGCGCTCGGCTCTGGGCTCACGGCGCTCGGCTCACGACACGGAGCTCAGAACCCCTTGACGCCCGCGTCGAGCTGCACGCCGAACGAGTTCAGCGCCATCGACACCAGGTGGTACTGACCCACCGCGAACACCACATCCATCATCTGCAGATCGTCGTAACGCTCGGCGAGCGCTTTCCAGGTCGCGTCGCCGATGCAGGAATCATGGTGCAGTTCGTCGGTCGCGCGCAGCAGTGCCGCTTCAAACGGCGTCCAGCCCGGCGCATCCGGTCCCGCCTTGATGCGCGCGATCTCGGCATCCGTAAGGCCGGCTTCGCGCGCGAAGATCACATGCTGGCCCCATTCGTACTCGGCCTGGCACAACCAGCCCACGCGCAGAATGAGGATTTCGCGCTCGCGCGGCGCGATGCGCGACGTCTCGCCCATCACGTGATAGGCCCAGACAGTGAATTTCTGCGCCGCGTCCCAGTGCCGCGACAGGGTTCCCAGCACGTTGTAGAAGGGCTGCGCGGCCTTGACCGGCCCCAGCACCTTGCGCTGCTCCTCGGTCCATTCGCTCTCGGCCAGGGGCGGAATACGGGGTTTGGAAAGTTTCATGGTGACCTCCAGGCAGTGGTTTTTTGTTGTGGTTTTGTTGCTGTAGTTTTGTTTCTGTGGCTTTGAACTGTATCGGCGGCGCTCCTGGCGCCGTCCAGGGTACCTGCACCGGGCATCCGTACGGGTTGCCTACAACCGCTCCACATCCACCCCGACCGTCATCTTCTGGCAGTCGCCGCCGTCGAAGATGACGCCGCGCAGGGGCGTTACGTCGGAATAGTCGCGGCCCCAGGCGGTGGTGATGTGCTGCGCGCCCGGCATGTTGTCGTTGGTGGGATCGAACTCCACCCAGCCCTCCCCCGGCGCATAGACCGCGAACCAGGCGTGGGAGGCATCGGCGCCGACCAGGCGCGCCTGCCCCGGCGCGGGCCGGGTTTCCACATAGCCGCTCACATAGCGCGCCGGAAACCCCAGCGCGCGCAGACAGCCGACGGCGAGGTGGGCGAAATCCTGGCAGACGCCGCGCCGGCTTTCCAGCACGTCTTCCAGGGGCGTCGCGACGGTGGTGAATTCCGGATCGTAGGCAAAATCGCTGAAGATGCGGCTGGTGAGTTCGCGCACCGCCGACAGCAGCGGTCGGGTGTCGGCAAACAGTGGCGCGGCGTAGTCCCGCAATGCGATACCGGCTTTGATCATCGGGGAATCCAGCAGGAATTCCCGCGCCAACAGATGATTCTCATCGCTTTCCCGCCACAAGCGGTCGCGCGCCTCGGCGCAGGTCGCGCCCAGATCCAGAACCGGGGTTCCATTGCGATCCAGATCGACCTCGACCTGACTGGAGACACTGACTTCCAGCTCGCGATGCGGTGTCTCGACGGAAAACCGGTAAACCCGGTTGCCGAAGTAATCGCGCTCTTCCACCGCGGTCGCGGGTGCGGGCGTCACCTGGATGCTGCTGCCCAGACAGCGCTGGTTGCGGGTGTCGCGGGGCAATAGATGGGCCTGATTGTGACACAGCGTGACGAGGCGCTCGTAGCGGTAGCGGGTGACATGGCGGACCCGGTAGATCACTGTCCGTAACCCCAGTCCGCCGCGATGAGCTGTTGCTGCGCGGCGCGATGGTCGAAATAACATTCGGCCAGCATTTCCGCCGTCGCGATCAACAGGCCCTCCAGCCGGCCCAGCAGTTGCTCGAGCGCCGTGCGGCCGGCTTCGCCCGTGTCGGCGGCAGCCAATTCCTCGGGTCGGCTGAGGTGCAGCGCGGTGAGCGCTTCGAGCGCCAGGCGGCCGGCCCGTGACAGTCCCGGGCCGGACTCGACAGCGGGCAGCGCGGCGATGTGACCGCCGAGGCGCTGCACCTGGTAGAGCAGCGCGCGCGGATTGGTCTCGTCCAGCACCAGCAGTTCGAGTCCGTGGCGGATGTCCGGTTCGGCGCGATAGCGCCGGCGGTAGGTGATGAGGGTCTCGCAGGTCAGCAGCACGGACTCCACCACCACCGGGATATCGTTCTCGGCCAGATCGGGTACCAGCGTGGCGCGCAGCAGGGTGGTGAGCTGAATGGCTTTTTCGATGCAGCGGCCCAGCTCCCAGAAGCGCCAGTTCATGCCGCGGAACATGCTCTCGTGGCGCAGCCCGGCGAGCGCCAGCAGGGAAGTCACCAGCGGATCGAGCGCCTCTTCCGGCGCCACCAGTTGTTCCGCGCCAAGCTGCTCGGCCAGCGCCGCCAGCTCGTCACGCAGATCGTTCAACACCCGCTGGGTGTCGGCGGAGAGCAGCTCCTTGACCTCTTCACCGGCCTGCAACATGGCGCGCAGGCTTCCCACGACCGAGCCCGGACAGGCGGCATCCAGCACCACGGCTTTCAGTTCGCGTTCGGGTGTCGCGAAAGGCGCATCCGCCACCGTGAAGCCCGGCAGGGTATGAGTCACCCGGGTCACCGCGCCCAGCAGCACGCGGCGCGCGCCATCGGACAACGGCTCCACCCCGTTGAGTTGCAGGAACAGGGTGCGCAGCAGACGCAGGGCCGCCTCGCCGCGCTCGGCGTAGCGGCCCATCCAAAACAGGTTTTCGACTACCCGGCTGGGCAATACGCCGCGCTCCGGCGGCGCGCTGGTGGGGACGGCCTCCCGCCGCAGCGAGAGTTGCTTCTCCGGCTCGGAAGCGAGCACCCAGGTGTCCTTGCTGTTGGAGCCGGTCAGGTTGGTGATCACCCGGGTGTCGCTGGCGCGCCCGATGCGGGTAAGCCCGCCCGGCAGCACCGTGTAGGAGGTGGGATTGGCGACCGCGAAGCTGCGCAGCACCATGGGTCTGGGCGTGAACGCGCCGCCCTCCAGCACCGGCGTGCGCGATGAAGCCTGGTAGCGCTGGGCGACATAGTCGAGCGGCGCGTCCTGAATCCGCCGCCGCCAGAGTGCCAGTTCCGCCGTGCCCAGATCGCTGCCGAACACGCTGTGCTGGCCGTAGCGGCGAAACGCCGGCTTGATGACCAGTTGCGGCAGTTCCGCCAGGACCCGCTCGCGATCCGCCGGATCGCCGCACCAGAACGTCTCCACGGTGCGGATGCGGGGCTCGCGCCCGAAAAAGAATTTGCCGATCGCGGGCAGGTATTTGAACAGCGCGGGATTTTCGACAAAGCCTGCACCCAGGGGATTGGCGATCACGACGCGACCGGCGCGCACCACTTCGAGCAGGCCCGGCACGCCCAACTGGGAGTCGCCGCGCAGCTCCACCGGGTCACAGAAAAAATCGTCGACCCGCCGCAGAATGATGTCGATGCGGCGCAGGCCTTCGAGGGACTTCATCCACACCCGCCCGCCGCGCACGGTGAGATCGCCGCCCTGCACCAGGGGATAGCCCAGGTAGTTGGCCAGAAAGGCGTGCTCGAAATAGGTTTCGCTGTAGGAGCCGGGCGTCAGTAGCGCCACCTGGGGAATGGCATCGCCGGGGGCCAGTGCCATCAGCTTCTGGCGCAGCTGGTGAAAGAATCCCGACAGGCGATGCACGTGGCTGTCGCGGAACAGGCTGGGCAGCACCCGCGACATCACGGTGCGGTTCTCCAGCGCGTAGCCGACACCGCTGGGCGCCTGGGCGCGATCCCCGATGATGCACATGGCGCCATCGGCATCGCGCACCATGTCGGCGGCGTAGAGAATCAGGTGATGCTCGCCGGGCACCCGGATACCCTGGCACTGACGCAGGAATCCCGGGTGGCTGTAAACCAGCTCGGGCGGGACGATGCCGTGGCGGATCAGGTCGCGCCCGCCGTAGATATCCTTCAGCACCAGATCCAGCAGTTCCGCCCGCTCGATCAGGCCCGCCTCGATGTGGCTCCAGTCCTCGCTCTCGATGAGCTGGGGGACCAGGTCCAGCTCCCAGATACGGCTCGCCAGCGGTTCGCTGGAGACGTTGTAGGTGGCGCCGTCGTCGCGCAGGATGCGCCGCGCCTTGCGCTCGCGCTCCGCGAGCACCTCGGGCCCCAGGGCCGCCAGACCTTCCAGCAGATAACGCCAGTGGGGGCGCACCGCGCCGCCGGGTTCATAGACTTCATCGTGGCGGTCGGAAAAGGCGGGGCCGTAACCCGGCGCCGCGTTCAGCGCCACCGTCGCCTGCCCGCCCTGCTGCAACTGGCTGGGGATGGGCTGAAACGGGCGTGTGCGGTGAAAATCGGTCATGGGTTCGAAAAGCCTGCCCGGTGGTCGGCGAGCGGCGGATTCTGGCACAGTCGGGCGCTCCCGGCAGCAGGTACGCGCCCCGCCTCCACTCTCGACGGCGCGACCGGCTCAGGCGCCACGCCGCAGATCCAGCGTGTGAGAGTAATCATCACTGGGTTCTTCGGGCGGGGGGGCCATGGCCCGCGGGAACTGATCACAGGGTACGAATTTGCGCAGCACCGGCGGCAACGTGACCTCGGCCAGCGTGCCGGGCGTGTGCCCGAACGCCGTGAAACGGCTGACCCGGCGCGCCTCGGCGGCGTTGGCATTGACCGGAAAGTCGTCGTAGCTGCGCCCGCCGGGATGCACCACATGGTAGGTGCAGCCGCCGACCGCGAGACCGTTCCAGGTATCGATCAGATCGAATACCAGGGGCGCCTGCACCCCGATGGTCGGATGCAGCGCGGACGGCGGCGCCCAGGCGCGATAGCGCACTCCGGCCACGTATTCGCCGTGGCGGCCGGTGTTGCGCAGGGGTACGCGGCGGCCGTTGCAGGCCAGCACATAGCGGCTGTCGGTGAGCCCGTCCACCTTGACCTGGAGCCGCTCCACGGAAGAATCCACATAGCGGGCGGTGCCGAAGCTCCCGACTTCCTCGCCCAGCACATGCCAGGGCTCGATGGCCCAGCGCAGCTCGATGCGGATGTCGCCGATCTGCACCTCGCCGTAGTGGGGATAGCGAAACTCGGCGAAGGGCGCGAGCCAGTCGAGCTGAAACGGCAAGTCGTGGGCATTCAGATCCGCCACTACATCGCGCAGATCGACCCAGGCATGGTGCGGTAGCATGAAGCGATCATGCAGCGCCGTGCCCCAGCGTACCAGCGGCCGGTGATAGGGCGTCCGCCACAGGCGCGCCACCAGGCTGCGCAGGAGCAGCGCCTGCACCAGCGCCATATGGGCATGGGGCGGCATTTCGAAACCCCGGAATTCCAGGATTCCCAGGCGCCCGCTGGCGCTGCCCGGCGCATACAGCTTGTCGATGCAGAACTCGGACCTGTGGGTATTGCCGGTAATGTCGGTGAGCAGATTGCGCAGCAGCCGGTCCACCAGCCAGGGCTGCGCGATCTCCCCGGACGGCATCTGCTGGAAGGCGATCTCCAGCTCGTAGAGGGTCTCGGCGCGGCCTTCGTCGACCCGCGGCGACTGACTGGTGGGACCGATGAACATGCCGGAAAACGCATAGGACAGCCCCGGATGGTGCTGCCAGTAGGTAATCAGGCTGCGCAACAGGTCGGGACGGCGCAGCAGCGGGCTGTCGGCCGGAGTGGCGCCGCCGAGCGTGACGTGGTTGCCGCCGCCGGTGCCGGTGTGGCGGCCATCGTGCAGAAATTTCTCGGTGCCCAGGCGCGTCTGGTGCGCCTCGGCGTAGAGCGCCAGGGTGGTGTCGCGCAACTCGGACCAACTGCTGGCGGGATGGATGTTCACCTCGATCACGCCAGGGTCCGGCGTCACCAGCAGGCGCAGCAGACGGGGATCGCGAGGCGGCTCGTAGCCTTCGATCACCACCGGCAGGCGCAGGTCGGCGGCACAGGCTTCCACCGCCCCCACCAGCGCCAGATAGTGTTCCAGATGCTGGAGCGGCGGCAGGAAGATATGCAGGGTGCCGTCGTGGGGTTCGATGCACAGCGCCGTGCGCACCAGGGGCGCCGGCTGTTCCGCATCGGCTTTCGGATCGGCTTCCGGATCGGCGGGCGCCGCCATGATCTCGCGACGATCCGCGGCGGCTTCCAGCACCGCCTGGGCGTACTGGTGGTAGTCGGCATCCAGGGGTTTGGCGGGCGCGAAGGGATCGCGCTCCGCCTCGCGCGCCTCGGCCTCGGTCACCGCTGGCAGCGAGTCCAGCGGCAGCCGGTAACCCATGGGCGAATCGCCGGGGATCAGTATCAGCTGGCCGCGCCGCAGCGGCCAGGGCGAACTGCGCCAGCGCTCCGCAACCGGGTCCCAGCCCAGGGGCAGCGCGAGGCCGGTCGGCGCGTGCAAGCCCTGTTGCAGCAAGCGCGCCAGTCGGCGGCGCTCCAGACTGTCATCCAACGCGGCGGTCTGGGGGTCGAGATGCTCCGGCAATTCCTGTTCGCGCCAGAGATAGTGAAAAGCATCCTCGCGGGCAATGAGCAGCCGCGCGGGATCGAGCCCCAGGGCCACGCACAGGTGGTTGGCGAAACGGTCGGCGGCGGCGAAGTCGTGGCCCTGATCCGTGCCCACCGGCGCCAGCCACTGCGGATCACGCCACACGGGTTCACCGTCACTGCGCCAAAAACAGCCGAGCGCCCAGCGCGGCAGCTCCTCGCCGGGATACCACTTGCCCTGACCGTGGTGCAGCAAGCCGCCGCGGGCAAAGCGGTCGCGCAGGCGCAGGAGCAGCTCCCGGGCGAGACGGAGCTTGTCCGCGCCGAGCGCCGTGGTGTTCCACTGCGCCGATTCCATGTCATCGATGGACACAAAGGTCGGCTCCCCACCCTGGGTGAGACGCACATCCATGGCGTCGAGACGCGCGTCCACCGCGGCGCCCAGGGCGTCGATCAGCGCCCACTGCGCCGCGCTGTAGGGCTTCGTGACCCGGGGATCCTCATGAATCCGCAGCACTTCGTTGCGGTGGTGAAACTCCACCTCGCAGGTATCGGTGAAGCCTTCGATGGGCGCTGCCGACACCGGGTCCGGCGTGCAGGCCAGTGGAATATGGCCCTCGCCCGCAAACAGCCCCGAAGTCGGATCGAGCCCGACCCAGCCGGCCCCGGGCAGGTACACCTCGCACCAGGCGTGGAGATCGGTGAAGTCGGCGGCGGGTCCCGAGGGACCGTCGAGCGCCGCCACATCCGCCTTCAGTTGCACCAGATAGCCCGATACAAAGCGCGCGGCGAGCCCCAGATGACGGCAGATCTGCACCAGCAGCCAGGCACTGTCGCGGCAGGAACCGCGCGCCAGTTCGAGAGTCCGCTCGCAGCTCTGCACGCCGGGCTCCATGCGGATGTTGTAGGAAATAGCGCGCTGCAGGCGCTGGTTGAGTGCGACCAGAAAGTCGTTGGTCGGGATGGGCGCGCGCGCCACGCCGGCCAGCCAGCTCCGCAACAACGGCCCGGCGGGCTCGCATACCAGATAGGGCGCCAGCTCATGGCGGTCGCGTTCGCCGTAGTCGAAGGGAAACCGCTCGGCGCCTTCGTCGAGAAAGAAGTCGAACGGATTGATCACCGTCATCTCGGCGATGACCTCGACCGTGATCGACAGATGATCGCTGCGCTCGGGAAAGACCAGGCGCGCAAGATAATTGCCGCAGGGATCCTGCTGCCAGTTGAGGAAGTGCGTGGCCGGACTCACCCGCAGCGAATAGCCGCGAATCGGCGTGCGGCAGTGGGCCGCGGGCCGCAGGCGCAGGACATGGGGCGACAGGTTCACCAGCCGGTCGAAGCGGTATTCGGTGACGTGGAGCAGCTTGACGCGAATGGTCATGAATTCAATGCTCCGGGTTCAGTGCGGTGGGTTCGATAGTCCGGATTCAATATTTCAAACTCGTCGTTTCAAATTCATCACTTCGAATTCATCTTTTCAAATTCATCTTTTCAAATTCAAGACCCCGGATTCAGCGCAGCGCAAACCAGGCATCGCGGATACGTTCATGCATGGTGCCGATCCGAATCTGGATTTCATTGAGATAGTCGCGAAACGCCGGACCGAGATCCTCGATCGACCGGATCGGGTAATACACCGCCGCGACTTCTTCCAGGGCACCCAGCATCGCCTCGCTCCCCGGCAGCGTACGGATGGCGCTCGCCACCTGTTCGCGACAGAAGCGGATGGTACGGGGAAAATACGGATCGTTGAGCAGAAAGTTCGCCACTTCCGGACCCGCCACCCGCACCCGCACCGCGCGGCGGTAGGCGAGCTCCGCGCTCAGCGAGCGCAGCACATGCCCCCAGACAATCTGGCCCAGGTTCACCTGTCCGCGCTCCGCCGACTGCAACAGCGCGACGGCGCCGGCATCGAGAATGCGCGTGGTCATGTCGGCGCGCTCCAGATGCCGGCCAAGCTGAATGAACTGCCAGGGCGCATCGCGGCTGGTGGTGGCGGCGATCTGACCGTTCACCTGCTCGCAACCGCGAATGATGCCGCTGGTGAACTGGTGGCGCAGTTTGCGTCCGGTTCCCTGCGCCACATTGTCGGTGGCGAAATAGAACAGATCGTTGACGAACTCCCACACCTCGGGAGCGAACACATCGCGGGTGGTGCGCAGGTTCTCGCGCACCATGCGCAACGAGTTGACCAGCGCGCCGCTGTGATCGGCATCGGCCAGCAGGAACTTCACCACATTGCGCTCGTCCCGCACCCGGTAGCGCTCGGCGAAGGCTTCGGTGGCGCTGTTGAGCTCGATCAGGTTGTACCAACTGATGTCGATACCCCGGGGCAGATCCAGGAGCAGGCTGTCGTAGACGCTGACCAGGCGCGCGGTGTTCTCGGCGCGCTCCAGATAGCGCGCTGCCCAATAGATGCGCTCAGCGACGGACGACAGCATCACTTCGCATCCGTGTCGACGATCCAGGTGTCCTTGCTGCCGCCGCCCTGGGAGGAATTCACCACCAGGCTGCCCTTGCGCAACGCCACCCGGGTGAGTCCGCCGGTGGTGACGTACATGTCCTCGGCCTGCAGCACGAAGGGCCGCAGGTCCAGATGGCGCGGCTCCAGGCGGCCGCCGTCCACCAGGGTGGGCGCCACCGACAGCTTGAGCGTGGGCTGGGCAATGTAGTTGCGCGGATCGGCCTGAATGCGGCGCGCGAACTCGGCGCGCTCCTTGCGGGTCGCGTGCGGACCGACCAGCATGCCGTAACCGCCGGACTCGTTGGCGGGCTTCACCACCAGCTCGTCGAGGTGGTCGAGCACATAGGCGCGCTGCTCGGGATCGGCACACAGAAACGTCTCGACATTGGCGAGCAGGGCTTTTTCGCCCAGGTAGTACTCGATCATTTTCGGCACATAGGCGTAGACCACCTTGTCGTCCGCCACGCCCGCGCCGGGCGCGTTGGCGAGCGCCACCTTGCCGGCGCGCCAGGCCCGCATCAACCCGGGCACGCCGAGCGTGGATTCCGGGTTGAAGACTTCCGGATCCAGAAACAGGTCGTCGATGCGCCGATAGATCACATCCACCCGCTCGCGGCCGGCGATGGTGCGCATGTAGACACAGTCGTCGTCGCCCACCAGCAGATCGCGACCCTCGACCAGCTCCACGCCCATCTGCTGGGCGAGGTAGGCGTGCTCGAAATAGGCCGAGTTATAGATGCCGGGCGTGAGCACCACGATGCCCGGATTGCTGAGCTTGCGCGGCGACAGCGCGGCGAGCATGTCGAACAGGCGCGCGGGATAGTCGCTCACGGGGAGAATGGCGTCGCTCTCGAACAGCTCCGGCAGCACCCGCTTGGTGATGGCGCGATTCTCCAGCATGTAGGCGACGCCGGAGGGGACCCGCAGATTGTCTTCCAGGACGAAGAACCGGCCGCGCTCGTCGCGCACCAGATCGGTGCCGCAGATGTGCGCCCAGACCCCAAAAGGGGGCGACACGCCGACGCATTCCGGACGGAAATTCTTCGACTGCGCCAGTACTTCGGCGGGAAACACGCCATCGGCGATGATGCGCTGCTCGTGGTAGATGTCGTCGATAAAACGATTGAGTGCGCGCAGCCGCTGCTTGAGGCCGGCATCGACCTCGCGCCACTGCCGCGCCGAGATGGTGCGGGGAATGATGTCGAAAGGCCAGGCGCGGTCGATGTTGCCCTCCTCCGAATACACGGTGAAGGTCACCCCCATCTGGCGAATGGTCGCCTCCGCCATGCGTCGGCGCGATTCGATCTCGGCGTCGCCGAGCGACGCCAGATAAGCCACCAGACGCCGCGCCGGCGCCCGCGCATTGCCGGGACTGCTGATCAGCTCGTCGAACAGCGCGCCGCTATCATAATGTTTCCAGTCCAGCGTCATTTCGCCCGTCCGGGGCTGCGGAGCCGGAGCGGCCCTGCCATCGACAGATGCTACACCAGAAAGCGGCCAGCCCGGCCGCCGTGTGCCGCCACGGAGGCGAAGGTGGGTGAAATCACCGGGTTCGCGAAGCTCCATAAGCACTCAACGTCGGGAAGAATACTTTTGGAACTCGCAATTTGTGGGCCATGTAGCCAAGGTCCGGAAGTAGCCAAGGTCCAGAAGCCGGACGATCAGATACCTGGACCATCGGAGCGCAGGAATAACCCGTCATTCCCACTTCCACGCGAGTGGATGCAGTCCGGCGCGGGATCAGCCGCCCCGCAGCAGCGACAGGCCGAACGCTATCGCGGCAAGTGCCATCAGCATGCGCAGTCCTGATGACACGCCGGCGCGGGTGCCGCACAGGTGTCGGAAGCCCGTACCCAGCACAGTGCCAAAGACCATCATCGCGGCCAGCACACCCACGGCGAACAGCAGCACATAACTCATGCCGATCCACGGATTGGCAGCGGTGGCGAGGGGTGCCAGAACCAGCAGCGAGGCGGATCCGGCGGTGCCGTGCAGCAGGCCCACCAACAGTGCGCGACGGCCCTGGTGAGCGGGCAATCCGGCCACGTGCAGATGGGTGCCAGCAACGCCGTGGCAGTGCAGTTGCACCGGCGCCTCGCCCGCCCAGAGTCGCCACAGCATCGTTACCCCCAGCACCATCAACACCCCTCCCACCAGATGTTCGGCTGCCGTGCTGAGCGCGCTGGGCACCGCTATCCCTACCAGCAGCACCAGGGCGCCGATGACCAGCAGTGCGGCGCCGTGACCCAGGGCCCAGCGGGCGCACAGACCCAGGGAGGCGCGACGGCCGGCGCGGGCATCGCCCAGATTTGCCACCGCCAGCAGGTGATCCGGGTCCAAGGCGTGCAGCAGACCGAGGCCGAAACCCATGCTCATCAGGGTGAGCGCCGGGGTCGGGAGCGCAAGCACCTCAGGCGCTCCAGCCGCGAATGATCGACTTGTGCGAGCCCAGCTTGCCGTGGGCCACCAGAGTACCCAGCACATCGACAATGGCGCGGGTGGCGAGCAGCGCGGTGATCTCGGATTGGTCGTAAGGCGGCGAGACCTCGACCACCTCCATGCCGCAGATACCCTCTTTCGCCACCGCACCGAGCAGGTAGAGAATTTCGCGGGGCAGAAAACCGCCCGGCTCCGGCCAGCCGGTACCCGGAACGAAGCCGCAGTCCACGGCGTCGATATCGAACGACAGATAGACGGCATCGGTGCCGTCCCAGGCGGTTTCCAGCGCGATCTCGGCGGTCTTCTCCAGGCCCAGTTCGGCCACGTCGTTCATGGTCAGAATGGTGGTGCCGCGCTTGCGCGCTTCCTTCACCGCCGGACGCGGCACCTGCCAGCCGCCGATGCCCACCTGCACCAGATTTTTGGCCTGCACATTGGGCAGATTGGTGGCGTGGAACCAGGGCGTGGTGTGCATGCGCTCGTCGAGGTCCTTTTCCTGGATGTCGGCGTGGCGGTCGAAGTGGATGATGCCGATCTTCTTATCGGTGTTCTCCGCTATGCCGCGCACGGTGGCAAAGCCGATCGAGTGATCGCCGCCGAGCACGATGGGCAATGCGCCGGACGCAAAGATATGGCCCACGCCGCGACTGATCTGATCGAACGTCTTCTCGATATTGGCGGGGATCACGAACACGTCGCCGGCGTCGCAGAGGTTCATCTGTTCGCGCAGGTCGACGCCCAGCTCGTAGTTGTAGGGCGTGTAGAGCGCGCTGATCTTGCGGATGCCTTGCGGCCCGAAGCGGGTGCCCGGGCGGTAGGTGGTGCCGCCGTCGAAGGGCACACCCAGAATCGCCGCATCGTACTGACCGATGTTGTGGACGTTCTCGCAAAAGGGCGCCTTCATGAAGGTGTTGATGCCCGCAAAGTGGGGCAGTTCACCCCGCACAAAGGTGGAAATGCCGCGGTCCTGGACACTGGCGGCAGCGGTCAGGCCATTATCGAGACCGTGCTGCACATGGGCTTTCCAGGCCTCCGTGGGCAGGTCCTTTTCCTTTTGCAGCGATTTCCAGCCTTGAAGCTGGGTTTTGTCGAACGTCGGATGGTGGTTGAGGCCGCGACTGAGCGCCCCGGTGGCGTTAACGCGTTGCAGACGCATGAATGGCTATCTCCTCAGTGATTCCCAATGGCGGGTTTGGTATCGGGCCGCCGGCCGCGCCGCGAGAGCTCGGCCAGGCGACTCAGTTTGTCCAGATCGCGCTGCACGCCCGAAGTGGCGCGAATGCGATCCAGCACGGTTTTTTTCTGGGACAGGAATTCGGGGGCGAGCTTGAGATCCGGGTGGCGCGCGCCGGGCGGCGGCAGTGCTACCGGATGGATGCTGTCGATGCGCCCCGGCTGCGGCGCCAGCACCACGACCCGGTCGGCGAGATAGACCGCTTCCTCCACGTCGTGGGTCACAAACACGATGGTGCTGCGTTCGATCTCGAACAGGCGCAGAATCAACTCGTGCATCACTTCGCGGGTCTGGGCATCGAGCGCCCCGAAGGGCTCATCCATCAACAGCACCCGGGGCTGCGCCATCAGGGCGCGGGCGATGGCGACGCGCTGGCGCATGCCGCCGGAGAGTTGGTTCGGGTAGCGCTCGCGCACTTCATCCAGCCCCATCAACTCCAGCAGGGCGTAGGCGCGCTCCACGGCGGCGTTGACCTCGGACTCGGTGGCATTTCGGGTGTGGGCGCGCAGGGAGCGGCAGAAGCGCACGTTTTCCAGCACGTTGAGCCAGGGGTAGAGACTGTAGTCCTGGAACACCACGGCGCGGTCGCACCCCGGCCCCGTCACGGGCCGACCATCCAGACAGACCCGCCCCAGGCTCGGGGCTTCCAGCCCTGCGATCAGGCGCAACAGCGTGGATTTGCCGCAGCCGGAAGCGCCCACCAGGGCAACGAATTCGCCCTCGGCCACGGCCAGGTCGATCTCCTGCAGCGCGGGCGTGGCCTGACCCCGATAGGTCTTGCCGAGGCGCTCGATACGGATACAGGTCTCCGCCACGGGATTCATCGCAGATGCAGCCAGGGAAAGGCGCGCCGGTGCACCAGCCGAAAGCCCTGGTCCATCAACAGACCCAGCAGGCCGATCAGCAGAATGCCGACAAAGATCTTGTCGGTCTGCAGGAAGCGCTGGGCGCGCAGAATGGCGTAGCCGATGCCGGAATTGGCGGCCACCAGTTCCGCCACCACCAGATAGGTCCAGGCCCAGCCGAGCGTGACGCGCAGGGTATCGACGATGCCGGGCAGCGCCGACTTGAACACCACCAGCGACACCACCTCGCCGCGGTGCGCGCCCAGGGTCTGGGCCGCCTCGATCTGCGCCATGGGCACCTGACGGATGTTGTCCGACACCATCAGGACCATCTGGAAAAAAGTCCCGATCCAGATCAGCGTGATCTTGGCGCCCTCCCCGATACCCACCCACAGCAGCACCAAGGGCACGAAAGCCACCGCGGGCAAATAACGGGCGAATTCCATCAGCGGTTCGAAAAACGCCTGCACGGGGCGGAAGCTGCCGATGTAGATCCCGAGCGGCACCGCCATCACCACTGCCAGCACAAAGCCGCCCAGCACCCGGCCAATGCTGATCCTGATATCGGCGAACAGACTGCCGTCGGCATACCAGCCGAGCAGACGGCGCGCGACGGCCACCGGTTCCGGGAGAAACACCGCATCCACCAGTCCGCTGCCGGCCAGCCACCACCAGCCGCCCAGAAAGCTCGCGAATCCCACTCCGGCGATGGCCAGATAACGCACGCCACCCAGCGTCCCGCGGATTGACCACAACGGATCGGCCACCATGGTTCGGACTCAATCGGCAGACGGCTTGTCGGCAACCTCGCGCACCAGGCTCGGATCGATCGCGGCGGCAAAATTGACCTCACCCTCCAGCAATTTGTTCTCGGTCAGGAACGCCGCAATGGTCGGTCCCACGCCCACCAGGGATTCAGGCCGCGCGGGCTCTCCGAGTGCGATCAGATTTTCCTGCGGACCGAAAAAGCGTGTGCCCGGCAGATAGGCGGCGTATTCCGCGGGGGGCAGTCCCACCACTTTCGCCATGATGACCGCGGCCTCCTGCGGGTGCGCGCCGATGAACGCCACGGTGTCGTACCACGCCCGCACCATGCCGACAAAGATGGCGCGTTTTTTGGCGTCGGCGAGTGCCGGCGCGCGCGCCACCAGCAGATCGGGGATCAGGCCGGGCATGTCCTTCGAGGTAAACAGCGCCTTGCCCTTGCCGCTGGACTGAATCTGGTTCACCCAGGGATTCCAGACCACCACCGCCGGCACCCGACCACCGAGAAACGCCGCCGCCGCATCGCCGGCGGCGAGATTGACCACCTGCACGTCGGCGGGTGTCATGCCGTTTTTCGCCAGGGCGGTGGCCAGCACGAAATGAGAGACGCTGTACTGTTCGAGGGCGACCGGCTTACCCTTCAGATCGGCGAAGCCGGTGATCGACGGCGCCACCATGAGGGCGTCGTTACCCGCCGAATTGTCGTTGGCCAGAATGACCTTGAGCGGCACGCCCGCCGCCAGCGGCGCCAGGGTGTCGCTCCAGGTCTGGGAATTGGCGTCGAGCTGGCCGGCGGACAGCGCCTGGATGGAATCCGTGTAGTTGGGGAACCACACCAGTTCCACATCGGCGGCGTATTTCTTGAAAAATCCTTTTTCCTTGGCGACATACCAGGCCACCCAGCCGGGCCAGTCGCTGACACCGACGCGCACGGGCGCGGCCTGAACCGCAGAAGTGAACAGGAATGCAATGACGAGGAGAACGGCGTGAGAAAGGCGATGGAACATGGTCGATCCTCCAATGGGTTCGGATAGGACGCGGGAGGCCAACTGGTCCTCCCGGGCTTTTGTCCCGCCGGTGTAACCCCACTGGGGCCGACAACCCTCGGACCAGTCACCTCCGAGGAGGCCGGAACCCTAGTTGTCTTCGTGTGATCACGTGGGAAAATGGCCGCGACGCCAAACCCTCCCGTATCGCCATGAAACCAAGCACGGCTCGTGCCACCCGCCACCACAGATCCGCGCACAAGGACTGCAACCGCCTCGCGCAGCCTCTGGGGGCGCCAATCGGCACTGGCGGCGCCAATTCGGCGCCCTTGCGGAGCCACAGATCCAGCGTACCGCGCCCCAAGAGCGAGCACTGATGGGCCATCGTGGGGCGCCGCCCCCGCTGCGCCTTGCCAACGGCATCGAACTTCACACGCAGCCGAGCGCCGGCCGCCATACGGCGGCGGTTGCCCTCTGGTGGCGCGCCGGACGGTTGCACGAAGGCGCGCACGAGAGCGGGGCCGCGCATCTGCTGGAGCATCTGGTCTGCGAAGCGCTGCCGACCGCCGCGCTCGCCCGCTGGGGCGGCGCGGTGAACGGCCAGAGCAGCCGCGAATGGACGGTCTGGCACGCCCTGCTGCCGGCAGCGGCAGCGCCGGAATTCCTGACCGCCCTGGCGCGGGCGTTGCGTGCCCCGCTGCCGCCGGCGGCGCGGATCGCACGCGAAGCTGGCGTGCTCGCGGTCGAGATCGGTGCCGCCGCGAGCCGCGATCGGTGGGAGCATATGGCTCTGGGCGCCTGCTTCGGAACCCATCCCCTCGCGCGCCCACTCGCGGTGCTGCCCCGCCCGGATCGCGCCCGCCTCGCGGACTTTCGCGAGCGCCTGCTCACCGGACCGCGCCTGCGAGTGACCGCCGCGGGGAATGTCGATCCCCAGGTGCTCGCCACCGCGATTCGATCGCTGGGTGATTTGCCTGACCATGGCCCATCCGGGCCGCTGCCGCCCCAACTTCCGTCCCGGCCGCAGATCCACCGACTGCGGGACGCCCCCGCCGGTGCGCTCTGGCTGCTCCCCTTCGCCCTGGCGGACGCCATCCCGGTCGCCTGGATCGCCGACCTCCTCGCCCATCCGCTGCTGGGCCAGCTATCGCGCGACCTGCGCACTGCGGCCACACCGCTCTACGGGCTCCACAGCGCACTGGAGTTCTGCGCGGACATCGGGCTCTGGTGGCTGTGGATCGACAACGATGACGCGGCATTCGCACTGGAGGCCGCGGTGGAAAAATTTCTCGTCGACGGTGTTACCACCGCCGAACTGGCGCGGGTGCGGGCACTGCGCCGCGCGCGGCAGGTCGTCGAGCGCGAAGACCTGATCGGGCTACTGGAGGTCCTGGCTGGTGTGCGCCCGGAGGACACCGGGCGACAACCGCCGGCGGCGGACCTGCTGCGTGTACTCGCGGCGTGCTGGCACCGACGCTGCCGGGTATCGCGCGGATGACGGAGGCCTTCGCCGCCGGCGATTCGCCCGCAGTGATCCGTCGTTGTCGCCACCCCATGCCGCGGGTATCCTGCCGACCGCCGCAACGGCCTTTCCTGCCGCGGCGAACCCGGATGGAGTACCTGCATGGGCTTGGCGTTGGCGGCGTTGGTTGTGGGGCTGGTATTGCTGGTATGGAGCGCCGACCGCTTCATCGAAGGCTCGGCGGCGGTGGCGCGTCATCTCGGCATGCCGCCGCTGCTGATCGGCATGGTCGTGGTGGGCTTTGGCACCTCGGCACCGGAACTCACGGTATCGGCACTGGCCGCGGTCGGCGGAAACTCCGGGATCGCGCTCGGCAACGCCTATGGCTCCAACATCGTCAACATCGCACTCATCCTGGGTCTGACCGCGCTCGTTTCCCCCATTGCGGTCCATTCGCGGGTGGTGCGCCGGGAATTGCCGATCCTGATGGCGGTCACCGCCTTTGCGGCCTGGCAGCTTCGGGACGGCATGGTCTCCGGGATCGACGCCTGGCTGCTGCTGGCAGTGTTCGCGGGCGTCATGAGCTGGACCATCCACGAAGGCATGACCCAGCGCGGCGACGTGCTCGAAGCGGAGATCAGCCAGGAGCTCGACGCCCACCGGATGACCCCGGGCCGTGCGGCCTTCTGGCTGGCGGCGGGTCTGGTGGTGTTGGTCGCCAGTTCGCGGCTGTTGGTCTGGGGCGCGGTGACCATCGCCCAGAGCCTGGGGATCAGCGACCTGGTGATCGGCCTGACCGTGGTCGCGATCGGCACCTCGCTGCCGGAGCTTGCTTCCTCGCTGATGGCCGCGCGCAAGGGCGAACACGACATAGCGCTCGGCAACATCCTGGGCTCGAACCTGTTCAATACCCTGGCCGTGGTCGGCCTCGCTGGCGCCATTCATCCGCTGGCGGTGGCGCCCGATGTACTCTCGCGGGATATCCCGGTGATGGCCGCCCTCGCCGTCACCCTGTTCGCAATGAGTTACGGTTTCCGCGCGCCCGGCCGCATCGGCCGGCTCAAGGGCGGCCTGCTGCTGGCGGGCTACCTTGCCTATACCCTGGTACTGGTGCGTTCCATGGTCGTCGGTTGAGCCATGGCGGCCGCGCCGGCTATCCCGGCGCGATCTCCACGAGTATCTCGTCCGGATTGACCGCATCGCCCTTGCGTACCAGCACCCTGACGACCGTACCGGCGATCGGCGCCTGAATCTCGGTCTCCATTTTCATGGCTTCGGTGACCAGCACCGGCTGCCCGGCGACGACGACGTCGCCTTCTTTCACCAGCACCGCCACAGTGTTGCCGGGCATGGAGGTCGCGACATGCCCTGGCGCCGTGGGACGCGGACGCCGGCCCGCGATGGTGGTGGGGATGGCCCCTTCCGCCCCGCCGGAGAGCACCAGCTCGTCGAGGGTTTCCACCAGGACTTCCTCGGGCACCCCATCCAGATCGAGATAAAAATGGCGTTCGGGCTGGCCCTTGTGGCCACTGCCGGTGACTTTGACGTGATAGGTCTCGCCGTGCAGTGTGATATTGAATTCCGTCGGCGCCCGCGTTTGCGCCTCCGCTGCATCGAGGTCAATCGCCACGGGTACGGTCAAGGCTTCGGGTTCCAGCTTGCCGTCGCGCCGCGCCTGCAGGAACTGCCGCCCGATCTCCGGAAACATGGCGTAGCTCAGCACGTCTTCGGCGCTCGCGGCCAGCTCGCCAATATCGATCCGCAACCGCTCCAGCTCGGGTTCGAGCAGATCGGCCGGGCGTCCCTCGATGAATTCGGCGTTGCCCACCGCGAGTACCCGCACCTGGGCATTGATCGCGGCGGGCGGCTGACCGTAACCGCCCTGCAGATAGCGTTTCACTTCGTTGGTGACGCTCTGGTAGCGCTGCCCGGTCAGCACATTGAGCGCTGCCTGGGTACCGACGATCTGGGACGTGGGCGTCACCAGCGGCGGATAGCCCAGGTCGGCGCGCACACGGGGAATCTCGGCGAACACGGCGTCCATGCGATCCAGCGCATTCTGCTCGCGCAACTGGTTGGCCAGATTGGAGATCATCCCGCCCGGCACCTGGTTGACCTGAACCCGGGTATCCACGCCGGTGTAGTCGCTCTCGAACTGGCGGTACTTCTTGCGCACCTCGCGGAAATAGGCGGCGATATTCTGGAGCCGCTCCAGGTCGAGCCCGGTGTCGTGCGGCGTGCCGCGCAGGGCCGCCACCATGCTCTCGGTGGGCGGATGGCTGGTGCCGCCCGCGAAACTGGAGATCGCGGTGTCGATATGCCGGCAGCCGGCCTCGATGGCCTTGAGCTGGCACATCTCGGCGAGCCCCGCGGTGGCGTGGGAATGCAGATGCACCGGCAACGCCACGGCGTCCAGCAGGCCCTTGACCAGCGCTTCGGTGGCGGTGGGCGTCAGCAGGCCGGCCATGTCCTTGATCGCGATGCTGTCGCAGCCCATGGCCGCCAGCTCGCGCCCCTGGGCGACGAAGCCTGCGGTGTCGTGCACCGGGCTGGTGGTGTAGCAGATGGTGCCCTGGGCGTGCTTGCCCGCCTCCTTGGTGGCTTCGATCGCGGTGCGCAGATTGCGCAGATCATTGAGGGCATCGAAGATGCGGAACACATCCATACCGTTGTCGGCGGCGCGCAGCACGAAAGCGCGCACCACATCGTCGGCGTAGTGGCGGTAGCCGAGCAGGTTCTGGCCGCGCACCAGCATCTGCAGGCGTGTGCCGGGCAGCGCCGCGCGCAGCGCCCGCAGGCGTTCCCAGGGATCTTCCTTCAGAAAGCGCAGGCAGGCGTCATAGGTCGCGCCGCCCCAGGCTTCGAGCGACCAGTAGCCCACCGCGTCCAGTTCGGCGCAGATGGGCAGCATGTCCGCGGTGCGCATGCGCGTTGCGATCAACGATTGGTGGCCGTCGCGCAGCACGGTATCGGTGATATGAACCTTCTCCATGAACTTCCCTCGGAATCAGTTGCCGGTATGGGCGGCGATGGCGACCGCGAGCACGGTGGCGATTTCTTCCGGGCGGCGCTTGTTGGAATAGTTGACGAGCTGCGGATTGGCGTCGACGAAGCCGGTATTGAAGGCGCCGCGGCGAAATACCGGCGAATCGAGAATCTGCAGGTAATAGGGAATCGTGGTCTTGATACCGAACACCGCCACGTCGTTCAACGCCCGCCGCGAGCGCGCCACGGCGTCCTCCCAGGTCAGCGCCCAGACGATCACCTTGGCCAGCATGGAGTCGTAATACGGCGGCACCGAATAACCGGTGTAAATCGCCGAATCGGTGCGCACCCCGGGGCCGCCCGGCGCGTAGTAGCGGGTGATGCGGCCGAAGCTCGGCAAAAACCCGTTCTTGGGATCTTCCGCATTGATGCGGAACTGCAACGCGAAACCGCGCATGGCAATCTCGTGCTGGGCGTAACGCAGCGGCAACCCGGCGGCGATGCGGATCTGCTCTTCGACGATGTCCACCCCGGTGATACTCTCGGTGATGGTGTGCTCCACCTGGATGCGGGTATTCATCTCCATGAAATAAAACTCGCCACCGGCGTCGAGCAGAAATTCCACGGTGCCGGCGTTTTCGTAGTTCACCGCCCGGGCCGCACGCACCGCGAGCGCGCCGATGTGCGCCCGCTGCTCGGCACTCAGTTGCGGCGAGGGCGCGATCTCGATCAGCTTTTGATTGCGGCGCTGGATCGAACAATCGCGCTCGAACAGATGGATGGTGTTGCCGTGGCGGTCGGCGAGAATCTGCACCTCGATGTGGCGCGGCTCGATGATGCACTTTTCCAGAAACACCTCGGCGCTGCCGAACGCCTTGGTCGCCTCGGAGATCACCCGGTCGTAGTTGCGCGACAGATCCTCGGGGCTGTCGCAGCGGCGGATGCCGCGCCCACCGCCCCCGGAAGTCGCCTTGAGCATCACCGGATAGCCCAGGGTCGCTGCCACCGCCAGCGCATGGTCGAGGTTGTCGAGGTTGCCGTCGCTGCCCGGCGTCACCGGGATACCCGCCTGCTGCATGGCAAGGCGCGCCTCGGTCTTGTCGCCCATGCGCCGGATCACCTCGGCGCCGGGGCCGATGAACGCCAGTCCGCGGGCCCGGCAGGCCGCCGCAAAATCGCCGTTCTCGGACAGGAAACCGTAGCCGGGATGGATGGCGTCGCAGCCGGTCTGAGCAGCCAGATTGACGATCCGGTGAATATCGAGATAGCCCGCGACCGGATCGGCACCGATGGAATGCGCCTCGTCCGCCTTCTTGACGTGCAGCGCGTGACGGTCGGCGTCGGCGTAGATCGCCACCGAACGGATGCCCATCTCCGCGCAGGCGCGGATGATGCGGACGGCAATCTCACCGCGGTTGGCAATCAGGATCTTGCGCAGCATGGAGTGGCTCTCTGAGGACGACCGCAACGGATTCCGGCGGCATTATATCGTCGCGCGACACCGGCGTTGACGGCGGTACCCGCAGCCGCCGCGGTCACACCAGATCCGGCGCCACCGCGGCGCGCAACACCACTTCCCGCGCGCCGCCGCGCTCGCGGCTGCGGAACCACCAGAGCGCACCCTTGCGGATGCTCCAGTCCGCTTCCACGCCGGTCAGCAACAGCGCCGCCAGCCGTCCCAGCGCGGGCTGATGGCCGACCAGCAGACAGGGCCGGTCGGCGGCGGGCCAGCCGCTCGCGGCGAGCAGATCACGGGCACCGCAGCCCGGACTCAGCGCGGGAACCTGGGCGAAATCGCGGGTGAACGCGGCGGCGGTCTGGCAGGTGCGCGTGGCCGGACTGGCGAGCACCTGCAGTCCCCCGGGCCCGTGCCGGGAGAGCCAGCGCGCCATCCGCCGCGCCTGCTCCGCGCCGCGTGCGCTCAGCGCGCGCTCGTGATCGGGGCTGCCATCGACGGCCTCCGCATGACGCCATAACAGCAGATCCATGGGTTTAGCTCCGCAGCGTGAATGAAGGGTTCAACGCCGCCAGGGGGGCGTTTCGGCAAGCAATGCCTCGGCGTTCCGCAATGCGCTCTTGCCGCGTTTTCGACAGCGGGGAGCGTGCCAGTCGAGCACCAGGGCAGCTGCCTCCGCAAGCTCGGGAACGTCGCCGGCAAATACCGGAAGCCGTTGGCGCGCCACTTCCACATCCTGGAGATAGCCGAGCTTGTTCTGCACCTTGGCGAGTGCTTTCACATAGCGCGCCGCCGCCTTGCGGGGCAACAGCGGCGCGCAAAAATCGAGGCCGTAGCGCAACTGCTTGCAGGCGATGCGCAGCCTGTGCAGCCGCGCCGGATCGCCGCGCCGCGCCGCGGCGAGTCGCCGGGCGACCCGCGTCAGGGCGCGGTCCAGCCGCCGCGCCACCAGCGCCACCAGCGCCCCGCGCCGCCGCCCGTCGGCTTCCGGCAAGGCGTACAGCGCCGCCATGAAACCCAGCAGCAGGCGCCCCTGGGCGGCCAGATCCAGCTGCCGCAACGCGGCGACCCGGGCCTCGCCCCGCGCGGTCTCGAGCGCCGCGCCCAGGCGCACGAGCCCCGCGTGGTCCGCGCCGCAAGCGGCAAGCACCGGCGCCAGCACCTCGTCGCACAGCACGTCGAGATCGCGGACACCGTCCAGGCTGCGCGCGTTGTCGCCCAGGCGCCGACGCCAGATGGCGGCGAAGGTCTCCGGCAACGCCGGTGCGAACAGGCGCAGCAGCGAGCGCAGGCGGCGCAAACCCACCCGCAACTGATGGATGTATTCGGGATCGGGATCGGGATCGGAATCGGCAGCGGAAGCGGGATCGCACAGCGCACCCCACACATTGGCCTGCCACTGGCGCACGCAGGATTCCGCCAGAGCGCGGAACGCGGCTACCGGTGTCTGGCTGCGGCGAATGGTTACGGCCTGCGCCCGCACCGGCCCGTGCCCCGACTTCGCGCCATCGCACAGCCAGTAGCCGCGCGCGGCCTTGCTGCGATCATCGGGAAACAGCGGCAGCGTCGCGGCCAACTGCTCGGCGAGGCGGAACAGATCGGCGGGCACGCCCGCGTCGAGTTCCAGCTCCAGTTCACACAGGGGTTCGCTGCGGCCACCGGCCAGAATCTCTCCGATGTCCAGCATGACACGGATGCGCGCGCCGTCGCCGCTGCGGCAACGGGTCTCGCGATGAAAGCGAGTGGTGAACACAGGGATCAACCGCGCCGCGTTGCAGATCAGGAAGGTGCGCACCCGGGCGTCATCGATGCCGGAGAAATCAAAGTGTCCGCCCCAGCTCTGCTCCCATTCCGGCCGCGCCGACAGCCCGCCGGCGGAGGGCGCGGTGCATTTCACCGTCTGCTGCCAGGTGGCGCCGGTGCGCCGCAGGCGCAGCGCGATCCCGCCGGCGCGCAGGGCGAAATCCGGGGTGTCGTAATAGGTGGTTTCGACTTCCGCCGCGCCCCCAGGCGCGGCCGCGACGAACAGGGGATACTGCCGCAGCGCCGCGAGCGCAGTGGGCGGCAGACTCAGCTTGAGTTCGACTTCTCGGTTACCGATTGCCCCGTTCTCGATTGTCCGGTTCATGATTTTCCGGCCCATGCTTTTCTGGTGCGGGGCACCATCGCCCCGACCCCGGTTGCGCCCGGCCGCAACGCCCGGCACGACCGACCTGCATTGTAGCCGGCGCCTGTGACACCCGGTGGGGCGCTCCGGCGACCGGGCACGGACCGGACGGGCCGGCCTCGACGCCAGTCGCAGCCGGCCCCGATCCGGGCGCGCGGGCTTCTCACGGCCGATCCGCGGCTGGTCTACCGGCCTCTCCTGTCATCTCAATTCGGCCATCGCAAACAAAGCCGAGGATTTGCGTTCGCGCGCTCCAACGGTATTCGCTACAGTCGCTGGGCGCGCCCAAGTAGCCGCAACGACGAGTGCAAGCCAGCGAGGTCAATGGCTTTGGAATTCACGGATTACTACCAGGTCCTGGGCGTAACCCGGGACGCCAGCGCGGAGGTGGTCAAAAAAGCCTTCCGCAAACTGGCGCGCAAATACCACCCCGATGTGTCGAAAGAACCCGACGCCGAAGCACGGATGAAGGAAGTCAACGAAGCCTACGCCGTGCTCGCGGATACGGAAAAGCGCGCCGCCTACGATCAACTGGGGCACGATTACCACGCCGGGCAGGATTTCCGCCCGCCGCCGGACTGGGATGCGGGCTTCGAATTCACCGGGCGCGGTTACTCCGGGGCCGAATCCGCCGAATTCAGCGATTTCTTCTCGCAACTGTTCGGCCACATGGGCGGCCACGGCGGCGGGTTCCGGGCGCGCGGCGAAGATCATCACGCCAAGATCCTGCTCGATCTGGAGGCCGCCTACCGCGGTGGCAGCCGTACCCTGACGCTGCGGGTGCCGCGCCAGGACGCCCGCGGGCGAGTCGTCCTCACCGACCACAATCTGAACGTGCGCATCCCCAAGGGCGTGCGGGAGGGCCAGGTGATCCGCCTCACCGGCCAGGGTGCGCCCGGCGTGGGGGACGCCCCGGCTGGCGATCTCTATCTGGAAGTGCATTTCGAACCCGACCCCCGTTACCGGGTCGAAGGCCGCGATGTCTACGCCACCTTGCCGGTGACGCCCTGGGAAGCGGCGCTCGGCGCCACCGTGAAGGCACCGGTGCCGGATGGCGCGGTGGAAGTGCGGATTCCCGCCGCATCGCGCAACGGCCGCAAGCTGCGCCTGCGGGGCCGCGGCATTCCGGGCGAGCCGCCGGGCGATCTCTATCTGGTGCTCGACATCCACCTGCCCCCGGCCGACACCCCGCGCGCCCGCGCGCTGTACGAGACCATGGCGAGCGAGCTCGCCTTCGACCCGCGCCAGAACCACGAAGGCTGAACCATGAGCGATGAACTCGAAGCCCTGCTGCTGGAACGCGCGGCGCTCACCCTGGAGGAACTGGCCGCCGGCTGTCACGCCGAGGTCGAATGGGTCGTCGCCCGGGTACAGGCCGCGGTGCTGCACGACAACCCGCCACCCGACCCCGCGCTCTGGAGTTTCAGCGGGCGCGACCTGCTGCGCTTGCGCCGCATCCGCGCCCTGGAGCGCGACTTCGACGCCAACCCCGAACTCGCCGCCCTGGTGGCCGACCTGGTCGAGGAACTGGACCGCCTGCGCGTCCGGCTGCGCCGCGCCGGGCTGACCGCGGACTGAAAAGCCTCGGGCAGCATGCCCTCGGCAACTCAGTCGAGCGGACTGACCACGCCCAGCCCGCCCTTGCTCAGCACATGGGTGTTGCCCAGCAGCTCCTGACTGGTGCGGATATCCTGGCCACGCTCCAGCAGGTGCGTCGCAAACGAATGGCGCAACGTATGGGGCTTGGCGGGCTTGGCAATGTCGGCCGCCCGCACCGCGCTTTTCATCGCGCGCAGGAGCATCTTTTCCCGATGATGCTCGCCTACCGAATCGGGTCGCCCTCAGCGAACAAGGATTGCTTCGCCGCCTGGCTGACCGCCATCACAGCGGGGTGGGTCAGCCGCCGCTCAATGGAGATTGCGTAGTAGCGCACCTCCACCTCGCGCGCGCAGCCGACGATCTGGGCGCCATACTGATCCAGCATTTCATCGGCCAGTATTGCCGGCGCCGGAAAGATGCCGGCACCGGCCTTGCCGAAGGCCTTCATCAGCGCGCTGTCGTCGAACTTGCCGATGATATGGGGCTGGATCTGATGCTCGCTGAACCAGCGCGTCAGCGGAACCTGCATCGCTGCTTTATCGCCCGGGAGTAAAAACGGGGCGCCATCCAGGGAGTGCGGAAAATCCGTCCGATAGCGTGTGGCCAGTTCCGGTACCGCGAACAAGGTGATGGCGCAGCCCCCCAGCGCGTGGTTGTAGCCTTTTACGCCCAGTTCGGAGGGCAGTGGCCGGTCGGCGATCACCAGGTCGAGCTTGTGGATGGCCAGTTCCGCGAACAGCCGCTCCAGTTTGTCCTCGTGACAGATGAGGCGCACAGGCTCGGCGAGCGTCATCGCCGGCGCCAGCAGTCGGTAGGCGATGGATTTGGGCACAGCGTCGGCGACCCCGACCCGAAACAGCAGATCTGCACTGCCGGCACCGCTGCGCAGCGCTTGCTCAAGCTCGTTGCCGATCTGGAAGATCTCGTCGGCGTGGGAGAGCGCCAGGTTTCCCGCTACCGTCAGCTCGAGCCGCCGTCCGGCGCGCCGGAACAAATCGCTGCCCAGCGCGCGTTCGAGTTCGCCGAGCTGGCCGCTGATGGTCTGGGGGGTGAGGTGCAGCCGCTCGGCGGCGCGCGTGATGCTGCCGGCCTTGGCGACGTTCCAGAAATAGTAAAGCTGCTTGTAGTTGAGCATAAGCACTGCGGCTCGCGATCAGTCTGTGACGAACTAATCGCCAAGAATAATCTGATTTTCTTTGTGAAGAAGCAAGCTCAGAATGGGCTCGTCGACGTCCGGTTTGGCGACGAAGGAGAAGCGGATGCAGGTCGAGATCCATGGCTTCGAGCTGACCTCGGGCCTACGCGTTCATGTGGAGCAGCGGTTGCAGTTTGTCCTGAGCCGGTTGAGGAGCGGGTGATGGGGGTCGCCGTACGCCGGTCGGATATCTGTGGTCCCAAGGGCAGCCTGGACCAGCACTGCCGCGTCCAGCTTCGCCTGCGCGGACTGCCCGATATCGTCGTCAAGGACACAGAGGGCGATTTGTATGTGGCGGAGGATCGTGCCGGACGAACGCTGGGGCGCAAACTGCAGCGGGCGCGTCGCATTGTCTTCGATAACCCTTCTGAGCGGAGTGACGATGAGCGGATTGGATAAGTTTGGGGTCTTGGCGCAGGCCGCATCAAACCTGGGCAACCTGCGGGCGCGCACCTGGCTGATTCTGGCGGCGGTCGGCTTCGGCATCCTCGGTTTGCTGGCCTGGGGTGGCATCGCCATCCTGTCCTGGTTGTGGGGGCAGGCTCCCATCGCGACCGAGACCGGCAAGCGTCTGGCCGGCGGGGTTCTGACACAGGTCGAGCAAGTGGCGCCGGGGCTGAAAGAGCAGGCGGGGCAGTGGCTGCCGGGGGTGACAGAGCAGGTGGACCGGTGGCTGCCGGGGCTTGCTGCGGACCTGCCTGCCAGCGACGTCAGCGGCACCGACGTCGGTCCTGCGCCACGCTATCCGGGCTTGGTGCGGAGTTATTTTGCGCGCGACAACCAGGTCGTCGAGGTCCGCTACGCGGGGCGAGCGGACTTCGCTGCGGTGCTGGCGCACTACGTCCAGGGCTTCACCGCCGCCGGCTACGTTCAGGAGGTGATGTCGGCTTCGCGCGAGGGCGAGCTGCACCGCTTCCGGCACGGCCAGGAATCCATTGACCTGTCGCTGATGCGCCGTCCCGGTGGGCAGGTAGAGGTTCACATGAAGCGGTTGCCACAGTAACTACTGAAATTACTACAAGGAGTCACGCATGAAACGCATCGTTCTTTTTCTCGCCACCAACCTCGCTATCGTGCTGGTGCTCTCGATCAGCATGCGCCTGCTCGGAGTGGAGCCCTACCTGAACGCACAGGGGCTGAATCTCAGCTCGCTGCTGGTTTTTGCCGCCGTCATGGGCTTTGGCGGCGCCTTCATTTCGCTGGCCATTTCCAAATGGATGGCCAAGAAATCGGTGGGCGCCCAGGTCATCACCGCGCCGCGCACGCCCACCGAACAGTGGCTGGTGCAGACCGTGGCGCGCCAGGCAGAGGCCGCCGGCATAAAGATGCCCGAGGTGGCCATCTGGGAGTCGCCCGACGTCAACGCCTTCGCCACCGGCATGAGCAAGAACAGCGCGTTGATTGCCGTCTCTACCGGCTTGCTGCAACAGATGACACGGGAAGAGGCCGAGGCGGTGCTGGGTCACGAGATGGCCCACGTCGCCAACGGCGACATGGTCACGCTGGCGCTGATCCAGGGCGTGGTGAACACCTTTGTGCTGTTCCTGTCGCGGGTCATCGGTCACACGGTGGACCGGGTGATCTTCCGGACCGAAGAGGGTCACGGCCCGGCATTCTGGGTCACGGTGATCATTGCCGACCTCGTGCTGGGCATCCTCGCGTCCATCATCGTCATGTGGTTCTCGCGTCAGCGGGAGTTTCGTGCCGATACCGGCGGCGCGCGGCTGGCCGGGCGCGGCGCCATGATTGCGGCGCTGGAGCGTCTGGCGAGCCTGCATCCGCAACCGCTGCCCGACAAAATGGCCGCCTTCGGTATCGCCGGCGGCGGCGCGGGCGGCATCAAGCGCCTGTTCATGACCCATCCTCCGCTCGCCGACCGCATCGCCGCGTTGCGGGGTGCCGGGGTGTGAGGGCGCACGTCGCTGTGACTGCAACATCGGCTGCAACATCGCCTGCAACATCCATCAAAGGAGACAAGTAATGAAATGCCCAACCTGCAAGGAGACCCGTCTGGTGATGACCGACCGGCAAGGCATCGAGATCGACTATTGCCCGGAATGCCGGGGCGTGTGGCTGGACCGCGGTGAGCTGGACAAGCTGATCGAGCGCGCGGAACGCCCGCGCAGCGACACCGCCGGGCGAGGACGCGAACCCGTGCGTCAAGAACGTCCCTACCGCGACGACGAATACCGGCACAAGCCGCGCAAGTCCTTCCTGAGCGAGCTGTTCGACTGAGAGGAAAAATCCTTCTGGGACAGGAGATCGAGAAGGCCTATTCACGCAAGATGTTCGTCGCCAAGTTGCGCCGGCTGGCCGAGCTGGCACGGGCATTCAAGCGTGAGTTCGCGGTGTATCGCTGCGCGCTCGCCCATCCGGATACGCCCTGGGTCGCCAAGGCGCTGCTTGGACTGGCCGTCGGCTACGTGCTGCTGCCGTTCGAACTGATTCCGGACTTTCTGCCGGTCATCGGCCAGCTGGACGATCTGGTCATCGTGCCGGGCTTGGTCTGGCTGGCACTGCGCCTGATCCCGCCCGCCGTCATGGCCGAGTGCCGGGCGCGCAATCCCCGTTTTGAACAACCCGCGGACACTTCGAAATGAACAACACGATCTCCATCGGCGAACCCTGGATGTGGGGCGTCTTCGTCGCCTTCGTGCTGGTCATGCTGGCGCTGGACCTGTTCGTGTTCGGCGGTCGCAAGGCGCACAAGGTGGGGGTCAAGGAGGCGGCGGCGTGGTCGGCAGTCTGGATAAGCCTTGCACTGCTTTTCAATGCTGGCCTGTGGTGGTACCTCAGCGGCAGCGTCGGGCCGGAGATTGCCGACCAGAAGGCACTGGAATTTCTCACCGGCTATCTGATCGAGAAATCGCTGTCGGTAGACAACGTATTCGTCTTCCTGCTGATCTTCTCGTCCTTCCATGTCGCCGCCGAATACCAGCGGCGGGTGCTGATCTACGGCGTGCTCGGCGCCATAGTCATGCGTGCCATCATGATCCTGGCTGGCGCATGGGTGGTGCGCGAGTTCAACTGGGTGTTGTACATCTTCGGCGCCTTCCTGGTGGTCACCGGCATGCGCATGCTGGTGATGGCGGAGAAGAAACCCGACCTGGAGAAAAACCCGGTGCTGAAATTCGCGCGCCGGCATCTGCGCATTTCCGAGGGCTATCAGGGCGAGAAATTCACCGTGATGAAGGACGGCGTGCGCTACTTCACGCCGCTGTTCCTGGTGCTGATCATGATCGAGATCTCCGATCTGGTGTTCGCGGTGGATTCCATCCCCGCGATCTTCGCCATTACCACCGATCCGTTCATCGTGTTCACCTCCAACATCTTCGCTATCCTGGGGCTGCGCGCGCTGTACTTTTTGATGGCCGACGTGGCCGACCGATTCCACCTGCTGAAATATGGCTTGGCCATGGTGCTCACTTTCATTGGCGCCAAGATGCTGATCACGCCCTGGTACCACGTGCCGGTGGCCGCTTCACTGGCCATCGTCGCCGTGCTGATCGGGGCCAGCGTGATCGCGAGTTTGATCGCCACGCGTGGCTCATCCGATCGCACACCGCCGACAGGCGAATGATTGGAGATCCGAGCATGAACACCGAGCCGCAGCGGGCCATCGACGCGATGCGCCCAACTGACGCGGCCGGCGCCGGAAACCGGAGCGGCGCCGCATGATCGACGTCGTCGTCCTGTTTTTCCTGTTTGGCCTGGCGGCCGGGCTGCTCCGTTCGGAGCTCAAGCTGCCTTCGGGCTCCTATGAATTCCTGTCGGTATTCCTGTTGTTGGCCATAGGCCTGAAGGGGGGAGAAGGTCTGGCGCAACAGCCGCTCGGCCCGCTGGTGCCGCAATTGGGTGCGGTGATCCTGCTGGGGGTGGCGCAGACGCTGATCGCCTTCGCCATCCTGCGCGGCATGGGGCGCCTCGGACCGGCAGATGCCGCGGCCACGGCGGCCCACTACGGCTCGGTGAGCGTCGCCACCTTCGCGGTGGGCATCAACTGGCTGATGTCCCGGAGCATCGCATTCGAACCCCAAATGGCGATCTTTCTGGCCGTCATGGAGGTGCCGGCCATCATGGTCGGCATCGTGCTCGCGCGCGGCGTGGGCAGGCAAACCGACTGGCGCCTGCTGGCGCACGAGACCTTTCTGGGCAAGGGCGTGATCCTGCTGCTGGGCGGCATGGCCATCGGCTGGGCGGCCGGCCCCGAGGGGCTCGCGCCCATCAAAGGGCTGTTCTTCGATCTGTTCAAGGGCGTGCTGGCCCTGTTCCTGCTGGAGATGGGGCTGATCGTCAGCCGGCAAGCGGGCGAGTTGCGACGCCGGGGCGTGTTCATGGTCGCCTTCGGCATGTTCATGCCGCTGCTGTCGGCGCTGCTGGGGCTGGGTTGCGGCATGGCCCTGGGTCTGTCGGTCGGCGGCCTGACGCTGCTCGCCACGTTGGCGGCGAGCGCCTCCTATATTGCGGTGCCGGCGGCCATGCGTCTGGCAGTGCCGGAAGCCAACCCGGCCCTGTCGCTCGGTGCCGTGCTGGGTGTGACCTTTCCCTTTAACATTCTGGCCGGCATCCCGCTTTACCATTGGCTGGCCCTGCAACTCACGGGAGCGAGCCCATGACCCTGTCGACAGAAAAACGAACCCTGCTCACCGTGATCACCGAAGCCGCCATCGAGCAAACCCTGCTGCGCGACCTGGATCGGCTGGGCGTGCGCGGCTACACCGTTACCGACGCCCGCGGCCGGGGCGGCCGCGGCGTGCGCGACGCGGCGTGGGAGGAAGCCGCCAACATCCGCATCGAAGTGATCTGCCCGCGCACCCAGGCGGAGTCCGTACTCAGCCACTTCCAGGCCCGCTATTACGCCGACTATGCGATGGTGGCCTTTCTGCAGGACATCGAGATTCTCCGCCCCGAGAAGTTCTGATCCTGGCGCCTATGTGCCCAGGGCCGATCGGCCCGACTCACTCTGGGTGATGGAACCCTTGGAATATCTTCCTCCGGCAGAAGCTGAGGCAAACTAAATATAGACAGCTCGCCAGTCGGTCCAAGATAGCGGCATGACTTGAACCAAACAGCGTCCTCGAAACCCGGGGCGGTTCAGACCTCACAACCCACATGTCAAAGCACAGAAGCAGCGCGCCCACCCCCGGACTTGGGCTCCGCGCCGCTCTACACAAGGGAAATCGGCCTTGAAGATCAGGGAGCCGAGCCAAACAGCCAGACTTCCTCGTCGTCCGCCAGGCAATGGTTGCGGCGGTTGATGGCGCTGGTGTCAGTCACCATGGCGGGTTGCGGGCGGAAGGCTTGGCAGACGTGGGGTCTGGATGGTAATTGATCTGGATCAATCGGCGGTGCCGACGGGCGATTACCATCCGTGGCGCCGAGGCAGTTCAGAATGGGCAGCGGGAACATGGAACGCGGACCTCTGTTTACCCTGCTCTTCGATCCGGCAAGGATCTTTCGCGAATTGGCCGGCGCGGAGCGCCCGCGCATCCGCGCGATCCAGCGCTACCTACCCCCATTGCTGCTGATCCCACCCGCCTGCGCGGCGCTGGGCGGCATCGTCTTCGGCTGGCGTCTGGGCGCCCCGGAACCGCTCTATCTGGATACCGCCCAGGCGGTGACCGTGAGTCTGCTGTATCTGATCGCACTCTGTTTCGGCTTTTTCTCCACCGTGGCGCTGGCGCGCTGGATGGGGGTGACCTATGGCGCCGAGGGCTCCTATCGGGTCTATGTGGCGCTGTTCACCGTGGTCTGCGCGCCGCTCGCCGTCGCCAGCCTGGCACACCTGTTTCCCCATGTGTTTTTCAATGTGCTGGTGATGATTCCGGCCGTTATCTGGAGCATGGCGCTGCTCTACCGCGGCCTGCCGGTGGTGCTCCACATCCCGCCGGAGCGGGGCATGCTGATGTCCTCCGCGCTGGTGGGCTGGCTGCTGGTTGCGGCGGTGAGCCTGCTCGGGATCAGCGCCGGGCTGTGGACCGCCGGCCTGGGGCCGGCGATCAGGATCTGAGGGAGCCGCAGGCGGATGCAGAGACAGAATCCGGAGATCTACGAGGACCGTGTCGTCGTCCGGCTGGTCCAGTTCTCGGTGCTATGGGCCGTGTTGGGCATGGCCGTGGGAGTCTGGGTGGCCGCCGAGTTCCTCTGGCCGACCCTGGACTTCGGCCAGTTCTGGCTGTCGTTCGGCCGCCTCCGACCGCTGCATACCAATGCCGTGATCTTCGGGTTTGGGGTCTCGGCACTGATGGCGACCGGCTTCTACAGCGTGCAGCGCACCTCTCACGTGCGCCTGTTCCTGCCCGGACTGGCCTGGTTCTGCTGTTACGCCTGGCAGCTGGTGATGGTGTTGGGCGGTCTGTCCCTGCTTGCCGGCTGGACCTCAACCAAGGAGTACGCCGAACTGGAATGGCCGTTCGACATCGCCATCACCCTGATCTGGGTGTGCTTCGGCATCGTGTTCTTCGGCACCATCGCCCGCCGCCGGATCCGGCCGATCTATATCTCCAACTGGTTCTACGGCGGGCTGATCATCGTCATCGCCATGCTCCATATCGTCAACAATCTGGCGCTGCCGGTGACGCTGGACAAGTCCTATTCCCTGTACGCGGGCGCCCAGGACGCCATCGTGCAATGGTGGTACGGGCACAACGCGGTCGGCTTTCTGCTCACCGGCGGGTTCCTGGGCATGCTCTACTATTTTCTGCCCAAGCAGGCGGACCAGCCGATCTGGAGCTATCGGCTGTCGGTGGTGGCGTTCTGGGCGTTCACCTACAGCTATATCTGGGCCGGCCCCCACCACCTGCACTACAACGCGGTGCCGGAGTGGGTGCAGTCGTTGGCCATGGTGATGAGCCTGGTGTTGCTGGCGCCGTCCTGGGCCACCCTGATCAATGGCGTGATGACGGTGAGCAAGGCCTGGACCAAGCTCAGGACCGACCCCGCGCTCAAGTTCATCGTGCTGTCGCTGGCGTTCTACGGCCTGGCCACTTTCGAGGGGCCCATGATGGCGATCCGCAGCGTCAACGTGGTCAGTCACTTCACCGACTGGACCATCGGCCATGTGCACTCGGGCGCCCTGGGCTGGAACGCCATGGTGACCTACGGCACCTTCTATTTCCTGGTGCCGCGTCTGGTGGGCGCGGAATTGCACAGCACGCGCCTGGCCAACCTCCACTTCGTGCTCGCCCTCGCCGGTACCCTGCTGTACATCCTGGCGATGTGGGCGGGCGGCGTCTCCCAGGGGCTGCTCTGGCTCAGTGTCGACCGGCTCGGCGAACTCAGCTTCGGCTTCCGCGACATCATGGCCGGCATGCGCCCCTACTATGGGCTGCGCCTGGTCGCCGGACTGCTGTTCTGGGGCGGTACCCTGCTGATGGCCTATAACCTGTTCATGACCTTGCGCGGGCGTCGCGCGGTGGCGGTCTCGCCGCCCCCGGTCGCCGAGCCCTGGCGGCTGGAGCGCGGTGCCGCCGGTATCGCCACCGAGAGGGCGCGCGTGTGAACGCTCTCGAACTGCACAAGAAAATCGAAGAAAACGCCGGCCTGCTGATCTTCGGCATCCTCCTGGTATCGGCCATCGGCGGCCTGGTGCAGGTGCTGCCCAGCCTGTTCCTGGAGTCGCTGAGCACGCCCTTGCCTGGCACCCGGGTATACAACGCAGTGGAGCTCACCGGCCGCGATATCTACATCCGCGAAGGCTGTCACGTCTGCCATTCCCAACAGGTGCGTCCCCTGGTTGCCGAGGTGGAGCGCTATGGACCCTACTCGCGGGCCGGCGAGTTCGTCTACGACCGCCCCTTCCTGTGGGGCTCCAAGCGTACGGGTCCGGATCTGCACCGGATCGGTGGCAAGTACAGCGATATCTGGCACGAGGTGCACCTGATCGACCCGCGCCAGGTGGTGCCGGAGTCGATCATGCCAGCCTATCCCTGGCTGGCCAAGCGGCCGGCGGCCGGGGTCGGCGATATCCAGGCCAAGTTGCGCGCCCTGCGCCGGCTGGGACATCCGTATTCGGATGCGGACATTGCCACCGCGCCCGGGCGCCTGGAGGGGTTACGCGAGCTCGACGCCCTGATCGCCTATCTGCAGATGCTGGGCACTGGGCTGGACGCGGACGCCGCGGATACCACAGACCCGCACGGAGGGCACTGAAATGGTCTGGTTTCTGTTTCTCGGCGACATGCTGGTGATGCTGTTCATGGTGGTGGTGGTCGTCTGGCTGTCGTTGCGCTCCACCCGGGAGACACTGGATTTCAGTGCCCGCATCCCCCTGGAGGACGAAGGGGATCAGGATCATGGCTGACATGCCGACGGATTTCTGGAGCGGCTGGATCATCCTGCTGTCGCTGCTCAGCTTTGGCGGCCTGCTCTGGCTGGTGCTGAGCGTCTACTTCCTGCGCGCCGGCCCGGAGCGCGGCAAGGTGTCCGGCGAGGATCCGGTGTGGGACGAGAACCTGCATGAGGGGGACAATCCGGCGCCGTTCTGGTGGTTCTGGCTGCTGCTCGCGGCCATGGTATTCAGCGTCGTCTACCTGATGCTGTACCCCGGCTTCGGCTCCTACGCCGGCGCCCTGAAGTGGTCGCAGGGTGGCCAGTTCCGCGAGCACCGGCGCGAATTCGTTGCCGAGTTCGCGGCGCGCCGGACCGAGCTGGGCGACCTGGATCTCGCGGCGCTGGCCGCCGAGCCCGAGCTGATGGCGGTCGCGCAGGGCCTGTTTCAGCAGCACTGCGCGGCCTGCCACGGCAGTGACGCGCGCGGCCAGGCCCGGCTGTTTCCCGACCTGCGCGATGCCGACTGGCTGTGGGGCGGCAGCCCCGCCCAGATCGAGCAGACCATCCGCCAGGGCCGGATGGCGGCGATGCCCGCCTGGGGCGCGGTGCTCGGCGCAGAGGATCTGGGCGCGGTGGCCGACTACGTCGAGCGGCTGGCCGGCGAGGCTCCGGAGGACCATCCGGGTCGGGCCGTTTTTGGGCAATATTGCGCCGCCTGTCACGGCCCGGGCGGCGATGGCAACCCGGCGCTCGGCGCGCCCCGCCTCAATGACGCGACTTGGCTCTACGGGGGCGAGCTTCCGGCCATCACCACGTCCATCGGCCAGGGCCGCAACGGCCGCATGCCGGCGTTCGCGGGCCGCCTCGACGACCTGCAGATCCGCCTGCTGGTCGCCTGGCTGGAGCAAAAGTGAGTAAAAAGAGTCGCAGTGATTCAAATTTGAGCCGCCGCATTGCGCGCGCTCGGCCGACAGAGGTTTCGCGCCCCCACCCGCCTGCCGAGCGCCGTTTCAATCGCTTCACGAAAGCGCTCGTTGCCGAGTGGAAAGTTGTAGGCCAGGCATTCGCGGATGTCATGGAGCTGCGCTTCCAGTAACTGGTGTTTCAACAGTTCCCGATGGGCGTATTGGCGCGCAGCCGGGTCGCGATCAAGCGCCAGATAGCGGTCATGTTCTGGATCAAGCTGTTGGCTTTGCCCCAGGCATGGTGATGGCAAAGACCAGCGATATTGCGCGGGGCTTTGCACCCTGCCGGCGTGCCGCTGCGCCGGTAACCTTTGTTCACGTACAGCACATACCGCCTGCATGAGCCGCGAGATCGAGGCGTCTTGCACTGCATGGCGACTCCCTTACCCGCGGTGAAGGGACTTGTAAAGATTACTGAACGATTGCCTAAAAATAAGTCACTACGCCCCCTTTCGCTATCCTTTCGATCTTCCCAATCCATTACAGCAGCGGTCATGACGAGTAACCAACTACTGATACTGACGATCCTGCTCGCCACCGTGGCCGTGTTCGTGTCGGGTCGCTGGCGCCACGACATAGTTTCCGGCGGCGCGCTGCTGGCCTGTGTGCTGGCCGGGTTGGTGCCGGCGCAGGAGGCGTTCGCAGGCTTCGGCCATCCGGCGGTGATCACGGTGGCCTGCGTGCTGGTGCTCAGCCGCGGCCTGCAGACCTCGGGCGCGGTCGACGCGCTGGCCCGCGCCGTGTTACCCGCACAAGCCGGCATCGCCCTGAGCATGGCAGCCCTGATCGGGCTGGGCGCGCTGCTGTCGAGCTTCATGAACAACGTCGGCGCGATGGTGTTGCTGATGCCGGTGGCCGTGCGACTGGCCGGCCGCCTGAACCTGACACCGGGCCAGGTGCTGATGCCGTTGGCCTTCGGCACCATCCTGGGCGGCATGACGACGCTGATCGGCACGCCGCCCAACCTGATTGTCTCGGGCTTCCGCGCCCAGACCGGTGCCGGCGGTTTCGCCATGTTCGATTTCGCGCCGGTGGGCCTGCTGGTCGCCGTGGCCGGTGTGGCTTTCCTCGCCCTGCTGGGTTGGCGCCTCGTGCCGGCGCGCCAGCAGACCGGGATCGAAGGCTTCGAATCAGGCGCCTACTTCACCGAAGCGCGCGTGCCGGAAGGCAGCAAAGCCGTCGGCATGAACCTGCGTGAGATTGAGACAGCGATCGACGAGAGCGACGCGCAAATCATCGGCATGGTGCATAACGATGTCCGCCTGACGGCGCCCAATCCTCGACGCAAGGTGCGCACGGGCGACATTCTCGTCATCGAAGCCGAGGCCGAGGCACTGGCCAGCGTGCTGTCCACCCTGGGTCTGAAACTGGAGGAAGCACTGCACACGACGGAAGAGGAGGCGAGCGTGGACGATGTGGCGAACGCCGTGGCAAGCGAGAAAGCCGAGGGCACCGCGAAAGGCAGCAAGAACACGGGCAAGGGCGCGGACGAACGGGACGCGCGCAACAACGGGGCCGATAGCAAGGCGACGAGCTCGGGCGACATCGTGCTGATGGAACTCGCGGTGCTGCCCGGCTCGTCACTTGTCGGGCGCTCGGCGAGCGACATCCTGCTGCGCACGCGCTACGGTCTGAATTTGTTGGCCCTGTCGCGTCAGGGCCAGCGCTCGATGAAGCGCTTGCGCTCGGTCGGCCTCAAGTCAGGCGACCTGCTGCTGATGCAGGGCCCGCCGGAGGCGATCGCAGAGTTCGCGGCCGACAACAGCTGCGTACCGCTGGCCGAGCGCGAACTGCGCATCCCGGACAAGCGCAAGGCGTGGGAAGCCGGCATCATCATGGCCATAGCGGTCGCCGTCACCGCCTTCGGTTTGCTGCCGGCGGCGATCTCCTTCGCCGCCGGAGTGCTGGCCTCGATGGCACTGCGCACGGTGCCGCCGCGCTCGGTATACGAGGCCATCGACTGGCCGGTGATCGTACTCCTGGCAGCGATGATCCCGGTCGCGGGCGCGATGGAATCCACTGGCACTGCCGACCTGATCGCGCGTTTCATGCTCGACAATGTCGCGCAGGGCCACGCCGTCGTCGGGTTGGCGCTGATCCTGGTGGTCTCCATGTTTCTCTCCGACCTGATGAACAATGCCGCCACCGCCGCGGTGATGTGCCCGATCGCTATCGGTACCGCGGCGGCGCTGGGCGTCAACGCCGATTCCTTCCTGATGGCGGTGGCGATCGGCGCCTCCTGCGCCTTCCTCACCCCCATCGGCCACCAGAACAACACCCTGATCCTGGGGCCGGGCGGCTTCCGTTTCGGCGACTACTGGAAGCTGGGGTTGCCGCTGGAACTCTTGGTGATCGCGGTGTCCCTGCCGATGCTGCTGCTGGTATGGCCGCTGTGATTGACCGCCGAATTGGAGGTACGTCTATACAAGCCACAGGGTTGGTAAGCGCCGAGAGTTGTAGTGCTGATGCATCCGGAATGGGTCTCCCGGTTTAACCACCAGCGCTTGATGGGGCCGTCGGGTCATATCCCTCCGGCAGAAGCTGAGGCAAACTACTACACGCAACTTAACCGTCAGGCCGCAATAGCAGCCTGACCTAAACCAAACAGCCTCCGCAATCCCCGGGGCGGTTCACATCGAAGTGGCCGGAATCCGGTCACTTCCGGCCTCAAAAGGCCAGACCGAACGGCGGATCGCTATCCACTACCACTGTTTCACCGCTAGATCAGGCTTTCCTTAACTCTGGAGCAATGCAATGCGCAAATTATGGGCAACCCTGGCTGTGCTGGTTACGTTCAGCCTCTCCGGCTGCGGCTACAACGACCTGCAGCGCAACGACGAGCAGGTCAAGTCGAGCTGGTCCGAGGTCGTAAACCAGTACCAACGCCGCGCGGATCTGATTCCCAATCTGGTCAATACCGTAAAAGGCTTCGCCGCCCAGGAAAAGGATGTGTTGCTGGGCGTCACCAATGCCCGCGCCAAGGTCGGCGGTATCCAGGTGACCCCGGAGCTCATCGATAATCCGGAAGCCTTTGCGAAATTCCAGGCCGCGCAAGGCGAGCTATCCGGCGCCCTGTCCCGGCTGCTGGTGGTGTCCGAGAACTATCCGCAATTGAAATCCGACGCCAACTTCCGCGACTTGCAGGCCCAGTTGGAAGGCACCGAAAACCGGATTACGGTGGCGCGCAACCGCTACATCAAGGCGGTGCAGGAATATAACGTGACGGTGCGCTCCTTCCCGTCCAACCTGACCGCGATGGTGTTCGGATACAAGATAAAACCCAACTTCACGGTGGAAAACGAGCAGGAAATTGCCCGGCCGCCGAGTGTCGATTTCAGCGCGCCGCCCGCCAAGCCACAAGGCGCGACGCAGTGACAGCAATGAACAGGCCATGGGGGTCGTTGCTCGCGGTGACGCTGGCCTTGACCCTGTGCTGGTCTTTCCTGGTCGGTGCGGAAATCGCAGTGCCGCCCTTGCGCGGTCATGTCACCGACCAGACCGCCACGCTGACGCCGGCGCAACAGGCCGCTCTGGAGCAGTCCCTGCAAGCCTTCGAGGCAAGAAAGGGCAGCCAGATCGCGGTGCTGATGGTGCCCACCACCGCGCCGGAAACGATCGAGCAATATTCCCTGCGCGTGGCGGAGCAGTGGAAACTGGGCCGCAAGCAAGTGGATGACGGTGCGCTTCTGGTCGTCGCCAAGGATGATCGCGCGCTGCGCATCGAAGTGGGCTACGGCCTCGAAGGAGCGCTCAACGACGCCACCAGCAAGCGCATCATCAGCGACATCATCGTGCCGCGCTTCCGGCAGGGCGATTTTGCGGGCGGCATCACCGCCGGAGTCGAGCAGATGATCCGCGTCGTCGACGGCGAACCCTTACCGGAACCTGGCGGGCGAGCTGCCGGCGGAACGCCGGGCGTCCAGCAATATCTTCCGGTGATTTTCATCCTGGCGCTGGTGGTGGGCGGATTTCTGCGCGCGGTACTGGGCAGCTTTCCCGGCGCGCTCGCCACCGGCGGCATCATCGCGGTGATCGCCTGGCTACTGGTCGGAACCTTGGTCATCGGCTTGGTCGCGGGACTGATCGCGTTTCTGTTCACCTTGTTCGGGGGCGGTATGGGCGGTCCGCGGGGAGGATTCGGCCGCGGTGGTTTTGGTGGCGGTCTTGGCGGCGGTTTCAGCGGCGGCGGTGGCGGCTTTGGCGGCGGCGGCGCGTCGGGGCGGTGGTAACGATGAACATCAAACGCATTGCCCGACATTTGCTGATGAGCCCTTGGCAGGTCAGGCGGGCATTTCCCCGGGAAACCTTGATGGCGATTGAACAGGCGATCAAGGCGAGCGAGACGACGCATGGCGGGGAGCTGCGTTTCGTCGTGGAAGGCGCGCTGGATGGCATGCCGCTGTGGCGGGGGCAATCCGCACGCGAACGCGCCATCGACCTGTTTTCACAATGGCGGATCTGGGATACCGAGCACAACAACGGCGTGCTGATTTATGTGTTGCTGGCCGATCGGGATGTCGAGATTGTTGCCGATCGCGGGATTCATACCAGGGTGGGCACGCGGGAATGGGAGGCCATCTGCCGCGCGATGGAGGCCGCTTTCAAACAGGCGGATTACGCAGGCGGCGTGGTCAGCGGCATTCGCGCGGTGTCGCAGCATCTGACGAAACATTTCCCCGCTACCGGCGCGGGTCGCAATGAGTTGCCGGACAAGCCGGTGGTGCTGTAGCTCAATCCATCGTGGCCGACGCGGGTGTCGCGACCTTATCTGGTCAGCGCCGGCCAGCGCGAAAAGGCCACCATGTAGAGCACGATCAGGTTGACCAGCGGCACCAACATCAGCAGGGAAAGCCAGGGCGAGAAGCCGGCCTTGGCAAAGATTGTCCAGAATGGCGGCAGGATCAGCGCAATCCAGACCCCTACCCACAGCAGGTGGGCGAAATAAAATTCATGCATCATCGCGAACCTCCCTTGTCAGGGAATCGTTGCGCTGGCCGCATACAGACCACGCGGGGGCGCACTGGCGTCCCGGCATGGTCTGCAAACCGGCTACTTGACGCTGATCTTGTGCCGCTTGGTGGCTTTCAACTTGGGCAGGGTCAGTTCGAGGATGCCGTCCTTGAAGCTCGCCGTCGCCTTGGCGCCATCGACGGTGGTCGGCAGGGGAATGGTGCGACTGAAACTGCCGCTTGAGATTTCACAGCGGTAATAGTCGCCTTTTTCCTCTTTCTCTTCCTTGCGCGTCTCACCCTTGATGGTGACGCTGTCATCGCCGACGGAAATGTCGATGTCCTTTTTGTCGACACTCGGAATCTCGGCCTTCACCACGATCTCGCCCTCGCGGTCCAGCACGTCCACCTTGGGCGCTTTCAGTTCCGGCAGCGCCAAGTCGGGAAGTGCCGGCCAGTCCAGGTGCCAGGGCCGCATCCAGTTGCGGCGCAGGAACTGGTCGAACAGGCGATCCATCTCCTCGAACGGGCGGAGGGTCCGCGTCGGAGCGGCTTTTTGCACTTCCTGTTTCCTGGTTGCTTCCTGTACTTCCGGCTTCTTGTTTGCTTCGGCCATGGTGGGTCTCCTCGTCAATGTGAAGAACATGGATGTTGCAGCGCAAGTGCGTCCCAACTCTACATCAATGCGCGGCGGCTGCATAAACCGCCTCTCAACCAGCCGCCGCATCGCTCGATATCAGGCCAATCGACCGAACGTTCAAGCAGCCTAGGCGCCGGGATCGGACCGGGGCTTGATGCGCATCAAGACCGGGAGTGAAAGCGCCTACATTTCCGGCGCCGGACCGGCCCCCGGTGGCTCTTTTTCCGGAATCTCGGTCATGGTCGCTTCGGTGAGCAGCAGCACGCTCGCCACCGACACGGCATTTTCGAGCGCTATCCGTACCACCTTGGTGGGATCGACAATGCCGGCCTGCAACAGATCGACGTATTCCTTGCGCGCGGCGTCGAAGCCGATGGCCCCTTCACTATTGAGCATGGCATTCACCACCACACCGCCGTCCACTGCCGAGTTCTCGGCGATCTGGCGGGCCGGGGCTTCCAGAGCACGGCGCAAAATCTGCAGCCCGGTACGTTCGTCGCCCTCGGCCAAGGCCTCTTCGCGCGCCACCTCCGCGACGGCGCGCAGCAATGCCAGCCCCGCGCCCGGCACTATGCCCTCGGCCACCGCGGCCTTGGTGGCGGAAATGGCGTCGTCCAGCGCCTCCTTCTTCGATTTCATCTCGGCCTCGGAAGGCGCGCCGACCCGGATCACGGCGACACCGCCGGCCAGCTTGGCCAGGCGCTCCTCGAGCTTTTCCCGATCGTAGTCACTGGTGGTCTTGTCGATCTGGTGGCGGATCTGATTCACCCGCGCGGCGATGGCCTGCCGGTCGCCGGCCCCGCCGATGATGGTGGTCTGGTCCTTGTCGATCACGACGCGCTCGGCATGCCCCAATTGGTCCAGTTGCACGTCTTCGAGCTTGATGCCCAACTCTTCGGTAACCACCTGGCCGGCGGTCAGCACCGCGATGTCCTGCAGCATCTCCTTGCGGCGGTCGCCGAAACCCGGCGCCTTCACGGCGCAACTGCGCAGGACCGCGCGGAGCTGGTTGACGATCAGGCCGGCGAGCGCTTCGCCCTCGACATCCTCGGCAATGAACAGGATTGGTCGGCCGGTCTTGGCGACCTGTTCGAGCAAAGGCAGCAGATCCTTGAGGCCGCCGATCTTGCGGTCGCACAGCAGCACATAGACGTCCTCCAGCACCGCCTCCATTTTTTCGGCATTGGTGATGAAATAGGGCGAGATATAACCGCGGTCGAACTGCATGCCCTCGACCACATCGAGGACAGTCTCGGTGGTCTTGGATTCCTCCACCGTGATGACGCCCTCGCCGCCGACCTTCTCCATGGCCTCGGCCACCAACTCGCCGATCGCGGGGTCGTTGTGGGCCGCGATGGTCGCCACCTGCGCCTTTTCGAGTCGGGTCTGCACGGGCCGCGACAGGGCGCGCAGCGCCGCGACGGCCACCTTGAGCCCGCGGTCGAGGCCGCGCTTGAGATCGATCGCGCTCGCTCCGGCCACCGCGTTGCGGATGCCATCGGCGAGGATCGCATGGGCGAGGATGGTCGAAGTCGAGGTGCCGTCGCCGACCGCCTCACCGGTCTTCTCCGCTGCCTGACGCAGCATGCGCGCGCCGAGATCCTCCTCCGGATCCTCAAGCTCGGTCTCCCGGGCGATGGTGACGCCGTCGTTGCAGACCAGCGGAACGCCCCACTTCTTCTGGATCAATACGGACTTGGATTTGGGTCCGAGCGTGATGCGCACCGCGTCGGCAAGCTGGGTCGCGCCGCGCAGAATCTTGTCGCGGGCCTGGGAACGGAACAGGATTTTCTTGGAAGTCATATGGTTCCCCACGCTGAGTAGGAGGAATACGCTGACCGACTATGACCAAGGATCGGGGAGGCTGCCAGTGCAATATTGTGATTTGCGACAAGCGGCGGTGGATTTCAGCTCCGCGATCAGCCGGACGCTCCTTGTTGCCCGGCTCGATACCGACGTCCGCCGCATGAATTTTCCTGATGACTCGCCGATTTGGCCGGAGTCGCCGCGCCCGTGAAACTGCCGCATCTCGATCCCGACGCGGCACTCGCCAGTCTTGGCAGCGGTCGGGACGGTCTCAACATGGCCGAAGCCCGCCGCCGTCTGGCCGAATACGGACCCAATGTGCTCGAAGCGGTGGCGCGGGAGCGGCTCTGGTGGCGCTTTGCGCGCGAACTCGGGCATTTCTTCGCGCTGGTGCTGTGGGTTGCCGCGGCGCTGGCCTTTTTCGCCGAGTGGCGCCAGCCCGGGCAGGGCATGGCCCTGCTGGGCTATGCCATCGTCGCGGTGATCCTGCTCAACGCCGTCTTTTCCTTCTGGCAGGAATACCGCGCCGAGCGGGCGCTCGCCGCGCTGCGGGCGCTGCTGCCGCCCCGGGTGCGGGTGCGGCGGGAGGGCAAGGTGTGGGAGGTGGCCGCCGCCGAACTGGTGCCGGGTGATCTCGTCCTGCTCGGTGACGGCGATGCGGTGCCGGCCGACTGCCGGCTGATCGAGGCGTTCGCGCTGCGCGTCGACAACGCGACCCTGACCGGCGAATCCGTCCCCCAGCCGCGCACTGCCGCAGCCACGCCGACAGACGATCCGCTGCGGGCCGGCAATCTGGTGCTGGCCGGCACCACGCTGGTCGCCGGCGAGGGGGTGGCGGTGGTGTTCGCCACCGCCATGCACAGCGAGTTCGGCAAGATCGCCCGCCTCACCCAGAGCGCGGACGCGGTACTGTCGCCCCTGCAACAGGAAATCCGCCGCCTGTCGCGCTGGATCGCGGTGCTGGCCACCGGAGTGGGGACGGTGTTCTTTGCCGTCGGGATGGCGCTCGGCCTGCCGTTCTGGGCCAACTTCGCCTTTGCCATCGGCATCATCGTGGCCAATGTGCCCGAGGGGCTGCTGCCCACCGTGACCCTGGCGCTGGCCATGGCGACCCAGCGCATGGCGCGGCGCAACGCGCTGGTGCGCCATCTGCCGGCGATCGAAACCCTGGGTGCCGCCACTGTCATCCTCACCGACAAGACGGGTACCCTCACCTGCAACCGGATGGCGGCGCGGCGGCTGTATTTACTGGATAACCGTCTGGCGGAAGGCGCTCTGCCGGATGACGGGGATTGCAGCATCGACCAACTGGCCGACGACGCCGCGCTGCGCGCGGTTGCACGCCCGCTGCTCGAAACGGCGCTCTGCTGCCACGAGCTGAACCGGGTGCAGGGCGATAACGGCCCGCGCTGGCGCGGCGATCCCACCGAAGTCGCTTTGGTGGAGCTGGCGCAGCCGCTGCTCGGCGCCTGGCAGGCCGGGGCGAGAAGCGACGCACTGCCCTTCGACAGCGAGCGTCGGCGCCAGTCCGTGGTATGCGGCGCAGGGACGCAGCGTCTGCTGTACTGCAAGGGCGCGCTGGAGGTGGTGTTGCCGCTGTGTCGGCAGTGGCAGCGCGCCGGGGGGCCGGTTGCACTGAGTGCCACCGACCGGGCGCGGATCCTGGCCGCCGAACAGCGCCTGGCGGACCAGGGGCTGCGGGTTCTGGCGTTCGCGTGGCGGCCGCTCCCACAAGAGACGGAACGAGATGGCTGGGAGCAGGAGCTCATCTTCGCCGGACTGGTGGGCCTCGAAGATCCCCCGCGTCCGGAGGTGCCCGACGCCGTGTTGCGCTGCCGCGAAGCCGGCATCCGCGTCATCATGTGCACCGGCGATCACCCGCACACGGCGCTCGCCATCGCCCGTGAAATCGGCCTGGTGCAGGGCAGCGACGCGCGGGTGGTGACCGGCGAGGCACTGCGTCACCTGTCGCCCACCCAGCTCCAGTTGTTGCTGGATCAGCCGCAACTGATCTTTGCCCGGGTGGGTGCGGACCAGAAAATGGCGCTGGTGGAAGCACTCAAGGCCAAGGGCGAGGTGGTAGCGGTGACCGGCGACGGCGTCAACGACGCCCCGGCGCTGCGCAGCGCCCACATCGGCATCGCCATGGGCCAGACCGGCACCGACGTGGCGCGGGCGGCGGCCGATCTCGTCCTGCTCGACGACAACTTCGCCAGCGTGGTGGCGGCGGTGGAGGAGGGTCGCGCGGTATTCGCCAACATCCGCAAGTTCCTCACCTACATCCTCACCTCGAACATCCCGGAGATCGTTCCCTACCTGGCCTTCGTGCTGTTCCGCATCCCGCTGCCGCTCACCGTGGTACAGATCCTCGCCGTGGATCTGGGTACCGATTTGCTGCCGGCGCTGGCGCTGGGGGCCGAGCCGCCCGCTGCCGATACGATGCGCCAACCGCCGCGCCCGCGCCGCGAGCGGTTGGTGAATCTGCCGCTGATACTGCGCGCCTACGGTTTTCTCGGCTTGCTGGAGGCCGCCGCCGCCATGGCGGCGTTTTTCTTTGTGCTCGATAGCGGCGGCTGGCGCTACGGCGCGGCGTTCGACTGGCACGATCCGCTCTATCTGATGGCGACCACGGCCTGTCTCGCGGCCATCGTGCTCACCCAGGTCGCGAACCTGTTTTTGTGTCGCCATCCGCGCGCCTCCGCATTCAGCCTCGAGCTGCGCGGCAATCGCCTGCTGCTGTGGGGGGTGGCGGTCGAACTCCTGCTGCTGCTGGCCATCGTCTACACCCCCTGGGGGCAGCGCCTGTTCGGTACCGCTGCCCTGTCCTGGCCGGTGTGGCTGTTCGCGCTGCCGTTCCCGTTCGTGATGATGGCCGCGGAGGAGATGCGCAAGGCGCTGATGCGGCGGTGGCACCAAGGCTGACCGGCGGATCATCGGCTGCGCCGGGACGACATGACCGCCGATACCCCGAACCCCGCCCGAGCGGCTAGAATAGCCCTCGCCATGACCTCGCAATCGACCCGACCTCGTACATCTGCCCGCACCTCGGCGAGATTCGTCTGGCTTGCGCTGCTGATGCTGGAACTGTCCGGCTGCGCCGGCTGGATCGAGACCAAAATCCCGGAAGAAGAACTGGCGCCCGCGCCGCCGCCGGAACCCTTTCTGCTCCACACCTTTCCGATCGACGCCAGGACCGAGGTCATCGGCCGCTTGCACTACACCCGCGTACAGGGCGAGCAGACGCTGCTCGATATCGCCCGTGCCTACGACCTCGGCTATGACGAGATCGTCAGCGCCAATCCCGGTGTCGATCCCTGGACGCCCGAGCAGGGCGAGCGGGTGTTGCTGCCCACCGCCCATGTGCTGCCCGACGCGCCCCGCGAGGGCGTGGTCATCAACCTCGCCGCGCGCCGGCTGTTTTACTATCCAGCGGTCGCCAAGGGCGCACCCCGCACCGTGATCACGCACCCGATCGGTATCGGTCGCGAGGGCTGGTCCACGCCGCTCGGCCGCACCCAGGTGGCCAAAAAGCACGCCGCGCCGGCCTGGACCGTGCCGGCTTCGATCCGCCGCGAGCATGCTGCCCAGGGCGATCCGCTCCCCGCAGTGGTACCGGCCGGACCGGACAACCCCCTCGGCAGCCATGCCCTGCGCCTGGGTTGGTCGAGTATTCTGATCCACGGCACCAACAAGCCGGCCGGTATCGGCCTGCGTGTCAGCCACGGCTGCATCCAGCTCTATCCGGAAGACATCGCGCCCCTGTTCGCGGCGGTGCCGGTGGGCACAGCGGTCACCGTGGTCGATCAACCCTATCTGGCCGGAGTCGGCCCGGACGGCTTGGTGCTGGAGGCGCACACCGCGGCGACCGCCGCCGGCAGCAAGGCCGGCGCCGCTGCGGTGAAGCGGGTCGTCAAGGCGGCCCAAGCCCGCCAGCGTCCCGCAGACCGGGTCGCGGTGGACCTGGAGCGGGCACAGGCCGACGCCGCCCGTCGCACCGGCTATCCGGTGCCGATCGAGGTCGGCGCGCCCGACGCCGCGCTGTACCTTGCCGAGGTGCCCGCCGCACCGCTCTTGTCTACCCCGGACCCGGCGCCGCTGCCCGAAGACGGCGACTGGTATGTCGATCTCGGCAACTTCAAGTCCGAACTCGGCGCACGTCGGCTGACCGCCATGCTCGCCCACCAGGGTCCGCCCATCCCGGCCCAGCGCATGGCGCAGGGCCGGCAATACCGGGTGCTGGCCGGCCCCTACCCCACGCGGGCGGCGGCAACCGTGGCCGCCAAACGCATCGCGCGCGACCTCGACGAAACCGGCACGGCGATACGGCTCCCGCAGTTGGCCGACGCAACCCCGCGCTAGCCTGCATCGCCTCAGGCCCGCTCAGGCAGCAGTGCCGCTATCCCCCGGCCCGATGGCCGCTCGCACCCACCGGGCACCAGTTCGGGGCGATCGGCGGAGACCGTCGTGTCAGGGTTGCCTATCGAGGTGGTGCGGGCGTTAGACTCGGCCGTGGCCTCAGCGTCACGCGACGGCGCCGGAGTCGTTTACAGGCATCCCCGCCTGGGCTAGCATCCGCGGCGATCCACCCTGCCGCCCGTATCGCGAGACCCCCTGATGTCCGTCGAACCGAATCGCCGCCTGGAGCCGTTACCGACCCTGATTTTTTCCACGCGCTGGCTGCAATTGCCGCTGTATCTGGGCCTTATCGCTGCCCAGGGTGTCTATGTGATCCTGTTTGTGAAGGAGTTATGGCATCTCATCATGGGCGCCATGGATCTGGGCGAGCAGGAAGTCATGCTGATCGTGCTGGCGCTGATCGATGTGGTGATGATTTCCAATCTGCTGGTGATGGTGATCATCGGCGGCTACGAGACCTTCGTCTCGCGGTTGGGACTCCAGGGCCATCCCGATCAGCCCGAATGGTTGTCCCATGTGAATGCTTCGGTGCTCAAGGTGAAGCTCGCGATGGCGATCATCGGGATCTCCTCCATTCATCTGCTGAAAACCTTTATCGAGGCGGGTTCGTTGGGCGCCCTGCCGTCCTGCGCGACAGTGGCAGCCGGCATGAAATGCGCAACCACCACCGAAACCGGGGTGATGTGGCAAACCATCATCCACATGGCGTTCATCGTCTCGGCGCTGGGCATTGCCTGGACCGACAAGGTCATGCAGGGCACCGTGCCGCGCGCCATCCACCACCACAATTCCTAGCACCCGCGACCGCCAGTCATTCGCTCGGGTCGCGGGTTTCCCGCTCGGGCCGTGCGGGCGAGCGGGTCGCAGGGATTGCGGTCCTCGCAATACAGATCGGCCCCGATATCCCGGGGCGAAAACCCTATTCGACCGCCGTCATCACCGCGAGTTTGTCGATCCCGGCGCGCTGAATCACGGCCATGACCTTCGCAACACGCCCATAGCCGACACCGTTATCGGCATTCAGCTGCAGGTTCAGGTCCGGACTCGCGGCCTTGAGCTGTCTGAGGGTCGGATCTAGCGCGTCGAATGCGATCTCCTTCTGGTCGAGAAAGATACGACCGTCCCGTTCGATGGTCACGCTGGCCGAGCGCTTCACGTCCGGCGCGGCGGTGGCGACGGTCTTGGGCAGGGTGACCCGGACCGCGTTGTTGAGCAGCGGTGCGGTGACGATGAACACCACCAGCAGCACCAGCATCACGTCGACGAGGGGCGTCACATTGATCTCGCTCATCAGCGGATCGTCTTCACCCTGGGTATTGAATGCCATGTTTCATGCCTTCCCGGCCGGAGCGGAACCATCGCTGGGCAGCGCCACTTCCACAAAGTCGGTGGCAAAGCCATCGAGTGCGGCGGTGGCCATGCGTTGACGGCGCAGCAGGATGTTGTAGGCCACTACCGCCGGAATCGCCACCGCGATGCCGATGGCGGTGGCGATCAACGCCTCGCCGATCGGACCCGCCACCACGTCGATGCTGGCCGTGCCCGCGCGGGAGATATCCTGCAGCGCATGGCGGATACCCCAGACGGTGCCGAACAGTCCCACAAAGGGCGCGGTGCTCCCGATGCTCGCGAGCCAGGGCAGCCCCGCCTCCATGATCTGCCGCTCGCGCCGTAACTGGGCGCGCAAGGCGCGCTCCAGACGTTCGCGCGGGTTGCCTTGCTGGGCAAGGTTATGCACGCCGGCCCTTGCGTGAAGCGTGGCGAGTCCCGCCTGGGCCACCCGCGCGGCGGGACCGGAAAACCGCGCTTGGACCGCACCGAGATCCGCGGCCGCCCAGAACGCCCGGATAAAGGCGCGATTGCGCGTGGCCGCGCCCAAGTGTTGCAGGATTTTCACCGGGATGATGGTCCAGCACACGACCGAGAACGCAATCAGCAGCAGCAGGGTGGCATTAACGATCGTCGATGAGGCAGCTCCAAACATGTGTGCCGGCCGGCTTTATTATGAAAGACGGGCTACTGTAACCCAAGCGGTGATCGGCGTTCCATCTTGCAGGCGCGCGCCTTGCGTTGGGAAGTGAAGCTGACGAACGCCTACCGCGTGACCGGACAGAAGCAGCGCTGTATCCGCGAATTCTGCTACGCAGCAGACAGCTGGAATCGCAAGCGCCGTTATTTGCCAAACCAACGCGCCCGACAGCACATCAGGCGAAAAACGGTGAAATATCCGGGCCAATCTCTGTGTTTTGTTCATCCTGTCCACGTCCTCGGGTATCCCGACAACCCGACAGCAAAGCGCTGTCGAGTCCAAAGTTTGCGCGTTTGTTGCCCGACACTGTGCGGCGCCGAATACAGCCGGATTGCTGCGCATGCCATCGCACCTCTGGCGATTTAGCGAACTACAGCCATTCATTATTAAGTACCGCGCCCAGATGACCCCTCGCCCGCGACCTGCGTGCCCGCCAGCGTGTCCTGCACCCACACACTGGCTATCTGAGTACGGCAGCGTACAGACGTTGGCCACCCTCGCCGCTATCTTGTGAACTTGTGCCGACAGTTGTAACTGTGTCGACGCCGCACTCAGGCGATAGTCGCAGTCGTCGTCCCTGAGATGATCCTGAACAAGCCACCGAAACCAAACCCGAGCGGCGTTAGTGGAAAAACCGTCGCGCCAAAATTGGTGTGCCACCGCGGTCTGTCTTTCGGTCCATTCCCCGCAAGACAGCGGCCGGAGGCCCTGCGCAGAACCGCCGACAGCAACCATGAAACCCCAAGCCAACCGGAGAAAAATGATGAGCCTACCCAATGCAGATGAAATCAAAGGCAAGTGGAAACAACAGATCGGCGCTGCCAAGGTCGCCTGGGGCAAGCTGACCGAGGACGAATTATTGCAACTCGAAGGTCATCAACAAAAGCTGGCCGGGCTGATCCAGGAACGTTACGCTATCACGCGCAACGAAGCCGAAAAACAGGTGCAACAATTTTTCGACAAGCAAAACTTCTGAACCCCATGCCCATGACGCGGTCTATTTTCAAGTGCGCAAACACACCCGGTCGCCGTCGTCGGGGCTTCAACTGATGGAGAACACCATGAACACAAACAAATTTTGCTACCGCACTTTTACTGCAATGCTCGCAACTACGGCGTTCATCTACGCTGGTTTGTTCAGCGGAGCCGCCAGCGCGGCCGCCACTGCGGAAGAGTTGCACACCGAGGGTCACCAAGCTTTGGAAACCCTGTACAAGACCAATCCCGTCGCGCAGGAAATTGCCAAGAGTGCAAAGGCGGTCTTGGTATTTCCCAGCATCGTCAAGGCCGGGCTGATCTTTGGTGGAGCCTATGGCGAAGGCGTTCTATTCAAGGGCTCCGCTCCTTCCGGTTACTACAACTCGGTGTCAGCATCCTGGGGTCTGCAGGCCGGCGCCCAATCCTATGGCTACGCGGTATTTCTGATGAACGACAACGCGATTCAGTATCTCGACAAGTCGGAAGGCTGGGAGCTTGGCGTCGGGCCCACGGTAGTGGTCGTGAATGAAGGCGTCGCCAAGAATATTTCGACGTCGACGCTGAAAGACGATGCCTACGCCTTCGTGTTCGACCAACAGGGCTTGATGGCCAGCTTCAGCATCGAGGGAACCAAGATCTCGCGCATCAAACGCTGATCCGGCCGGTCGCGAAAATCCTCTGCGAATCGTCACGTGACTGACGACAATCCACATCAGCCCTATTAACCGATTGGAGCAATATTATGATCATGTCCACGCAATTTAGACCACTAACCCTCGCTGCCGCCATCGCGCTGGCGATAGCGACTGCCAGCGGTCCTGTCGTCGCCGACACCGTATCCCAGGATATCACCGAGGCACGACAGGAAACCCAGATCTGGACTACCTATGCGCTGAGTCCCTATCTGCGTGCCAGCGATCTCAAGGTATCCGTCGACAACGGCAAGGCCACGCTGACCGGGACTGTTGAAGAAGATATCAGCAAGGATCTGGCCAAGGAAGTCGCCCTCGGCGTCAAGGGCATCACCGCAGTTGATAATCAAATCCTGGTGAAGCCTGATTACACGCCCCCTGCGCGCGCCGCCGACCGCAGTTACGGTGAAGTGATTGACGACGCCACCATCACCGCCGCCATCAAGTCGAAGCTGTTGTGGAGCAAGCATACCGACGGACTGAGCACCGAGGTCACCACGACCCTGGGCGAGGTAACGCTGAAGGGGACCGCCGATCGCGCAGCGGCCAAGGATCTTGCTGGACGTCTGGCGCGGAATACCCGCGGTGTGGTGGCGGTGAACAACCAATTGGTCGTCAAGGAGGACGCAAAGCCGACCGTGGCAGAAACGACCAAAAGCGCCGCCACAGAGGTTGGCAAGGATATTTCCGATGCCTGGATCACCGCCAAAGTGAAGTCGACGCTGATGTATTCGAGCAATGTTGACGGCTCTGCCATCACCGTTGATACCAAGGGCGGCGTGGTCACGCTGGCCGGCGCAGTCGCCAGCGGCAGTGAACAGGCGCTCGCCATCGAGCTCGCAGAGAATGTGCGCGGCGTCAAGAGCGTTGACGCCAAGGGTCTCACCCATATCACCCGCTGACGCCACCTGAGGATCCTCGCGCGCTCCACATCCCGGAATTGCGCGGGGATCTTCTTCCTGTTTGTTCCTGTTTGCGTCCTGCACCAGAATGCAGTGCCGCTCACCACCCCACCGAGCTGCCTCAATACCCCGCCATGCAAGGACTCCGCATGAATCTACTGGATGCGCGCGCTCTGGTCGCAGTTGGCGTCGCGCTGTGCCTGGCGCTGATTTCCGCGTGCACTTCGCTGCCGACGATAGTGCCGGACATGGCGCATAGGCCGGCGAAGGCGGTTCAGGTCAGCGGCACGCACGGCCCGCTGTCCACCAAACGCAGCAAGGCTATCGTCGATCGGCTCAAGGCAAGCGGCGCCGATACCGATATCTTCGCCGTCCATCTGGCCGTCGAAGAGGCCATCAACGGCAGTCCGCTGACCGCCGGCAACAAGGTTCTGCTGTTGCAGGACGGGCCCACCACCTATGCGGCGATGTTCGCCGCGATCGACGCCGCGCGCGACCACATCAACATGGAGACGTACATCCTCGACGATGACGAAATCGGCCAGCGCTTCGCTGCCGCACTGATCGCCAAGCAGCAGGAAAACGTTCAGGTCAATCTGATTTACGACAGCGTCGGCACACTCAATACGCCGGACGAGTTCTTCACCCGCCTCGCCGCGGCCGGCATCAAGCTGGTGGAATTCAATCCGGTCAATCCACTGACGGCGAAGGCCGGCTGGGACGTCAACCAACGCGATCATCGCAAGTTGCTGGTCGTCGATGGACGCATCGCCTTCCTCGGCGGCATCAATATCAGCGGCGTTTATGCCAGCGGGTCCAGTCCGGGCGTGCACGCGCGCCCCACCGGCACATTGCCCTGGCGTGACACGCACCTCCAGGTGGAAGGGCCAGTGGTCGCCGAACTGCAAAAGCTGTTCATCGAGACCTGGGACAAACAGAAAGGCGAACCCCTCGCCGAGCGCATTTATTTTCCACTACCCGTGGTGGTCGGCAACGAAGTGGTACGTGCTATCGGCAGCTCACCCGATGAACCCTACAGCCTGATCTACGCCACGCTGATTTCGGCATTGCGCAGCGCGCAGACCGAGATCTGGCTGACCAATGCCTATTTCGTACCTGATCCGCAACTGATGGCCGCATTGAAAGCAGCCGTCACACGTGGCGTGGATGTGCGCCTGGTGGTGCCGAGCATCACCGATTCGTGGTTGGTATTTCACGCCGGACGCGCGCACTACAGCGAACTGTTGAAAGCAGGCGTCAAACTGTATGAGCGCGGCGATGCGCTGCTGCACGTAAAAACCGCGGTGATCGACGGCGTGTGGTCCACGGTTGGCTCGACCAACCTCGACTGGCGCAGTTTTCTGCACAACCATGAGGTCAATGCCGTCGTGCTCGGCACCGAGTTTGGCGAGCGCATGCGCGCCGCCTTCCAGGCCGACTTGGCTAAATCGCAACAGATCAAACTCAACGAATGGCGCCGTCGCCCCATCGCTGACCGGACCAAAGAGGTCGTTGCGCACCTGTGGGAATACTGGCTGTGAACGCCGTGCGCGCAGTAGTCGCTTTGGCGCTTTCCCGCCGCACGCGACCGCTGCGGGCGATACTGTTGTACACGTTGTTAGGGCCTCTCGCTTTGCCGCTGGCGCAAGCACAGGGAGCGGCCGCGCTGAAGGCGCAACATGCCGACTTGCGCGCCGAACTCGCCAGCAACCAGTTTCACCGCCCACTGCACGTTGAGTCGCACCAGATTGCAGACGACCTCAAAGGCGACGTCTACGCGCGCATCGAACAGCCGTTTGCCACGGTCGCCACCGCGCTCCAGGACGTCGATCACTGGTGCGACATTCTGATGCTGCATCTCAATGTCAAAGGCTGCAAGGCGTCGTCGTCGCCGCGCGGCGACGACAGGCTGAGTGTCACTGTCGGACGCAAGCGCGATCAACCGCTACTCGACGCCTATCTGCTGGAATTCAGCTATCGGGTAGTGACGGCTACGCGGGACTATCTGCAAGTAGTGCTGGAGGCGGCTGAAGGGCCGTTGGGCACTGGGCGCTATCGCATCCTGCTTGAAGTGGTGGCGCTCGATGAGCAGCGCAGTTTCCTGCACCTGGCGTATTCCTCCGCCTACGGCCTGCCGGCACGCATGGCAACCCAGTCTTATCTGGCGACCACGGGCCGCGACAAGGTCGGCTTCAGCATCGTTGGCCGCGAGGCCGATGGGCAGCCAGTCTACCAGCGCGGCCTGCGGGGCATGGTCGAGCGCAACACAATGCGCTATTACCTGGCTATCGAAGCCTACCTGGACGCACTGGCAACGCCGGCGCCACTGCGTCTCGACAAACGGCTGAACGACTGGTACGCCAGCACCGAACGCTATCCGCTGCAACTCCACGAACTCGACCGCAATGAATACCTCACCATGAAACATAAGGAGATCCGCCGCCAGCTGCGCCTGGCATCACCCGCTGCGGCGCGGTGACGCCAAGCGCAGCTACACCCGGCGTATCCCTGTTGTAGGCCTCCCACCATCCGTTGCCCGACGTGTTTGCGCATGCCGTACGTGCGCTCTCCCCGTAACCCGTCCTGAGTGCTGCCCGGCACGCTGACAAACAACGGGGGTCGGAAAGCTTCGCCCGAAAATCAGGAAATCCCCAGTGAGCAGGTCTGCGCCGAGGCAAGCGCCATTATTTGCCAAACCAACGCGCCCGACAGCGCAGCAAGCGAAAAACGGTGAAATATCCGGGTTAGCGGGCGTTGTGCTTTTTGCGGGCGATGGTACGGCTGGTGTGATCCTGTCGGTGGTGCAGGGCGGCGCGCTCCTTGCCGGTCACCACGCCGTCAGCTTTGGCCCGATCCTCGGCCCGTTGCACAAGGTTCTGCTGGCCTTCCAGTCGCGCAGCTTCGTTGGCGTTCAGAGCGCTGGCCTCGACACCCTGTTCAATCCGGCGCTCCTGGTTTTCCCGCCGCTGATCGAGCCCCGGGGTGTTGGTGCCGGCGGCGTGGGCCATGGTTGCGGCAAAGGTGGCCGCGAGCAGTGCGGGGATGAGCAATCTTGTCATGACGGCGTTCTCCATGGCAGTTGGTTACCGACGCGAATGTCGGCAGGGCAAACAACGGTAGCGGATGGTACCGGTTGACCCTGGTTTCTGAAGTTAGGGGAAAGTTGTTCAGGCCATGGCGGCGATGGTGCGGCGAAATCTGAGCAGGGCAAGGCTGAACAGCGTGGTTCCGATAACGGCTATCGCCACCATTTGCGGCCATACCACCGAAAGTCCGGCGCCGCGGTAGAGGATCGCCTGGGCCAGCATCACGAACTGGGTGGTGGGCGCGGCCAGCATGGCAATCTGCACCGGTTCCGGCATGCTCTCGCGCGGCGTGGTGCCACCGGAGAGCATCTGCAGCGGCAGCAGCACCAGAATCAGCAGCAGACCGAACTGGGGCATGGACCGCGCGACGGTGCCGAGGAAGATACCCATGGAGGTGGTCGCGAACAGGTGCAGGGTGGCGCCCGCCAGAAACAGCAGGACCGAACCTTCGATGGGCACTCCGAGCCAGCCCTGCACCACCACCGTCAGTGCGAAGGTGGTGGCGACGAGCACTACCAGCGCCATTGCCCAGACCTTGGCGGACATGATCTCGAAGGGCGTCACCGGCATCACCAGCAGATGTTCGACGGTGCCGTGCTCGCGCTCGCGGATCAGCGCCGCGCCGGTGAGCACGATGGACAGCATGGTGATGTTGTTGATCACCTCCATCACGCCGCCGAACCAGGATTTGTTGAGCTCCGGATTGAAGCGCGCGCGCAGTTCGAGCGCCACGGCCGGCCGCGGCGCCGCGCGCTGGTGGGCGAGGAACTCCGCCACTTCAGCGGTCACCATGGCCTGCACATAACCGCTGCCGGAGAAGGCCTGACTCATGCGCGTGGCATCCACATTGAGCTGCAGGGTCGGCGCGCGGCCCGCCAGCAGATCGCGCTGGAAGTCGGGCGGGATGTCGAGTGCGAACATGTACTCCCCGGCATCCATGCCGGCATCCATCTGCGGCTGCCCGATCAGCGCCGGCGCCACGAAATGGGGCGGATAGAAGGCGCCGATGATGCGCGCCGACAGCGGCGAGCCGTCTTCGTCGACGATCGCGATGGGTGCCCGGTTGAGAGTTTCCGGCATCGCGGTCGCGGCGCTGTAGATGGCGAACGTGAAGGCGTAGACGATCAGCACCAGCATCACGGGATCGCGCGCGAGACTGCGCAGTTCCTTGATCCCCAGGTTCAGAATATTGTTCACGCGCATGCTCAGCGCTCCTGCTTGCGGGTCAGCAGCGCGCCGAGCCCGAGCAGTACCGGGATGGCGAGCGCCAGGGGTATCAGGGCCAGGTGGAGGTCGGCGAAGTGGAGGCCCTTGGAGAAGGTCCCTCGCGTGATCATGAGGAAATAGGTGGTGGGGTAGATCTGCCCGATCGCGCGTCCCGCGCCTTCCAGGGAGGAGACCGGATCGATCATGCCGGAAAACTCGACCGCGGGCAGGATGGTGAGCACCGCGGTGCCGAAGATGGCTGCGATCTGGCTGCGCATGAAGGTGGAAATCACCAGCCCCAGGGTGGTCGAGGCGATCACGTAGAGCAGGGCGGCGAATGTCAGGGTCGGCAGGCTGCCGGTCATGGGGACGCGGAACAGGGTCACCGCGAGCAGCCACAGCAGGGCGAAGTTCACCATCGCAAGAGCGACATAGGGCAGTTGTTTGCCCACCAGAAATTCGAGCCGGCTCACCGGCGTGACGTAGAGGTTGATGATGGAGCCCAGTTCCTTTTCGCGCACCACGGCGAGGGCGGCGAGCATGGCGGGGATCAGCATCAGCAGCAGCGGAATCATCGCCGGCACCATGGCCACCAGGCTTTTCACGTCCGGGTTGTAGCGAAACCGGATTTCGATGTGCATGGGCTCGGCAACAGCGCCCATCGGGCTCCGCGCGCTCTGGGTGGCGAGCCACTGGGCATGGATGCCCTGCACGTAGCCGCGGATGGTCTCGGCGCGGGTGGGCATGGCGCCGTCGATCCAGGCGCCGATGGCGACCGGACGGCCGCGCGCGACATCGCGGGCGAATCCGGGCGGGATTTCCACCGCCAGACCGAGCTCGCCGGCGCGCATGCGTTGGTCGAGGTCGGCGTAATCGCGCAGCGGTGGCCGTTCGGAAAAATAGCGCGAGCCAGCCAGGTTCAGCCCATAGTCGCGACTGGTGGTGGTCTGGTCGTGATCGAGCACCGCGTAGGTGAGATCCTCGACATCCAGGGTGATGCCGTAGCCCATCACCAGCATCAGAATCAGGCTGCCCAGCAGCGCCAGGGTCAGGCGGATCGGGTCGCGGGTGAGTTCGAGCGCTTCGCGCCGGGTGTAGCTCAACAGGCGGCGCAGATCGACGCGGCGATTGGCCGTTGCCGGTCCGGGCTGGGTCGCGGCGGCCGAGAGCAGCGGCGGCGATGCGGAATCGGCGTTCGTGGCGCCGGCAGCTTCCTCCAGATAGCCGACGAAGGTATTTTCCAGGGTCTCGGCGCCCCGCCGTGCCACCAGCGCCGCCGGGGTATCGGTGGCCAGCACCCGTCCGGCATGCATCAGCGCGATGCGGTCGCAGCGCTCGGCCTCGTTCATGAAGTGGGTGGAGATGAAGATGGTCACCCCGTCGCGGCGCGACAACTCGACCAGGGCGCGCCAGAAGCCGTCGCGGGCGATCGGGTCCACGCCCGAGGTGGGTTCGTCGAGGATCAGCAGTTCCGGGCCGTGGATCAGCGCCACGGCCAGCGACAGGCGCTGGCGGACGCCGAGCGGCAGCGCGTTGGGCAGTGCGTCCATGACGCCTTCGAGATCGAAGCGCCCCGCCATCTCCTGTACCCGTTCCGGGATCAGTGCCTCGCTCAGCGCGAACAGGCGTGCGTGCAGCGCCAGGTTCTGGCGCACCGTCAGCTCGGTGTACAGCGAGAATGCTTGCGACATGTAACCGACGCGCCGGCGGGTATCCAGGTCGCGCGGATCGACGGCCTGGCCGAACAACCGGGCCTGCCCGGCGCTCGGCGACAACAGGCCGGTCAGCATCTTCATGGTGGTGGTCTTGCCGCAGCCGTTGGAGCCGATAAAGCCGAAGATCTCGCCGCGCTGGATGCGAAAACTGACCTGATCCACGGCGACGAAATCGCCGAACTTCATGCTGAGGTCCTGCGCCTCGATGGCGACGTCATCGTCGCCCGTGCGCGGCGGGATCACCACGGCCCGGTGGCCTCGGCGCCGGCTTTCCGGCAGCAGGGCGATGAAGGCTGCCTCCAGCGTGGCGCTGCCGGTGCGCTCCAGCAGTGCCTGCGGCGTACCGGTGGCCAGCACCGCGCCGGCGTCCATCGCCACCAGCCAGTCGAAGCGCGCGGCCTCCTCCATGTAGGCGGTCGCCACCAGCACGCTCATCCCGGGGCGCGCCGCGCGGATACCCGCGATCAGCTCCCAGAACTGGCGCCGCGACAGGGGATCGACGCCGGTGGTGGGTTCGTCCAGGATCAACAGGTCGGGGTCGTGGATGAGCGCGCAGCACAGGCCGAGCTTCTGCTTCATGCCGCCGGAGAGCTTGCCCGCCGGGCGGTCGATGAAGGGCGCCAGTCCGGTGGCCGCGGTGAGTTCCCGGATGCGCTCCGTGCGCGCGGCGCGGCCGTGGCCGAACAGGCTGCCGAAGAAATCCAGGTTCTCGAAGATGGACAGCGTCGGGTAGAGGTTCTTGCCCAGGCCCTGGGGCATGTAGGCGATGCGCGGGCACACGCGCCGGCGGTGGCGGGCGTCGGCCATGTCGCCGCCCAGTACCTCCATGCGCCCGCTCTGAATGGCGCGCGCGCCGGCGATCAGGGCCAGCAGGCTGGATTTGCCGACGCCGTCGGGGCCGATCAGGCCGAGCAGCTGGCCGGCGGGCAGTTCCAGGTCGACGCGATCGAGCGCCCGCACCGCGCCGTAGCGCAGACCGATGCCGGTCAGGCGCGCCACGGGCACGGCATCAGGACTCACGGCCTCAATGCTCACGGCCTCAACGTAATCGCCAACCGCTCCGGCCAATCCCGACTCGGGTCCAGGCGTACATGGGCGACGCCCGGCAGACCGGTCTTGACCTGGCGGATGTGTTTTTTCAGCAGTTCCGGCTCGATTCGGGCCTTGATGCGAAACATCAGCTTGAGCCGCTCGTCCGCGGTTTCCACGGTCTTGGGCGTGAATTGGGCGACATCGGCGACAAAGGTGGCGTGCGCCGGCATCACATGCTGGGGCAGGGCATCGAGCACCAGGCGCACCTCGGCGCCGAGTGCCACCCGTCCCGCAGCCGCGGTGGGCAGGAAGAAGGTCATGTAGACATCGCTCAGGTCGACCAGATTGAGCACCCGCCCGCCCGCCGGCAGCACTTCGCCCGGCTGCGCCACCCGGTACTGGACGCGGGCATCGCGCGGCGCCTTGAGGACGCTGTCGGCGAGGTCGGCCTGAATGCGCTCGATGGTAGCCGAAACCGCCTCCACCTCGGCTTGCGCCGCCACCACCTGGGCACGGGCGTTGCCGCTGGCGGCTTCCGCGGCGGCGACCTGAGCCTGGGCCGCCGCCACTGCCGCCCGCGCCCCCTCGGTACGGGCGCGATCGTCGTCGAGGGTCTGCTCGGAGATGGCGTCGCGCCGCGCCAGATTCTCGGAACGGCCGAAACGCAGCTGGGCGGCGCGGCGCTCGGCCTCGCGCTGGGCCACCAGCGCCTGGGCGGCGGTTTTTTCGGCCGCGCGCTGGGTCACCAGACTTTGCGCGGTTTCGATCCCGATGCGGGCGCGCTGCAGGCCGGCTTGGGCTTCGCGCAACTGGGCTGCCAGCACGGCGGTATCCATCTCCGCAAGAATCTGCCCGGCGCTGACGAAGTCGCCTTCATCGACCAGGATTTCCTCCACCCGGCCCGGCGCCTTGGTGGCGATATCGATCTCGGTCGCCTCGATGCGGCCATTGCCGCTGGCGATCCAGGGCTCGGCGGCAGCCGAGGTATAGATATGCCAGCCCCAGACGAGGCCACCGGCGAGCCCCAGCGCCATGGCAAGAGCGAGCAACCGGGATTTGGACAGCGGGGGCATGGCGATACATCTCTTGAGCGGCGTCCGGGCGCAACCATCATACCCTACGCGTATCGACCGCCCAGCGACGGCGATCAGCCGGCACCAGGTTTTGCTCAGTGCGGGCGGATCCTGAAGCCGTTGGCATGCGCCAACGCAGCTTTTATCAGGGCAGAAAATCGCCGAATCCCCGACCGTTGAGCGAATGACCGCCGTTGGTAGTCCGCACGTCGGCGTGCTGGGCAGTCGGCCGGAACCGCACCACCAGCGCGAACTGCAGGATCCGCAGCCAGGCTGACCACCGGCACCTGGTCGGACCCCGGGAAGGTCATGTCGCCGGACGTGGAGATGAAATTCCAGACGAAGGCGTTGAAATGGAAACTATAGCGCGTACGCAAGGTCAGACCGCCGCAAAGCAGCATCGGCAGCGCCGCCGGCGCCAGATACATCGCAGCGGGCTGTTTCGAGGAAAGTCGAGGACCATAAAATGCGCTTTACGCTTAACCTTGCGTTAATTCGTGTTGCATAGATTGATGTCCTGCATCGCAGTAACGCCGCATCCGCCTTGATGCGGGGTGCTGCCGTACCTCGCGGCCCGTCCGCGCTCCGACCCCTTACCGACGCTCTCGCCCATGCCTGATATCGATTCTGATCGCGATTTCTCCCTGTCCGCGCCGACCCCACCCGGTCCGGCCGCGGGCGCCGGCCGCTTTGCCATCATCGGCTGGCTGCTGGTCGTCGCGCTCGGCTATTTCGCGGCCACGCGCGCGGGCCTGCTGGTGTTGGCCTTTGGCGATCTGCCCCGGGACGCGAGCACCCTGGCGGGCATCTTTGCCATCGGCACGGTTTACGACCTGGCGTTTTACGCCTATGCGCTGCTGCCCGTGGCGCTCTATGCCGCCTTGGTTCCCGACCGCTGGTGGTATTCGAGGGCCAACCGCCACTGGGTGCATGGTTGCGTGTTTGGAACGCTCTACGGACTTGGGTTTGTCGTCGTCGCCGAATTCCTGTTCTGGGACGAATTCCAGGCGCGCTTCAATTTTATTGCGGTGGATTATCTGGTCTACCGCCGCGAAGTGACGGACAACATCGTCGAATCCTATCCGGTGGCGCTGATCCTGGCCGGGATTCTGGCGCTCACCGCGCTGGTCGAACGCGGGCTGTGGCCGCGCATCGCCCGCAGCCTGCGCGCCCCGCCCGCGCCGCGCCCCGCCTGGCCCCGGCGCCTGGCGGTGCTGGGGCTGTCGTGCACGCCGGCGGCGCTGGCTTATGGCTGGCTGGACCAGGCGCTGCGTGAAGTTTCCTCCAATACCGTTGCCGCCGAACTCGCCGGCAACGGGCCGTATCAGTTTGTCGCCGCGTTTCGCAACAACGAGCTGGACTATGGACAGTTCTACGCCACCCTGCCGGATGCGCAGGCCTCGGCACTGCTCAAGCACGAGCTCGTCGAGCCGGCGGAGCGCGACATGGGGAACGCGCCCTACGACATCCGCCGCTTCGTCGACAACGCGGGCGCGCCCGCGCACCGGAATATCCTGCTGGTGATGGTGGAGAGCCTGAGCGCCGAATACCTGGGCGCCTTTGGCAATCGCGCAGGGCTCACCCCGTTTCTCGATGAACTCGCCGGGCGATCGCTGCTGTTCACCAACTTCTTCGCCACCGGCAACCGCACCGTGCGCGGGCTGGAAGCGGTGACGCTGTCGATACCGCCCACGCCCGGCCAGGCCATCGTCAAGCGCCTGGGCCGGGAGAGCGGGCTGTGGTCGTTGGGCCAGGTGCTGCGCACCCAGGGCTACGAAACCCGCTTTCTGTACGGGGGCCGCGGCTATTTCGACAACATGTCGGCGTTCTTTTCCGGCAACGGCTACGACGTCACCGACGAAACCGGTTTCCCCCCGGAGCGCATCGGCTTTCGCAACGCCTGGGGCGTGGCCGATGAATACCTCTACGACGCTGCCATCGACGCCGCCGACCGCGCCCATGCCGCCGGGCGGCCGTTCTTCTTTCACCTCATGACCACCTCCAACCATCGGCCCTACACCTATCCGGACGGGCGCATCGACATCCCCCCGGGCGATGGCCGCGCGGGCGCGGTCAAGTACACCGACTGGGCACTGCGCCACTTGGTCGAGCAGGCGCGCACCCGCCCCTGGTTCAGGGATACCCTGCTGGTGGTGGTCGCCGACCACTGCGCCGGCAGCGCCGGCAAGGTGGCGCTGCCCCTGGAGGGCTACCGGATCCCGCTGTTGATCCACGGCGAGGGCCTCCAGCCGGCGCGTGTCGATACCCTCGCCAGTCAGATCGATCTGGCCCCGACCCTGCTTGCCATGCTCCACCTCGACTACCCCTCGGCGTTCTTCGGCCGCGATATTTTCGCCATCCCCCCGGGGCAGGGCCGCGCCCTGATCGCCACCTATCAGACGCTGGGGCTCTATGAACCCGGCAATCTGTCGATCCTCCGGCCGCAGCGGCGCCTGGAACACCAGCTCGACCCGGAGAGCGGCAATCCGGCGGTCACCTATCCGGCGACCCCCGACGCCGGGCTGGAGCGCGCCATGGCCTACTACCAGGGTGCCAGCCGAGTGTATGCAGCCGGCCTCGACCGCTGGCCGGGCGCCGCCGGAGTGGCGCGGCGGTGAGCGACGCGCGGCCGGAGCCCGGGGCGCGGGAGTTTCTCGCCCGCCATCTGCTGTGGCCGGCGCTGGTGTTTGGTCTGGTCGCCCTGGGTCTGGCGTGGAGCGCACTCGACCTGCGCCTGGCCGATACCCTCTATCGGCTGGAAGGCGGCCACTGGCTATTGCGGGATAACTTCTGGGCGCGATCGGTGCTTCACGACGGGGTCAAACTGGTCGGCCGCGGCGTGGCCGCCGGGTTGCTGCTGGCGGCACTGGTCAGTTCGCTGATCCCGCGCTGGCACGTCTGGCGCCGGCCGCTGTGGTACCTGGTGGTGACGGTGCCGGGGTCGGTGGCGCTGGTCGGCTGGCTGAAGCGCTCGGGCTGGGGGCTGTGTCCCTGGGATATGGTTCGCTACGGCGGCGATCAGCCGGTCGGCATCGCCTATTTCGCGGCCTTGCCGGGGCAGACCGATACCGGCCGCTGCCTTCCCGCCGGACATGCCGCGGGCGGCTATGCGCTGTTGGCGCTGTACTTCGCGCTCCTCCAGATCCGCCCGCAGTGGGCGCGGCGCGGGCTCGCCGTGGGGATCGGCGCCGGGCTGCTGCTGGGCGTCGACCAACAGCTACGGGGCGCGCATTTCCTGTCCCATGACCTCTGGACCGCCGCTATCTGCTGGTTCACCAGCCTGGGGTTTTATCTGTTGTTTTTCGGGCGCCAACCCGTGCCCGGCGCCTACTGCCCTCCGGAGAGTGCCAAATGACTTCAGCCACCAAGCCCTCCGGCACTCCCCACCGCCTCGCGCGCAATGCCCTCGGTGCCGATCTCGCGTTTCTGGCCGGTGCCGGCGCGGTGCTGGCGATCCTGCAGACGCTACTCCGGGTCCTGCTGTACTGGCGCAACCGCGCGCTCGCCGACGGCATTCCCGGATCCACCCTGGCCAAAGCGCTGGCGACCGGCGTTCGCTTCGATCTGATCATTGTCGGCTATCTGCTGCTGCTGCCGGCGCTGGCGTTGCTGCTGCCGCGCAGTCTGCGTCCCCGCGCACTCTGGGTCGCCGCACTCACTGTCGCCAGCGCGTTGATCGTGTTCGTCGGCGTGGTCGAGCTCGACTTCTACCACGAGTTTCACGTCCGGCTGAACAGTCTGGCGTTCGAGTACCTGCGCGCCGATCCGGGCACAGTGTCCAGCATGCTCTGGAACGGTTTTCCAGTGCTGCGCTATCTGGCGCTGTGGCTGGTGCTATCGCTGGGGGCCGGCTGGGCCTACCGGAAACTGGACCGGATCACCCGGCCTGCGCCGAATGCGCGTGGCACGGGCTGGGCGCTGCGCATCCCGGCGGTACTCGTGGTGCTGTTGGTACTCGGCGCTGCCAGCCGGGGTACCCTGCGCTTCGGTCCTCCGCTGCGCTGGGGCGACGCCTATCACAGCGCCTTCGCGTTCGCCAATCATCTGGGACTCAACGGTGTCTTCACACTCGCCAAGGCGGTGGCGGCCGACGGCGGGGAGCAGAGTGCCCACTGGCTGAAGGTGATGCCCGAAGCCGAAGCCCTGGCGCTCACCCGCACGCTGGTGGTGACGGGCAGCGATCAGTTGCTGGATGCTGGAACCGCACCTCTGTTGCGCCGCCACGCACCGGCTCCTCGACCGGGACCGCACTCGGGACCGCGACCGCGCAATCTCGTCTTTATCATCATGGAAAGTTTTTCGGGCGAGTTCGTGGGAGCCCTCGGCCATCCCCATGGCGTCACGCCTGCGTTCGATCGGCTCGCCGATGATGGCCTGCTGTTCGAGCGGTTTTTCTCCAACGGCACCCACACTCATCAGAGCATGTTCGCCTCCGTGGCCTGCTTTCCCAACCTGCCCGGGTTCGAATATCTGATGCAGACGCCGGAGGGGATGCACCAGTTTTCCGGCCTCGGCAACCTGCTGTCGGCGCGGGGTTTCCGCAATCTCTACGTCTACAACGGCAGTTTCTCGTGGGACAACCAGAACGGCTTTTTCGGCAACCAGGGTTTCACCCGTTTCATCGGGCGCGAAGATTACGTCGCGCCGAAATTCTACGACGCCACCTGGGGTGTGTCGGATGAAGACATGTTCAACCGCGCGGCGACGGAATTGGCCGCGCTGCCCGCCAACCGGCCCTTCTTCGCGGTCCTGCAAACCCTGTCCAACCACACGCCCTATCACCTGCCCGACCCACTGCCGTTTGCGCCCGTGCAGGGTTTCGGCGACCTGGACCAGCACCTGACGGCGATGAAGTATTCCGACTGGGCGCTGGGGCAGTTTTTCGAGCAGGCGCGACACGCGCCCTGGTTCGAGCAGACCCTGTTCGTGGTGGTGGGCGACCACGGCTTCGGCACTTCCACCCAAGTGACCGATATCGACCTGGCGCGCTTCCATGTGCCCGCGCTGCTGATCGGTCCCGGCATCCGCGCACGGTTCGGCGCCCACAGCGCCACCGTCGCCAGCCAGGTGGATCTGGTGCCCACCGCCATCAGCCAGCTCGGCAAGCCCTTTACCCACCAGTGCTGGGGCCGGGACCTGCTGGCCCTGCCGGCGGATGACCCGGGATTTGCGGTGATCAAGCCCTCCGGCAGCGACGCCACCACCGCCATCGTCGCCGGCGGCGAGATCCTGGTGCGCACCCCGGCGGGCATCGCACGACTCTACGACTATCGGTTCGCACCCTTGGCGGCGACCCCCATGCAGAATGAGCGCGAAACGGCGCGCCTGGCGCAGAATCTCACCGCCTACCTGTCGACCGCGACCCGCGCGCTGTTGTCGGATTCGATCGCGGCGCAGGCGCCAGCTTCCGAGCGGCATTTCCCCGCGGCGAATGCAAAGCGGTGAAAAAGTCTGGCCGGCTTTTTCGCGTGTGGTAACTCTTCGTAGCGGAAACCGAAAATACGTCGGTCCGTCTTTTTCCGCCATTTTTTATGCTTTAGTACCGATCCGGATATCCAGATCGTTCAAGGCCGCCCATGAATGACCTCCAAAATATTGTCGCCGATCTCCGTGCCGAGGGCGACGAGCTGTACGACTTTCTGCGCAATCTCAAGGCGGCGGACTGGGCCGGCGTTACCCGCTTCAAGGCCTGGACCATCGACGATGTAGTCGCCCATCTCTATTTTGGTGATTACCTGGGGGTGACATCGCACCGCAGCGCACCGGAATTCCTGGCCTTCATGGCGAAGGTAAAGGCGGCGGGCGAGCCCCTGGCCACCTATACCCGCAAGTGGCTCGACAACGCGTCCGGCGCGCCCCTGCTGGAAATGTGGCGTGGCCAGTTCACAGCCATGTGCGATCTTTTTGCCGCCAGCGATCCAGACCTGCGCCTGACCTGGGCGGGACCGGACATGGGTATCAAGATGTTCACCACGGCCCGCCTGATGGAGACCTGGGCTCACAGCTGGGCGATCTATGACCTGCTGGGCGTTTCACGGCCACAGTCGGATCGCATTCGACACATTGCCACCATCGGCGCCAGAACCTACGGCTGGAGTTTTGCGAACCGCGGCCTGGACGCCCCCGGGCCGGCACCCTATCTGGAACTGGAAGCACCCTCCGGGACACTATGGCAGTGGCACGAGCCGCAGGAAGATAATCGGATCACAGGCTCCGCCGTGGAGTTCTGCCAGGTGGTTACGCAAGTGCGCAATATCGCCGATACCCGGTTGCGGGTGAAAGGTGCACCGGCAGTAGCCTGGATGGCTATCGCCCAGTGCTTTGCGGGTCCTCCCGAAAAACCGCCGGAGCCGGGATCGCGCGGCTTTGGGAAACAAGAGCGAGGGATTCATTCAACGTAAAGTGACCGGGCTGGCGCCATGTGTTCATTATTCCTATGGAGTCACGTCGAGGCCCGTTCCGATGCAATCGCCATCATCGATCAATACTGATACCGCCCGGTGGAAATCTCAGTGAATGCAGGGCTGCCGGCCGTCACGGAGACGGCCGGCAAGATCGGCGTCAAAGACTGGCGAGCACATGCTCGGCAGAGCTCACCTTGAACTTGCCGGCCTCTTCAACAAAGACGTGACTCACTTTGCCGTTGTCGACGACCAGCGCGAAACGCTGGCCGCGCTTGCCCATGCCGAAGCCGGTGGCATCCAGCTCCAGACCCAGCGCACGCGCGTAGTCGCCGTTGCCATCGGCGAGCATGGTCACCTTGCCATCGGCGTTTGCGCTCTTGCCCCAGGCATCCATGACAAAGACATCGTTGACCGCCATGCAGGCGATGGTGTTGACGCCCTTCTGCTGGAATTCGGCAGCCTTTTCGACGAAACCGGGCAGGTGTTGCCGCGAGCAGGTCGGGGTAAAGGCACCTGGCACCGAGAACAGCACCACTTTCTTGCCTTCGAAGAATTCCTTGCTGCTGACGGAGCCGGGACCGTCGGCTTTCATGATGGTGAAGCGCCCTTCAGGCATGGTATCGCCAGTCTTGATGGTCATGGTCATCTCCTTTCTGTGAATGGTTGTCGGTTGGGTCCGTGGGCGGCCGATTATGGCATTTTCCCCGGAGTTTGAACGCTGCATCCCGCTTCGACGCCCCGCGTCGGGAACCTGGGTCAACGCGGCATGGGGTTAAACAACTGGGCATTGCGATGGTGCGCGGCGTGATACAACACGCCGAAACCGACCCGGTTGACAATACGGTGCCATCCGCGACTATTGAGGTCTGCCGCCCCATTGCGACCATCGGCGCCCAGCGGATGAGTGTGGTAGTTGATCACGGTGAACAGCCACCAGCCCGTGCACAGGGTCGGCATCCACACCGCGGCGAACCAGGTCGGCCCCAGCAACATGAACAAGCTCAGCGGCATCAGCGCGAACCCGATCACCGCAGCCACTCCAGCGATGCCGTAATACCAGGCCGGCAGATGATGGATGTCCTTGTGACGGGCATCCAGATAGCGCATGGACGCACCCTGCATCCAGTTGGCGTAACGCCAGAAAGTCATGGTGCCGGGACAGTGGGGATCCCGCTCCGGATCATCGGTATGCTTGTGATGGTAGTGGTGCACCAGCTTCCAGCCCAGCAGATTGGTGCGCAGAAACCAGCCGGTGAGTTCGCCCACCACCGGGTTCAGCCAGCGCGGGCGAAACTGGTCGTGGCTGGCGTTGTGAATGAACACGGCTCCCACGACGCCCAGCGCCCAGGTAACGGGAAACAGTAGCACCAGCCACAGCGCGGTGGTCAGCGGCGCCGGCGTCAGCAGGAGCGCCGGGATGACCGCAATCAGCATGGCATCGAACCGCGTACTGATGATCAGCGCGATCGTCAGCACCAGCAGCCAACCGGCGCCGGTACTCCCGGGCGCGGTCCAGAACCAGGCCGTTACCAACCCGAGTACGATCACCCAGCCCAGCATGTAGCGGAGCAGGTAGTAGGGTTCGGTATGGAATTTCCTGAACATGCGGCACCTCGTCTCGATTACCACAAAAATGATCCCTCCCCGCGGCGAGCTCCGCGGGCTACCGAGTGTAGCCCGGAATCCATCGCGTACTGACCGAACGGGCGATCACCGGGCTATTTGTACGCGACGCCGACCGCGCCGATGGTCTCGCGCGCAATGATGGTCTTCATGATATGGGAAGTGCCGTCACCGATCTGCAGACCCATCACGTCGATCATGCGCTGCAAGTGGGGCAGGTCCATGCCCCAGCCGTAGTGACCGTGGAGTACCAGACAGTCCTGGATGATATCGGTCCCCCATTTCGGACCCATCCATTTCACCATCGCGGCCTCCTTGGTGTGGGGCATACCGCGATCCCGCAGCGCCAGACCCTGGTAGGACAGGGCGCGCACGGCGGCGAGTTTGCTGTCGTTTTCGGCGAGGGGAAAGGTGGTGCCCTGAAACTTGGCGAGCGGCCGACCGAAGGCCTCGCGTTCCTGGATGTATTGCCAGGTCTCATCCACCGATGCCTGGGCGGTACCGACACACATCAGCGCGATCAGAAAACGGCTCAGATCGAACCCCTGCATGACCTTGGTGAAGCCCTCGCCTTCCCTGCCCACCATCGCGGTTTCGGGAATTTCCACATCGTCGAAAAATACCTGCCCGCGACCGACCGGCCGACTGCCGACATCCGCAAAACGGGTACAGGTGACGCCGGCTAGGTCGAGGGGCACCAGAAAGGCCGTGACGCCGCGCGCGCCCGGCTGGTTCGCATCGGTGCGCGCAAACATCAGCATCATCTCGGCCTGGGCGCCGTAGGTGATCGACGTCTTCTCGCCATTGAGCACGAAACGGTCGCCCTTGCGGGTCGCCCGCAAGGCGAGGTTGGCGGCATCCGAGCCGCCCCGGGGTTCGGTCAGCCCCAGTTGCACCAGGATTTCCCCTGCGGCAATACGCGGCAGCACGGTTTCTTTCATGGCCTCGGTGCCATGGTCCTGAATCACACCACCCACCAGCGGTGAAGTCATCGCGACATAGCTGATATTGATGTCGGCGTAGGCGAGTGCCTCACAGACGAGGCCGGCCACCACGCTGGAGGCGCCGATGCCGCCGTATTCCTCCGCGAGCGTCGGCGCGACCAGCCCCAATTGGCCCAATTCGCGCAGCAGCGTGCGATCGATACATTCCTGCTGACTGCGCGCCTGATAGCCTTCCGCCAGACGCTCGCGGGCAAAGCGCCGCGCGGTTTCTTCGATGAAACGCTCTTCGTCGGTTAACCAGGGAATGCTCATGATGCTCCTAGGGCAGGTTGTTGGCGGCCGCATGCGGGGCGGTCGTCCGCGCTCGCAACCGCGGCGCTACCTTAACGAAGCCGACTTTGATCATCAACGCCGGCGCGCCGTGCCGGTCGCGACGGCAAGGCGTCAGCACCAAAGCCTCAGCGGATGAAATGCTCGCGGTAGTAACTGAGCTCGGCGACCGAATCGCGAATATCCTCCAGCGCCAGATGCTGGGAATTCTTTTGCACGCCGCCGAGCAGCTCCGGCCGCCAGCGCCGCACCAATTCCTTGACGGTGCTGACGTCGAGGTTGCGGTAGTGAAAATAGGCTTCGAGCTCCGGCATCTCCCGGGCCAGAAAACGGCGATCCTGGCAGATCGAATTACCGCACATGGGCGACACCCCGGGCGCCACCCAGGCGCGCAGAAACGCCAGCGTTGCCAGTTCGGCATCGCGCGCACTGTAGGGGCTCGCGCGTACCCGTCGCACCAGCCCCGACTGGGTGTGCTGGCGCGTGTTCCAGTCGTCCATTTTCCCGAGCACGGCATCCGGCCGTTGAATAGCGAGACTCGGCCCTTCGGCGAGCACATGGAGATCGCGATCCGTCACCAGCGTGGCAATTTCGATGATGGTGTCGTTGATCGTGTCCAGGCCGGTCATTTCCAGATCGATCCAGATCAGATGAAGATCCGCGGGGTTGCCTGTGTTCATTTTCGCTCCAGCCGGCAGCGCCAGTACCGGAGCCGACGGCCCCGGTACTGGCGAGGGGATTATCCTATATGCTTGGCGCCCTACAACACAGGCACTTCGGGGCATGGCAAAACGCAGGCTGTCGCTGCAACAGCGGCGCCGGATCGGGACCAACCGGGAACGCGCACTCGACCGCCTCGACACGGACAGCCCCGACAACGTCGGCACCGAACGCGCGGGCCTGGTTACCGCTCGCTACGGTCGCGAGGCGGACGTGGTTGACCCCGAGCATCCCGAACAGCCCAGACAGCGCTGTTACCTCCGCACGCATCTGGAGCCCGTGGTGGGCGACCGCGTGCTCTGGCAAACCGGCGGTCGTCGCGGGGTGATCACCGCGGTGGCGCCACGGCGCAGTGTGCTCCGCCGGCGCGATAACAACCAGGTCCGGATCCTCGCCGCCAATATCGACCAGGTCGGGATTGTGATCGCGGCGGAGCCGGAACCCCACGCCAACCTCGTCGACCGGTTTCTGGCAGCCGCCGAATTGGAAGGCATGAGCGCCCTGATCCTCGTCAACAAATGCGATCTCGACTCGGCGTCGGGGCAGCGGGCTGTCGCTGCCATCTGCGCGTCCTACGATGCCCTGGGTTATCCGGTGCTGAAGGTTTCCGCCCACACCGGCGCCGGCATCGACGCACTGCGCGCCCGCTTGAGCGGCAAGGTCAGCATTTTTTGCGGGCAATCCGGGGTCGGCAAGTCATCCCTGATCAACCGGCTGTTTCCCGGCACCGACGCCACTGTCGGCGCGCTCTCCGAAGCCGGAGCGAAGGGCCGCCATACCACCACCACGGCGCGGTTTTATCCGGTTCCCGGCGGCGCCGTCATCGACTCCCCCGGCATTCGCGAGTTCGGGGTGGAATGCCCGGACCCGCAGCGCCTCATGGCCGGATTTATCGAGCTTGCTCCACTGGCCATGCAGTGCCGGTTTCGCGATTGCGCACACCGCGGAGATCCGGGTTGCGCCATCGTTGCCGCCATCCAGCGCGGGGAAGTGGATCCCCGCCGACTGGCCAGCTTTCACCAACTGCAAACCGCACACTAAGCAGCGACAACGGCTTTCACTTCATGCACGACTTTTGGGATTTCCTGTACCTCGCTCTGCAACGCGCACTTCCCCAACACCTGCTCAGCCGACTCGCCGGTGGTCTGGCCGAGACGCGCGTGTCCTTCGTGCGACGCCTGCTGATCCGCGCCGCCATGCGCCGCTTCCGGATCGACCTGACGGAAGCGGCAGAACCCGATTGCGAGCGATACGCTTCGTTCAACGATTTTTTCACCCGCAAACTGAAACCCGGCGCACGCCCGCTGATGGGCGATACACAAACGCTGGTGTCGCCGGCCGACGGAGTCATCAGCGAAGCGGGGCGCATCGCGGGGAACTGCCTGCTGCAAGCCAAGGGCAGCACTTTCACGTTGGAGGCGCTGCTGGGCGAGTCCAGTACGCGCACCGCAGCGCTTCGCGACGGTTGTTTTGCAACCATCTATCTGTCGCCGCGCGACTACCACCGGGTCCACATGCCGCTGTCCGGAACCTTGATCGCGACCCGCTACATTCCCGGCCGGCTGTTCTCGGTGAATCTGCGCACCGCGCGCGCGCTGCCCAATCTCTACGCCGGCAACGAACGCCTGATGTGCTGGTTCGATACCCCTGCGGGGGAGATGGCAGTGGTGCTGGTGGGCGCACTGCTGGTGGCCGGTATCGACACGGTCTGGCAGGGTCGTTATCTTCCAGGCGCGTTGCGGGAAGACAGTTTCACGAAAGGGCAGGTGGAACTGGTGCGGGGCGCCGAACTCGGCCGTTTTCGCTTTGGTTCCACGGTCATTGTGCTGGCGCCACCCGGCGTGGAGCTAACGATCGCGACTTCCGGGTTGAATGTACGAATGGGGGAAGAACTGGCCCGACTGACTCGGCCGCCATGAACCAGCGCTCGCGCGAGCCGCGGAACCGAGACGCCGCTCAGTGCGGTCTAGCGAAGCGCTCTCGCAGACTCGCCATAAAGCCGGTCCGGCGCTCCTGGTCGGCCTGCATGAACAGGCTGGAAATCGCGGACACGTCAATGTCGTAACCGGTTGGTTCGAGATCGCGGGCGATGGCCACCCGCTCCACCCCATCGGCATTATGCCGGCCATTTTCAACCAGCAGCCTGCGCGCCGCTTCCTGTTCCTTCAGGTCAACAAGAATGAAGTTCCTATTGAGGTCCCCACCCGCCAGATCCAGCACGGCGATCTGTGGAGTGAGGCGCGAGTCGCGGTGCTGCTCCACCACAATGCCGATGTCCCCTGTAGTGAGTTCCACCAGGGTTCCTGCCGGATAGAGCCCAATGGACTGAATGAACTGGACTACCAGGTCTTCCTGAAATTCGATCCCGCGCATGTCGTAGAGCAAACTGACCGCCTTTGATGGCGCAACAGGCTGTTCGGCTTCGAAGGGGTTGCTGATCGCATCGAAAACCGTGGCTATACCCGCAATCCGCGCCAGTAACGGGATCTTGCTGCCGCCCAATCCTTCGGGAAAACCGGATCCATCCTTACGCTCGCAGTGATAGCGCACCACGGAGATCACGCGCGGCTCGACAGCCCGCGTGTCCCGCAACATATCGACACCAAGCTCCACGAACTTCCGGTATTCGAGTTCTTCCTCGGGCGAACGGTTGCGTTTGCGAAGGATCGCCACCGGCACCCGCGTCTTGCCGATATCCTTGAGCAAGGTTCCCAAGCACAGGGTGGAAATTTCGCGCCGCTCCATCCCGATAAACCGCGCAAACTGCACCGCCCACAGCGCCGAACGGAGACTGTGGCCATGGGTATGCTGGTCATGCTGACGCAAGCGAATCAGCCAGGTAAAGGCGTCAGGACAGCGCAGCACGGAGTCGACCATACCCTCGACACTGTGTTTCAGCTGGTCATAGTCACCAAATCGTCCCCGCGCGAGCTGTTTGGCGGCCGCCGTCAGCTGATCCTGCAACTGCTTGATAACAATGCGGGCATGGCGCATTTCAGCACGCAGCGACACCGTGATGTTATATACCCCCTTGCGTATGACCAGGGGGGTGGGCTCGATCGCGCCCTTGCCGGGGTCGCGCTGACCAGGCACTTGCGGTCGACGTACGCCACTGTCTCCACGGGCGTCCAGGCTCGGTAGGATTTGCGTAGCGAGCGGGCTTTTGCCTTTGGTGATATCTATATAAACGTGGTCACAGTAATTGCGAAGGGTATGGATGTCCTCGGTAGTGCGGACCTGAAAGCCTTGCAGCGGAAAAGGTGTGTGTGCCCAGGGCCTATCAAGCTGCGACACATACATGCCGATAGTCAGGTCGTTGACGTTGATCTTGACTTGCTTGATTGCCATGTCAGGTCCCTTAACCTCGTCGACCGCCACCCCGGGTGCGCCGACTAGATTGTTGCCGACTTGCACGTGGTGTCGCGCTATCCCAGCATAGGCAAAACCTGTTCATTTGCAACGAACTCCGACTTACCGGCGGTTTTTTCCGACCAACGCCTCATATTAGGCGTCGGCTTGTCGCTGTTTCACCGACATACTGTGAACTGCGTCAACCAGGGCGGCGACCCGATCCGGAGGGACATCGGGGCTGATGCCATGTCCCAGATTGAATACGTGGCCCGGTCCTGCTCCGAACGCCCGGAGAATCCGCTCCGCCTCGGCCACGACAACAGTCGCGGGTGCACGCAGCACTGCCGGGTCCAGATTGCCCTGCAGCGCGACCCGGTTGCCAACCTGGTCACGGGCCTGCCCGATGTCCATGCACCAATCCAGCCCCACCGCGTCGCATCCGCTGTCGGCAATCGCGTCCAGCCAGGGCGAGCCGCCCTTGGTAAACAGTATGACGGGGACCGCGCGTCCTTCGGCTTCGCGGGTAAGACCCGCCAGAATCCGGACCATGTATGCGAGCGAAAAGTCTCGGTACGCCGCTGCACTCAGCGCCCCACCCCAAGTATCGAAGATTTGTACGACTTGGGCACCTGCGGCTATTTGCGCGTTCAGATAGTCGGTGACCGACGTCGCGAGCTTGTTCAACAGCAGGTGAAGCAGCTGCGGGTCGTTATAGAGTAACTGCTTGGTACGGACGAAATCCCGACTGCTCCCGCCCTCGATCATGTAGGTGGCGAGCGTCCAGGGGCTGCCGGAAAATCCGATAAGGGGCACACTGCCATTCAGCTCGCGACGAATCAGCCGCACCGCGTCCAGTACATAGGGCAAGTCACGTGCAGTGTCCAATACGCCGAGTTTCTCGATGTCGGCGGCGGCACGCAGCGGCTTGTGAAAGCGCGGACCTTCGCCCTCTTCAAAGTAAAGGCCCAGGCCCAGCGCATCCGGAATGGTAAGAATGTCGGAAAAGAGAATCGCGGCGTCCAGATCAAAGCGGGCAAGGGGCTGCATGGTCACTTCACATGCGCGTTCCGGATTCCGGCACAGGCTCATGAAATCTCCGGCGCTTTGCCGGACCGCGCGGTATTCGGGCAAATAGCGTCCTGCCTGACGCATCAGCCAGATCGGCGTTGCATCCACCGGCTGTCGCATCAGGGCGCGTAACATCCGGTCGTTCCGGAGCGCTCGCATCCGTTTAAATGCCTCTCAAAGTCTGGGAGATCGCTTGTCTCAAGTACGCAAGTATTGCGGTCAGCTGGCGTCGCACTCCAACGCTGCCCTGAGGGTGCTTTCGGGATATTCCGCAGTCAATCGTGCAGCGCCAATCCCGTTCAACAACACCAGACGGACCCTCCCTTGACTCACCTTCTTGTCGCTCGCCATTAGGTCCCGCAGCCGCTCCGCATCCAGTTCCGCCGGACGTCCGGTCGGCAGGCCCGCAGCAGTGAGAAGCGCAGTGGCGCGATGATATTCGGCTTCCGACAACCAACCCATGTCCACGGAACATCGTGCCGCCATGGCCATTCCGGCCGCCACCGCTTCTCCATGCAGTAGCCCCTGGTAATCCTGAGCCGCCTCAATCGCATGACCAAAGGTATGGCCAAGATTCAGCAGGGCACGGGCCCCGCTTTCGCGCTCGTCCGCCGCAATTATTTGCGCCTTCAATTGGCAGCAGCGTTCGATGGCGATGGCCAGGACTTCGCATTCACGCGCCAGAAGCGCTGCCATGTGCTCTTCGAGCCAGCCGAAAAAGACTGCGTCGGCCATCAAGCCATACTTGATCACCTCCGCCAGTCCGGCGCGCAATTCCCGCTCGGGCAGGGTTTCCAGGGTCGCCGTATCGGCAAGCACACAGCGTGGCTGATGGAAGGCGCCAATCATGTTCTTGCCCCGGGGATGGTTGACCCCGGTCTTGCCGCCCACCGAAGAATCCACCTGAGCGAGCAGCGTGGTCGGAATCTGGATGAAATCCACACCGCGCTGATAACAAGCGGCCGCAAATCCGGTGAGGTCGCCGATAACCCCACCGCCCAGCGCCGCCAGCATCACTTCGCGATCAAAACGACCGTCGATCAGGGCATCGAAAACACGGCTTAGGGTCGCCAGGGTCTTGTGACATTCGCCATCGGGAAGCACCAGGGTCGCGATCTCCTTGCCTTCGAAAGCCGCGACCGCACGCCGCAGATAGAGCGGCGCGACCCGATCGTTGGTCACCACCAGCACCTGCTTTCCCGCGACGTAAGGCGAAAGGCATCCCGCCACCGAAAGCAATCCGGCACCAATCAGTATCGGATAACTGCGCGCACCCAGATCGACTCGAACCTGTCGCATTGATGAGCAGTCTCGGACGGAAGAAGAATGGTGCGGTAATTGTACGCGAATGGGGCTGCCCGGATCATGCCAGCAGCTGCCTACCATGGAGCAACCAAGAGAAGCTGCACGCGGACGCCAACCCCTTGCCCACCGGTCGGCGCCTACGGGGGAGCGCGCACCTCAGGATAAGGCGGCAATCCAGCCCGCGATCTCCTCCGCAGCCAACTTGGGTCCACGTCGGCCCCCGCTGTAAATCAGATCGGCGACCTCCCGGTACAGGGGGTCTCGCTCCGAGGCCAAACGCTCTACGACTTCACGGCGGTTGGGAACTTGCAAAAGCGGTCGGTGCGTGTCGTTGCGGGTACGCTCGAACAACTCTCGCGCGGTTACCGAGAGGAATATCACGACACCCATCTCCTTGAGCGCAAGCCGGTTCTGCGGTCGCAGTACAACGCCGCCGCCGGTTGCCACCACCAGATTTTCCCGGCTCGCCAACTCCACCAACAGGGCCGTTTCCCGGTCTCGAAAACCCTGCTCCCCCTCACAATCGAATATCCAGGGGATTCCGGCACCGCAGCGCGCCTCTATCTCGGCGTCGAGATCAACAAAGGTTCTCTGCAATATTTTTGCGAGATGACGCCCGATCGTGGTCTTGCCGGAACCCATGGGGCCGACAAGAGCGATATTGTCCGCTGCATTCATTGATCCAGAAGTACATCGCTGAGTATTTTGGGCGTGATGAAAATCAGGATTTCCTGCTTAGTCTGATTTTTCGATGTGTGGCGGAACAGACGACCAACACCCGGCAAGTCGCCAAGTACCGGCACTTTTTCGATGGAATCGAGCGATTCCATTTTGAAAATGCCACCCAGCACCAGTGTCTGGCCGTCTCCTACCAAGGCTTCGGTTTCCACATTGGTGGTGTCGATAGTCGGCACCTGACCACCATTTCCCGAGGGCACGAACTGGCCGATGGAATCCTGCGCTACGGTCAGCGTCATCACGATGCGGTTGTCCGGCGTGATGAGCGGTGTTACCTCCAGCTTCAGCACCGCGTCCTTGAACTGAGTGCTGGTGTTCCCCGCTGAACTGGCCTCCTGGTAGGGCACCTCGGTACCGGATTTTATCGTGGCCTTTTTCTTGTCACTGGTAATGACTTTGGGCTGCGAGATTATCTCGCCATAGCCATCGCTTTGCAGTGCGCTCAACTCGAGATCGAGAAAGGTATTGTTACGCAGCAGCCCCAAAGCAATGCTGCCGGTCGGGTTCGCGACCCCGAGATCCACTGCCAGGGTTTCCTCCAGGTCCAGGGTACCGCCCTCGGGACCGAAGAACTCGATGGGATTTCCCGGCTGGCTGTCGAGCGCCGTTCGCTGGCCCGCAATTTCCAGCTGACTGCTGCCGTGCTTCCGCAACGCGGCAACACCCCAGCGCGCACCGAGTTGTTTGCGAAAATCGGTATTGGCGACAACGATGCGCGCCTCGATCTCGACCTGCCGGACCGGAATATCGATCTGCTGCACGATGCGGCGAAACTCGGCAATCTTGTCTTCGGTATCGGTCAAAATGATCGTGTTGGTACGTTCGTCCACAATCGCATTGCCGCGCGCCGACAGAATGGATCCGGTGGCGTTATCGTTACCTCTGTTGCCACCGCCACCCTCGTTGGCGTCGAAAAGATCAAACAGCTTGCGGGCGTCAGCGTAGCGAATGCGGATGTATTCGGTGCGCAAGGGCGCCAGTTCCTGCAACTGCTTGTTGGCCTCCACCTGGAGCCGCTCGCGCTCGGCAATTTCAGCCGCCGGCGCAACCATCAACACATTACCGTCAACGCGTTTGTCGAGGCCCTTGGCCTTGAGAATGATATCGAGCGCCTGATCCCACGGAACATTCTTGAGCCGCAGGGTGATGCTGCCATTTACAGCGTCGCTTGCCACCAGATTGAAGTCGCTGAAGTCGGCGATGAGTTGCAAAAGCGCGCGCACTTCAATGTTCTGAAAATTGAGCGATAGCTTCTCTCCCGTGTATTGAAAAGCCTTACGCCGATCATCTTCTTGCTCCCGCGTAAGGGGCTTTACGCTCACCACATAATTATTGTCCGCCTGGTAGGCAAGATAGTCGTATTCGCCTACCGCCTCGATCACAATCTTGGTTGCGGATCCGTCCGCAGTGGTGTCCACACTTTTCACCGGCGTGGCGAAATCGATGACATCCAACTTCCGGTTCAGGGCCTCAGGAAGGCTGGTATGACTGAACACAACCACAATATTCTTGCCAATCTGGGACACATCGATCCCCGTGTCCTTTCTCCCCAATCCGACGGTAATCAGTCCTTCGCCGCTGTCGCCACGCTGGAAATCAAGCGCGGTAATTGCTGCGCCCGCACCCACGGGCCCCCTGGACCCATTTTCCATGCTGACATACTGATCGCGCGCGGACGCATTACCCTTGCCGTCTCCAACTCGGATAGCAACGCTGTGGCCTTCGGATTTCACGTCGTAACCCGCGGTCTCGCGCAGATTGAGAATGAGTCGCGTGCGGTCGCCGGACGTAACCACAACCGCGCTCTTGGCAATATCGAAGGAAAGCGCATATTTCTTTTGCACCAGCGCACTCTTTGCATTGGCAAAATCGAAAACCATTCGCGGTGGCGATTCGATTACATATCCAGTCGGGCTATCGACATCTCCTGAAAAATTCAACCTGGCTTCGAAACCACCACCCGGCAATGACGTGAATGCAATTTCGTCGAGCGTAGCAGGCGGAGCCGCCATGACGACCGGGGTGGCCAAACCGAGCACCATAGCCCAGACCCATAACCATCCCGACTTGCCTGGCGTTACATAATGGCCAGCAGCTGATCGCGACATGCTTCTCATTTATTGATTCTCCTTGAGAGAAAGGGTGCGCGACCGTTCAACCCAGCCGTCCTCCCCGTCCGGGATGATTTCGATCACATCAGTCCGGTCCTCGTTGACCGAAACAATCCTGCCGTGGTTCTTGCCCACATAGTTGCCAAGCGTAACGCGATGAATTTGCCCGGCGCCGTCATCGATCAGGCTCCAGCGGGTGCCGTCCCGATACAGCGATCCGACCATCGACAGCGAAGCGAAGTTATAATTCTCAAGCACTTCCCGCGCCCGCGCTTGGTTCGGGGCCACTGACGGGATACCCGATGCGCGCTCCGAAGTCACCGTCGCCGGCACATCAAAAGGGCTACGCAGGGCAGAAGCGCCATATTTGAATACTTCGTAAGGCGGGAAGGTCGGGATGGGGTCGATCTTCCCACCCGGCTTGGCGCGGGTTTTGGCCATGAAATCCTGCAAGTCCTTGAATTCGCGGTCGCCGCCACAGCCGCCCAGCAGTACCAGCAGCAGCAACCCCGCTCCCACACGTTGCGCCCTCATGACCTAGATATCTCCCTTGTAGCGGTAGGTCTTGGCATCTATGGACAGTTGCAATTGATTCTGCCCAATCGCCCGAATCGCATAATTGTGGAGCGTAACGATACGTGGCAAGCCGGCGACCCCGCTGATAAAGGACGCAAAATCATGGTACCCGCCCGCGGCGGCGATCTTGATCGGCAGTTCCACATAGAACTCTGCCGCCTGCTCCGGTTGCAGGGTTATGCTGCCGATCTGCAGGCTGCTGCCGAGCCCAATTTCCGTGATATCTTCCAGCAACCCGGGCACCTCGGTATCAGCCGGCAGCTGCGCCAGCAGTCCTTGAAAGGACTCCTCGATTTGCTCCATCTGAAGTCGATAGACCTCGAGGTTCGCAACCTCGAAAGCACGCTCTTCGAACACCTTCTTCAGCCGCGCCTCTTGGGCCACAGCCTGATCGAACTCCGCGTGGAGGTCCCGCATTTTGAGGTAATACCCGAGCGTTACCAGCAACGCAAACAGACCCGCTGCAAGCGCGACCCGGACCACCAAGGGCCAGACGCCGACGTTCTCGAATTCATAATCCGCCCGGTCAAACGATCGGAATTCCTGAAGCAGCTCTCTAAGCGTCATGCCAACACCTTTCCCCTTTCAGTTCGAGCCACGGGTCAGCCAGCATCGGCGGTCGCACCGGGCTTGGTGACCTTGACACGCAGATCGAAGCGATTGCCCTGCTCGCCCAACCGATGGTCGGCGGTCACCTGGGTCAGGTTGGGCCCCTGAAACTTGACGGACGATGCCAGCGATCGCATGAACGTCGAGATACGATTATTGGACTCCGCGTAACCCACCATGCTGATGCTGTCTCCCTGTCGAGACAGGGATTCCAGGTAGACGCCCGGAGGGATCACGCGTACCAATTCGTCGAACACCCGCACGATATCGGGACGGTTGGCTTGCAGATCCTGTATCACCCGCATTCGCGCCAGCACCTGCTCGCGTCGCTTTTTCAGCTCATGAATTTCCTTGACCTGCGCATCCATTGCAGAAACCTCCCGGTTCAACAAGGCATTGCGCGCCTGTTGAGTGTCGATGCGGAGATTGACCACATGCATCCACAGCGCCAATACCGTTACCGCGAGCAGCGCCGTCAGGGCCAGATAGCCCAGAAACTCCCGTTTCTTCTCTCTGCGTAACTCATCACGCCAAGGCAGTAAATTAATGCTGGACATGTTACTCGAACCCCCGCAGTGCGAGCCCGGTCGCAATCAGCATGGCCGGCGCATCCGATGCCAGTGCGACCGCGTTGACGCCACTGCCGATCGCCATGTTCGCAAAGGGGTTGGCAACCGTGGTCGGCAACCCCAGTTTGTCTTCGACTTCGCGGCGCAGGCCAGTCATGGCGGCCACGCCACCGGCCAGTACCAACTGATCGACGTAGTTGTACTGACTCGACGAAAAGAAAAACTGGAGCGAGCGCTGAATCTGCTGCACCAGCGCCTCCTTGAAGGGCTGGAGAATCTCGGTTTCGTAATCTTCCGGTAAGCCGCCCTGTCGCTTCGCTTGCCCGGCCTCTTCCATCGACAGACCGTAACGCCGCTGAATTTCCTCGGTTACCTGCTTCCCGCCAAACAATTGCTCACGGGTATAGAGCGTCTTGCCGTCCACCAAGACGCTTAGCGTCAACATGGTCGCGCCGATATCGGCGATGGCGACAACCTGATCACCGATATCTTCGAACTGTTCACCGATTAGCCGAAATGCACGCTCGACAGCAAATACCTCGACGTCAACCACGCGCGGACGCAGCCCCGCGGTTTCGAGCGCAGCGACGCGCATGTCCACATTCTCGCGCCGGCACGCCGCCAGCATGATCTCCACCTGATCCGGATTGGTTGCCGACGGCCCGAGCATCTCATAGTCGAGCGCCACCTCATCGAGGGGATAGGGCACATACTGGTCCGCTTCCGCGGCAATCTGGTTTTCCAGCCCCAACTCGCCCAGGTTGGCAGGCATATCGATGACTTTGGTAATGACCGCCGAACCCGCCACCGCAACGGCCGCATCGCGCGTCCTGGTTTTCGCTGCGGCGACCACGCGCCTGAGGGCATCAGCCAGCAGGGCCACATCCTTGATATTCTTCTCAACCACCGCATTGGCCGGCAAAGGGAGTACCCGATACGCTTCCACCTTGAAGCGGCCACCACTCCGGCTCAGCTCGATGAGCTTGATTGAGGAGGAGCTGATATCCAGCCCCAGCAGTTGTTTGCCCTTTCTATCGAACAAGCCCAAGAGTCCCATGTTTATACTGTTACTTCCCGTAGTTAGTCGAAATATATACTAAAACACTTGAGGCGAACAACGCCGCACCACTATGCTTCCTGGTCAGCCCCTCAACGGACCCTAGCAATGCCATCGCGCCTGCCGAGCATTGTGCGGCTCCTCGCCCATCTCACCTGTGCCGCAGTCGGCGGTACACTCATCGTGCTGGCTGCACTGTATTTGTACCTTAGCCCGAAGCTGCCTTCGGTGGAAGTGCTTCGAACAGCAAAATTCCAAACCCCGATGCGACTTTACTCACAAGACTTGAAGCTTATTGGAGAATATGGGGAGCAGCGGCGACAGCCGATCGGGTTCGAGGCAATCCCACCTCTGTTCATCACGGCACTGCTCGCCGCCGAAGACGACCATTTCTACAGCCACATCGGGGTAAATCCCAATGGTCTGGCCAGAGCCGCCTTCGAACTGCTCCGCACCGGCAGCATACAATCCGGCGGCAGCACCATCACCATGCAGGTGGCACGCAATTTTTTCCTCACCAAGGAACAGACGTTCGTAAGGAAATTCAATGAGATACTGCTCGCTTTTCGCATCGAACGTCGTCTCGACAAGAACGCCATACTGACCCTCTACTGCAACAAGATTTTTCTCGGCAATCGCGCCTACGGGATCGCCGCCGCCGCCGAGGTTTATTTTGGCAAGCCTCTGTCCGAGCTGGCGCTACCGGAGTTGGCCATGATCGCTGGACTGCCAAAGGCGCCCTCCGCCTACAACCCGGCCAGCAATCCAGAGCGCGCACGGGAGCGCCGCGACTGGATCCTGGGACGCATGCTTCACCTCGGCAATATCGACTTGAACACCTATCACACAGCCGTGGCAACGCCCGTCTCCACGCGCATTTATCAGACCCAGCTGGATATCCCCGCCCCCTATGTCGCCGAGATGGCGCGCCGCGAGGTCTTCACCCGCTATGGCGAGAGCGCCTACACCGATGGTCTACGCGTAATAACCACCATTCGCAGCGACTGGCAACTGACCGCCGACAAGGCGGTAACCGACGGGCTGGCTGATTACGATCAACGCCACGGATATCGCGGCGCGGAAGCCCACATCGCCGACCCCGAACAGTGGCGGAGCCAATTGGCCACAGTACCGGTCATTCAGGGCTTGATCCCGGCTGTGGTTACGCAAGTGAACGCCGCGGGCATCCGGGCAACTACAGGAGACGGAACCGAACTGGAACTTTCCGGAAAGAATGGGCTGACACGCCGGATCACGGATTTTACACGGGTATTCCAGAGCGGCGACCTGATCCGGCTGCGTCCTATCGGCAAGCGCTGGGAGTTGGCACAGTTACCGGAGGCCCAGGCGACCCTGGTGGCCCTGGACCCCCTGGATGGCGCCATCCGCGCCTTGGTGGGGGGCTTTGATTTCGGCGCCAGCCACTTCAACCGGGCGACCCAGGCGCGCCGTCAACCAGGCTCCAGCTTCAAGCCCTTTATATACGCCAGCGCCCTTGAGCGTGGCTTTACGGCCGCATCCATCTTCCATGACGCCCCTATCGTATTCAACGACCCCTCTCAGGAAGAGCCCTGGCGCCCGGAAAACGACAACGGCGAATTCTATGGACCGCTTCGGTTGCGCGAGGCGCTGTATCTTTCCCGGAACCTGGTGTCCATTCGCGTACTTCAGGCCGTCGGCATCCACAACGCCGTCGACAGCCTGAAGCGGTTCGGTTTCGACCCTTCGGAACTGTCGCCCAATCTGTCGCTCGCGCTGGGCACCGCCACTTTCACACCCCTGCAAATGGCGACCGGCTACGCGATTTTCGCCAACGGCGGCTACCGGGTAACGCCCTACCTGATCGAGCGCATCGAAGACGCCCACGGGAAGCCGCTGTTTACCGCTAATCCCGAGCGCGTATGCCCCGCCTGCGGCGCGCCAAGTGCGCAGAATGCGACCGCTGCGCCAACGGCGCCGCAAGCGATGGACCCCCGCGTTGCGTATATCATGGATTCGATGCTCAGGGATGTGATCCGCCGCGGCACCGGCACCCGCGCCCTGCAACTCAAGCGCGGTGACATCGCCGGCAAGACCGGAACCACCAATGGCCCACGCGACGCCTGGTTCTCGGGCTACAACCCGACCCTGGTGACAAGCGTCTGGTGCGGGTTCGACGACAACCGGGTGCTCGGCGCCAACGAATACGGCAGCACGACGGCTTTGCCGATCTGGATGAACTTCATGGGTGCCGCACTGGCTGGCACGGCAGAGGTTTACCGTCCCAGGCCTCCCGGAATCCTTACCGTGCGCATCGATCCGGTGACCGGGTTGCGCGCCAACCCGGGCCGTAATGCGTTCGAAGAGGAGCTGTTTCTGGAGGAGTCCGTACCCGGAGCGTTTGCGCCCGCGCCGGGTACGCCCGGCAGCGAGACCGGCCAATTGCCGGATGATCTCCTGTGACGGCAGATCAGCGATCCGCCAGCAGTTCCCGCCAGGGGTAACCCTGATCGCCGAGCACAAAGAAGTAGGGGTTGAGCAGATCCGCTTTGGTGTTGTAGCGCAGCGGACTCAGATCGGCCGTCAGCACCACACCTCCCGCTGCTTCAACCACCGCCTGCGCAGCCGCGGTATCCCATTCCGCCGTCAGCGCCAGTCGCGGGTAAATATCGGCACTGCCTTCCGCCACCAGACACAGTTTCAGGGAGCTGCCCATGTTGCGGGTTTCGATCTGCCCGACCCGCCGACCGATCGCATCCAGCCACTGCGCCACGGTATCGGCGCCATGGCTGCGACTTGCCACCACGGTTACCGGCAATTCCTGACTCCCGCGCCCCTGCATGGAGCGCGTACGGATGTCGACCCGACCTCCAGCATCGTGGCGCCAGGCCCCCTGACCTAGTACACCCGCGTAAACGATGTTACGAACCGGAACACACACCACGCCCAATACGGGAACGCCGTCGTCAATCAGCGCGATGTTGACAGTGAATTCGCCGTTGCGCTTGATGAATTCCTTGGTACCGTCCAGCGGGTCGACCAACCAGTAACGCTTCCAGTTTGCCCGCACCTCCCAACCGGGATCGACCGACTCTTCCGACAACACCGGAATTTCCGGTGTCAATTTCGCCAAGCCCGCCATCAATACCCGGTGCGCCGCCAGATCGGCCTCCGTCAGGGGGCTCGAATCACTCTTTTGCTGTTCGCCCACATCGGCGCGTTCGTATACTTCGAGGATCGCGTCGCCTGCGGCGCGGGCCAACTCGATCACCGCCTCGATTTCTACCATGACAAACTCCGGGTTGAGCCAGCGCTCAGGAATCGCGCGCGGCAAGATGGTCGCGCGCCAGGGCCAGCGCGCTGATGGAAATGGCATCGTTGACATCCTCCCGCGCGAGCAACTCGCTCAGCCGCGCCAGCGGCCAACACATGGTCGCCAGGGGTTCGGGTTCGTCGCCGGGGAGCGATTCGGGGTAGAGATCCTCCGCCAGCACGATATCCAGCTCGCGTTCCATGTAAAACGGATTCAGATAGATGCGTTTGAGCGCACTCAGGCGGCGCGCGCCGTGTCCGGCTTCTTCTTTCAATTCGCGGTCGGCGGCGACCAGCACATCCTCGCCCGGATCGACCGCGCCCTTGGGCAAACCCCAGTGATAACGATTGCTGCCGGCACCGTATTCCCGTACCAGCAGAATTTCGCCGGCAGCGGTCAGGGGCACCACCACCACCGCGCCGTAACCCGCGCCGCTCAGGCGCTCGTAGATCCGCTCGACGCCGTTGGAGAAGCGCAAATCCAGCTGCTCGACGCGAAACAAACGGGAGCGCGCGACAATTTTGCGCTTCAATATTGTGGGCGGGGTGGGCATACTTCCTCGGACCAAGTACAGCGCGGAGCATTATGTTGGATGATCGACTGGAGCGCTATCGACACCGTTCTGCTCGACATGGACGGCACCCTGCTCGATCTCCATTTCGACAACCACTTCTGGCAGCACCATCTGCCGCGGCGTTTCGCTGAGCACCACGGGCTCGATCCCGAAACCAGCATGCGCGAACTGCACGCGCGGTTCGAGCGCGAGCAGCACCGCCTGCAATGGTATTGCACCGACTACTGGTCGGCGCAGCTCGGGCTCGACGTGACCTCCCTGAAGCGCGAGGTCGCCCACCTGATCGCCGAACGTCCCCGCGCCGTCGCCTTGCTGGAACAACTGGGTGCGCGCGGGCGTCACCGGATCCTCGTCACCAACGCCCATCGCGACAGCCTGAACCTGAAGCTGAGCCGCACCCTGATCGGCGCCGGGCTCGATCGCATGATTTCGTCGCACGACTACGGCATGCCCAAGGAAGACCCGGCGTTCTGGCCTCGCCTTGCCGCCGACCTGAGCTTCGATCCGCTGCGCACCCTGTTTATCGACGACAGCGAGCCGGTACTCGATGCCGCCCGCGAATACGGTATCGCCCACCTGCTGTGCATCAGTCAGCCCGACAGTCGGCGCGGCCATCGCGAGCAACTGCGGTTCCCGGCCCTCGCCGATTTCGACGATATCCTTCCGGTGCTCTGATGACAGCGGATGCGACCAACCGGGTACGGCTCGACAAATGGCTGTGGGCGGCGCGTTTTTTCAAGACCCGCAGCCTGGCGAAAGCCGCCATCGAAGGCGGCAAGGTGCAGATCAACGGTCAGCGCGCCAAACCCAGCAAGGAAATCGAGCCGGGAATCACTCTTACCATCCACCAGGGCTGGGAGGAAAAAACCCTGGTAGTGACGGCCTTGTCCGAGCAGCGTCGGGGCGCCGCCGAAGCCGCGCTGTTGTACGCCGAAACCCCCGAAAGTCTGGTCAAGCGCGAACAGCGAGCCGCCGCCCGCCGCGCCGCGCGCGAGGGCATCCAGTATCCGGACGAACGCCCCAGCAAAAAACAGCGTCGTCAGATCATCAAATTCCGCAGCCTCGATTTTTCCGACCCCGCATGAAACCTCCCGCGTGATACGACCTGTGCCAATAACTCTCAGCGACATCCATCAGCGTTTTCTGTTCGAGGACTACGACATCCGCGGCGAGATCGTATCGCTGCGCCAGTCCACCGCCGAGGTGTATCGACACAATCCCGGTCCAGCGCCGCTGCACACGCAGCTCGGCGAGTTTCTCGCGGCTGCCGCTCTGATCAGCGCCAATCTGAAGACTGCCGGCACGCTCACGGTGCAGGCGCGTGGCGATGGACCCGTTCCCCTGTTGATGGCCGACTGCACCGACCGCCAGAATCTGCGCGCCATCGCGCGCATGCCCGATCCCGGCGCCGTACTCAGTGACGATCTGCGCCAACTGGTGGGGTCCGGCCATCTGAGCATCACCGTGACCATGCCCGGCCGCGAGCGTCACCAGGGCATAGTGCCGCTGGAACACCCGCGCCTCGCCGCCTGTCTCTCGGACTATTTCGCCCGCTCCGAGCAACTGCCGACCCGCTTGTGGCTCGCAGCCGGCTCGAAAGCGGCCGCCGGCCTGCTGCTGCAGGCGCTTCCGGTCCAGCGCCAGACCCTGACCGAGCGCGAGCGCTGCTGGGAATATCTGACTGCGTTGGCCGACACCCTCGCCGCCCACGAACAACTGACCCTCGGCCACGGCGCACAGCTGCACCGGCTGTTTCATGGCGAACAAGTGCGCCTCTACGATCCCACGCCGCTGCGGTTCGCCTGCAGCTGTTCACGGGAGCGTATCGGTGGCTCCATCATTGCCCTGGGACCGGAAACAGTGCGCGAGCTGCTGGCCAGCTCGCCGCTCCTGTCAACCGAGTGCCAGTTCTGCCACCAGCATTACGACTTTACCGAAACCCAGCTATCCGCAGCGGCGCTCGGCGCAGATCCCACGCTGCACTGACCCCGGCCAGCCGGGAGCACGGGACGCCGGAACCGAGGCCAGACCGCCGACACACCGGCCCTGCGCCCGCCGCCTGTTGCCACCGGAGTTTTTTTTGCATAATTGGCGCCCCCCGCCCGCACGAGCGCCCCAGTGACCCAGCGACAAGACTTCCCGATGGCCCGGACCGAACCAGCCGCGGTCAATGTGCATGCCGATCTGAGCACGGCCGAGTTGATTGAGCTGGCGCTGCAACGGGGGGAAGGGATCCTGACTCACAGCGGCGCACTGCTGACCACCACGGGGCGCCATACCGGACGCTCGCCGGCCGATCGGTTCATAGTGGAAGAACCGAGCACCAGCGAAGACATTGCCTGGGGCCCGGTCAACCGCCCGTTTGCCGCCGAGCGCTTCGACGCGCTCTGGAGCCGGGTTGAGGCCCATCTGGCGGAAGGCGACCGTTTTACCTCCGAACTCCACGTCGGCCAGGATCCTGAACATTACCTGCCGATCCGGGTCACCACCGAAACCGCCTGGCACAGCCTGTTCGCGCGCAACATGTTCATCCGGCCGCCCCGCTTCAACCCTTCCGGCAAGGAGCCGTGGAGAGTGCTGCACGCGGCCAGCTTTGCGTGCGAACCGCACCGCGATGGCACCACCAGCACGGGCGCGGTCATCATTCATTTTGCTCAGCGTAAACTGCTGATTGCGGGCATGCGCTATGCGGGCGAGCTGAAAAAAGGCATGTTTTCGGTGCAGAACTTCCTGCTGCCCGAGAAGGACGTGCTGCCCATGCACTGCGCGGCCAATGTCGGCGAAGCGGGCGACGTCACCCTGTTTTTCGGCCTGTCCGGCACCGGTAAGACGACGCTTTCCGCCGATCCCGACCGCTACCTGATCGGCGACGACGAACACGGCTGGACCGAAGGCGCAGTATTCAACCTGGAAGGCGGGTGTTACGCCAAGACCATCGACCTGAGCCACGAAAACGAGCCGGTGATCTGGGACGCCATCCGCTTCGGCGCCATCGTCGAAAACGTGATGATTGGAAAACACCGAATTCCGGACTACAGCGACACCTCCCTGACCGAGAACGGTCGCTGCAGCTATCCGCTGGAGCACGTCGCCATGCGTTGCGTGCCCAACCGTGCTGGCGAGCCCGGTCACATCATCTTTCTCACCTGCGATGTCACCGGCGTGTTGCCGCCGGTTTCGGTGTTATCCAAAGAAGGTGCCGCCTACCACTTCCTGAGCGGCTATACCGCCCGCGTCGGCTCCACGGAGTTGGGGGGCGAGGCGGGCATCAACCCCACCTTTTCCACCTGCTTCGGCGCTCCCTTCATGCCCCGGCCGGCGGGCGTCTACGCCGAACTGCTGATGAAACGCGCCGAGAGCTTCGGCAGCCAGGTGTACCTGGTGAATACCGGCTGGACGGGTGGTTCCGGGGGTGCCGGCGGCGTCGGCAAGCGTTTTCCAATCCCGGTGACCCGCGCCGTGGTCGCCGCCATCCAGGCCGGGGCACTGGACGACGTGGAAACCGTCAATCTTCCGTTACTGAATCTCGCCGTACCGCGCCACGTGCCCGGAGTCGACGACCACTACCTGACCCCGCGCAACACCTGGGCCGATCCCGCAGCCTACGACGTACAGGCTCGCAAACTCGCGGCGTTGTTTATCGAGAATTTCAAACGCTTTGATGTCGCGGCCGCCATTGTCGCCGCCGGTCCCCGCCTCGACTGACGATCAGATACTGCCCGCTGCCCGACCGGACGGCGTTGCGACGCCTTAGCACGCAGGCAGAGAAGACAGCGCCATGGTCTGGTCAGGGATTGCCCTGCGCCAGACAGCCCTGCAGCCCGCGGCGATAGCAGCCCGCCGCGCCGGCGTGGTCGCCGAGCCCGGTCAACACTTCCGCCAGTTCGGCCTGGATTTCCGGTCTGTCAGCCACGCGCAACGCACGCTCCAGATAATCCCGTCCCTTGCCCCAGATTCCCAGACGCCGGCAGAGCTGGCCCAGGGCCAGCAGCAGTTGCCACGACTCGCCCTGCCGACGCAGCCAGCCTTCCGCGACGCCCAGATGCCGGGGCAGTTCCGCGAGCGCTACCCGGGACCAATCCAGCACCAGGTCCGGCTCCCAGTTCCGCTCCAGGTGCCGGCGCAACTCCACCTCCGCAGCGGCGGGATCCCCAAGTCTGGCAAGCGCCCCGGCATGGGACCGCAGGCATTCGCCCCGATGCTGATACTCGCGCGGTATCCGCTTCCACAGCTCAGCCAGCGCGGCCCGGTGTTGCGGCAGGAACTCGCCATCGGGATCGACCGAAAATCCTTTCAGCAAGCCGGAATATATCTGCAGCTCCAACGCGGCCAGCTCGTCGGGCGACGCCACCCGGGCGCGCCGCAATCCCGGTAACAACCCGGCCAACCCGTCCCAGTCCTGTTGCCGGAGCAGGCAGTCCTGCAATCCGGCGAGCAAGCCGGGATGGTCGGCATGCACGGCCAGCGCCGCCCGCAACTGCTCCACCGCGCGAGCATCATCTCCACCGCGGGCCGACAGACGGGCTCGCATCAGCGCCAGAGCGGCGTTGTCCTCGGGCACTTCGCGCGCAGCCGCAACCAGAAGCTCCTCCGCCTCGGCCTGCTGACCCAGGCGCGCCGCCGCATCCGCGGCCAGGACATAGTTGAGCCCGGGAATTTCCGAGCGCGGCGCCGACTCCACCAGGGCGCTGCGGGCACGCGCCCAATGCCCTTCGTAAAAGTCGGCAAGCGCCACCATGACTGCACGCCGGCTGCGCTGCGCGTTGCGGTGGCGCTGCCTGCGCCAGGCGTTTAGCGCTGGCTGCGTCAACCCCTGCCACAGCAACTTCAATCCGTACCAGCCCAGCACGATGACGACCAACAGCAATGCCGTCAGCCAGAGACTGAGCTGAACCATGCGATCGCCGATCACGATCAGGATGTAGCCACGCGCATAGTCGAGGCCCCAGTACACCACGCCACCCGCCAGCAGCATGGCCGCGAGGACCAGCAGTGCCTTTCTCATCGTGGCGCCACCCCACCACCGTGCTGCCGGGCACTGGCCAGATATTCCCGCACACGCTCCCGGGAGGCAGTGATGTCGGGCAGCGTCAATGTCACGGGCTCGGCCTGTAGGCCGACCAGCTCGGCGCGCAACGCCGGCGTGCGGGGATCGAATCCGAAATGTGCATCCAGCAACTCCACCGCGCGCGCCAGGGAGTCGCGATAGATGCGCTCGTGGCGCTCCTGCACTGCAAGTTGCGCCTGTGACAGAATCAACTCTAGATATTGCTGCAGACGCGCTTCCTGAGCGTGGGAAAGCAGTGCGGGCGGCGGCGCATCGAGGGTGCGCACCCGCAGGTGTTCGGCGCTGAAGCGCCGCAGCGCCGCACCGGCGTTGCCCAGCAGCCGCGACCAGAAGCCGACCGGCGGCACCACATCCGCAGCGACGCCACCTGGGGCCGGCACCATCACCGGACGCGGCGCAGGGTTCAGGGTGGCTATAGCGGTCTGAAGTGCGCTCAAGCGCAGATAAAGGCCTTCGATATCGACGCTGCCAGCCAGCCTCAGCGCGGTCATATCCGCAACCAATGCCGCCCGTACCGGATCGAGTCCGGGATCATTGAGCGGCGCCAGCAAGGCATCGGCGCGCTCCAGCAACGCCAGCGCGGACGCCGCCGACCGTGCTTCCCAAAGCCGCTGGCTGGCCAGTCGCAGCACGTGTTCAACTTCCATGACCGCGAGCACGTCGCTGTCCGGAGCCGCCGCCAGGCGCTCCCTTTTTTCATGGTCGAGTCCGGCCCTGAGAGCAGTCAGCTCCGCCCGCAGCTGCTCGCGCTCCCGATCCTGGCTATCGAGCCGCCCGCGCAGCGCGCCCAGCTCTCCCGCCAGCGCCGCTACAGCGGCTGCGGTCGGCTCTGGCGCGGTCACCGGCGTCACCCGGGAATCGGCGGTCAGCCGGGACACGACCCTTTGTCCATACTGCTGCCATCCCAGATAACCGACCGTCGCGAGCGCCGCCAGCACCAACAGACGAACGCCCAGTTTGCGCGCCGGGGATCCTGCGCGCGGCGCGGCGGCACCCCCATCATTCGTACCGACCACCGACTCCCCTCTCTCTCCGGCCACACCGGCTCCCGTTGTCATGTCCCCAATCGCTCGGGAGTGTACCAGCGGCACACCGCCTGCTCCATTTTCGCGGCGAGGGCGCTGGCGGCGATGAGGGGTTCAAAGCCCAGTCCGCGCGCGATGCCCGCCACCCGCGCGCCCGGCACCAGACAAACCAAGCGCGGTATCGAACCGCCTGCGCGCTCCCGGGCGCGATCCACGATCGGGCGCAACGCGCGCAACACTTCGCCGCTGTGGGTAACCAGCAACAGCGGACCGGGCGCCGCCAGCGCCGTGGACAGTTCCGGTTCCCAGCGTCGCTCCGGTACCCGCCGGTATACCTCGCAGTAATGCACACGGGCGCCGCGCGCGCGCAGGCCAGCGCGCAGCGCGTCGCGCCCGCCGGCGCCGCGAAAAATCACCAGCGTTTGCCCCTGGACAGCCTGCAACTCGGGCAATTTGAGGAGCCCTTCGGTATTGGCCTCGGATGGATGCCGGGCGGCGATGCCCCAGTCTTCGCGCAGTGCAGCGGCGGTCGCGGCGCCGACTGCGAAGATCGGCACGCGGGTCGGGAGCAAGCCCGCCGCGGCGAGTTGATCGAGCCCGTGACGGACGGCGTGGCGGCTGATAAATATCCAGCCGTCGGCGTCGGCCACCGTTACGGCGAGGTCCGCGTCCAGCGCGGGCCGGGATTCGATACCGAGCAGGGGAAAGGCATGCACATCCGCACCTCTGGCCGTCAGCCGTGCGGCCAGCGGATCGCCCGGTCGCGCGCTGCGCAATATCAGCACCCGCAACCCGGCGAGGGAAGCGGTCACCGCACCTGCGCCAGCAAGGCGCCCGCACCCTGTGCGAGCAGCGCTTCCGCAAGCTGGCTACCCAGCGCCTCCGCGCGCATGGGGTCACCACGAATTTCGTCGCACAACAGCCGCGACCCGTCCACCGCTCCCACCAGAGCGCGCAGATGCAACTGCCCGGTTGCGTCCAACTCACCGTAGCACGCGATGGGCACCTGACAGCCGCCCTGTAGATGGCGGTTGACCGCACGCTCGGCGTCCACACAGATGGTGGTCGCCGCATCGGCCAGTGGCGCAACCAGCGCCTGGACCCGCTCATCGTCGAGGCGACACTCGATGCCGAGAGCGCCCTGCCCGGCCGCCGGCAGCGATACTTCCGGCGCCAGGCGTGCCGCAATGCGTCCGGCGAAACCGAGCCGCAGCAGACCGGCGCTGGCCAGGATCAGGACATCAAAGTCGCCCCGATCCAGGCGCGCAAGGCGGGTGTTGACGTTGCCGCGCACCTCGCGCACATCAAGGTGCGGAAACCGCGCCAGTAGCTGGCAGCGCCGGCGCAGGCTGGCGGTGCCGACGCGGACACCCGGGGGCAATTCGTCCAGTGCGCGCCATTGCCCGCCGACCAGGGCATCGCTGGGATCTTCCCGAGCACAGATCGCCGCCAATCCCAGACCGGGCGGAAAATCCATGGGCACGTCCTTCATGGAATGCACCGCGAGGTCGGCGTCGCCGACCAGCAGCGCCTGCTCCAACTCCTTCACGAACAGTCCCTTGCCGCCGACCGCCGCGAGGGATCGATCCAGCAGGCGATCGCCCTGGGTGGTGAAACCCAGAATTTCGACCGCTACGGCAGCACCATGGACGCGTTCGAGCTGGGCCTTGATATGGTGGGCTTGCCAAAGCGCGAGGGGACTTTCGCGGGTGGCGATACGCAGGCGCTGGGGTGACATGCAGGGTGCGACCGTACTCAGATTTGATCGAGCAATTTCTTGAGGCCGACGATATGCCGGCGGCTGACCTGGGGCCTGATATCGAGATCCCGCAAGCGCACAAAATTCTGGCCATCGTGATTGCGATCCAGGCCTTCGATGTGCGCTATCGACACCAGCGCATTGCGATGCACGCGGATGAAGCGCCCTTCGAACTCCTGCTCCAGGTCCCGCAAGGTCTCATCGAGCAGGGACTCACTGTCGCCATGATACGCGGTGACGTATTTGTGGTCGGCCTGAAACAGCGCCACTTCCGCCACCGGTACCAGATCCAGGCCGCGCCGGTTGCGCGCCGTGATGTGGGTGCGTCCGTCCAGCATCATCCCCGGCAACTGCCGCAGCTCCGCGAGTTGCGCCTTGTTGATGCGTCGCGCGCGATTGAGGGCTGCGGCCAGGTCCGCTTGTCGCACCGGCTTGAGCAAATAGCCGACCGCCTGGGAGGAGAATGCCTCCACTGCATAATCGCCGTAGGCAGTGCAGAAGATCACCGCCGGCGGCGGGTCCAGCTCGGCCAGATACTGCGCGGCGGCGAGACCGTCCATGCCCGGCATGCGCACATCCATCAACACCACGTCTGGACTCAGGTCGCGCGCCATCCGCACCGCTTCCTGACCGTGGCCGGCCTGACCGATGATGCGGAACCCGCCGAGCGCCAGCACCATGCGCGCCAGGCGCTCCCGCGCCAGAGGCTCATCGTCGACAATCACTACGTTCATGGCGCTTCCCTCACCAGGCCAGTGGATAACTCAGTGTCGTCACATAGTGCTCGCCGTCAGTCAGAAACTCGACGCGGGCACGAGGTCCGAAGTGCGCTTCCAGACGCCGCCGGACATTGTCCATTGCCGACTTGCTGCCCTTATTATGCCGCATGCGCGGATTGAAGGGATTGCGCACCGAGATGGTCACCCGGTCGCCGGCCCGCCGCACGCGGATCTCCACGGAACCCCCCGCCGGGAGTAACTGAATGCCGTGGTAAACGGCATTTTCGAGCACCGGCTGCAACGACAGGCAGGGAATCTGTACGCCGGCCCCGTAATCACCGATCTCCCACTCGGTGCGCAGGCGATCACCCAGGCGCATTTTTTCGATGGCCATGTAACTGCGACACAGCGCCAGCTCTTCGCGCAACGGTACCAGCGTTTGAGCGTCGCTGAGGGCACGGCGGAACAGATCGGAAAGATCTTCAACTACCCGCTCGGCCTTTTCGGGGTCGGAGCCGATCAGGCTGGCGATCATGTTCATGCTGTTGAACAAAAAATGCGGTCGAATCCGCGCCTGCAACGCCTGAATGCGCGCTTCCAGTTCGGCGCGTTGCTGGATCCGCAATTGCTGCTGCAAGTAGAGATACCGCAGCAGAATGCCGGCGGGTATCGCGGTCACCACCACCACATTCAGCGCACGGCCAAACCCGAACACTCCGCCGAGACTCCAGGCCACCACATAATCCGCCGCGACGCCAACCACGAACGCGACCGCCAATACCAGGCCAAAACTGATGACGGCGCTCCAGGTGTAGCGCACCCCGATGAGCCAGCGATTGCATTCGCAGAGTACCAGTACACTCAACAGTGCAATCCAGATCGCCATGAACGCAATGTTGCCAAACCCCAGCCAGTCGAAATTTTCGATACCGGAACGGGCAACCGCCATCAGCACCGACAACAGCAACGAAATGACGATGACCGCCAGCAGGCCCTCGCCACGGCACAGATCCGGCAGAAAGTAGTCAACCTCGTACAAAGACACCGGCCGCCGCCGCGGCAGCCGTTTTTCATACTTTTCATACCAGCGCAAAATTCGCTCCATCATGCCGCCCTTGGTCCCGGTTTATAATACGCGCCTTCCTACTATCCAGCCGCACACCCTGCTGGTGTGCGCAAGTCGCAAACCCGGACACCCTATGAGCCAGGACAAACCCGTCAATCAGGCTTGGGGCGGCCGCTTCGGCGAAGCCACCGACGCCTTTGTGGCCCGCTTCACCGCCTCCGTCCGCTTCGACCAACGCCTCTACCGCCACGATATCACCGGCTCCATCGCCCACGCCGAGATGCTGACGCGGGTCGGCGTGCTCGACCCTGCGGAACGCGATGCCATCGTCGCCGGCCTGGAGGCCATCGCCGCGCGGATCGGCGCCGGTCAGTTCACCTGGTCCGAAGCGCTCGAAGATGTGCACATGAACATCGAATCCGCGCTCACCGAGGCGATTGGCACCGCCGGCAAGAAGCTCCACACCGGGCGCTCCCGCAACGACCAGGTGGCCACCGACATCCGCCTCTGGCTGCGCGACGAGATCGACGCCATCCTGGCGGAAATCAACCGCCTGCAGCAGGCCCTGGTGGCGGTCGCCGAGCGTGAGGCCGACACCATCATGCCCGGCTTCACCCATTTGCAGACCGCGCAGCCGGTGACTTTCGGCCATCACCTGATGGCCTGGTACGAAATGCTGGGGCGGGATCACGGGCGCTTGGTCGATTGCCGCAAGCGCCTGAACCGCTCGCCGCTGGGTGCCGCCGCGCTGGCCGGCACCAGCTATCCCATCGACCGTGACTACAGTGCGGCGCTGCTCGGCTTCGACGGACCCACCGCCAACTCCCTGGATTCAGTCAGCGATCGCGATTTCGCCATCGAATTCTGCGCCGCCGCCAGCCTGCTGATGACACACCTGTCGCGCGCGTCCGAAGAACTGATCCTGTGGGCCTCGGCGCAATTCCGCTTCATCGACCTGCCCGACCGCTTCTGCACCGGCTCATCCATCATGCCCCAGAAAAAGAATCCCGACGTGCCGGAACTGGTGCGCGGCAAGACCGGCCGCGTCACCGGTCATCTGGTCGCCCTGCTCACCCTGATGAAGGGCCAGCCGCTCGCCTACAACAAGGACAATCAGGAGGACAAGGAGCCCCTGTTCGACACCGCCGACACGCTGCGCGACTGCCTGCGCGCCTTCGCCGACATGGTGCCCGCGCTGGAGGTCAATCGCACCGCCATGCACGCGGCGGCGCGCGCCGGCTATGCCACCGCCACCGACCTCGCCGACTATCTGGTGCGCAAGGGCCTGCCGTTCCGCGATGCCCACGAAGTGGTCGGCAAGGCGGTGGCCCATGGCATCGCCAACGGTCGGGATCTCGCCGATCTGTCGCTCGATGAGTTGCGCGCCTTCTCGCCTGCCATCGCCGGCGATGTCTTCGCCGTGCTCACGCTGGAAGGCTCCGTCGCCGCCCGCGATCACATCGGTGGTACCGCGCCCGCCCGGGTGCGCGCCGCGGTGGCACAGGCCCGCGCCGAACTCGCACGACGCAACGCCCAGGCCAAGGACTGAGCCATACCGATGAACCATGGCTCGAAAGGATTCGAACGCCGCGACTTTTGGCCGCCGCACTGCTGATCGGTGCTGGCGCACAGGCCGGTTACGGGCAGTTGATTGACGGGTTGGGAATGCGGCAGGGGTCATGCAGAGACTTTGACGGCCGGTCGCTGCGCTATCACCACAAACCTTGGCCACAAAAATTCGCCACAAACATTTCACCGGCAAACGCTGGGCGGTCGAGCATGCTGCATGGAACGCGCATGCAGACCAAATCCTGATGGGTTTTGTCCACTTCCCTGCCGGCGCCTGCGGGCATTTTGGTACCCACTGGCGCCGGAAGTTTCCTGTCAGCCCAGGCGACCAATCGCCTGAATCACGGCGGCAGTCTGCTCCAGCGGCAGCATATGTCCCGCCTTTTCGACCACGATCAGTTCGCTGCCGGCGATACCTTTCTTGAAGGCTTCGCCGTAGGGCAGCGGCGTCAGGCGATCGGACTCGCCCCATACCAGCAGGGTTTTCGCCTGAATTCGGTAGAGGCGTTCGCTCAGGCCACGATCCGCGATCGGGAACAGGATCTTGCCGGCCATGCCGAGCTGGCGGGCGTTCTGCACCAGGAAATTTTGCAGAAAGGTGAGATCGGAAAAATCCGCGCCCGCCGTCATCATCGCGGCGCCAGCCTCGACATCGTGAAACAGCACGGCCGGTAATTCATAGGGCACCATCGAGAAGATATCCGGCATCGGGTATTCATCCAGCCACAGACCGGCCGGGCACAGCAGGCACAGACGGTCGATGTCGTGGGGTGCGATGGCGGCCATTTCCGCCGCCATCATGCCACCCATGGAGTGACCGACGACAATGGGTTTACGCAGCCCGAGCGCATCCATCACATCGTAGCTGTGCAGGGTGAAATCGAGCATGGTGCGAATACTCTCGCACTCGTCGGACGCGCCGTAACCCGGCAGCAGAGGTGCATGCACGCGGTATTTCTGCGCGAGCGCGGTCAGAAAGGGATCGTCGGCAGTGATGCCACCGGCGCCGTGGAGGAAGAACAGATCCGGGCCGGTGCCGCCACTCAGAACATCGACCACGGCGTGATGAGTCTTGATTTTGTTCAGGCTCAGGGCAGTCATCAGCGGTTGCCTCCGAGGGCGGCGTTGTAGTCGGATACGGGACCGGGCGTCGCGCGCTTGGCCAATGGCTGGCACCAGAAACGGGTGTCGTTATCGTACTCCGGCCACATGTTGCGCAGCCTGGGCATGACTTTTTCGGCGAACAGCCGGGTCGAATATTTGGTTTTCTCCATGGTCATGTCGCCGACGTGCATCAGGCAGAAGATGTTGCCGACGCGCAAACCCTTGATCAGATCCTCCATGCGTTCGCGCACGGTGTCCGGGCTGCCGGCGATGATGAAGCCGCCCTCGACCAGATCCTTCCACGACATGTGGGAAGCCTCCTCGAAATTCGGCGAGAACTGCGACAGCGCGCCGGACTTGATGGTCTTGATGGTGCGGTAGCCGGGCGCATCGGCAAAGCCGGGGGCGATGTGCAGGCAGCGGTTGAAGAAGTAATTGACGTGCTCGGAGTAGAGTTCTTCCGCCTCTGCATCGGTTTCAGCGACGCAGATGGTCTGCGCGAAACCGGCGCGATAGGGCGAGGCGTCGGGTTCGTTGCGTTCGGCGAGGCGATCCCAGTACCCCTGCAACAGGGCCTTGGCGCGGATGTAGCCGGAAAAACTCAGATACGAATAGGAGTAGACGTTGTCGAGGCAGAAATCGTAGGTCTCCACCGAGCCGCCGCCGGGAATGTGAATGGGCGGCGGATTCTGGATCGGCTTGGGCCAGGTGTTGACGTGGCGCAGCTTGGTGTAGCGGCCGTTCCAGGCGAAGGGCTCGGTCTCGCGCCAGGCCTTGCGGATCAGATCGTGGGCTTCCTGATAGCGCTCGCGGGTCAGCGCCGGAATGTCGCCATAGCAGAAATTGGTGTCCATCGAGGTGCCGACCGGGAAACCCGCCACCAGCCGCCCGCCGGTGATGACATCGAGCATCGCAAATTCTTCGGCGACGCGGATCGGCGGGTTGTACAGCGACAGCGAATTGCCGAGCACGACCACTGCGGCATTGAGGGCACGACGCGAAATGGCGGCCGCCATGATGTTCGGCGAGGGCATCATGCCGTAGGCATTCTGGTGATGTTCGTTGACGCCGAGGCCGTCGTAGCCCAGGGAATCGGCATACTCCAGCATGTCGAGATACTGGTTGTAGACATCGTGACCCTTGATGGGGTCGTACAGCTTGGCATCGATATCCACCCACACCGAGCGGTGTTTCTTGCGGAAATCCGCGGGCAGATGCGGCCAGGGCATCAGATTGAACCAGGTGAATTTCATGGTGACTCCCGTGATGCGATCGCGGCCGCCGCTCCCGCGGCGGTGATCGCACGCTGTTATGAATATGCCGGACGCGTTTGTCGGTGACGCCGGTCAGGCTGGACCCCGCTAGATACAGCCCTCGGGGCTGCACGACGCGGCGGTATCGCCGCCGGTTTGGGCCGCGGCCCGGTCGAGCAGGTGCAGGAAGGTTTCCTCGGACTGCGCGCCGGACAACGACAGTGTGCCGTCGAAAACGAAGAAAGGCACGCCGGTGACGCCCTGGTCACGGGAATAAGCCATGCGGTCGAGCACTTCGGCGCGACTGTCCGGTCCTGCGAGACGCTGTACCAGGGTGGCGGCGCCGCGCATGCCGACTTCACCGGCAATGGCGGCGAGGGTTTCCGCTTTGCCGACATCCCGGCCGTCGCAGAAATAAGCCCTGAACAAAGCCTCGACCATGGCGTCCTCGCAGTTCTCGGTGCGCGCCCATTCGATCAAGCGGTGGGCGTTGAGGGTGTTGGCGCCGCGAGCGATGCGGTCGAGCTGAAATTCGATGCCGACGGATTTTCCCGCCGCGGCAAGGCGCGCGAACATGCTGTCTATCATCTCGCGCCCGTACTTGCGCTCGATGGTTTCGCGGTACGGGTAGCCCTCGGCCGGCGCTTCCGGATGCTACTGGTAGGGAAACCAGCGAATCTCGGTGTGCAGTTGCGGGCGCTTGGTCAGCGCGCGCTCGAGCTGCTTTTTGCCGACATAGCACCAGGGACACACAACGTCGGAGATGATATCGATCCGCATGGCGGCTTTCCTCCAGAGTTTCACAACGGAAATTTCAATGCCGACATGTCACCACGGCAACTCGTCACCACGGCAACTTGGGGTGAGTGTCAAAGCACCATGATCGCGTCCATTTCCACCTGGGCGGCGCGCGGCAGCGCGGCCACGCCGACGGCGGCGCGCGCGGGATAGGGTGCGGAGAAATAGCCGGCCATCACCTCGTTGACGAGGGCGAAATGACCGAGATCGACCAGGAAGATGTTCAGTTTGACAATATCGCCGAGGGAACCCCCGGCGGCCGCGCAGACCGCGGCGAGATTGTCGAAGACACGCTCGATCTGGGCGCGCATGTCGCCCGTGATCAGTTGCATGCTGACCGGATCGAGGGGAATCTGTCCCGAAAGATACACCGTGTCACCGACGCGTATCGCCTGGGAATAGGTGCCGATGGCGGCGGGCGCGCGGTCGCTGTGAATGACGGATTTGTCAACCAAGAATCACCTCGAGTTTCAGTTTTTGACGCGCTGCACCGAACGCACGGGTTTCAGGGTCCGGATACGGCGCATGATGTTGGCCAGATGCACGCGATTGCGCGCGGCAAGCACGATGCTGACCATGCTGGCAGCGTCCCGATCACCCACGTTGATGCGCTGGATGGTGGCATCCTGTTCCGCGATCCGGCTCGCCAGAGTGGCGATGATACCGCGCTCGGACGCCACCACCAGTTTCAGCTCCACAGGAAATTCGCCCTTGACGGTGGGAGACCACTGCAGGGGAAGGGATTTTTCCTGGCTGTCGCGAATGCCGGTCAGGTTTTTGCAGGAGTCGCGGTGTATCACCAGACCGCGGCCCGGACTGATGTGACCCAGGATCGGGTCGCCGGGCAGCGGGTAGCAGCAGCGCGCGAAACTGATGACCAGGCCCTGCCTGTTGTCGATCAGGATGGGCGCGTCTAGGTTGGGCGCGACCTCGCCGCGGTCCGCGACCGGGATCAGGATATTCGCCACGGCGTAGGCCACGCGGCTGCCGATGCCGATCTGCTGCAGCACGCTTTCAAAGGTTTTCGCACCGGTTTCCTTGAGTAGGTGCCGAATCTGGGATTTGCGTATCCGTTGGTAGCCAGTACCGAAACGGGACAACGCCTGATCGAGCAGGCGCTTGCCGAGCTCCACCGATTCGTCGTGCTGCTGGTGCTTGAGAAAATGACGGATGGCGCTGCGCGCTTTCGCGGTAACCACAAAATCGAGCCAGGACGGATTCGGCTGCGCACCGGGCGCGGTGACGATGCGCACCCGTTGGCCACTCACCAGTGCCTGAGATAGCGGGCTCAGCTGGCCGTTGATCTCGCAGCCGACACAGGTGTCGCCGATATGGGTATGCACGGCATAGGCGAAATCCACCGGCGTGGCGCCGCTGGGGAGCTCGATGATCTTGCCGTTGGGGGTGAAGACATAGACCTCGTCGGGGAACAGGTCGGTCTTCACATGTTCGATGAACTCCAGCGAGTTGCCGGCCTGGCGCTGCAATTCCAGCAGGCCCTTGACCCAGCGGTTGGCGCGGCTCTGGTTGCCGGACGCCGGTCCCGGCCCCTGCTTGTAAAACCAGTGCGACGCTATCCCGTAGTTGGCAAGGTCGTCCATTTCGCGGGTGCGTATCTGCACTTCGATGGGAACGCCGTGCATGCCCACCAACACCGTGTGCAGCGACTGATAGCCGTTCGCCTTGGGAATGGCTATGTAATCCTTGAATTCGCCGGTGACAGGTTTGTACAGGTTGTGGACCACGCCCAACGCCCGATAGCACGCGTCCACTGAATCGACCACGATGCGGAAGGCGAACACGTCCATCAGCGACTTGAACGAGCGCTTCTTGAGCTTCATCTTCTGGTAGATGCTCCAGAGATGTTTCTCGCGCCCGGTTACGCTGGCCACAATACCTTCGCTCTGCAGCCGGTTTTCGAGCGCCTCCTGGATTTCCGCCACCACCCCGATGCGGCGGCCGCGCGCGTTGCGCAATGCCTCGCGAATCCGGCGGTGGCGCAGAGGATGCAGCGCGGCGAAGCCCAGTTCCTCGAACTCGACGCGCATGTCGTTCATGCCCAGGCGCTGGGCCAGGGGCGAATAGATGTCCAGGGTTTCGCGGGCGACGCGGCGCCGCTTCTCCGGCGGCAGCACGCCCAGGGTGCGCATGTTGTGCAGCCGGTCGGCAAGCTTCACCAGCACCACGCGAATATCGCGGGACATGGCGAGCGCCATTTTCTGGAAGTTCTCGGCTTGCTGTTCGGCGCGGGACGAAAATTCGATTTCGGTCAGCTTGCTGACCCCGTCTACCAGGTCGGAGACGGTCTTGCCGAAGCGGCGGTTGAGCTGCGGGCGAGTGACCTGGGTATCTTCAATGACATCGTGGAGCAACGCAGCCATGAGGCCTTCGCTGTCCATGTGCATGTCGGCGAGGATGTGGGTAACGGCGAGCGGGTGCGAAATATAGGGCTCGCCGCTCTGCCGGAGTTGGCCTTCATGGCCTGCTTTTGCGTAATCGAAGGCGCGCCGAACACGTCGAACTTGCGAAGCGGGCAGATAGGTGGACAGTTTTCGCTCAAGCGAACTGACCGCCTCCAGGCACACCGCCTCCGGGTCAGTCGTCGCCGGCCAGTGTTGCGTCGTCCTCAAAGACATAGGGCGGCAGCTCCGTGACCCGCGAGAGGTCAAGCGAAAGGAAGTCTTCAACGTCTTCAACTTCGTCGAGAATGCTGCGGTCAATCAGGCCCGCGGCGATTTCCCGCAAAGCGACAACGGTAGGCTTGTCATTTTCCCAGGGCACCAGGGGCTCCTTGCCACCGGTGGCGAGCTGGCGCGCACGCTTGCCGGCAATCATCACCAGCTCAAAGCGGTTATAGACGTTTTCCAGGCAGTCTTCGACAGTAATACGGGCCATGTTTCGCCTCGGATAGGGACGGTTGTCCGCCGTTGGACCGGCGGTCGACAAGTTTACCGTAAAACCCGGCTCAGGACAGCAGCGCCAGGAGCAGCGCCTCAAAGCGCCGCTCCTGGGCACCGAGGGTGAGTCGTTGGCTTTTTACCACCGCCAGCAGTTCATCGAGCGCCGTATCGAACTGATCGTTGACGATGAGGTAATCGGCCTCGACATAGTGCGAAATTTCCTCGCGCGCCTGTGCCAGGCGCTGCCGGATCACTTCCGGCTGGTCCTGGCGCCGGCTGGTCAGCCGGGTCATCAAGGTATCGATGGAGGGCGGCAAAATGAACACACGCACGCAGTCCGGCAGCAGCCGACGCACCTGAGCCGCGCCCTGCCAGTCGATCTCGAGGACCACGTCGGTGCCGCTGTTCAGCTGTTCGGTAACCCAGCGCTGCGAGGTGCCATAGAGATTGTTGAACACGCGCGCGTGCTCAAGAAACTCGGCCTGGTCGAGCATCGCAAGGAATTCCGGCTCGGTGACAAAGTGGTAGTCGATGCCATCCCGTTCGCCGGGACGCATGGCGCGCGTGGTGTGGGAAACCGAGACCCGGATGTCCGGCAGCTGCTTGACCAGCCCGGCGAGCAGGCTGGTCTTGCCGGCGCCCGAGGGCGCGGATACGGTGAAAAGTATCCCCCGGCGGGCCATGTCACCACTCCTGCGTCAGTTTGAGATGGCGTTCAGGTTGTCGCTCGACGCGCCTCATTCGAGATTTTGCACCTGTTCGCGGATCTGTTCGATCAGTACTTTCATTTCTACCGCCGCCTGGGTGGTCGCGGTGCCGATGGATTTGGAACCCAGGGTATTGGCTTCCCGGTTCAGCTCCTGAGACAGGAAATCGAGGCGCCGGCCGACGGCTCCCGAGGCTGCCAACGCGCGTCGGAATTCGCCGCTGTGGGTTGCCAATCGATCCAGTTCTTCGTCGACGTCGGCGCGTTGGGCGAGATAGGCCAGCTCCTGTTCGAGACGGTCCGTATCGATCTGCGCGACCAGCTCATCGAGGCGGGCGCGAAGTTTCGTGCGCTGCGCGGCGAGCAGCTCGGGCAGCAGGGCGCGCAGCTTTTCGACTTCCCGATCAATGCGGTCGAGGCGGTCGCGGATCAGGGCGGCAAGTTGCTCGCCCTCGCGCAGCCTCACATCGACAAGTTCCGCGACCGCCTGACGAAACAGCCCGGTGGCCGTCTGCGCGAGCATCTCCCGATCCGGGGCGATCACCCGCACCACACCGGGCATGCGCAGCAGATCCAGGGGCGATACGGGCGTACTGTGCGGCAGCAGGGCGGCAATCTGCGCACAGGCACCGACGTAGGCGTTGACACGATGTTCGTCGATGGCGATCCAGGCGTCTTCGGCGGTTTCGGTCAGGGTCAGCGTGGCGTCGATCTTGCCGCGCGGGAGGTGCTCGCGCAGGATGTCGCGCAGCGGCATCTCCTGCTCGCGCAGGGTTTCCGGAAGCCGGAAATGCGGCTCCAGAAAGCGGTGGTTGACCGAGCGCAACTCCCAGGTCAAAGCGCCGCCCGGAATCTGGCGGGTGGCACGCGCGAAGGCAGTCATGCTGCTGGGCATGGGGCGGGCACTGTGGGCGGTGAAACGAGGCGACCATCTTAGCAAATGGTCGGGCCGCTCCGGCACTTCCTCTACAATGGCGCTCCTTTCCGCGATGCGGACGCATCGCCCACGCTCCTACCGAGGATATGCCATGGCCAGACCCAGTGGTCGCCGCCCGGAACAACTGCGTCCGGTGAAAATACAGCGCGAATTCACCAAGCATGCCGAAGGTTCGGTGCTGGTGTCGTTTGGCGACACCCGGGTGATCTGCACCGCCAGCGTCGAACCGGGCGTGCCGCGCTTTTTACGCGGCAAGAACCAGGGCTGGGTAACCGCCGAGTACGGCATGCTGCCCCGCTCGACCAACGAGCGCATGGGGCGCGAGGCAGCGCGTGGCGGTCAGGGCGGTCGTACCCAGGAAATTCAGCGCCTCATCGGACGTTCGTTGCGCGCAGCGATCGATATGAAAAAACTCGGGGAAAACACCATCACCATCGATTGCGATGTGATCCAGGCCGACGGCGGCACCCGCACGGCGGCGATTACCGGCGCCTGCGTCGCCCTGGTGGACGCCATTCGTTACCTCCAGCGTCGCAAGCGCATCGTCGATGACCCGCTGCTGTACATGGTGGCTTCGGTGTCGGTCGGCATGTATCAGGGCGAGGCGGTCCTCGATCTCGACTACGCCGAGGATTCGGCGGCCGAGACCGATCTCAATGTGGTGATGACGGCGCCCGGCGGGTTCGTCGAAGTCCAGGGTACGGCGGAGGCCGCGCCCTTTTCGGGGGCCGATCTCACTGCCATGCTGGCGCTGGCGCAACGGGGCATTGCGGACCTGGTCCGGGTCCAGCAGATGGCACTGGCGCAATGACCGACCGCCGATAACCCGGATTCGTTTTCGCGGCGGCGATCACGGATGGAGCCCGCCGCGGCTGCCGATCACAGGCCCACAATGTCGTAATCGACGATCACCGGGGCGTGACTGGAAAAGGGTTTGGACTTGTAGATCGCCGCGTATTCCACGGTGCGGACCAGATCCCGCGACACCAGCTGGGTATCGGTACGCCAGCCGTCGCCCTCCCCCAGAGTGCCGGACGGCCACCAGCTGAACTCGTCGCTATCGGTATTGGCGGCGCGGAACGCGTCGGCGTAACCGACCTGCTCCTGAACCTGGCGCCACCACTGCCGGTCTTCGGGCAAAAATCCCGGTGAATTGGTGTAACTGGCGGCGTTCTCGATATCCGCTGCCGTCGCCGCAATACCCCAATTTCCGCAGTAGATGTAGCGCCGGCGCTTGCGGGTTATCTTTTCCATATGGGCGAGCAGCCCGCCCAAAAACCGGGTTTTGGTTTCCTGTTGCGCGGGTTCCGCACCCTGGGGCGCCAGCAGGGAAACCACGCTCAGGCTTTCGAAGTCGGCCTGCAGGTAGCGGCCGTCGGTATCGTCGCCGCTGAACAGTCCGAACCCGTAGATCAGGGCTTTGGGAACCACGCGCGTGTAGATCGCCACGCCGTCGCGCAGCGGATCGGATGAGTCGAGGTAATAGGCGCTATATCCAGCGAGCTCAAATTCGGGTCGATCCTCTATTTCCGGGATACGTGCCCGCAGGTCCTGCAGGCAGATCAGTTCGGCGTCCTGCCCGGCCAGCCACTCGAACAGACCGCGCGCGGCGGCCTGGAAAATGCCGTCGCAGGATATGCTGATAACCCTCATGATCGCCCCTTGTGGTGTTGGCCTGTATCATAACCCGGCGCATTCGCCGAACGACATGATACGAACGTCGTTGCGTGCACGATCCAGGAGTACCGCATGCTGGCATATCAACGCGACTTCATCGACCTCGCGGTATCGCGCGAGGCTCTGCGGTTTGGCGAATTCAAGCTAAAGTCGGGCCGAATGAGCCCTTATTTCTTCAATGCCGGGCGTTTTTGCGACGGCGCCAGCCTCAACAGGCTGGGATCGTGCTATGCGGACGCGGTACTGGCCTCGGGCATCCGGTTCGATTTTCTGTTTGGCCCCGCCTACAAGGGTATCCCGCTGGCCGTCGCCACCGCGATGGCCCTGGCGCAGCGTCATGGCCGCCCTACGCCCTGGTGCTTCAATCGCAAGGAGGCCAAGGACCACGGCGAAGGTGGGACGCTGGTGGGAGCGCCGGCTGCCGGGCGCGCGCTCATCGTCGACGATGTCATCACTGCCGGAACCGCGATCCGCGACGCCGCCGCAATACTCCGCAGTGCCGGCGCAACCCTGGCGGGCGTGATGCTGGGCCTGGATCGTCGGGAGCGTGGCCAGGGAACCCGCTCGGCGACCCAGGAAGTGGCAGAGGAACTGGACGTACCTGTGATGAGCATCATCGCCATCGATCACATCATCGAATATCTTGACGCTGCGGCGCCAGATCGGGTGGCGGCACTACGTGATTACCGAAGTACTTACGGTGTTTGACCATGAGAAAAAAGAGAATGCAACGGTGAACGGGCGACCAATCCAGACGGCGCGTGCGGCAGCCGGGGCACTGGTCGGCCTGTGGCTGCTGACCGTGCTCCCTGCCGATGCGGCCAATCTCTACCGCTACCGCAATGCCCAGGGTGTCATGGTCATCGACCACACGGTGCCGGCGAATGCCGCCCAGGGGGGCTACGAAATCCTGGCCCCGGATGGCCGGGTTCTCGAAACCGTCGCCGCGAGCGGTGACCAGACCCCTTCGGGAGAGCCCCGCGAGTCCGCACCGGTTCGCACCGAGCATCAGGAAAAGATCGACCGCTATCTGTTGAGCAGCTACAGCACGGTGGCCGATATCGAAGCGGTGAAGGCGCGGCGGCTGCAAGAGGTGGAGCGCGAAATCGGCATCGACAAAGTGCGCATCGAGGAGATCGAGCGTCAGCGCGTGGCGACGGAGGACAGCGCCGCCAACGTGCAGCGCGGCGGCAAACCGGTGCCCGCCAAACTCCTCGATGAACTGAAGGCGCTGAATCAGAAGCTCGAGCAGGCCCACAAGCGTCTCGCCGAACACAAGCTTCAGTACACCGAGATCGAGCAACTCTACGCGGAGTACACCGCACGCTTCACGGAGTTGAAAAATGCTCATCCGGCAGCGGCTGCCGCGGCGGCGCAAACAGCGCCGGCGCCAGTGCCTGCCACTGCTCCGGCCAGTGCTCGGTAGGCCGGCGGGCGAAGTCCGAACGCACGAACTGCCGCAGCTTGCCCTCCATCAGAGCCAATACGCATTCCGCCGTTGCGGACGGGGTGAGGATGGTCCGCAACTGCTCGCGCAGTTCGCCTTCGCGCAGGATCTGCCGGAGCTGGGTTTCCAGACGATCGTACAACTGACCGACGCGCTCACGCAGCCGCGCGGTTTCACCGGTCAGGGCGTCGCCGGTCAGCAAAGGCGCAATACCGGGGTTGCGTTCGGCGAACACCAGCACCAATGACGCGATCTGATGCAGGCGGTCCGTTGCCCCCGGCACCTCGTCGAGGATTATCCGGATGCGCGTGAACAGGGTTTCCTCGGTAAATTCGAGGAGACCTTCGAGCATCCTGGCCTTGCTGGGAAAATGCCGGTACAGGGCCGCTTCGGAAACCCCGAGCTCCCGCGCCAACGCAGCCGTCGTAATTTTTCCGCCCGGTGTGGCGTGCAACATGTTGGCCAGGGCTTCGAGAATTTCCTGGCGGCGGCCGGAGTTGCGATTCACCCGCGTCATGCGGATGCGGCGATGGCGCTGGTGATCAGCGTACCGACGCCGATGTCGGTAAAAATCTCGAGCAGCACAGCGTGCTCGACCCGACCGTCAACGATGTGCGCACTGGTCACGGAGTTGGCGACCGCCGCCAGGGCGCAGCGAATCTTCGGCAGCATGCCGCCGTAAATCACGCCTGCGTCGATCAGACCTTCCACTTCACTTGGCGACAGTCCGGTCAGCACCTTGCCTTCGGCGTCGAGCAGACCCGGGACATTGGTGAGCAGCATGAGCTTTTCCGCGCCCATCACTTCCGCCAGCTTGCCGGCGACCAGGTCCGCGTTGATATTGTAGGACGCGCCGCCAGGCCCGGCGCCGATGGGCGCGATCACCGGGATAAAGCCGCCCCGGGTGAGCATGTCGATGACATCGGTATTGATCGCCGATACCTCACCGACATGACCGATGTCGATGATCTCGGGGGCTTCCATGTCGGGGGTCTTGCGGGTGACCATCAGTTTGGTGGCCTGAATCAGCCCGCCGTCCTTGCCGGTGATACCCACCGCGCGCCCGCCGGCGTCGTTGATGAGGCCCACGATTTCCTTGTTCACTGCGGCGCCCAGCACCATCTCCACCACGTCCATGGTCTTGCTGTCGGTGACGCGCATGCCGTCCACGAAACTGGACTCGATCCCGAGCTGTCCCAGCAGCTTGCCGATCTGGGGACCGCCACCGTGCACCACCACCGGATTGATGCCGACCAGCCGCATCAGCACGATGTCGCGGGCAAAGCTGCGCTTGAGATTTTCGTCCACCATGGCGTTGCCGCCGAATTTGACGACCACCGTTTTGCCGGTGAATTTCTGAATATAGGGCAAGGCTTCGGTGAGCACCCGGGCGATGTCCCGGGCGCGGTCGCCGGCCAAGGGGACATCCTTCTGTTCTCGGGACTTCCGGTCACGGGACTTTCGTTCACGGGATAGGGGCATATCGAAACCACCGCGGGTCAGTGAATGGATGTCAGAATTTATCGGCAAGCTCAGGGGCGACCGCTTCAAGCAGGGTGCGGAACCGCTGCTGGATGGCTCCCAATTGCTGCGCATCGTTCGCCTCGAAGCGCATCGAAACGGCGGATTCGGTATTGGAGGCCCGAATCAGTCCCCAGCCAGCGGCGAATTCCACCCGCAACCCATCGATCGCGTTGATTTCGGCATCATCGAAAGTAGCCGCAGCCCGGATGCGTTCGATCAGGGCGAACTTGTCCGCTTCGCTCACCGGCAGGCGAATTTCGGCCGTGGCAACGGAGGTTTCGAAAGCGGCGAGCACGCTGTCCAGGCTCTGCTCACGGCGACTCAGTATCTCGATCAGACGCGCCGCGGCATAGAGTGCATCGTCGAATCCAAACCAGCGATCGCCAAAAAAGATATGACCGCTGAATTCGCCGCCGAGGGGCGCTTTCAGCTCGGCGACTTTCGCGCGGATATGGGAGTGGCCGGTGCGGTACATGACGGCCCGTCCGCCGTAACCGTTGACCAGATTGGTCAGCCGGCGTGTCGATTTGACATCAAACACCACATCGGCGCCGGAGTGACTGGGCAGAATGTCGCGCGCAAAGATCATCAGCAGTTCGTCGGGCCAGACGATGCGGCCGCTGCCGCTCACCGCCACCAGGCGATCCCCATCGCCATCGAGGGCAATACCCAGATCCGCTCCGGTGCCGGCGACCACCTTGCGCAAGTCCTCCAGATTGGCCGGACGGGTAGGGTCGGGCGGGTGCTGCGGAAAGGTCCCGTCGATGTCGCAGTAGAGCGGGATGGGATTGCAACCCAGTGCCTCCAGCAGGCGCGGTGCGATGTCGCCGGCAACCCCGTTACCGCAATCGATCACCACGGACAGCGGAGTCCGCGTCTTGATATCGCTGAACACCGTGTTGATGTAGTCATCGCGCACATCGGCTGACGAATGAATCCCCGTCCCTTCGCGCCAGTCACGCGTCAGCATGCCTCTACGCAGTTCCTGCAAGGCTTCGCCCTGCAGCACATCGCGGCCAAGCATGATCTTGAAGCCGTTGTCGCCGGCAGGATTGTGGCTCGCCGTCACCATGACCGCCGCATCAATCGACTGGAGGCGCGCGGCGGCGAAGTACAACACCGGCGTGGGCACCATCCCCACGTCAACGACCTCGCAACCGGTGGCCAGCAGACCATCGATCAGGGCAGCGCTGAGCGTGGGGCTGCTGATGCGACCGTCGCGGCCCACCGCGACGCGGCAGCCAGCGCGATCCTGCACCCGGCTGCCCAGGGTTTTGCCCAGCGCGTTCGCGAAGACGGGAGAAATGTGGTCCCCGCTCGCACCGCGAATGTCGTAATCGCGAAAGACAACTGCCGCGAAGGCCTCGGGTTCCGTGGCTGGGGCACCCGTAGCTTCGACGGCAACGGTGCTGGCCGGCTGCGGCGCGGGCGCCGGCGAATCCTGCGCGGGGGGCGGCGGTGGAGCAGCAGGGTCCAGTTCCCGCGCAGTGATGACGGCCGTGCGGCGCACCCCGGATGGCACTGTGGCAGGATCCGGTGGTGGGGTGCGGGTCACACCACGCCGCAGCAGCAGTCGCCCCCAGACGACCAACACGGCGCTGGCGAGTAACCAGGGGATGAGCGTGGCCGCGAGCGCCAGCCCGGGAGCTGCGTGTTCCGCAGCCGCGCGGTCCGGTAACCGCACCGACGCCTGCCAGCCGGGGATATTGGGGATCGGAGCCATGACCGGAGGCTGCGTGCCGGAACCCAGGGTCATGATGGCCTGTGGTGCAACGCCCGGGGACTGCTGGACGAGCGTCAACTGACTGCGCGACTGATCGAACACGACCGCGCGCTCAAGCGCCGTCATGGGGAGCACGACCAGGAGGGCGCCGCGCGGCTGCCCGGCGTCGGGGATCTGCGCGGCCAGGATGAGCTGCCACTGGGTGGCGTCCGGCTTCAGGGCGGTAATCGCAAACGCGGTGCCCGAAAGCGCGTTGCGGACCAACTGCTGGGCGACGAATGCTGTGGCCGGCAGGAACTCGGCCCGGGCCGTCGCGACGACCTCAATGGCCTCCGGAAATTCAGCGGCCAGCTGCAACCGGATTGTATTGGTGCCGGCAGCAGCCAGCGCCGCGCGCGTACTGTCTCTGGCGGCGATCGTGGACAGCGTGATGCGCCAGCGCGCGACCGCATCGGCAACAGCCGCGGCGGCAGCATCGGCCGTGGCATGGGCGGTGCGTGCGGCGGCAGCCGCCTGGGGTTCGGTCACCAGGGCTGCGCGCAGCCAGTTGCCGACCGGCAATGGCACCGCGAGCAACACCACCGCCGCCAACAGAAAGGCCGGGCGCTTGAGCAGGCTGACCAGGCTGTGGATGACTCCGGTCAAACCAGTATCTCCCGTTCCGGCGCCGGGTGGCCGGTGCCGCCGGTGCGCATCAGGGCAGCGATATGGTCGATCAACAGGCGCGCCAGGGGAGATTTGTTCATCCGTGGCGGGCGCAGGGTTTCGAGCGCGGAAATCAGCAGCACCTGATTGTCGTCGCTGCCGAAACCGATTGCCGTATCCGACACGTCATTGGCGATCACCAGGTCGAGTCCCTTGCGGAGCAGCTTGGAGCGCGCATTGTCGAGGAGATTTTCCGTCTCCGCGGCGAACCCGACCACAAAGGGGCGCTCGGGCAGCGCCGCCACCGTGGCGACGATATCCGGATTGGGTTCGAGCTCGATGGTCAGGGTTTCCCGGGATTTCTTGATTTTCTGGCGGGCAACCGTGCGGGGCCGGTAATCCGCGACCGCGGCGGCGGCGATGAACAGATCGGCATCGGCAACTTCGGCCAGGCTGGCGGCGAGCATCTCGGCGGCACTGGTGACCTTGACGCAGCGCACCCGGGCTGGAACCGCCAGCGCCACCGGACCGCTGATGAGCACCGTATCGGCGCCCGCCTCGCGGGCCGCTTCGGCGAGGGCGTAACCCATCTTGCCGGAGCTGTGATTGGACAGATAGCGCACCGGGTCGATGGCCTCCCGCGTGGGCCCCGCCGTGATCACCACCTTGCGGCCCTCCAGTGTTCCGGTGGCGAAGAGTTCCGCCACGCCAAGCGCCAGTACTTCAGGCTCCTCCATCCGTCCCGCACCGACGTCTCCGCAGGCCTGATAGCCGGCCGCCGGCCCGAACACGCGGATGCCGCGTTCGCGCAGCGTGCATACATTGGTGGTAGTTGCAGGTTTTGCCCACATGGCCTGGTTCATCGCCGGCGCCACCGCCACCGGTCCGATGCTGGCGAGACAGAGCGTGGTCAGCAGATCGCCACCCTCACCCTGCGCCAAACGGGCGATGAAATCCGCGCTCGCTGGCGCCACCAGAATGACGTCCGCCCAGCGGGCAAGGGCGATGTGACCCATCGCCGCCTCGGCGGCGGGATCGAGCAGATCCAGATGGACGGGATGGCCGGACAGTGCCTGGAAGGTAAGCGGCGTGACGAACTCGGTGGCGGCGGCGGTCATCACCACCCGCACTTCCGCGCCGGCGGTCTGCAGCCGGCGCAGCAGTTCGGCGCTTTTGTAGGCCGCGATGCCGCCGGTGACACCCAGTACCACGCGTTTGTTGGCGAGAGTCCCCATGCCGTCCCTTTAGAGCGGGTGAATGCGTAAGATAGCACCGAGCAGGGATTTTACCGGACATGGAGGTCAGGATGGCGATTCGGCATTGGCCGGCGGGCGAGCGGCCCCGGGAAAAACTTCTGGAGCGCGGGGCGCGGGCGCTGTCCGATGCCGAGCTGCTCGCCATTTTTCTGCGCACCGGGCACGCGGGCAAGAGCGCGGTGGATCTGGCCCGGGATCTCCTGGGCCAGTTCGGCGGTCTGGCCGCGCTGCTCGCGGCGGACCAACAGGGTTTCTGTGCCGGCAAGGGGCTCGGTCCCGCCAAGTATGTGCAACTGCAGGCAGTGCTCGAACTGGCGCGCCGTTACTTCAGTGCACAACTGGAGCGCGGCGACGCCTTTACGGCACCCGAGGGCGCCGCCCGGTATTTACAGGCGCATTTGAGCGGACATTCCCGCGAAATCTTCGTCGTGCTGTTTCTCGACACCCGGCATCGCCTGATCGCCACCGAGGATCTGTTTCAGGGCACCATCGACGGCGCCAGCGTCCATCCGCGCGAGGTGGTTCGGCGCGCCCTCTTCCACAATGCCGCAGCAGTGATTGTCGGTCACAATCACCCCTCCGGCGTGGCGGAGCCGAGCGCCGATGACCGCCGCATCACCGCCCGGCTGCGGGAAGCGCTGGCGCTGGTCGATGTACGCCTGCTCGACCACTTCGTGGTGGGCGCCGGGGAGGTGGTGTCCCTCGCCGAGCGAGGTCTGCTGTGAGGGTCGCCGGTTTGCTTTAGCCCCACCGCTTTGGTATAAAGCGCGCCTTCTCGCGCGGGCGGCGTCACAGCGCCGATTTCAGAGGCGGTTATGTCAAAAGTGTGTCAGGTCACGGGCAAGCGCCCGATGGTGGGAAATAACGTTTCTCACGCCAAGAACAGAACGCGACGCCGGTTCGAACCGAATCTGCACACCCACAGATTCTGGGTCGAGTCCCAACGGCGTTTTGTGAAGCTCCGCGTATCCACCAAAGGACTGCGGATCATCGACCGACTGGGTATCGAGCAGGTGCTTGCGGACCTCCGTGCCAGCGGCAACAGGGTCTAGGAGGCAGCATGGCCAAATCGAATCGCGACCTGATCAAACTGGTGTCCACCGCGGGCACCGGGCACTACTACACCACGAGCAAGAACAAGCGCACCAAGCCCGAAAAGATCGAAATGAAAAAATTCGATCCGGTCGTGCGCCAGCATGTGATCTACAAGGAAGCCAAGATCAAGTAAGCGCCCGCTGGCATGGGTGGCAGACGAAGCCCGGCACCCCCGGGCTTTTTTGTGTCCCGGCGCTGAGCTCTTGGTGAAGCGTTGCCGACCACCTGATCCAACCTCGTCAACAGTACCGATGCGAGGCCAGTCCACTGCCTGAGCTTCCGGAAGTCGAAACCACCCTGCGCGGCATCCTGCCGCATCTGGAAAGACGCCGCGTAGCCGCCTTGCGGATACGCCAGCCGGCGCTGCGCTGGCCGGTGCCCGCGGAGTTGCCGGACCTGCTGCCCGGCCAGTACATCCATGGCGGCCAGCGCCGTGGGAAATACCTGCTCCTCGCCCTCGACGGTGGCCACCTGCTGCTGCATCTGGGCATGTCCGGCAGCTTGCGTATGGTCGCACCCGGACTCGCCCCGGGTCCCCATGATCACCTCGATCTGCTGCTCGACGACGGCGGTGTGTTGCGCTTTACCGACCCGCGCCGTTTCGGGGCGGTACTGTGGCTGACCGGCGATCCGTTTGCACATCCGCTGCTGTGCAATCTCGGGCCGGAACCCCTGAGCGAACCTTTCGACGCCGACTATCTTTACAGCCTCTCGCGCGGGCGCCGGGTTCCGGTAAAGAGCTTCCTGATGGACAGTCGGGTCGTGGTCGGCATCGGCAATATCTACGCCAATGAAATCCTGTTCCTGAGTGGCGTTCATCCCCTGCGCGCGGCGGGCCGCATTGGGCGGTCGCGCTATGAAGCCGTCGTGGCGATGACCAGGTCGGTGCTGGGCGCCGCGATCCGCCAGGGTGGCACCACGCTGCGGAATTTTGTCGGCGGCGATGGCAAGCCCGGGTATTTTCGCCAACAGTTGCAGGTCTACGGTCGCGCCGGCGAACCGTGCAAAAAATGCGGGAGCCTGCTGCGGGAAGTGCGACTCGGCCAGCGCACCACTGTCTACTGCATCAGCTGTCAGCGCTGAGCTCGGGTCAGACGAAGCGCGTTTTGAGCGCGGCCGCCACCACCGGGGGGACGAAGGGCGTGATGTCGCCGCGCAGGGAAGCGATTTCGCGCACCAGCGACGACGAAATGTAGGAGAGTCTTTCGGATGGCGTGAGAAACACGCTCTCCACGTCCGGCGCCAGCGCGCGGTTCATGTTCGCGAGTTGGAATTCGTACTCAAAATCCGACACGGCGCGCAGCCCGCGAATCACCGCGCAGGCGCCGCAGTCGCGCACGAAATTCACCAGCAGATAGTCGAATCCGCGCACCTCGACATTTTTGACATGCGCCAGCGCGGCATTGGCGAGATCGATGCGCTCATGCAATGAAAACAGAGGGCCTTTGCGCTCACTGCTCGCGATGGCGAGCACCACCCGATCGAACATGCGACAGGCGCGCTCCACCAGATCCACATGGCCGTTGGTAATGGGGTCGAAAGTGCCCGGATAGACGACGATTTTCATGGTGGACTCCGCGCGAGGTGGCGCATGGTAAACAATTTACCCAGCCCCCTCAATCACGCCGCAAGTGCGCCGAAACAGCCGGCAACAGACGTCTCCGGAACACTTTTCGCGGTGTAGATGCCAGTTTGGCGGCAACTCCGGAATGGCCTGTCCGCGTGCGGTTTCGACATAAATCCACGCCGGCGCGACCAGTACTCCGGAGGCTTCGAGCGCCGGTATCGCACGCCGCAGCAGGTCACTTGCAAACGGCGGGTCGAGAAAGACGATGGTGTACGGATCGGACGATGGCGATCGTCGCGCCAGCCAGGCCAGGGCATCGGTGTTGATCACCTCTACCCTATCGGCTTCCAGCCGCGCGCAGTTATTGCGCAATGCCTGCGCCGCCGCGGCACTGGATTCGATCAGGCTGACCAGCGCCGCACCCCTGGAAGCCGCTTCCAGGCCCAATGCGCCGGAACCGGCAAACAGATCCAGGCAGCGGGCATCCGGCAGCAGCGGCTGCAACCAGCTGAACAGGGTCTCGCGCAGGCGATCGCCCGTGGGGCGCAATCCCGGCTGCGCCGGAAACACGACCTTCCGGCCGCGCCAGCGCCCGGCGATGATGCGGACGACACCGGTGTCGTCGCGGGCAGGGCCGCCCGATCTGCCGCCCGATCTGCCGCGAAAGTGCTGCGGCACGCGCGTGCTCCTGGCTCGGTGGGGAGTGGTAGCATACACGGCCCCCATTCCAGCCGCCCAAACTCATGACAAGCGACGAAACCGCAGCGCAAAAACCGTCGGATCGTGGCGGTCTGTTTGGGCTGTTTCGCCGCCGCAAGGCGCACGAGGAAGCTTCAGTTCCGCCGTCGGCGCCAGCATCGGCTCCGCAGCCGAACGTTGCGGAGCCGACTGCCGTGGCGGTCGAGACCGGCTTGGCGGTGCCCGCGGTGGTGATCGAAAAACCCGCGCCAGGCGCAGCGCCGGCACAAGTCGAGGAACCCGCGCGGCGCGGGCTGTTCCGGCGCGCCCTGGCCCGCACCGGCGCGGGGCTGGGCAATCTGCTGCTCGGCCGCAAGGCCATCGACGCCGAGCTGTATGAAGAGCTCGAAACCAGTCTATTGATGGCCGACATGGGCGTCGAAACCGCCAACGCGGTGATCGCCGAACTCACCGCGCGGGTCAAGCGGCGCAACCTGAGCGACGCCCAGGCGCTGCGCGGCGAGCTGCGGACGCTGCTGATGGAGCTGCTCGAACCCTGTCAGCGGCCGCTGGTGATCGACCATCAGAAACCCTTTGTGATACTGGTGGTCGGCGTCAATGGCGTCGGCAAGACCACCACCATCGGCAAGCTGGCGCACCGCCTGCAATCCGAGGGTCGCACGCTGATGCTCGCCGCCGGCGACACCTTCCGTGCCGCCGCAGTGGAACAGTTGCAGGCCTGGGGTGATCGCAATCGCGTGCCAGTGGTTTCCCAGGGCACGGGCGCCGACAGCGCCTCCGTTATTTTCGACGCCATTCAGTCGGCCCAGGCGCGGCAGCTGGATGTGGTGATCGCCGATACCGCCGGGCGTCTGCATACCAAGGACAATCTCATGGCGGAATTGACCAAGGTGCGCCGGGTGATGGCCAAGCTCGACCCCGACGCGCCCCACGAAACCCTGCTGGTGCTGGATGCCGGCACCGGACAGAACGCTGTGGTCCAGATGCGCCAGTTCAGCGCCGCCGTCGCGGTGACCGGAATCGCGCTCACCAAGCTGGATGGCACCGCCAAAGGCGGGGTGATTTTTGCGCTGTGCCGGGAGTTCGGCGTGCCCATTCGCTATGTGGGTCTGGGCGAAGGTATCGACGACCTGCAACCGTTCGATGCCGAACTCTTTGTCGACGCGCTGCTTGCGACCGAGGACAACGTCGGCTAGATGATCCGGTTCGATCAGGTCTGTAAACGTTATCCCGGCGGCCATGATGCTCTGACCGGGGTGAGTTTCGCGCTGGGCGTCGGTGAATTTGCCTTCCTCACCGGCCATTCCGGCGCCGGCAAGAGCTCATTGCTGCGCCTGATCATGCTGCTGGAGCAACCGACCCAGGGCCAGATACTGATCAACGGCCGCAGCCTCGGACGTCTGCACCGCAGCCAGATCCCCCATTACCGCCGCAACATCGGGGTCGTGTTTCAGAACCACCATCTGCTGCTCGATCGCAGCGTTCACGACAATGTCGCCCTGCCGCTGCGGGTGTCCGGCTATCGCGCGAGCGACGTCGCGCGGCGGGTGCGCGCCGCACTCGACAAGGTGGGCTTGCTGGATCGGGAGCACCACAAGCCGCTCGAGTTGTCGAGCGGGGAACAGCAGCGCGTGGGCATCGCGCGCGCCGTGGTGCACACGCCCCGCATCCTGCTGGCGGACGAGCCCACCGGCAATCTCGACCCCGAGCTGTCCATGGAAATCATGCAGTTGTTTCGCGATTTCAGCGATCTCGGCGTGACCGTGCTGATTGCGACCCACGCTGTCGGCCTCATCGAGGCGCTGGGGCGGCGGCAGTTGCAACTCAGGAACGGCCGCCTGATCGCCGGGGGTGACGCTGATGCCGCGGACTGACCGGGGGCCGGCGCGCGCTACCCGTCCGGTGCCCCAAAGCGGGACCCGAACCCCGCGGCCCGGGGCCAGCGCGCGCCGCCTGAGCCTTGGCGATCGGTTCGTGGCCGGGGTGCGTCACCACCGCGAAACAGCGGCGCAGAGTTTTATCCGACTCGCGGCCGCGCCGGTGCAAAGCCTGATGACGGTGTTGGTCATCGCGATTGCGCTGGCGCTTCCGACCAGTCTCTATCTGGTGGTGGCAAGCGTGCAACAGCTTGCCGGGGGGCTGGATGCGGGCAACCGCCTCACCCTCTATTTGCACCTGGATGCGACTCCCAAGGCAATTGATGAGCTCCTCGCACAACTGCGGGAACATGGGGGGGTGAACGCCGTGCAGTTCATTTCCGCGGAACAGGGCCTCACCGAATTCAAGGCGAGTTCGGGCTTCGGCGATGTTCTGGATCTGCTGGACCATAACCCCCTGCCGCCCGTGGTAGTGGTGACGGCGCGGGATCAGCCCGGCGCCGCTGCGCTGACTGCTCTGGCGGACGCATTTGCGAAACTGCCGTCGGTGGAGGCGGTGCAGATCGATACCCAGTGGGTCGCACGGGCAAATGCCATCGCCACTATCGGCCGGCAAGCCGCCCTGGCGCTGGCGACCGTGCTCGCTCTGGGCGTATTGTTGATCGTGGGAAATACCATCCGGCTGGCCATCGAAAACTGCCGCGAGGAAATTCTGGTGGTCAAACTGGTCGGCGGCACCGATGCCTTTGCGCGCCGGCCGTTCCTCTACATGGGGTTCTGGTACGGCCTGGGCGGCGGAATTCTGTCCTGCATCATGGTCGCTGCCGGTCGTTGGTGGCTGCATTATCCGGTGGATCGACTCGCCGCTCTGTACCAGAGCCAATGGGGCTTGGCGCGGCTGGGTGTGGTGGAGTCGCTCGCGCTGGCGATCGCCGCCGGTGCGCTCGGCGCCCTGGGCGCCCGGCTCGCGGCTGGCCTCCAGATGAGAGAAATAGAGCCTTGATTTATAAGGATAAACAAAACAGCCTTGAACTTTCATTGGCGATTGCCGTCCAATTTTCCAGTGTTAGAATACCCCCCCTGAATTCGCGAGGCCGTCATGGGTAAAAGTCTGCAAGTTGTGAATCCGCTGATCCCGGGCGGCAATATCGCCGCGTATGTGAATAGCGTGAGCGCGATTGCGGTGCTGTCCGCGGAGCAGGAGCGCGAACTGGCCGAACGGCTGTATCACCACAACGATCTGGATGCCGCGCGGGATCTGGTGTTGTCGCACTTGCGGTTCGTGGTCCATATCGCGCGCTCCTATTCCGGCTACGGCCTGCCGCTGGCGGATATCGTCCAGGAAGGCAACGTCGGCCTGATGAAGGCAGTCAAGCGTTTCGACCCCAGCAAGGGTGTGCGCCTGATCTCCTTTGCGGTGCACTGGATCAAGGCCGAAATCCACGAATACGTCCTGCGCAACTGGCGCATCGTCAAGGTCGCCACCACCAAAGCGCAGCGCAAGCTGTTCTTCAACCTGCGCGGCAGCAAGAAGCGTCTGGGCTGGCTCAACAACGAAGAAGCTGCCGCTGTGGCCGCGGACCTCGGTGTCGAGATCAAGCAGGTACGCGAGATGGAGCAGCGGCTGTCCGCGCGCGACGCAGCGTTTGATCTGTCCGTCGATGAGGACGAAGACTCCGCCTATCTGGTGCCCGCGCAGTACCTTGAAGACCCCAGCGGCGACCCCGCCCGGCAACTCGAACAGTCCGACTGGGAAGAGGTTCACTACGGTCGGCTGAATGCCGCGGTAGCCGGGCTGGACGAACGCAGTCGCGACATCATCCAGCAGCGCTGGTTGAGCGACGAAAAAGTCACGCTGCACGACCTTGCGGCCAAATACGCGGTTTCGGCCGAGCGGATTCGGCAGCTTGAGCAGAGCGCGATGAAAAAAGTGCGCGGACTGATCGAACCCCAAACCTGATGCCGCCGTGCCGCCCGCACGAAAAAGCCGCGCCGGGCGCGGCTTTTTTATTTCCGACCCGGACCGGTTCATTTCCGATCCGCGCCCATTTTGTTTCGGTCTGTATCTGCGAGAGATCATCGTGAATCCAGGAATATTTTTGTCCGCGGCGCTCAGCGGTTTCCTGACGGTGTCGCTGGGCGCCTTCGGTGCCCACGCCCTGAAGCATTCCCTGACGCCCGCGGAGCTCTCGATCTGGCAGACGGCCGTTCACTATCAGATGTTTCATACCGCGGCGTTGCTGGTACTGGGTCTGCTGCCCGCCGCGCGGCAACTGCGAACGCTGCGCCTGGCAGGCTGGTGCCTGAACGGCGGGATCCTCCTGTTTTCCGGCAGTCTGTATTTGCTGGCGGTCACGGGGCGGACCTGGCTTGGCGCCATCACCCCGCTCGGCGGCCTGCTCTTCCTCCTGGGCTGGGGCACGCTGGCCTGCCATGCCGCGCACTGCTGGCGGGAGGCGCGACAGTGAGCGGCAACGACCTATCCAGCATTCTCCCCGAACGCCGGGAGCGGGCGATCCGCAGCTATGTGGTGCGTGCCGGACGCATGACGGACGCGCAGCGTCGTGGCCTGGACGAAGACTGGCCGAACTGCCGGTTGCGCCTCGCGGATGGCCGGGTGAACTGGCCCGACGTATTCGGACGACACGGCCCGGTGGTGCTGGAAATCGGCTTTGGCATGGGCGACTCCCTGCTCGCCATGGCCGAAGCCGCCCCGGAGACCGATTTTGTCGGCGTCGAGGTGCATCCGCCCGGCGCCGGGCGCCTGGCGCATGGCGCGGCGCAACGGGGGCTGAAAAACCTGCGCATCTACCTCGCGGATGCCGAGGATGTGCTGGACGAATGTGTTCCGGACGCGAGTCTGGCGCGGATTCAGATCTATTTTCCCGATCCCTGGCCCAAGAAAAAGCATCACAAGCGGCGTTTGGTGCAGCCATCCCTGGTGCGCCGGCTGCGCGCCAAGCTCGCGCCCGAGGGTCTGCTGCATCTGGCCACCGACTGGGAGCCTTACGCGGAACACATGCTCGAGGTACTCAGCGCCGACCCTGGCCTGGTGAATCTGGGCACGCCCTTTGTGGAGCGTCCGGCGTTTCGCCCCGCCACCAAATTCGAGCGCCGTGGTGAACGCCTCGGCCATCGGGTGCTGGACCTGTTGTTTCGTCGCAGCGATTGATCGGCGATGGGCGGAGCCTTGGCGGACGAATTCTGGGCGTTTTCCCTCGCACTCTATTCCCGGCCCCGGGTCGCCGAATACTGTCTGCGACTCCAGGACTACGCCGGCGCCAACGTCAACCTACTGTTGTTCTGCTGCTGGACCGGCAGGCGCGGCATTGCGCTGGACGCTCAGGGCCTGGCGGCGGCAGCGGCAACGATCGAAGACTGGCAAGTCCGGGTGCTGCTGCCACTGCGCGCACGGCGGCGCTCGGTGGGCATTGCCGCGCCCGAAAAACAGCGCCTGCTGACCGAGGAACTGAGCGCCGAACGACGTGAACAGGCGCTGTTGGTGCAATGGCTGGAGGATTGCGGGTTGGCTCGCCCGGGTTCGGCACACGACGGCGACACGTGCGCGCGGGTGAATCTGACCCGCTACTGCGCAACGCTGGGCGTGGCGCTCGAACACGATAATCCGCTGTTGATCGACGCGCCACACGATAGCGGCTGAATTGGGGCCAGCCCGGGGCAACAAAGACAGGCTCGCTGGCCAGCCCCGGCAACTCGGGGAACCCAGGTCGCGGCAACGGGAGTCCGGCGGCGCAAGAGAAATCCCCTGTTTTCCTCCAGGAAACCCCTGATCAATGCCCTCGATCCTTCGACAGAGCCCCCCATGAGCTCTGTCGAAGGGTCATGGAATCAGATCAGCCTAGCTTTTCCTGCCCACGACCAGCAGGAGTCCGCCCACAAGGATCGCTCCCACACCAGCCCATACCGGGACATTGACCTGCTCTTTTTCGTCCACCGACAAATGTAACGGGCCTACGTCGGCCGTGTGTCTCTCCTTGGTGTAGCTGAAGCCGCCATAGGCGAGCCCCAGAGCACCGGCAACGATCAGCAGGATCCCTGCAATCCTTTGTACATTCATCTTGTCTTCCCCTTGCAGTAACGGCCGAGCCCCGATTCGGGAGGCCCTTCCCGTGGAGCTCGATTCGGAAAGGTCAGAGCCTCCTGCCTTGAATGACCCGGATCAGAATGACTATAACGGCTACGACCAGCAGCAGGTGGATTAAACCGCCCATGGTGTAGGAAGATACCAGCCCCAACGCCCACAGGATCAGCAAAATTATCGCGATCGTTTCAAGCATGTCCGTGCCCCTGTTTCTGTCTGAACGGGCTTTGATGCTAGCACACTAAACGTGGCGGCGACGTTGAGTCGGGACGGATGTGGAACCGCAGCTGGGCCCCTGGGCGGAACTGCTCGTCTGGTTCCTGTTTCCGGCCAGCTTTTTCTACAACGGCATTGTGTGGAAGGACGTGCTGGCGGCGTATCTGGCCGCACTGGCGTTCCTGCTGGTAATCCCCGGTGGCCGGTCACCTCCCCACGCCGGGTTAGAACGTCAGCAGCAGGGCAACACTCAGCCAGATGCCGAGGGTGAGCGTTCGGTCGAGACTACATCGCGGATCCATTGCAACATCTCCCTCGTGGCGGCCGGTTCGATCGTCGGTCTCGCCTTCAACTCCAGCGCGCCAAGGCTACGGGTATTTGACAACCGCCGGCAAGCGCAACGCCAATTGGCCAATTTCGCGCCCACCAGCGCAATAGTTGCGTCGCGCGATGAATTCTATTGATTGGTACGAATAACCACCGACTTGCAGGTAATAACCAGGCAGCAATGTTTATAGCGCTTGCTACTGCCGCAGGGACAGGGGAAATTTCCATTTATTGGAACCATACGAGCAACTTGCTCCTACCTCGTGATTCCCTGCTCGGTGTTATAACTCGCGTGGAGCCGTTTATCTGAAAAGCCTTCCCGGATTCATGCGTCGGACTCGGGCGGATCAAAAGTACCTTATCCCGGAAAACACTACCCAACAAGGCCGTCCGCAGGAGTTGAATGGCTGATCAGGGCCTTCCAAAAATCTACCTTGCATTTTAGAAAAACCGATAACGACGGCCTTCTCGACAACCATGAACCAAATAATGTTGCGCGGCATCAACCCTGGCCGCTGCGACATCGGGGTTGTGAAACAGATAGGCCTCGGGATCAAAATCAGAAGGAAGAACCATGGCCGCAGTGGCGTTCCGCGCCTCCACCGGCCCTTTGGATTCGGTGCGGGCTGCGATCAGTTTCTCGACAAGCTCCAAAAGAAGAGCGGCATCCTCTGGCATGATCATAAAATCGGCATCTGGCTGGTTTCTTACCTGAGTCGCCAATTTTTGATCGTCCGGAAGATACTGATTGATAAGTGAAATTGCACTTGCAAAGCGGTCGAGAATACGTTGATGCTGGTCGCGATTATAGTACCCTGCGGCTTTTGGCTTATCCCGGATTTGCACCGCGCGAAGAAATGTCGCGGTCAGATCCTTATTACTTACTTTTTCATGCAGCAAAACCCCAAGATGGGCTTCAGAGGATGTCAGCGACCGGTTTGCCTCTCGCGTTGTGGTCATCTCAACCTGATCGATCAGGTTTTCAGCGCCGATAGCCCGCAAGAACGGAACTGCAATATTATGCCGGTGATGATCGAAATTGAGCACCGTCAATGGCAGCCCCAAGCTGTGGAATAAAGCAAACGAGTTAAGCATCGACGGTGAATTGGATCCATCAATCACCTTGTCCATATAACTGGAAAAATAAAACGCCTGCTGTCCTGTCTTGATCATTTGCAGCCAGCAGGAAAGAACCATATCAAAAGGGTCGCGTACAAAACAGACAATTTCCATATCATGAAATGGGCGAAGCATTTCAACGAAATGTGTCAGGTTTTCCCTCGAAGCAACGCTCAAAATCTCGCTGGACAGGATAGCGGTGCGCTGTGGAACCTCATCGATGACGTCCGCCAAGGTTTCGAAATACGCTTTGGTTAGACAACTTTCAATACTGCCACCTGTTGCGCTCCAAAATCCCCTTCTCTGGAGAACCTGGAAGGCATTGCCGCTGCACCCGCCAGTGGCCACGATATTCTCGGGATCCGGATAAGGGTAGCCAATACCCGCCGCCGCCAGTCTGTCCGCATTGGAGGCAAGAAAGACCTGCAAAGCCGAAGATCCGGTTTTGTGAAACCCGATATGCAGAATGACTTTCTTTGCCACTTAACTGACTCCTCCGAAACTGACTCCTCCGAAACATCGGGGATCGCCCTGCTTGAACAGATCACCCCGTGCGCCATATGTGGAAAGGGTCCCGGGTTCAAGCCGAGGGTTCGGCAACTGAAGCCGACAACCAAGGCTTGAATTTCGGATCATTGTATATCTTGCACGGCAATTCCGGATAATAACCGCCCTCCCTAGAGGTGGAATTCCTTCCTTAAACAGGCTGTTGAAAAACGTCGCAAGGACGGCCGAATCATGGCCCTGCTCAAGCAGGCCGAGGCCCGCACTCCCCCTCCGGACCTGTACCGGCGGCACAATATCGGTAGCGCCGCCTTCTGCAAGTGGTGGTCAAAAAACTGCCGTGGCGAGCCACGCACGCAAGTTAAGGGTATTATTGAACCGTGATTGTTTCTGAGCACCTCGAAGTGAATGTTACTGAGTTGTTACTGAAGGAGCTGGACATCACCATAGGATCGCAGGCCCATTGCCGTCCCCCGTTGGGCCGCCTGGTCTGGGCGCGGCGCGAGGTGTTCGAGCCGCGGTGCAATCTGTGCCCGGATGCCGACGGCCTCGCCCACCGCACTGGTCGACTGACGGCACAAGACTGAGCCGCATGCCACACATGCTGGAGCGGATTCTGTCTATGCTGGCACGCGGGCGCAAGCCGGGTCACCGAGTACCGCACGAGCGCGTCGCGGTAAGCGGCGCCAGCGAGACTGGCACGGAGCCGCGCGCGAGCGGTATGGATAACGTCGTGCTGCATATCGGCCTGCCGAAAACCGGCTCCACCGCGCTGCAGAACTGGGCGCGCGCAAACAGCGGCCGCCTGGCGACGGAAGGTATCTTCGTGCTGCCTACCGTGATGGAAGCGCACCGGCTGGCCGTGGAGTGCGTCACGAACGAAATGCGGCTGCAGGCGCCCGATATTCTCAACATCAAGTCGCTGTCCTTCGATGCGGCGCGGCGGGCGCTGATCGACGGTGCCTCGCGCGAGGGTGTGGGGGCTTCGGTGGTGTCCTCGGAATACTTCTTCGTTGCCGATCCGGCCCGCGTGGCGGCAATGTTTACCGGGATGGGTGTGAGTGTGGCCCGGGTGGTTTGCTTCGTGCGCCGCCAGGACGACCTGCTTGCCTCGGGTTACAACCAGGACATCAAGGCACTGGGTTACGCACGGGCCTTCGTCCCACCGGCCTACCTGCGCATCTACGATTGGGGCGCGCTCCGGGAAGACTGGCAGCGCGCTTTTCCCGCTGCCGAGATAGTGCTGCACAACTTCGACCATCACCGGATGCACGACACGCTGATCGACCAGTTCGCGCGCGACATCGGCGCCGCATCGACCCACCAGGTGCCGGCAACGCGCACAACCAACGAGAGCCTGTGCGCCGAACTGCTCGAAATCGTACGCGTGGCCAATGCCGCCGGGCTGCCCGAGATCGCGCGGCTCGCGGTCGCGGCGCAGGACGCGGGGCTCACGGGTACGCCGTTTGCGTTCGCCGAATCCGTGCGCCAGGCAATACTGGAAAGCTACGGCGAAGCCAACGCGCGCCTCGCGGCGGCGGATGCGGAGGGGGAATTCGCGGATTTCGCACGCGACGCTGGCGCACGGCCTGGCGCGGACATGACGGGTGCCTTCCCCGCGGAATTCGCGCTGAAGCTGATGGCGTGGCAGATGAACAAGCTGGAAAATGCAGCGTCCCCTGCGACAGCAGCCGGCGAGTGCGGCGCCACCAGAACCGGGTGACTATCACACCATCGGCCGTGCGCAGGCCGCGCCCGAAGCGCGACGATTCTACTGCCCTGAGACCGGGCACTTTCCGACTGGAACCACCAACCGGCGGCCTCCCCAATCGGTGGTGCCCCTGTCAATCGGCAGCAAATGCTTCGAACCGTCATAGAGTGCGATCGCGATCCCCGTGGTCTCGTCATGCAGCTTGCCGACGGGAATCACCAACGAATCGAGCCAGATCTCGCCCGCCGCCACGCCGCCTTTCGGGTTGGACTGCTTGTAGTCGGCCTGCCCCAGAATCGTGCCGGCGGCGTCGACCATATGAATGGCATTTGTCAGTGTGAGCGCCTGAGACTGCCTGCTTGACCAAGCGAAGCTGAGATGCAGCCCATCGGCTTCGCACTGGATGTTCAAGCCGCGCAGCGTGAAAACGCCGCCAAATTTCGTTCCAGCGTAAACCCGCAGCGATGGTGGAGTCATGGCTGCTACCTGCGAGTCGCTCACTCCGGAAACCTTGCCGGCCGTCAGGTACAGAAAGCCGAAGATGCAAGCCATCGCCAACCCGGCAAGGTACACCTTCCGTCCCCGAGCAAGGTGCTCGCGCCACGATTTCGCCATCGCGGGTGTCGCGTGAATGGGCTTGCGCCCGACGATGAGTCTCCTTCCCGGCATCTCGATGCAAGCCCACATCAGGTAGGAACCGAGCAGCAGGATTGCCATGAAGACGGCAAATGCAGCGGCGTTCGACAGATGGGCGAAGTCGGCGGGATGGCGTCGGTAATAGGTCAAGAATATCTGATGAAGCAGATACATGGAAAAACTGATCTCACCGAGAACGACGAGAAACGGTGCCGCGAGCAATCGTGACAGCAGGCCACGGCCCTGGGCGAAAACGTAGACGAGCAGGCAAAACGCGAACGCCGGGCCGCTATGGGTAACCCACAATCCGGCGGGGGGCCCGAATGACGTGCGGGCGTGCCAGGCGGCGAGGGCCGTGTAGTACATCGCGGCTGCGCAGAGCGCGCCGGCGCCAATCTCCAGGGCCGTGGCAAGCCACGGATTCCAGCCCAGTTGCGGCTTGCTGCGCCAGGCCAGCGCCACACACATGCCCAGGATGAACTCAAATATCCTGGAAATCGGGTTTATGTAGAGCAATCCATGCTGGGAGACGACCGTCCCCCCCCCCCCACGGCGGGGTTGCCGTAGTCCGGGAGGGAAAAATGGCTCGACAGCTTCATCAGGAGGATCAGAACCGACAGCGACAACAACAGCTTGATCCACCAGTTCGTCTTCCAGTTGTAAAGCAGGGCCGGGAACGCAAGATAGAAGAAGATCTCCGTGGAGATACTCCAGGCCGCCGCGTTGTAGGAAAAATAGTAGATGGACTGAGGTATCCAGGCTTGAACCATCAGTAGGGTTGCGACAGCGGTCCCGGTCTGCCACGTGTAGGGCACCAGGAAGAAGCCGATCGCCAGGCTTACCGCATAGGCGGGCCATAGCCGGGCAATGCGCGCCCGCCAGAACTGCCGGATATTGGGCCAGGTTGCCAGCTTGGGATAGACATAGTAGAGAATGAAACCGGACAGGACGAAGAAGAATGAGACTCCCTGACCAAGGTTTACGCCGATGGGCCGAATGCCGAACGAGTTCGTAGCGTGGTGGAACACAATCATCATCGCCGCGAAGAATCTCAACGAAGTGAGCTGATCGAGCTTTCCGGTGTCGTTTCGCATCTGGATTTATCCGGTTTGAGATGAAGAAATCAATATCAGTGCTGACCAAGGCGTCGGCGAGCACCGCTCGATCTTGGCTTCGACAGCCGCTCCGGATGCAAGCGGGGACCACGTTCACCAGCGCGAAACCCATCACCATCCCGGGAAGGCAAGCCAGGATCACGGCCGAAGAAAAATCCAGCAAGCGGCTGTAAAACGATCCTCGATCCGGAGTTGATCGCCGCCGCGATCCCGCGGGTCAGCAGGAAGCCAACGAACTGGCGCGAGAAGAAACGTCGGATCATGCTACCGCCGATCTACTTGAGAGGCTTTCGGGCAACGATGAAAAACTGCTTTCCGAACAATCTCCAGGCCAGCGGCAGCTTGAGGTAGGCCCAAACCAGGAATGGATGGGTGGGTAGCGTCCCTTGCGTCGTGAACGGCAGGAAGCGTCCGATGCAAAGTTGTATCTCGAATCCTTTCAGTTGCAGGGCCTCGGACAGCGACAGGTGCGTCAGCCCAAGGTGATGGTCGTAGAAGTCCCAGTATTTTCCGGGCAGGTAGCGCAAATTGGGACCGAGAATCAGGTATTTTCCGCCGGGCTTCAGGGCAATCATGACTTGGTCCAGGAACAGGTCCAGGGTGTGCTTGTCGGGGAGGTGCTCCAGGAAGTTCGAGGTAAACACCGCATCCGCGCCCCCTTCGATTATCGCGCCCAGCTCCGTGGCCCGGCGTTGATGGAATTCGACATCGGCGGCCAGGTACTTGCGCGCATCGGCGTTCAGGTCGACGGCAATCTTCCTGCCCGCGCTGATGTTGTTCAGGAACTCCCCATATCCGCAGGCTATGTCGACCACGGTGTCCGCCGGCGCGATGAAACGCTGCAGGAAGCCGCTGCAGATGACCCGCCAGATGGCGTTCTTGCGCGGCAGATCCGCCTCCGAAAAACGTATCCTGTAGAGTTCCGACAGGTCATTGCTGTCCATCGACTTTCCCTTTGAAGGCAACGAATTTGTAGAGCAGGAAGGTTGCCAGTAGCGGCACCGATATCGCAATGGCGTGTGCAAGCTCTTCCGAGTGGTTATTCATTCCAAGGGCCTTCAATCCGGCGTTAACATAGATCGAGACCGCCCATACCAGGGGAAAAAACGCCAGATTCACCAGCACGAAATCCCGCGCCTGTGCCGATCTTGATTTCACCGAATTGGGAAAGACGAAAAGACTGTTCAGCAGGAACGCGACCGCCATGCCGACGCAATAGGCAATGGCGACGGCCCAGGCAAATGGCATCCAGGCGCTCAACAATAGCCGGGATAGCCAGTGCAGCAGCGCGGCGAAGCCGCCCACGGCAAGGAACCCGAGGAACTGCCGAGTGAGAAAATGCCTGATCAAGCGATCGCCAGCCTTGCCAGGTTTCTTCCGAAACCGATGCTCTCGGAAATCCCCCGGTCCTCAGGGTAGTAGTGCGACGTATCCGCGGCCCACAGACCCTCGACCGGCAGCGCCGCCGGCGGAAGCATGTCCAGGTATCCGGGTTGGCAGATCGGTTGCGCATAACGATAGCGACTGGCGCGCAACTCGATGAAGTCGTCATCCGTCAGCAGCGGATTGATCTTCTTCAGGTAGCGCCGCACCTTGTCCAGAAAAGCCTGGTCGGGTTCCGCGAATTTCGGGTGTTCGCCCGGCACGTAAAAGGGCACGTAAACGATGTGCTGATCCAGCGGCCGCAGGTTGCTGTATTCGACCAGGCCGGGAATGTCCATATCCGGGTCGTTGGTGTTCAGCCAGAAATTCTCGGTCACCTGCCTGCGCAGCTTGACGATCACGCAAACCACGGCGATGTTGTTGATGGCGCGGAAGGCAGCCAGGATCGGTTCCGGCAGGTCCGGTATCAGCCGGGCCACATAGGGCAGGGGGATCGTGCTGACCACCCTCTCGAAGGCTTCGGTGGCGCCGGCCACTTCCAGGCCGCGCACCTTGCCCTCGGTGATGATGACCCTGGATACCGGCGACCTGAGCCGTATCTCGCCGCCGTGTTGCTCGATGGCGGCGCACATGGCCTGCAGCAGGGTCTCGGAGCCGCCGTCCAGGTAACCCAGCTTCTCGCGGAACAGGCTGTAGCGCGAGGTGCCGATCCGACGGATCCGGCTCCAGATCCATGCTGCCGACAGATTGTCCTTGAAGTCGTAGAACTTGTAGTCGAACAGGCGGCGCCAGAGCACCTCGTAGGCCTCGGCTCCGACCCAGCGCCGGACCCAGCCGGTGGCTTCGACATGGTCGAGCGGTTTCCAGTCCGTGCGCCGGGTGCACAGGAAGGCATGCAGGCCGTAGCGGAATTTCGCGATCAGGCCCAGTCCGCGGAAACGGAGCAGTGCGATCGGATTGCCCCAGGCCTGCACCCGGCCCTGGAACCAGTAACCCATCCGGGTCTCGACCCAAAGCATCCGGTCGGCGATGCCGAGTTCGTCGAGCAGGCGCAGGAAATCCTGGTCCGAGGTGCAGTGGAAATGGTAGTAGCGCTCGAGCATCAGGCCATTGAAATCGAACGCGGCCGTCATCCCGCCCACCCGGTCGTCGGCCTCGAACACGATGGGCTGATGCCCCTCCCGGGCCAGTTGGTACGCCACGGCCAAGCCCATCGGGCCGGCACCCAGCACTGCGATGCGGTGGCCCATGCTCAAAACTCCAGTACGACGTTGCCGTAGGCCGGGTCGTTGAAGGTCTCCTCGATCGCCTTGGCGAAGGGTGTGCAGGAGACGCCGAAGATGCCCGGCCAGTCGATCACCTCGAACTCGTCCCTCGCGGTCAGCGCTGCCAACTGCTGGGTGGTGAATGGCGGATTCCTGTCGAATAGGCCCCAGGCCCAGAGCAGCGTATGGAAAAGGGCATGGGGGATCTTCACGATCAGCGCCTTGGCGCCGGTGGCCCGCTTGATCGCGCGGATAATGTCGATGTAGTCCACTTTCTCGTGCCCAGAGATGTTGTAGGTACCGTCGACGATTCGGCCCTCGATGCAGCTCATGATGACGTTGCAAAAATCGCCCACGTACAGCGGCTGGCGCAGGTAGCGGCCGTGCCCGGGGATCGGGAACACCGGCACCTTCTTCATGAAGCGCGACAGCCAGCCCAGGTGCTTGCGATCGAACCAGCCGAACATCAGGGTCGGCCGCAGGATCGGGCAGGCGATGCCGCTGTCGCGCACGATCTGCTCCTGAAGCTTCTTGGTGCGGGTGTAGAAGTCATCGGCCACGGATTCGACCACCGAGGAACTGATATGGACCAGTCGTTGCACACCGTTGGCCTTGACCGCATCCAGGATCAGCCGGGTCGAGTCGATGTTGTTGCGCACAAACTCTTCGTAATCGTTGCCGCCGATCTGGGCCTGCAGCATCACCACTGTCTGGGCACCGGCAAAGTGCCGCTGCCACTCGCCGGGCGCGGCAAGATCCGCGTATTCGGCCGTGATATCCGGCTGCACCCGCCGGAGCACGGCCAAGTTGGCGCGATGCTTGTCGAGCACGACGATGTCGCGGTAGCCGCGTGCCTTGAGCCGGGCGACCAGGTTTTGGCCGACCAGGCCGGCACCGCCGGGAAGCACTATCTTGCTATCGTTCATTTCATTCATCGGGTAATGGAAGCGGGTACCTTGAACCGCGGACAAATGGCCAGCTGTCGCCCCCGTTTCATCGCCAGACCCACGATGTAATCGCCATTGAGCGAGGAAATATCGGCGTGGGTGATGTAGCCGGCCTCGCTTAGCGCGGGCTGCTTGAAGTGAGCGCCGACATCCGGACGCGGGTTCGTCCGGGTTCTCAGGAAGCGGCGATTGCCATGGACATCTGTGAACACCACATAGACCGAATCCGGCACCGTTCCGGTTGAGGCGGCGGCCGCCAGCCAGCCCCGGATATCGAGAAAATTCGAGGCGGTGATCCGGGACGGGTAGCCGCGTACGCCGTTGACCACGTCGATGGAACCGTCGCACCTGTCCGCACTCACGACGTCCATCCCGGACAAATCGTCTTCGAAGCGGTCGAACCCGTCGATGGCCGACGTCTCGACGACGGCGCCGCGCGCGATCCGGCTGAAACGGATCCTGTAATGATCGTTCCACAGCCTGGTCGGGCCTTGGCGCGGGGCTATGGTCACCGATTTGACCGACTTGCCGTCTAGCATTTTCGGTTCGCCATATAGCTTGCCGAACTCCGCCGTGTTCTCGACCAAGGGCGACAACAGGAAACCCGAGCGCGCCATGCCGGCGATCAGCCGGTAGTTGCGCACGGCGCCGTCGCGCAAAACAACCGAGATACCAAGTTCGCTGGGCTTGTACAAGGCGTCCGCCACGCGACCGAGAAAAGTCTTGCCGATCTCCACTTCGGCGAAGACGGGCCCGTCCGATGCTGGCACTTCGACCGGCTCGCCAAAACGAGCGACTCGGGTCGCCAGCAGTACAGGCTGCGGCTCCGCGACCGTCGCCTCCAGCCGCTTCTCAAGGAAAAGGAAATTGTTTTCCAGCCGGACGGCTCGGTACCTGCGCATCAGCACCGGCCAGCTAACGCCATCATCGATCGACGGCAGCCTGCGGTCGATCGGCTCCACCCGGAAGATAATGTTGTCGGGTGCCTTGTTGCCAAGCAGATGGTCGCGATTCTTCTCGGCCAGGGCTTTGGTATAGGCGGAATAACTCTGGAAAACCGGACGCGGGGACCAGCTGTTGCCGGAAGCGAGCAGGAAGGATTGATTGAACGAGTAGATGTCCGTGCGACCCTTGAGCAGCGGAAACGCGGCCTGCGTCCGAAGTTTCGCCAAGGCGATGTCGTAGTCTCGCCGCGGCCAGGATGGGTCGGAATACCTTGTCCGAAACGCGTTCCAGGCCGAGTAGTAGGCGCGGTGAATATTGCCGCGCACGCTTGGGAGCGTCGACTTCACGTAATTGCGGTCGATCCATGTCCAGCATAGCGCCATCAGGATGATGATCGGAATGATCGCCCATGATCGCGTGACGAAAGGGAACAGGATCACAGCCAGTAGCAAGGACGTGCCGGCGATGATGGCATGTCCGTCGTGGCGCACGAAGCCGGCTTTGAAGGCGATGAACAGGTAGAGGAAAAAGGCGCAGAAAAGAAAAAGTCGCGAGATCGGCGTGATCCGCGATTGCAGCGCCATGGCAGATAGCAGGGCCACGCACGCCAAGAGATAAGACCATATCTCGCGCGTGCTGCCCTTGAGCGCCATCGCTTCGGTATAGCCGGAGGTGAGGGGTGCCATGCCGCCAAAGTAGTCCAACAGGCCGGAGATCGGCTGCCCCGAGGCGATCCAGAAGAAAACCAGCGACACGATCGGAGCCGCAAGGCAAAGTACGGCGAGCAACCTTCGTCGGGACACGAGGTAGTAAGCCGAGCAAAGCGTCGCGGTGCCCACGCACAAGACGATGACGCTGCCCTTGATCAGGGGCAGCAAACCGAGGGTCGAGAAGGTCAGCGCGGCGGCGACTGCAAACCAGCGGCTATCAAGGATGCGCTTGTCGTCGTCGTTGACGACCTTGAAAGTCTGCAGGGCCACCAGCAGCGGAAGCGAGAGCAGCAACACATCGCGCGCGAACATCAGCCCGGCGAACATGACACAAAACGCGAGCACCCAGCGCCACCGCACACCACGGGCCAGAATGACGAAGGCGAGCCAGTAGGCAATGGCCAGATACAGGCTTCCTGCCATCATCATGAAGTCGGTGGCTGGATGGTAGGCTTTGGTGTAAATGGAGGAATACGGGCCGGTGGTGAATATGAAGTCGCGTCCGTAGACCAGTCCCTGGGCCACCGCCGCATTCGACGCGAGGCGCCACGAGGGATCCAGGCTTGCCGCAGGCATGTTTGGAGAAAAGGGAACGAAGATAACGATGATCGTAAGCAGGGCAAGAAGCATCAAAGCCAGGTTGACGACAGCAACGAGCGCTGTGGCTCCGAAGCGGGTCGTCTGCGCAGTCGCAGCCATGTCAGATATCCATCCGGTTGAATACGAAGGCGGGCAGGTGCCGGATCACCATCATGATCAGTGCCCAGCGGGCCGGCGCATAGACCACGGGTTTTCCCTTGGCGATGCCGTCGACCATGGCTTGCGCGACCTCCTCCACGCTGGCGAGCCTGGCGCCCTGCTGGCCCAGGTGCGCCGTCATGGGTGTGGCGGTCGGTCCCGGCTTGATCAGCACGACCTTCACCCCGCTGCCGGCCAGCCGGTGTTGCAGGCCCTGCGCATAGCGCGCGACCAGGCCCTTGGCGGCGCCGTAGACGTAATTCGATTTGCGACCGCGGTCGCCGGCGACCGAGCCGATGATGGCCAGGGTGCCGCGGCCGACCGTCTGCAGGTGTCCGGCGAAAGCCTCCGCGAACAGGGCCGGGGAGATGCCGTTCACCACTAGAGCCTCGTTGGCCGCCGTCAGGTCGGTTTGGCAAGCAGACTGGTCAGGCAGCGAGCCGTGCGCGATCAGCACCCTGTCCACGGCGCCCTCGGCGACGATCGAATCGACTAGTTGGCGGACCGCGAGCGGATCGACGAAGCCCGCGGCTTCGGCGCCATGGATCCGGATTAGGGATTGCGGGCTGCGCACCCGCAGGTCCGCGGCCACGGCTTCCAGCTTGCCCGGGTCGCGGCCGATCAGGCTCAGGTCGACGGCCGCATCGGCAACCCATAAGCGGGCGCAATGTTCGGCGATGGCCGATGTCGCGCCGATGATGACAATTCTTTGCTTCGCTGTAGACACGCGTCAGCTCCCCATCAGCCGCCGCGACATCGCCGAGCTGATGCCCGGGTCGCGGTGCGGCAAAAATTCCGCGAGGCGCGGATAGCCCGCCTCGAACAGCGCGCGCGGCATGCGCGCGTCCTTGGCCGGGTACAGCCGTCCGCCGGCCTCACCCACGATCACATCCAGGCGCTCGAACAACTGCCGCGTGCGCGTACCCTGGTTCGGAAAGTCCAGCGCCAGGGTCACCCCCGGTTGCGGAAAACTCAGCATCCCCGGCGCCGCGCGCTCACCGAAGGTCTTGAGCACGGCCAGGAAGGAGCCTGCGCCGGCGCCGGCGATCTGGCCGAGTATCGCCTGCACCGCATCGCGTCCGACCGCGCGCGGTACCACGCACTGGTACTGGAAGAATCCGCGCGGCCCATACATCCGGTTCCAGTCGCGCACATTGTCGAGGGGATAGAAGAACGGTTCGTAGTGAACGATATGGCTGCCAGCGCGCCGCTTTCCGATGTTGTAGTAAGCAAGGTTGAAGGGTCGCAGACTCAGCTTGTTGACCAGCGAAACCGGCGGCACGAACGGCATTGCCAGCGCGCGGCTGCGTGGCGCCGGCCGCAGGCCGGCGTCCGTGTTCCGGGCGCGCATGAACAGGCCGCGACCGCCGGCCGGAGCCAGGCAGTCGATCCAGGACACCGTGTGTTCCCAGTCGAGCTCGGAGTCATCCGCCAGGCGGAAGAATTCGTCGAGGCTCTGGTACGGCACGGTCTCGGCCAGCAGCCAGGGACCAACGACCCGACGCAGCTGGATCTCGGCGATGGTGATCACGCCCGTCAGGCCCAGTCCGCCGACGGTGGCGCGGAACCAGTCAGGACGCAACTCGGGCCCGCATTCGATGTCACTGCCGTCGGTGCGCTGCAACTCGATGCGCCGCACATGATCGCCAAACGAACCTGCGGCATGATGGTTCTTGCCATGCACATCGTTGGCGATGGCGCCGCCCACGGTCACCAGTTGCGTGCCCGGCGTCACCGGCAGGGCCCAGCCGCGCGGTATCACCAGGCGCTGGATATCGCGCAGCAGCACGCCCGCCTCGCAGACCAGTCGGCCGCTATCCTGGTCCAGGCTGATGAAGCGGTCGAGTCCGCGGGTCAGCCACAGCATGCCGCCCGGGTTGAGGCAGACATCGCCATAGCTGCGACCCATGCCGTGGGCGATGCCCGGTTGCGTGTCGTGCAGTAATCCGGCGACCCGGCTGCGGTGGGAAAGGGTCCGGATCTGGTGCTCCCAGGACCCCAGCCGCCCCCAGGAGCCGACGGCTACCACGGCCAGCCCAGCGTGCCGAAAGCCATGAACACGGCGACAACCACGCCCGCCGCCAGGCTGGCCTTGTCCTTCACCGCGAACACCAGTGGGTCGTCGTGCATGTGTCCGCGGTGCGCCTGTATCCACATCCAGTTGATCCAGAACAGCACGGCCAGCACCGCGCCCCAGACGAACTCGGGACTGCGATATAACTGCTGCACGGCCTGGCTGTCGAGATACAGGGCCAGCACCAGCACCGCCGCGTAGCCCGATGCCATTCCCTGCATCTGGATCAACGACGCATCGGAGGTGTAGTAGCCGCGCCCATGCACCTTGTGCTTGTGGTGCAGCAACTGCATCTGCAATTCGGCGTAGCGCTTGACGAAGGCCAGCGACAGGAACAGGAAGACCGAGAACGCCAGCAACCAGAACGACAGCGACATGCTCACGGCCGCCGCGCCGGCGATGATGCGCAGCATGTAGAGCAGCGCAAGAGTCAGGCAATCCACCAGCGGCAGCCGCTTGAGCCCCAGGGAATAGGCGCAGGTCAGGCCGAAATAAACCAGCAGCACGGGCAGGAACATGCCGCCCACGTATCCGGCCAGGACAATGCTGGCGATCAGCAGCAGCGGCGCCAGCAGCACCCCCATCCAGGCCGGTACCAGGCCCGAGGCGAAGGGTCTGCCGGATTTGCGCGGATGTTGCCGGTCGCTCTCCAGATCCAACAGGTCGTTGGCGATGTACACCGAGGACGCGCACAGATTGAACGAACAGAAGGCGAGCAGCAGCGCGAGCCAGATATCGGCATTGCCGAGCTGGTGAGCTGCCAGCACAGGCACGAACAGCAGCGCATTCTTCAGCCACTGGTGCACGCGCAGCACCCGAAGCCAGACGGTGAAGTCGAGCGAGGTCGGGGGAAATACCTGCTCCACTTCGCAGCAATTTGCCGCCTGCGCGGCCAAAGGCACGTCCGCATTGACCACTATCGCGCGGCGGGCGTGCTCCCAGACCACCAGGTCGGCTTGCGCGTTACCTGCATAGTCGTAGCCGGCGGGGCCGAAACGCTGCTCCAGTGCCGCGGCCTTGTGCGCGCCGGACAGATTGTTGATGCCATCGCTGGCCATCACTTCGTCGAAAATGCCCAGGTGATCGGCAATGGTAACGGCGGCCGAGCGGTCCGAGGCCGTGCACAGCACCAGGCGCCGGCCCAGGCTGCGCTGCTGCTTCAACCAGTCGAGCAATTCGCAGTGGTAGGGCAGCAATGCCGGATCAAGGCTGGTGCGCTCGGCCAGCCGGCGCTTGAGCACCGCCTTGCCCTGCGCCAGCCAGAAAGGAATGCGCAGCAGGTCGAGCGGGCGGTCGCGCAGCACGCGCAAGCACGACTCGTGCAACAGGTCCGTGCGGATCAGAGTGCCGTCGAGGTCAACCACCAGTGGGGTGTCGGAACCCGGACGATCATCGGCCTGCCGATGTTCCGTAGTCAGGGTCATGGTTGAATCTTGGATCATGGCTTACCAGGCTCTTCCGGTACTCGAACAAAAACGCGCCTTTCCGAAGAGCATTGTACGGACTTGATCCAGATAGCGGAGGCCGCGGCGGAAAGCAATTACTTCTTCCTGCCAAAAATTGCGCCGCAATCCCCACCGAGCCACGGCATGATCGCTACAGAGAGAAGCTGGCAGGGCCGATTATCCTGCCAACTCTCTGCGCACCCAATCGGCCGTCTTGACGATTCCTGCTTCAAGTTTCAGTTGCGGCTGCCATCCCAGCTCTTGCCGCGCCAGGGAATTGGCCAACACACTGACCGGCACATCAAAAGGTCGTCCGGGTCGGTAATGACGAACAACCTCTCGACCGAGAACGCGCTCGATTATATCCAGCAGTTCGTTGAGGCTGGTGCCGATACCCGAACCGATATTGAACACGGACTTGGCGCCATCGTAATTGACGGCGCGGGCAAACGCCTCGGCCACATCGCTGACGTGAATATAATCCCTGGTAGCGCTGCCATCGCCCCAGATTTCAACAGGCTGATTCTGGATGGCTCTACTCAAAAAAACGCCCACTGCCCCTTGCGCGGTCTCGATTCGCTGACGCTCGCCAAACGGGTTCGCGACACGAAGAATGGTTGCCTTGATGCCATGAAGCTGCTGATACAGCAGCAGATATTTCTCGATCGCAAGCTTCGTAATGCCGTAGGACACCCGCGGCTCCGTCGGATGGTCTTCATCTATCGGAAGGTAGACCGGACTGCCATAAACCGTACCGCCGGACGAAATAAATACAATCTTGTGAACGCGTTTATCAACCATCGCACCAAGCAATTGCAGGGTGGCCACAAGATTGCTCTCGACGTCGTAAACCATGTCATCGTTGGAGCCTTTCGGCAATGTCGTGGAAATCAGATGCAAGACGGTATCAACGCCGTCTATCGCCCTGCTGACATCATGGACACTCATAAAATCGCCAGCAAGCCATTCCACCCTATCGCCACCAGAAAACTGGCGATAGGGTTCCACACGAGCGTGCTCAAAAATGTGCAACTCATGGCCATCCTTGAGCAAACGATCCGCAATCGCGGACCCGATAAAGCCACCGCCGCCCAGAATTGCAATTTTCATTGGGTCCGTCCTGTTAAAGTTGGTCGAGCTGGCTGCGCGCGTGATACCGGCATCCACCCCAAGGCGACAGCACTCTGCGGCCGAAGTGAGAGCAGCGCAAGGCCGCCGTCACCGCCCGCCACGGGATGATGTACTTCATCTCATCGAGAAAGCACTTCTTGTGGGTCCCTCACGGAATTTCTCCGCACCCTCCACCACCGGCGCCTTCATTCGTCTGTTCACAGCGCCCGCCAATAACCATAGATGCCTTTATGGGGATTTACCGCGCAAATCACTCTGGCCTTCCCTGGCGCCATCATCGCCGCAAACATTCGTCGCCGGCAACTGATAAAGTCGCCGCTCGCGACGCCCATGACGCAGATAGTGCATTTCAGGATCAAGCTCCGCCGCAGCCACATCCGGGTTCAGTTTGAGATAGATGTCCCGGTCGAAACCATCCGGAAGTCTGGGCTCCTCCGCCGCAACGTCCCTCTGAATGTACTCGGTGACCTCCTGGTTCAATCTGGCGATCTGCAGATCCCGCTCAGCCACCTCCCGATCGAGATGAGAAATCCGCGTCCTGGCCTCATGTAGCTGTGCAACAATCCGCTCCGCCTGCTCCCGGTAGGCATTGATCTGCCCGTCGCGCCCCGTTATGACCTGGTTGAGATTGGCGATGTGCCGATCGCGCTCGGCGAGATCCTGATTGAGGCCGGAAATCCGCAGGTTAGCCTCATGTAGCTGTGCAACAATCCGCTCCGCCTGCTCCCGGTAGGCATTGATCTGCCTGTCGCGCTCCGCTACGACCTGGTTGAGGCTGTCGATCTGACTGTCTCGCGCCGCCACCATCTGATCGAGATTGGCGATGTGCCCATGCAGTTCCGCAACTGCTTGATTGAGAATATGGATCTGCCCGTCGCGCTCCGTTATGACCTGGTTGAGATTGGCGATGTGCCGATCGCGCTCGGCGAGATCCTGATTGACGCCGGAAACCCGCAGGTTGGCCTCATGCAACTGCGGAACAATCCGCTCTGCCTGCTCCCGGTAGGCATTGATCTGCCGGTCACGTTCCGCCACGACTTGATTCAGGATGTCGATTTGACTGTCCCGCTTCGCTATCTCCTGTCCAAGGCCATCCTCAAGCACATTGATGTAATCAAAAGCAGGCGAAGCATCCTTCAATCGCGCATTCAATTCATCCAGCTCATCCTGAATACACGAACTACCCACCGACTCATGGTCCGTCGCCAGACGACGCAGCAAGCCATAGGCTGCAACGACCAGCGGCGATGCGCGTCCATCCGATGCGAGGTCATTCTCCGTAAAGAACGTATGCCTGAGCCCGCCTTCCAGAAAATTGTTTTCGAAATCCTTTACCCCGGAATTCCGGCGCTCCGGAAGAGGCAATCCGAGCCTGGTTGAAATACGAACCATCTGTGAGTACGGATTTGACAGCAGTTCGTCGTAATCCACCACAACACGCCTGGCTTCCTTCATGAAGCCTAGTGGTGGCAGAACGTGCTGTAACCAAAGGTAATAGGCTTTTTCCGCCGCGATGCCGTTTCTTGCCGCCAAAGAGGCGGCAACGCTGAGCGGATTACGGACCGCCATGACAAGACAGACTTCACACTTCACTGCAAGAAAAACGCGATGCCAGAAAACCAGCAGCCGACACGTTCTTGGATCCTTGAAACCCCAGAGCCCGCTATTTTCATCCAGTTTGCGCGATACAAGCTCAACCGCCGTGGCCATCCATGCATTTACCCGGTCGTCGTCCGGGATTTCATCCCAAGCCAAATTCAATCGGTCATAAGCAGAACCCAAATGGCTCAACAAATTATCATTTATCGCGATACACCCCCGATCCTCCCAAAATCCCTTTGGGTTATCAAAACCAGCCGGATGCAGGTTATCTCCAAGTCCGACTCCCATCAGCTCCAATGATTTCGTGACAGCGCTTGTCCCGCTGCGATGCATTCCCAGCACGACAATCAATCTACCTTTGGCTCCTGTCATTTATTTCCTCATCGACGCTGCACCGGTTGAAGCCAAATCCCTGGATAGCAGCCAAACCCAACGACACAGACCGGCGCGTTTTCTGTATCGGCCTGAGGGTTGACGAACATGGCCTTCACCGGGTCAAACCTTTTACGTTCGTTACGGCACAACGCAGACTGTTTGCGGAACCAACGAACGAAAACAGCCTCTCCATCGCATGCAGTGACGTGCCGTCATAGGGCAACGGCTCTTCCGGGTAATCCTCCCAGTCAAGGTTAAAATCCATCAATGGAGCCAGCGCCAGAGCCCTGGCCCAAAACATTGTTCCCACAGGGAAATTAAAATATTCAGGCAATTCCTTGAGGGCCATCCGTGCAGCGAGCGATTCGGCGATTATCCGGTTACCACTCCACCCCACCACATAAGGATCGTCGGGAAAAACCATCCCGATCGATGCGTCGGCGTTCATTTTTTTCAGAATGCTATCGGCCATCGATCCAGCTTCCCCGCCGAGCAGGTTTTCCAACAGAAACCGGTACCAGGAACTGCCCATTGCCGCATCCTTCACGTCGGCACTCTTTTTTGTGTGGATATGACCAATGAAATCATAGTCGGCCATGATCCGCCGACCAAACGCGGTGAGAAATGGCCCGATATCCCGACCACGATTCGGTACCAGTTGAATATCCACAACCTTGCCTTTGTAATTTTCCAGCTCGCCGACAACCAAGGCATATGCATCCTTGTTGGCGATGCTGACAAACAGGTCCGGCCGAGCCCGATTACGAGAAAGTCGGGAAAGTATTTCGGGCAGCAGTTCGGGATAATAGGCATGTATGTGCAACGCAACACGCCGACTGTCTGGCAGGGATTCATCCCCAACGTCACCCGCAACAATCACCGGATAACTCCATTGTCCATCGGGGCGCCCGGCCCGCAGGTAGTCCGCGAGCGGGTCCGCGCCTTGAACGGCTACGCCATGCTGCTCCAGATAAACGCCGGGATGAAAGCCCGGAAAAGGTTTTCGGCGCGAAACCCCGCTGGCCCATGCCCGCACATAGGCACGAACCTCTCCTTCGGCGGTCTGGCCTTGCGCATTGGGTGGCGGACACGAGAAGTCGGGCCGAAACAGCCCCGAATCGAGAATCACCTGTACATCCGCTTTTTCTTGCTGGGTACGATCACAAACACTTCGAGCCATCACTTCAAGACGCGCGACGTAGTCGTTCATCTTGAAGTAAGCTATCGAGGCGTCATGACAACGCTCGCCAACCTGCTTCCGCAAGGTTGGCGATTCTGACAGAACCAGAATTTTTTGGGCCATGTCAGCCGTATCAAGATACTCTGCAACGCAGTTTTCTCGAAGGCCACTATCGGTCAGGAAATCGGCAATTCCGGTGGTTTTATCAAAGCAGAGCACTGGCACCCGATGCGCCATGGCATCGATCGCGACATTCGGCAATGGATCCAGTCGTGATGAAAGCAGCAGCAGATCGGCTTCTTCATACGCGGCTTCAATGGCGCTGGTTTCTTCAATAAAGAAAACATGCTCTTCAAGGCCGGAGCGTTCAATCTGGTCTTTGAGATAGACGGAGTATCCCGGATCATTTTCGGGGTTATATCCCTTGCCAACCCAGACGAAACGGCACCTCGGGCCGTCGCTTGCACGAATTACGCGAGCGGCGCATTTGATGAACAGATCAACGCCCTTGCGCAACTGTACGAACCCGGCCCCAAGCACGATCACGGTATCGTCCGCAATATGCCTCGGGCGAAGCAGGCGGCGTATGCGCGCGCGCTCCGCCTCAATTTCTTGCTCACTGAATTCATCGGAAGGTACCAAACAGCGCCCTTGAGGAAGAACATCCGCCGACCAATCACCCAGATAGGGGTATTCGATCTGTGCGTTTTCCATTGTCACTTTTGTGGAAAAAACAATCTTTCCGGACCACAAAATGGCTTGTGTGAATGCGTCTCGCGGACGCGTATAAGCCGCGAATTCGTGGATCAGGCTTATCGCAGGAACGAAATGGTTGCCCAATGAGGAGAGAACCACACGCGATTCGATGCTGTTGACCAGAGCGAACTTGAAGTTGAAGCGCTCGCACAACTGATCAACGGCCAGGTTTGCCATGATCTGGTTACCCCTAAGGTTCGGCGCTGTCACGACCACCGCACCTGTCAACTGGAACGCGGCGGCAAGCGGCCCGCCACCCAATAACAATGCCACGACGTCATAGCGCTCAACGAGTGCCTGCACGAGATTAAGGCTCAGTATCGGCGCGCCGGTTCTCGATGCTTCGTGGCTAACCACCAGAATTGTCTCGCGGTTAACTCTAAAGCCATCATCGCCGCAAAACTCCATTGAGGACAACATGTAACAGCGCTCCTCGCGGCGTCCGTGTTCCAGGTAGTGCGTTGTCGGATCAACTCCCGCCGCTCTCAAATCCGGGTTCAGCTTTAGATAAACCTCTGGATCGAACCCTTCCGGAACCTCTGACGCGCCTATTTCAACCTGGTTCAATTCCTTCGCTGGCAATGAGTAAACCCGCCCCTCGTGGCGCCCGTATTCGAGGTAGTGGGTCGTCAGGTCAACTCCCGCCGCTACCAGGTCCGGGTTGAGCTTTAGATAAACCTCTGGATCGAACCCATCCGGCAGCTCAGCCTCCCCTGTTTCGATCAGGCTCTCATTTTTCTCACTCTGAAGATCCAGGGTTGCACCGGAGAACTCCCATTGCGCGCCGCTACGGACGATATCGGCCCGCTCCCGCAACACCTCGACCGGTAGCGATTCGGCTTTGCCGTCCCGCATGGCCCAATAGAAAAAACGCGCACCCCAGACCTGTGCGGTTGGAGCAAACTTATTCTTTGGCGCGGGACCTTGCGTGGCAACCGCAAAGTAGTCGGAAAAGATCCGTCCAGCTTCGATTGAGGGCCCCTGTCCGGAAGGCAACTCGCTGATCGTGTTGCTTTCATGCATACGGTAAGCATAAACATTCCGGGGCACAAAGACCGGCTCGGACTCCAGAGTTGCCCGCAAGCAGAAATCCCAGTCGTGGTTATAGCGGTAATCGCGGAAGCCTCCCAACGCATCAAGGAATGCTTTGCGGACAAACAGGTTGCCGGTGCTGATCATGAAGTTGAAACTCAGTAGCGCAACCCCCAGGGTCTCCCACTGGGACATCCGCTCCATCTGCGTCATAAAATCGAACACGCGCCGGTTTTCCTTGGGGCTTATCCGCTCGCCCGCACCGTTGACGTACGACACTCTACCGAAGCCCCAGTCGGCATGACGCCGTGCTATGCCCTCGACCATGGCGGCGATCCGATCGTCCGGAAACCAGTCATCGGAATTGAGAATGTTGATGTATTCCCCGGTGGCGAGCGCCACGCCCTCATTGATCGTGGCATGAGCGCCACGATTTTCCCGCGCGATAAAGCGGCTGGGGAAAGGGCAGGTTGCGAGGCTCTGGCGGATAAGTTCCACGGAATTGTCGGTTGACCCGTCGTCAATCACGATCAGTTCCAGCCGGCGATAGGTCTGGGAATAGACTGATTCCAGTGCTATTTGAATCCAGCGGCCATGGTTGTACGAGGGGATGACAATACTGACGAGCGGGTCGTAATCCACCCGGCGGGCGTTGCGCTGTCGGCAATATTCCAGATACTGTTGCTGTAAATGGCGGGTTGCATCCGCATCGGCGCCAGCAAGAAACCCGGCCAAAATGAGCCCCATATTGTGACGCATTGCATCAATGCGCCACTCGGTGAGCGACAACGCCCGATAAACTGCCTCGAAGGCTTCGTTGTTTCGCCCGGTTTCAAGACAAATGACGCCAAGCATATGCAGGCAGTCGGGCTCGTCCGGCTGGATAGACAGTGCCTGGCGATACAGCGCTTCCGCACCCGCCAGGTCCATGGCTTTCTGGCGCGCGAGAGCGGAAGCCATGATATCCCCGAGGCCAGGAGCAGAGTCGCCGCCGCGGCTTGCTGCTCCGCAGCAATGCTTGAACCGTTTGCCGCTGCCACATGGACAGGCGCTGTTTCTGGATACCGGATCGGCGCGCGTCAAGGTAGGTGGCGCCTCGTTCACGCGGCCACCACTCGGATATCCTGACCTGCCAAATGCGTCTTGATGATGGAATCTCGTTCTGGATTGAGCGTCACGGCGCCGATGGGCGCCTTGGCGCGCCCGCGGGGGGGCCCCGACTGCGCCTCATCACGCCGGCGCCCCCATGTCTGCACCGACACGCCAATCTCTTTGGCTACCGCGCCTGCATTGGCGCTCTCCGGCGGCAGCAACCGCGCCACCGCTCTGTTCCTGAATGCTTCGCCGTACCCTGCCATGTTTCGTCCTTATCGCCCCCGGGCTCAAGATTATAACGGGGCAACAACCATTCTGACGCGCGCGAAGGGGGGCACATTTTTGATGAACTCTGAATCGGTTTGTTGGTATTTCATCTGGTCCCGCCGATTTTTAGGCTCGATTCTTCTTCGAAGGCGCCCGCTCGAGCGCGAATATTCTTCGACTGTATGCCCACCACCGCAGGAAATATATACGCTCACGCACCATGAGTGATGTAGGTGGCTGTCCGGCACCTAACGCCAAGGCGCAACATTCAAGCCGGTGGTTTGGCACCTGAAACCGACAACCAGGGATTGAATCTCGGATCGTTGTACATCTTGAACTGCCGATATACGTTGAAACGCAGCGTGCCGTCCAGGCAGCCGCGCACAAGTTCGTCCAGACACCACGCCAGATCCGCGCGCTGTTCCAACAGGCGGGCAAGCCTTTCGCCACTCATTCCGCGATGGTCGGCGTCGGCGTCGGGGCGCCGGGTCTGCCAGTCCATGTGGAATATCTTCAGGCCGAGGATGGACAGCCGGTCGATCAGTGCGCCGACGGTCTCCGAATGCAGGCGCGCCGTCTCCGGCACATCGGGCAAGGCGGCCAGCACCAGCTCGTCGATACGCTCGATGGCATCGTTGCGGCGCTGGTTGTGACCGTCGATCAGGCGCTTGCTGTTGGCGATGGCGCTATCGGGCACGTCGCGACGCCGTGCCTGATCCTCCTCATCCCACAGTGCGATATTGCAGCGGTGATTGTCCTCGATTGCCCGCCACAATTCCGTGGACTGAGTCGCAGGCGGTTCACCGCCGTGCTTCAGGTATTCGAGCACGGCGGAATGAAAGCGGGTCAGGTTGGCCGCATTCAGCTCATCCAACGGATTCATGGCTTCCCTTGGTCATGGTGAGGAACGTTCGACAGCCCAATCGGTGAGCGCGGCACGCAGGTCCGCCACGACCGCCGACCAATCCCCGGCGCGCGGCTGACGAAACAGGCGCGCGCTGGGGTACCAGGGACTGTCGGTGCGCTCGCTCAGCCAGCGAAAATCCGCGCTCTGCTGCAACATCACCCACACCGGGCGCCCCAACGCACCCGCCGCATGGGCGATGGAGGTGTCGACGGTGATGATCAGGTCGAGCTCCGCCAGCAGCGCGGCGGTCTCGGCGTAGTCGGTCTGCTCGTCGCCCCAATCGAGAATGGGCGTTGCCACCGCACGGAGCTCCTCCCGCCCTGCCCCGAGTTGCAGATTGATCCAGGCCACGTTGGGCAGTGCGAACAAGCCGGCGAGTGCTGGCAGGGGGCAGGAACGATAGCGGTCATCCGGGTTGGCGGGGTTGCCGGCCCAGGCCAGGCCGATGCGCAGCCGCGCCGGTACCGCGTCGAGACGCCGGCGCCAATGGGAGCGACGCTCGATCGGCGCTGTCAGGTAAGGGACATTGGCAGGCACCGCCTCCAGCGAACTGGTACCGCACAGGCGCGGCAGGCTCAACAGGTGACAGAAGTAATCGCAGGGGGGAAGCGCCGCTTCGCCCGTGTACACCTCCGATACACCCTGAACATTGCGCAGCAGTCCCGCCATATGCGCCTGGCGCACATGGAGGGCGATCCGGCCGCCCTGGTCCGCAAGCCGGCCGGCATAGCGGATGAATTGCAGGGTATCTCCGATGCCCTGTTCGGCAATCAGCAGCAGGCTTTTGCCGGCCAGCGGCTCGCCCTGCCAGGGGCGCGATGTGCCGGCCATGACCGGCAGCCGATAGCCCGCGGCGTATTCGGGGCATTGCCGGCGCAACTCGTAGCCCATCCAGCCTGCGGCGTAGTCACCCAGCGTCAGCTGCACCAATGCCCGGCTGAAGCGCGCCTGCACCAGATTCGGATCCAGTGCCAGCGCGCGATTGAACGCCTCCAGTGCCGCATCGAGTTGACCGAGCTTGTGCAGATCCAGACCGAGATTGCTCCAGGCCGGGGCATAGGTCGGGAGCAGCGCCACGGCCTTGCGATACTCCACCACGGCCTCTTCCAGACGGCCCTGCGCGCGCAGGCACAGGCCGAGGTTGTTGAAGAAATCCGGCAGATCATCCCGTTGCGCCAGCGCGGCGCGGATCCGCCGCTCCCCTTCGACCGGGCGCTGCTCCTGCATTTCGATCACGCCCAGATAGTGTTCCGCGACGGCATGGGCGCCCTGCGCCAGCACGGCTTCGTAGCCTTGCCGCGCGCTGCCCAGGCGGCCCGCCTGATGGTCCGCCATGGCCTGTTGCAACAGGGCCTCGGGATTCGTGGTCGGAGCCACAATGGCTCCCGGAGTCGTGGCGGCCTGACCGCAGCAATGCTTGAAGCGCTTGCCGCTGCCGCAGGGACAGGGGGCATTGCGACTCGGCGGCGCGGCGGGGCGCTGGTCGGGCAAACCATTTATCGAATTCAACATGGCGGCGCATTGGGGGTCGGAAGGGAAGGCACGCAGGCGTTGTTCCAGCAAGATACGCGCCGAATCAAACCGCTTCAGATCGATGAAATTTTTCGCGAGCGACAGGAACTGGATTGAATTCAACACTGGCGTCGGCATCGCCGCGACGAAATCGGCCACTTCGGCGTCGTCGAGAAACAGCCACATGTTGAACAGACCGTGGAACCCCAGCGGCCTGCCCTGGGGATAGGTGGTCTCGAATGAAAAGCGATCCGCCAGCTCGGGTGGCGCGAAACGGATACCGTAGCGGGATTCGAGCAGTGGCCGGTAATCCCGGCAGATCATCACATCCTCGGGCTCGAAACGATCTATCGCGGGATCCTGGAGCGCTTCCAGCAGGCGCCGCGAGCGCAGCGAAAAACCGCCGTTGCCGACGCAGTGGGCATCGTCGTGGAATCCCCAGCGCGCACCGATGTAGTCGTGGCGCAGAAATTCATCGCTCCAGGCGTCGGGATTGACCACATAGCCGTCCCACTGGATCAACAGCACATGCTCGGTTTCGATATGCCGGAGCAACTCCCTGATGACGAACTGCGAATAGGCCGCGCGCCCGGCCAGCGGAGGAATGGCGATATGGCGGGCGCCGCCGGTATCGGCGCCGGAATCCGACAGGAACAGGGCATCGGCGAAATCCAGCGCGGTCAGGGACAACCGCATCGCCCGCGCCGCCAGCGCAGGGGTCTGGGTATCGATCACGCACACCGTGGTGGTAGCGAGTGCGGTCCTTGGGTTCGGCATGCTGTCCATCTCGAAGCGGGAAGGCCCGGTTTGCATCCGAACCCGTGTGGCGCAGCGCATATCCATGGATACTCTGAGTAATCGTCATGCCCGTGCAGACGGGCATCCAGAAGGGTTTGAGATTTCTGGGTTCCCGCTTGCGCGGGAACGACGATTGCGCGGTTATTCAGAGTACCCCCCATCACATCCATAGGGGTTGGATTATAGATCAGTCGCCGGCGCGTCCTTCCCGTCCGCTTTCCCACTGCCGTGATCCAATTCGTTGCGGTGCGATTTTGGGACACCTCCAGGTATGAATGCGCGCCACGGCGAATGACTGGCGCTGACGCCCGCACCCGGGCGACAAAACTTTCGGCCGCACAGGGGCCCGAGCGCGGTTCACGGTCGCTATAATGCCAGGTCAGCTACCCGTCCGGCGCCAAGTCCATGATCCGTCCGCTGCGCATCGCGCCCACCCTGCTGCTCGTCCTGGCCCTGCCGGCCGCGCTCGGCGGGTGCGGCAACACCGGAGATTTGTATCTGCCGCCGCCACCGGTGACTCAGGTGCCCGAAAAAGTGCCGAATGCCGCGCCGCCCGTGGCCCCGCCAGTTCCAGCCACCGAGCCCGCTGCGCCCACCGACGCGGGCGCCACCGAAAGCACGGCGCCCTGACCGACCTGCTGCCGATGCGCCAACTCCCGATCGCCGCCGGCGGGCTCCGCTGCGAGAACGTCGCCCTGGGCACCATCGCCGCTGACCTGGGCACGCCGACCTACGTCTACAGCCGTGCGGCGCTCACCGAACAGTTTCAAGCCTACGCCGAAGCCCTGCGCGGCACCGATCACCTGATCTGTTTTGCGGTGAAAGCGAATTCCAATCTCGCGGTGCTGGATCTGCTGGCGCGCCTCGGGGCGGGCTTCGACATCGTCTCGGTGGGCGAGCTGGAGCGCGTGCTGCGCGCCGGCGGCGATCCCTGCAAGGTGGTATTTTCCGGCGTGGGCAAAACGGCGGCGGAAATGGCGCGCGCGCTCAGCGTCGGCATCCACTGCTTCAACGTCGAATCCCTGGCCGAACTGGAACGCCTCGACCGAGTGGCCGGCGAACTCGGGCTGCGCGCGCCGGTGTCCCTGCGCGTCAACCCCGATGTCGACGCCGGCACCCATCCCTATATCGCCACCGGACTCGCCGAAAACAAATTCGGTTTGCCCATCGACGCCGCGCGTGCCTGTTATCGCCGCGCGCGCGCATTGCCCAACATCGAGATTCGCGGCATCGACTGCCATATCGGCTCCCAGCTCACCGCACTGGCACCCTTCGAGGCCGCGCTCGAACGCGTCCTGCTGCTGGTCGCCGAACTGCGCCGGGATGGCATCGCGCTCGCGCATCTGGACCTCGGCGGCGGGCTCGGGGTGCGCTACCGCGACGAGACGCCGCCGACGCCGCAGGCCTATGTCGCCGCCCTGCGCCGCCACACGGACGCCCTCGGCCTGACCCTGATTCTGGAACCTGGGCGTTCCATCGTCGCCAACGCCGGCGTGCTGCTCACCCGCGTCGAATACCTGAAGGAAAATCGCGGCAAACATTTCGCCATCGTCGATGCCGCCATGAACGACCTGGTGCGCCCCGCGCTCTATCAGGCGTGGATGGCCATCGAACCCGTGGTACCGCGCACGGATGTTCCCGAACAGCGCTACGACATCGTCGGTCCGGTCTGCGAGACCGGCGATTTTCTCGGCCGCGACCGGCCGTTGCGGCTGGCCGAGGGCGATCTGCTGTGCGTGCGCTCGGCGGGCGCCTACGGCTTCACCATGAGCTCCAACTACAACAGCCGCCCGCGCGCCGCCGAAGTCCTGGTCGATGGCGACCACTTTACCGTGGTCAGGGAGCGCGAAACCCTTGCCGATCTGATGCGCGGCGAACATCGGTTGCAAGGCGACTGACATGCTGCTCCCGTTTACGAAAATGCACGGACTCGGCAACGATTTCGTGGTCATCGACGCCGTCACCCAGGAGGTGAGCGTCACGCCGGAAATGGCCCGTCATCTGAGCGATCGCCACTTCGGCATCGGCTGCGACCAGGTGCTGGTGGTCGAGCCGCCGCGGCAGCCCGACGTCGATTTCCACTATCGCATCTTCAATGCCGACGGCGGCGAAGTCGGTCAGTGCGGCAATGGCGCCCGTTGCCTGGCCCGGTTCGTGCGCGAGCAGAAACTCAGCACCAAGGCCCGCCTCCGGGTCGAAACCGCAACCGGTATCCTGGAACTGGTCATCCTGAGCGGCGACCTGTATCAGGTCGCACTGGGCGTGCCGCGTTTTGCGCCGGCGGAAATTCCGTTCGTCACGCCGGCGCGCGCGCCCCGCTACCAGCTCGACATCGACGGCCAGAACCACAGTTTCAGCGCGCTCTCCATGGGCAACCCCCACGCGGTGCTGGAAGTCGAGGCCATCGCCCACGCGCCCGTCGCCGAGCTCGGCGCCAAGATCGGCGC
>JAKFFI010000018.1:0-42605 GCA_036677085.1 Porticoccaceae bacterium
CCGCTGCCGTCCACCGCCGCGTGACCGTACTGGTCATAGGCGGCGCGCTTGGTGCTGTCGGTCAGTATTTCGTAGGCTTCCGTGGCTTCCTTGAAACGCGTTTCGGCACTCGGATCGTCCGGATTGCGGTCCGGGTGGTGCTTCATCGCGACCCGACGATAGGCTTTCTTGATCTCGGCCTCGCCGGCGCCACGCGCCACACCCAGTACTTCGTAGTAATCCCGCTTCGCCATGGAATCTGTCGCTCGCCTCATTCGCAGTTCTGGAATTCGGGCAGCGCCCGCTCATACACCACCCACAGCAAGAACGCAGGCACTGATACCTGCGTCCTGCGCCGAGCAGAGACGCCCCGCAAAGGGCGCCGGGGCTCTCTTACTTCTTCTTGCCGGTCTCGTCCACTTCCTCGAACTCGGCATCCACGACATCGCCTTTCTCGGCACCGCTTTCCGCGCCGTCATTCGCCTGCTGGCTCGCGGTGGCCGCATCGGCGTACATTTTCTCGGCCAGCGCGGCGGATGCCTCGGACAATTTCGCGGCAGCCGCGTCGATGGCATCCTTGTCATCGCTTTTCAGCGCCGCTTCGACGCCCTCGATGGCGCTCTCGATCGCCGCTTTCTGCTCGGGGCTGGCCTTGTCGCCGGCATCAGCGAGCGTCTTGCGGGCGGCGTGCGCCAGACCGTCGGCCTGATTGCGCGCCTGCACCAGCGCCTCGAACTTGCGATCCGCCTCGGCGTTGGCTTCGGCGTCCTTGATCATCTGCGCGACTTCCGCTTCGCTCAGACCGGAGGAGGCCTTGATCACGATGGACTGCTCTTTCCCGGTGGCCTTGTCTTTCGCCGACACATTGAGAATGCCGTTGGCGTCGATGTCGAAGGACACCTCGATCTGCGGCATGCCGCGCGGCGCCGGCGGAATATCGGCGAGATCGAAGCGACCCAGGGATTTGTTCTGCGCCGCCTGTTTGCGCTCACCCTGCACCACATGGATGGTCACCGCCGTCTGGTTGTCGTCGGCGGTAGAGAAGGTCTGCGATTTCTTGGTGGGGATCGTCGTGTTCTTCTCGATCAGCGGCGTCGCCACGCCACCCATGGTTTCGATGCCCAGGGTGAGCGGGGTCACGTCCAGCAGCAGCACGTCCGTGACATGGCCGGACAGCACGGCGCCCTGCAATGCCGCGCCCACCGCGACCGCTTCATCAGGATTGACGTCCTTGCGCGGCTTCTTGCCGAAAAAGTCGGTGACTTTTTGCTGCACCAGCGGCATGCGGGTCTGACCACCCACCAGAATCACTTCGTCGATGTCCTTGGCGCTCTTGCCGGCATCGGCGAGCGCGGTGCGCACCGGACCCATGGTGCGCTCCACCAGGGATTCGACCAGGGATTCCAGCTTGGCACGGGTCAGTTTCACCACCAGGTGCTTGGGTCCGGTGGCATCGGCGGTGATATAGGGCAGGTTGACCTCGGTCTGTTCGCTCGACGACAGTTCGATCTTGGCTTTTTCAGCGGCTTCCTTGAGGCGCTGCATGGCCAGCGGATCGCCCTTCAGGTTGATGCCGTTGTCCTTCTGGAACGCATCCGCCAAGTAGTTGATCAGGTGCAGGTCGAAATCTTCGCCGCCCAGGAAGGTGTCGCCATTGGTGGACAGCACTTCGAACTGGGTTTCGCCATCGACATCGGCGATCTCGATAATGGAAATATCGAAGGTGCCGCCGCCCAGGTCATACACCGCCACCACGCGGTCGCCCTTGCCGGAGCGGTCCAGCCCATAGGCCAGCGCTGCCGCCGTCGGTTCGTTGATGATGCGTTTCACATCCAGGCCGGCGATGCGTCCCGCGTCCTTGGTGGCCTGGCGCTGGGAATCGTTGAAATAGGCCGGCACCGTGATCACCGCCTCGGTGACTTTCTCACCGAGATAATCCTCGGCGGTCTTCTTCATTTTCTTGAGGATTTCCGCGGAAATCTGCGGCGGCGCCATCTTGTTGCCCTTGCATTCGACCCAGGCGTCACCGTTGTCCGCCTTGACGATCTTGTAGGGCACCATTTCGATGTCCTTCTGCACCACGCCGTCCTCGTAGCGACGGCCGATCAGGCGCTTGATGGCAAACAGGGTATTGGTGGGATTGGTGACGGCCTGGCGCTTGGCAGCCTGACCCACGAGGATTTCCCCATCCTCGGCATAGGCGACCACGGACGGCGTGGTGCGCGCTCCCTCGGCGTTTTCGATCACCTTGGGCTTGTCGCCCTCCATGACGGCCACACAGGAGTTCGTGGTGCCGAGGTCAATACCAATAATCCTACCCATTGCGGTTCTCCCACCTGCCGACTGGCAGTTCGTTAACTGTTCGCGCTCGTATATGCGGCTGGGCCTAGGAATTTCAACCCTGACCGTCGGTACCGGGAACGCCCTGTGACACCACTACCATGGCCGGACGCACCAGGCGTTCGCTCAGGGTGTAGCCCTTTTGTAACACTTCAACCACCTGATTTGCCGCCAATTCCGGATGGGGCACCATGGCTACCGCCTGATGCAGCGCCGGATCAAAACCCTGTCCCGCCGGGTCCACGATCCGGACGCCATGCTGGCGCAACACATCGAGCAGGCTCTTGTGCGTCAGCTCGACGCCCTCGCCCAGCGGGCGCACCACCGCGTTGTCGGAATCGATCGCGGCCAGCGCCCGTTCGAGGTTGTCGACCACCGGCAACAACGCCGCAACGAATTTTTCCAGCGCGTACTTGTGGGCGGTTTCGACATCCCGCTCGGCGCGGCGGCGCAGATTCTGCATTTCCGCGGCAGCGCGCAGACCCTGATCGCGAGCGCTGTCCAGCGCCTGCTGCAATTCATCGATCCGGCGCTGCAACGCTTCCGGATCGGTCGCGGTCGCCCCGGCAGCGGCGGCATCGTCCCGCGCCCCGGATTGACCTTCCGGATCTGTACTGGTCTGGTCTTCGGTCGTCACGGCGGCCTCCCCGCTGCGCTGGCTTCAGCGGCCCTTTATTGGGTCGGTGCTCCGGCTTTCAAGACGCCGATTGCGCGCGATGGCGCGGATTGGTTATAACAGCCGCCACCCAGGCCAACCGGCGGCGCCGTGCTCACCAGTCTCAACGTCACCGACTACAGCCTCGCCGAACAACTCGAGGTCGAGTTCGCCGCCGGCATGACCGCGATCACCGGCGAGACCGGTGCCGGCAAATCCCTGGTGGTGGATGCCCTGGGCATGGCGCTGGGCGACCGCGGCGATATCGACCGCATCCGCACCGGCGCCGAACGCTGCGAAGTCGCCGCCCGTTTCGAGGTCGCCGGCAACGCCGCCGTCCGGGACTGGCTCCAGGGTCAGGATTATCCGATCGAGCCCGAGTGCCTGCTGCGCCGGATCTTCACCCGCGATGGCCGTTCGCGGGGCTACATCAACGGCCAGACGGCCACCATGCAGCAGTTACAGACGCTCGGCGAACTGCTCATCGACATCCACAGCCAGCACGAACATCAGTCGCTGTTGCGCCGCGAAACCCACGTCCAGCTGCTCGACGATCATGGCGATCACGGCGCCCTGCTCGCCACCGTAGCCGAACCCTGCCGCGCCTGGCGGGAACTCAACACCCGCCTGCACCAGCGGGAGAGCAACCGCGAAGGCCTGGCGGCGCGCCGCGAGCTGCTGGCTTTTCAGGTGGCGGAACTCGACCGCCTCGCCCCGGTCACCGGCGAGCTCGCCGCGCTGGAGCGGGAACAGAAGCTGCTCGCCAACGCGGGGCAGGTGCTCGACGACTGCCGCGCACTGCTGGCGCTGGGCGGTGGCGACGGCGACGGCGACGGCGACGGCGACGGCGACGGTAGTGACGTGCGCGCCACCCTCTACCGGGCGCAGCAGCTGGCACTGAGCCTGGTCGCGGCGGGCGCCGAGGTCGCCAGCTGTGCCGAACTGTTCGATTCCGCCCGCATCCAGGTGGATGAGGCGCTGCGGGAGATCGAGGTGTTCGCCACCAGGGTCGAGGTCGATCCCGCGCGCCTGCAAGCCGTGGATGAGCGCCTCGACAGCTACTATCGGCTGGCGCGCAAGCACGGTTCCGAGCCCGGCGCCCTGTCCGAACTGCACCAGCGGCTGGCCGCGGAGCTCGCCGAATTGAGCGGCGACGGCGAGGATCTGGCCGCCCTGCGCGCCACACTCGAGCGCCATGAGAAGGCGTATCGCAGTGCGGCGGCGGCACTCTCGCGGGCCCGGGAAAAGACCGCGGCCAGCTTCTCGGCGGCGGTCAATGCGCAGCTTGCCGCGCTCGGCATGGCGTCGGCGCATCTGAGCGTGGCGATGCAGGCACGGCGGGACGACGACCCCCATCCACTGGGTGCCGAGACCCTCGAATTCCTGATCAGCACCAACCCCGGACAGCCGCCGCGCCCGCTGGCGAAGGTCGCCTCGGGCGGCGAGCTATCGCGCATCAGCCTTGCCATCCAGGTGGTGGCGGCGGCGCAGACCCGCATCCCGGTGCTGGTATTCGACGAAGTCGATGTCGGCATCGGCGGCGCCACCGCCGCCGTGGTCGGCCAGTTGCTGCGCCGTCTGGGCGAGCGGGGGCAGGTGATCGCCATCACCCACCTGCCCCAGGTAGCGAGCTGCGCCCACCATCACCTCGCGGTGAGCAAGGTGGCCAGCGGCGAGCGCACCCTCACACAATTGCAGATGCTGGCGGCCGCCGCGCGTGTCGACGAGATCGCCCGCATGCTGGGCGGCGCCCGCATCACGCAGAAAACCGTGGCGCACGCCCGCGATCTACTGGCGCAGGCTGCCCTCGAATAGCCGCCGGGCCCTGTCCCTCACAGCCAAAACACCCAGTTCAGCGACAGCAGATCGACGCCCGGATTGATCTTGCCCAGGTCGGCGTTGGAAATGTGCTCGATTGCGAGCCGCACCTGCTGACCGGGCGCCAGGCGCCAGCCCAGGTAAGCGCGGGTATGGAATTCGAGCGGTTGACCCAGGTCCTTGCCGCCGCCCTGGTGGTAGACGCCGGCGCCCGCGCCCAGCCCCCACGACCAGGTCTCTGCCAGCGCGAACTCCCGTACCCCGCCGACGCCCAGATACCAGTTGTCTTGCGGCCGGGCGATGAGTTGCAGCGCCGGGCGGATCGACCACAATCCCGGCAGCTCCCCACCCTCCCACCCGATAGTGAGCGCCCCGCGGGTGGTGGCGTCGAAGACGTCGAACGCCGTGACGCCCACCGCCACCCGCGCGCCCTGCGCCGCAGCGGGTGCCGAGGCAACGAGCCCCAACGCGAGCATCGTTGCGGCCCAAGCGACCGCAGTCCACTTGCCCATGCAGGTATCTCCGTGCACCGGGGACTCCCCGCCCGGCACTACAGGTATACCGAACGTTTTCCGGCAATCAAGTCGCGATGCGCTGCGAACACCTGGATCAGGAAATCCCGACCGGCGCGCACCCGGGCGCTGGTGCGCAGATCGGCGTGGACCAGGATCCAGAACCCGTACCCGCCGGCGGGCAGCTCCACCGGCAGGCGCCGCAGTTCCGCCCTGCGGTCGGCGACCCAGCAGGGCAGTCGCGCCCGGCCCAAACCTGCGGTTACCGCCGCAGCCATGGTCTCGACATCGTCCACGCGCAGCGCCACCCGGGCGCCCGGGCAGTGCTGCTCGACCCAGGACGGAACCGTCAGCTCGTCGCGCCACAGGATCACCTCCGGGATGGACGGCGCGCGGGCCTCATAGGCCGGCGAGGTGTAGAGGCCATGCTGGAAATCGGCCACCTTGCGGCCGATGAGCTGTTCCGGGGGTGCATCGGTCCCGCGCACCGCGATATCGGCTTCGCGGGCGGAAAGGTCCCGTACCTCCGTGGTCACCAGCAATTCCAGATCGATGCCTGGATAGCGGTCCCGGAATTCTCCCAGGCCCGGCATCAGCAGCGGCGCCACCCCATGGTAGAGCGTCAGGCGCAGGCGACCCTGTAACCGGGCGTCGCCGCCGAACAGGCGCCGATCGATGGCCCGCACCCGGGCCTCGATTTCCAGTGCATCGGCGTAGATGTTCTCGGCGGCCTGGGTCAGGGCATAGCCCGTCGGCAGACGCTCGAACAGCCGCACGCCCTGTTCGTCCTCATAGGCATTGATGCGGCGCAGCACCGTGGAGTGGTTCACCCCCAGCTCCCGGGCAGCGCCGGAGAGACTGCCGGTCCGGGCCACGGCGAGAAAGTAACGGACGTCGTCCCAAGGGGTCATCTGTGCACTTGTGCATACGAAAACTGCGATTTTCGCGAATTTACGCCAAGACAGCGCAAAATTACAGTGCCCCCAGCGCCGGCCATCGCGGCCGGCTCAGCGTCCGAGGGAGGGCGAAACCATGAAAAAATTACGCGACAGCCTGTTCCACCAAGGCCCCGTCTGGGCCGCCATCGCCGCGGCGCTGCTGTGCGCCTGGGCGCTGCTTGTCAGCCTGGAGTTGAGCCAGCCGGTCCTCTTCTGAGCGGCGGTGGGAGCGGCGCGCCCGCCGACTCAGCCGGGTAGCCGCAACAATGCCTTGGCGAGAATATTGCGCTGCACTTCGCTGCTGCCGCCGTAAATGGTGGCGGGCCGCGACAGGTAATAGGGATTCACCGGCTTCAGGCTGGAGCCGTCGGCCAGCGGCAGTACCGCGTCGGTGCCGCCGAATTCCCCCGCGGCTTCCAGCATGAGGTCGGTGACCTGCTGGAACAGCTCGGTGACGGCCAGCTTGAGGACCGATACCTCTTCGCCGAGCACCCCACCGCGCCGCAGCACTTCGAGCAACCGCACATAGAGGGCGACCATGTCCTCGACCTCCATCGCCAGACGCACGAAGCGCGCCCGGAACACCGGCTCGTCGAGCAATCCGAAACTGCGCGCCAGTGCTTCCAGCCGCTGCAACGGGAACTTGGCGAGCTTGGGGCTGCCCAGCAGGATACGCTCGGCGCCGAGCAGCGCCTTGGCCATGGTCCAGCCCTGATTGACCTCGCCGACCATAGCGGTGCGCGGCACCCGCACATTGTCGAAGAACACCTCGGCAAATTCCGAGTAGCCGCCGATGTTGTCGATGGGTCGCACCGTGATGCCGGGGCTGTCCATGGGCACCAGCAGAAAACTGATGCCGTTCTGCTTCTTGACGGTTTTGTCGGTGCGCACCAGCAAAAAGATGCGGTTGGCCTGCTGCGCCATGGTGGTCCAGATCTTCTGGCCGTTGATCACCCAGTCATCGCCATCGGGCTCGGCGCTGGTGCGCAGGCTGGCGAGGTCGGACCCGGCGCCGGGCTCGGAATAGCCCTGGCACCAGAGGTGTTCGCCGGAGAGGATTTTCGGCAGGTACTGGGCTTTCTGTTCCGCCGTGCCGAAGCGGAGCAACAGCGGCCCCAGCATGGTGATGCCGAAATTGGGGATGACCACCACTCCCGCGCGGTCCAGCTCCTCGGAGAAGATCACCTGCTGATAGGCGCTGAGGCCCATGCCGCCGTATTCCCTGGGCCAGCCCGGCGCCACCCAGCCTTGGGCGGCGAGCGTGCGGTGCCAGGCCATGGCCTGGCGGAAATCCAGGCGCCGCGTGGGAAAGCGCAGTTCGGCCGGGAAATTGGCGGCGAGCCATTCCCGCACCTGCAAGCGAAATTCCCGGTCGTTGGCGGGCAGCGCGTCCATCAGCCGGGCAACCCCAGCGCAGCCTTGGCGAGGATGTTGCGCTGCACTTCGTTGCTGCCACCGTAAATCGTGGTGGGCCGCGAGCCGATGAATTCGCCCGCCGAACGCACCAGGCCGTCCGCCGTATCCACCCCACCCCAGACGCCGGCACTCTCGCCGGCGGCGTCCAGCATCAGGTCGGTGATGCGCTGCTGGGTCTCGGTATTCCAGATTTTCAGCAGGGATACCTCGGCGCCGATGTGTCCGCCGCGCTTGAGCACCGCCACAAAGCGCCGGTAAGCCGCGCCCAGATCCTCGACATCGAGCTTCAACGCCGTATAGCGCGCGACGAAATTCGGATCGGCGAACAGGCCCACCGCTTCGGCCAGCGCCTTGAGCCGGTACATGGCCAGCGTCGCGAACTTGGGGCTGCCGATGAAGATGCGCTCATGGCCGAGCAGCGCCTTGGCGATGGTCCAGCCATTGTTCTCGCCGCCCACCACATTGGCGACCGGCACCCGCACATTGTCGAAGAACACTTCGGCAAACTCGTCGTGCATGCCGAGATTGACGATCGGCCGCACGGTGATGCCGGGCGTGTCCAGCGGCACCAGCAGAAAGGTGATGCCCTCCTGCTTCTTGCCGGTGTTTTGCGTGCGCACCAGCATGAAGATCATGTTGGCGTCCATCGCCAGCGTGGTCCAGAGCTTGTGGCCGTTGACCACATAGTGATCGCCGTCGCGCACCGCCGACGTGCGCAGGCTGGCGAGATCCGAGCCCGCGCCGGGCTCGGAATAGCCCTGGCACCAGATGTGCTCGCCGGCGAGGACTTTCGGCAGGTAATAAGCTTTTTGCTCCGCGCTGCCGTGCTGGATCAACAGCGGCCCCACCATTGTCATGCCCTGATCCGGGGTGCGGCCGACGCCATAGGACTCGCACACGTCCATGAAGATCAGCAGCTTGTTGGCGTCGAGCCCCATGCCGCCGTATTCCCGTGGCCAGCCGGGCGCGAGCCAGCCCTGTTTGGTCAGGGTCATATACCAGCCGCCGCACTGGCCCCAGTGCATGCGCTCGGGAGGAAAGCGCAGCGCCTCGGGATAATTGGCCACCATCCAGTCGTGCACCAGGCGGCGGAAGTCACCATCGTCCAGGGCGTTGTAATCCATCATATTGGTCATTGCGCGGCCCCCAGGGTCAGATCGGCGTAGCGCGCGCGGTGGGCGCTGGCGCTGCCGAGCCAGGAGGCCAGGTACATGGCTTTCTTCAGGTAGAGGCCGATATTGCACTCGTCGGTATAGCCGATACCGCCGTGGAGCTGAATCGCGTCCTTGCCGATTTTGAGCGCGGCATCCGAGCAGCGCGCCTTGACCTGACTCGCGGCGACGGCGCGCTGGGCGGCATCCGCCTCGCCGTCGAACAGGGCCGTTGCCTGCAACAGCACCGAGCGGGAAATCTCGCTCAGAATGAACAGATCGACGGTCTTGTGCTGAAGCGCCTGAAAGCTGCCGATGGGTTTGTCGAACTGCACCCGCTGCTTGAGGTAATCGACACTGATTTCCAGCGCCCGCGTCATCACCCCGAGCAGTTCGGCGCTGGCGGCGACGCGACCCTCGTCGAGCACTGCGGCAAGCAACGCCTCGCTCCGCTGCGGCCCGGCCACCTGCTCTCCGACCGGAGTGTCGGCAAAATTCAGATGGCCGTAAAAACCGCCGTCGACGCGCTGCTCGAATTCCAGCGTCAGACCGGGCGCGCCCTTGTCCACCAGATACAGCGCGGTGCCACCGGACTCCGCCGTCGACACGATAAAGGCATCGGCACCGCCCGCATCGGGCACAAAGACCTTGCGGCCGTTGAGCTTGCCGTTGGCGCAGACCAGCTGCCGCGCTTTCACTTCCAGACTCGCGCGCGCCTCCTGCCAGGCCAGTGCCGGCAGCCAGTCGCCGGCCACCAGTTGCGGCAGGCGCTCGGCGCGCAACCCCGCGTTGTCGCTGCCCGCGAGGGTTCGCGCGGCCAGCACCGCCGTCGCCACAAAAGGCGCCGGCACCAGACCCTTGCCCAGCTGGATCAGCACCAGGGCGAGATCGGCGAAGCCCAGACCGACACCACCGTATTCCTCCGGAACCACGAAGCCCAGCCAGCCGGCGTCGGCCATCTCGCGCCAGCCGGCGCGATCGAAGCCGGGCTGCACGAAGCGGTTTGCGCGGACGCGCTTGAGCTCTTCGTCGCCCGCCACAAAGGCGACGGCGCTGTCCTGGATCAGCACTTGCTGCTCCGTCAGGACATCGATCTTCGACTGCAAACTGATATCTTCCACATTGGCTCCTGGTGTCTGGGCGTGGGCAAAACAAGGGGTCAGCCGGGGCTGGCCCGGTGCCGATCAATACAACTGCTCAAGCGATTTTCTTCTCGACGGGCCTGACATAGAGCACCAGACTGTGCCCGATCAGTTCGTAGCCCGCATCGGCTGCGATCTTGCGCTGGATGCGCTCGATTTCGTCACTGCGAAATTCGGTGACCTCGCCCGTGACCATGCACACCATATGATCGTGATGATCGCCGCGATTGATTTCATAGTGCGCGGCCCCATCGTCGAACGCGTGCTTCTCCACCAGGCCCACGGCCTCGAACTGTGTCAACACCCGGTACACGGTGGCAATTCCGACGTCTTCGCCGGCATCGGCGAGCGTTCGGTACACCTCGTCCGCCGTCATGTGTTTATGATCCGATTGCTCAAGGAGCTGGAGGATCCTCACCCGGGGGTGAGTGACCTTGAGGCCGGCATTGCGTATCTCTCGGTCTTCGCCCGACATCGGATGCGCCCCTTCTAACGGCATGGCGGTTTGAGTATTATCCCCCGCCTCTCCCTGTAACGGAAACCCCGTGATGCCGCACCCCCGCTCGCTCGCGCTGGTCCTGGCCGTAGCGTTGCTCACCGGTTGTGCATCATCGACCCAAAAACCGGCAGTGACCGAAACGCCGGCAGCGACCGAAAAATCGGGCTTCCGAATCCTGCCCCGCGTGTTCAGGTTCCCGATCCAGCAGGGAAACATCATCACCCAGGACATGGTCGACAAATTGCAGCCGGGCATGACGCGCTCCCAGGTGCGCTTCATCATGGGCACGCCACTGATCGCCGATACCTTCAACCAGAATCGCTGGGATTATCTCTACACGCTGAAACTGCCGTCCGGAAAGGAATTGCGCGAACAGATGACCATCCTGTTCGAAGGCGATCGTCTGGTCGGCATCAGCGGGGACTACATGCCCGGCGGTGCCGCGAGCGGCGAAACCGTTCAGGAAGCGCAGTCCGGGACGGCGGCGGGCGCTCCCACGCCGGAGGCGATTCCACCCGAGCCGGAGGCGGAACCGGGTGAGTCGAACAATGTGATTGAAGCACACGGCATCGGCGACTGAACAAAAAAACAGGCTCAGCGCGCCGCCCGGCGACGCCTGGCTTCTTTCGGATCGGCAACCAATGGCCGATAGATCTCCACCCGATCACCGGGACACAGGGCATAGCGATCCGCGGGCGGCAAACCCCGGGTGCCCAGCAAGCGCCCGAAAATCCCCAGGCGCGCCGGATCGATAGACACCTCGGGAAACAACGCCGCGATGCCGGAGATCGCCACGGCCGCGAGCGCCGTGGTGCCGCGCGGCACCCTGATCGCCAGGGTGTGCTGACGCTCGGGCAGTGCGCAGGCCACCTCTATCTCGATCCGATCCGGCGCCTCGATCCGATCAAGCGCCTCGATCCGATCAGCTCCGGTCGCGACTGGCGCCGGGACCAACGCTGAATCCGCATCGCTCACGGAGCGCCGCCCCGCACCGTCACGCCGGTTGGCGCCCCATGCTTCGCGGCGCGTTCCACCAGAGCCTGCACCAGATTGTTGGCGACCCGGGTAAACAGTTTTTCGGCCGGCTTGCTCAGCAGGCGATGATTCATTTCAAAACGCAGGTCCAGACTCACCTTGCAGCCCAGCTCGCCGAGGCGGACAAAGCGCCAGTCGCCGTGAAACTGTTTGAACGGTCCTTCTTCGAGCACTAACTCGATGTGCGCCGGGAAATGCAGCAGGTTGCGGGTGACGAAGCTGTAACGCAGCCCGGCCTTGCCGAGATCGAGCCGGGCGCGCATCTCGGTGGCGCTGCGGCTGTAGACCTCGGCGCCGATGCAGCCGTCCATGTATTCGGGGTAATCCTCTACCGCGCACACCAGCCGAAACAGGTCGGCAGCGTCCCGCGGCACCAGGGCGCTGCGCTGAATGCGGGTCTCACTCACCGCCGCGCCGCCACCGGAATTGCGTGCTCAACCGTCATGTCACCTCTCGAAAACCGCCCCGCACGGGAGACGCAGTTTAGCGTCAGTGGCGCCCCGCCGAAATTGGCAGCCACAGGCCGCAGCCAAGTCCCTATAATCGCGGCCATGAGCAAAGCCAACAAGGGTGCCAAATCCGGCGCCGCCCCCTCGACCATTGCCCTCAACAAGCGCGCCCGCCATGACTACAGCCTGGAGGATCGCCTGGAAGCAGGTATGGTCCTGGAAGGCTGGGAAGTCAAAAGCCTGCGCGCCGGCAAGGCTCAGCTCGTGGACAGCTATGTGCTGTTCAAGGACGGCGAAGCTTTTCTGCTGGGCGCCTTGATCACGCCGCTTCCCTCAGCCGCCACGCATTTCGTCACCGACCCGACCCGCTCCCGCAAGCTGCTGCTCAAACGGCGCGAACTCGACCGCTTCGCGGGCGCGGTGCAGCAGAAAGGTTATACCTGCGTGGCCACCGCGCTCTACTGGAGCCAGCATCGGGTCAAATGCGAGATCGCGCTCGCCAAGGGCAAGGCCGACTACGACAAGCGCGAGACCGAAAAAAGCCGCGACTGGCAGCGCCAGAAGCAGCGGATGATGCGCCACTCGGTCTAGCCCTTGGCGCCCCCGGGAACGCCGGGTTGTACTCGGCAACAATGCCCCGCCGGAGTGCCGATCCCCGCCGCTCACCGCGCTAACGCTCAGGACGCACAGAGGCGTAGGGCGAATAAGCAGAGCGCATCCGCCGAGATCGCCGCACGATGCCAGTTCAAGCCACGGTGGTCTGTTGGTGGGTGCGCTATCGCTTACCCACCTACGCCGCTAGCTCTTTTGGGGACCGGCCTCCGCCGCCGCGACGTGGCGTTTCACGGTGGCAAAGCTGTCCGGCGTGACCGACATGGAATCGATACCGCACTCCACCAGAAACTGCGCGAACTCCGGATGATCGCTGGGCGCCTGCCCGCACAGGCCGACCTTGGCGCCGGCAATGTGAGCGTCCCGGATCACGGTGCGAATCATCCATTGCACCGCCGGGTCCCGCTCGCTGAACAAGGGTGCCAGCAGCTCCGAATCGCGCTCGACACCCAAGGTCAACTGGGTCAGATCGTTGGAGCCGATGGAAAAGCCGTCGAAGCGCGCGGCAAATTCCGCGGCCAGAATGACGTTCGAGGGAATCTCACACATCACATAGACCTGGAGTCCCCGCTCGCCCCGCACCAGGCCGTTCTCCGCCATCACCGCGAGCACCTGGTCCGCCTCGCCCGGCGTGCGGCAGAATGGCACCATCACCACCACGTTGGTGAAGCCCATCTCTTCGCGCAAACGGCGCAACGCCTGGCATTCCAGGTCGAAGCCCTCGCGGTAGCGCGGCGAGTAATAACGTGAAGCACCGCGAAAACCCAGCATGGGGTTCTCCTCGCGAGGCTCGAACTGGGCACCGCCGAGCAGGTGGGCGTATTCGTTGGTCTTGAAGTCCGAGAGCCGCACGATCACCGGGTTCGGGTATTGCACCGCGGCGATGCGCGCGAGCCCGCGCGCCAGGCGATCGACAAAATAATCCGTGCGTTTGGCGTAGCTCTTGGTGAGCGCCGCAATCTCCGCCTTGGCCGCGGCGTCGGTCAGTTCATCGAAATGCACCAGCGCCATGGGGTGAACCTTGATCGCGTGGTCGATCACGAACTCCATGCGCGCGAGTCCGACTCCGTCCGCCGGCAGACGCCACCAGCGCAGCGCGGCGCCCGGGTCGGCCAGATTGAGCATGATCTTGGTGCGGGTTGCGGGCAGTTCGGCAAGTGCGAGCTCGTCGATCCGGATGCTGGCCCGGCCACTGTAGACAAAGCCCTGATCGCCCTCGGCGCAGGACAGCGTGACCTCGGCGCCATCGACCAGCGTGCGGGTCCCGGAGCCGGTGCCGATCACCGCCGGCACCCCCAGCTCGCGGCTGACGATGGCGGCGTGGGAGGTACGCCCGCCGTGATTGGTGACGATGGCCGCCGCGCGCTTCATGATCGGCACCCAGTCCGGGCTCGTGGTCTCCGCCACCAGAATGGCGCCATCGACGAAGCGGTCGATGTCGCGGGGGTCGTCGATGCGGCACACCCGCCCCACCACGGCCGCCTCACCGATGGCGAGTCCGCGCGCCAGCACCTCGCCCTTGTCCGTGACGGCGTAGGTGCGCAGGGTGTCCGCCGCGGTCTGCGAATGTACCGTCTCGGGCCGCGCCTGCACGATATAGAGCGCCCCGTTACGCCCGTCGCGGGCCCACTCGATATCCATGGGCGTGCCGTAATGGGCCTCGATGGCGCAGGCCCAGCGCGCGAGTTGCAGGATCTCGGCATCGGTCAGCACCAGCGCCGCCCGCTCCGCCTCGGTGGTGTGCACGTTCAGAGTGGAGCGCCCGCCCTCCGTTGTGTAGATCATCTTCTGCGCCTTGCCGCCGCAGCGCTTCTCGATGATGGGCACCAGCGCGGCATCGGCCAGCAGCGGCTTGAACACCAGATACTCGTCCGGGTCCACATCGCCCTGCACCACGTTCTCGCCCAGACCGTAGGCGGCATTGATCACCACCACGCGGTCGCAGCCGGTCTCGGTATCCAGGGTGAACATCACCCCGGCGCCGCCCAGATCGCTGCGCACCATCTGCTGCACGCCCACCGAAAGAGCCACCTTGTCGTGCGGGAAACCCTTGGTTTCCCGGTAGCTGATGGCGCGCGCGGTGAACAGCGAGGCGTAGCAGCGCCGGCAGGCATCGAGCAGCGCCGCCTCGCCGCGGATATTGAGGAAGGTCTCCTGCTGGCCGGCAAAGCTCGCATCCGGCAGATCCTCGGCAGTGGCGCTGGAGCGCACCGCGACATCCACATCCGCCATCCCGGTGCGGGCGCAAAGGTCCCGGTAACCCGCAGTGATCGCCGCCGCCAGTTCCGCTGGCCAGGGCGCGCGTTCGAACGCCGCGCGGATATCGGCCGCCGCCGCGCCCAGCGACACCTCGGCCGCACGAGCCGCGGCCATGGCATCGCCGATCAGTCGATCCAGCCCGCTGGCGGTCAGAAACAACCGGTAGGCATCCGCCGTGGTGGCAAAGCCCGGCGGCACCGCAATACCGCTGGCCGACAACTGCGACAGCATCTCGCCGAGGGACGCATTCTTGCCGCCGACCTGGGCGACGTCGTCGCGCCGCACCTCGTCCAGATCGACCACATACCTTGAATCCTGAGCCATCGATTCCTCCGAGCGGATAGAGTCCCAATTACGCCTGGTGTTTATTGCACCACAATAACCGCTCGCTGCGTCAAAACCATCTCGTCCCTCGGTTGCGCCGGGTCAAGCCGATCCCGGCTGTGCTAGAATCCGCGCGCTTCCGGCCTATCCAGCAATACGACCGGGGAACTTTGGGGCGGCTCGATTTGTCCCATGAATACTTCAAGCTTTGGGGGCGTTTTGGATTCGACGCCGGTTACAAAGCCTGTGGTGCATGCCGAGAGGGCGATCAATCTCGTTAATCCAAAATCGCAAACTTTAGTTGCCAACGACGACAACTACGCACTCGCTGCTTAATACCCAGTAGGGTGCCGTCTGACTGAAGCCGTGCTTGTGCGTTCAGGTTCCAGGCGTCGACTCTCACAAGATCGCGGGGAAGCTCGTCCGGGGCGGAACCGCTAAAACCTTACCGGAATCGCTACATCGCGCGCCCTGTCGGCCGGGTTGTGATGGGCTAAACATAAAGACCGAATAAGCATGTAGAGCTACCGGTAGCGGACTGACGGACGCGGGTTCAATTCCCGCCGCCTCCACCATCCACAAGGGCTCGGATAGTCTCCGGGCCCTTTTTCTTGCCTGAAATCCCCGCGCCACGCGGGGTTCCAGCCACCTGTGCTGCGGGTGATCATCAGACGAAACGCCCGAAATCGGCCACTTTCTCTGCCAGAGCCGTCTCTATTCTCCGTTTGGCCTGCGGGTAGGCGCAGATGGTGGTCTATACGAATCACCAACTTACGCGCGCAGGTTCGTTGTCAACCAAGGCCAGCGGTCACCGATGCAACTAGACGGCGTGCGTCACTTGTACTAACATGGCGGCAGTTGATCTAACAAAATAGGTGCTGCCATGACTGCCGTTGCATCGTCGCCTTCCGCCCGCTCTGCCCGACTTGGGCTGCGCGCCACCCCCGAACAGGAGGTGGTGCTGCGCCGTGCCGCCGAGGTGGCCCACAAGTCGCTGACCGACTTCATTCTTGACAGCGCTTGTCTGGCCGCCGAGCAGACCCTGCTCGATCAACGATTGTTCATGGTCTCGGGCAGCCAGTACCAGGCACTGATGGATCTGTTGGAGCGGCCCGAACAGGCCAACGAGGGTTTACGCGAGCTGTTTGCCCGCAAGGCGCCCTGGGACGCGAAGTGACGTTGCGCGCTCCGGAGCCTTTGGCCGCGCAGCATCGGCTGGAGAGTTTTGATTGTGGCAAGCCCGCGCTGAATGACTGGCTGTTGCGCCACGCCCGCCAAGCGCAGGGCAGTGGCTCGGCCAAGACCTTCGTCGTTGCCGAGGACGATGGCCGCGTGGCGGGCTACTTCAGCCTGACCGTTGGACAAGTCGACACGCTGGAGGCGCCGGAGCGCATCCGCAAGGGGATGGGGCAATACCCTTTGCCAGTGGTGATCCTGGCGAGACTGGCTGTTTCGGTGGCGGACCAGGGGCGAGGGATAGGCTTTGGCCTGCTGCAGGACGCGATTCGCCGCACGATGCTGATTGCCGAGCAAGCCGGCATCCGTGCCATGCTGACCCACCCTATCGATGAAGAAGCGGCGCAGTTCTACACCCGGTTCGGGTTCATCGCATCGCCGTTGCGCGAGCAGCAATTGCTGCTGCTCTTGAAGGACGCCCGTCGCTGGGTACGCTGATCCATGACCATCGAATCACTACCCACTTTCACCAAGCCAGCCCGCCTGCGCTGGGAGTCGCTCCCTGCCGACATCCGCCAGCGACTGCTATCCAATGTCTGGTGCGGCCAGTGCCGTCACGAAACAACGATCACCAATTTCAGCGGCGCCATCAAGGGCGGTGACTTGCTGCTGGTGGGCAAGTGCGCCGAATGCCACGGTGATGTGGCACGGGTGATCGAGGGCTCGTAGCCTGGTCAGGCATCAAACTTCGTCACCACCTCCCGCTGCGCCACCCAGTCGGTCGGCAGCGGGTTCCGCTGGAACCACAGCAGGCTCATACACCGGGGCTACTGCCCGGCCAGAATGCTCTGGATGATAGCGGGCTCCGGCAGAGTCAGGCGTACGGGGGGCGCGAGCGCGCTGCCCCTCCAACGTCAGTTGCAAACCAAGGTTTGCGGTTTGCACTGGCTATGTGCCGAACTGGGAGCCTCCCGCCGATCTGCCCTGCAAGGCAGGGAAATGGGGTAGTCTGTGCCTAATTGGGGCAATTAAGTAGCGCAATACCCCTTTATGCAATACGATTACCCCATTTCCGCCGCCAGCGATGAGTCCATGCACTCACTCTCGCCCGACTACCTTGCCAGACTGCGCTTCGACGCCCAGCAACTGGCGACCTTGCGCGCCCTTGGGGAATGCCGGGGCAAACAGCGCCTGTACCTTGCCCAGTCGCCACAGGTGCTGAGCGATCTGCGCCAGGTTGCCGTGGTCGAGTCCATCGAGTCCTCCAACCGCCTCGAAGGGGTGGTGGTCGCAGCCGCCCGTCTGAAGTCGCTGGTGCTCAAGAACGCCGCGCCCAAGAGCCGTTCCGAGCAGGAGGTGGCTGGTTACCGCGACGCGTTGGGCCTTATCCATGAAAGCGGTGAACAGATGCCTTTCTCCGCGGGCACGGTGCTCCAGCTGCACAGCGTCCTGTACCGCTACATGCCGCAACCCGGCGGCCACTGGAAGGCCACCAACAACGACATCGTCGAACGCCACCCGGACGGGAGTTCCCGCATCCGCTTCCGTCCAGTGGCCGCGCATCTCACGCCCATGGCGATGACGGACCTGATCGCGCATTATCGCGCCGCGCTGGATCGGCATCTGGCCGACCCCCTGGTGCTGGTGCCACTGGCCGTCCTCGACTTCCTGTGCATCCATCCCTTCCCGGATGGCAACGGCCGCATGGCGCGGCTGCTCACGCTGCAACTGCTCTACCACTTCGACTACGCCGTGGGCCGCTTCATCAGTCTGGAACGCATTTTCGAGGAATCGAAAGAGAGCTACTACGAAACCCTGGAAGCCAGCTCGCAAGGCTGGCACGAGGCCGCGCACGATATCGCACCCTGGCTGGACTACTTCTGGGGCGCCCTGCTGCGTGCCTACAAGGAATTTGAAGAACGCGTCGGCACCATCGAACGCGGGCGCGGGGCCAAGGGCGGCCGGGTGCGCGCCGAGATTCTCAAACACAACCTGCCGTTCTCGATTTCGGAAATCGAAGAAGCCTGCCCCGGCGTCAGCCGCGACATGGTGCGATTGGTATTGCGTGCAATGAAAACGGAAGGGCTTATCGCCCCGACGGGCAAGGGACGCGGGGCCAAATGGATCGGCCTGAGAGGAACTCAAGATGAAGTTTGAGGTGTATTGCGACGAAGCCAATCCGGATGTGCTGACATCCGCGAATCCGCGTGCCCGACACCTCATGATCGGCAGCCTCTGGCTACCCGAGGAATTGCGCAACGAAATCAAATCACGCGTCGGTGTACTGCGGGAACGTCACCAAGCCTGGGGCGAGATCAAGTGGAGCAAGGTGTCCCCCAACCGCCGCGATTTTTACGTCGAACTGATCGATCTGTTCTTCGCCTATGGCGAAAATCTGCGTTTTCGCTGTATTGCCGTTGATCGAACCCAGCTCAATCTTGCTCTGCACGACAACGACGGCGAGTTGGGCTTCTACAAGTTCTATTACCAGTTGCTGCATCACTGGATTCTAGACTTCAACACCTACCGGATCTTCTGCGACGTCAAGAGCAACCGTGACCCGAAGCGTCTGCCGGTACTGGCTAGGTGTCTTGCACGCGCGAACCTCACATCGAGTATCGACGGCATCCAGTCGCTGCCGTCTCATGAGGTGGTACTGATCCAGTTGTGCGATTTGTTGCTGGGCGCGGCCAGCAGCCGCATCAACGACACCCTGCGTGACGGCACCGCTAAAGCCGCCGTGGTCCAACGTCTCGAATCAGCGCTGGGCCGACCGCTCGCCCCGACCCACAAGGGCGAAGAGAAGTTCAACATCTTCAAAATTCGCCTGCAGGGAGGCTGGTAATGGCGTTACCGCCTCTCGTTCACTACACCACGGTCGCGGAATACCGCTCGCATTACGAGCGGGTCTACTGCCGGGGCAACATCCTGACCTTTGACAGCATCCGGGTGTACTTCGGTGCAGGCAAGTTCGGCCACATGTTTTACGAGAGCACGGCGCGGGATGGCCGCAAGGATGTCTTTTCCCCTGTGCGTGCGCAGCGCATCGATTGGATCAAAGCGACTCTGGAGCACCCCACGGCCGCGCTGTTCGAAGGCTGGGACAAGACCTCCCGCCAATACGACGCAACGCGCCGCGTGGCCGTTGTCTACGAAGATTTCGTCGTTGTGGTAGCGATGGGGCTGAAGCAGGATGGTTCGCTGAAGGCCAACTTCGTGACCTGTTACCAGGCCGACAACAGCATCGGGAAGATCAGAAGTTCGCCGGCATGGTCCCGGGCTGCATGCCTCCGCTTGCTGGGAGGTGGCCCGTGATGGCAGCCCGGAAAAAACAAAGGCCGCTGATTCGCTACGCGGGTTCAGCGGCCGAGACCTCGATAGGTTCAAAGCCGATAGGCAGTGAACTCGGGGCGAGAGTGTATCCCCAATGGCCTGCCTGTCAAGCCACGCTTGCTTTGGCTCAAACCCAGGTCTATCTGCCCGACCTGCGCCAGACCGGCGAGCCAAACAGCCGGCCGTATCTTGTAACACACTGTCTCAAAAGGTATTTCTCTTGATTCACGCCCGCCCAATGAGCCAATGCGGGGAGCCGGGGCGCTGGCCAGGGATAACGCCGCTCACCCTCCGGACTGGCCCTCGGGTCGCCCTGCAAGAACAGCAACGAGACCCTGCATGCCAACATTGAACTGGATCGGCAAAGAAGCCGTCGTCAAGCACCACAAGGACGTGCCGTTCCGCCTGCTGGAGCCGGTGCCCGAGCTGTCCTGCGGCGCTGCCGACGGCAGCAACCTGATCGTGCAGGGCGACAACCTGCACGCACTCAAGGCGCTGCTGCCGCGCTATGCCGGACAGGTGAAGTGCATCTACATCGACCCGCCGTACAACACCGGCAACGAGGGCTGGGCCTACAACGACAACGTCAACAGCCCGGAGATCCGCAAGTGGCTGGGCGAGGTGGTGGGCAAGGAAGGCGAGACGCTGGACCGGCACGACCGCTGGCTGTGCATGATGTACCCGCGCCTGGTGCTGCTGAAACAGTTTCTGCGCGAGGACGGCGCGATCTTCGTGTCCATCGACGACAACGAGGTGGCGACACTGCGGTTGCTGATGGATGAGATTTTCGGGGCGAAGAACTTTGTGGCGACTGTGCTGTGGCAGAAGGTCTATTCGCCCAAGAACTCGGCCCGTCACCTATCGGAGGATCACGACTACATCGTCATTTATGCAGCCAAGGCTGAAACGTGGAAGCCGAATCTGCTACCTCGCACCGAAGAACAGAACGCTGCCTACAAGAACCCAGACAAAGACCCGCGCGGCGTATGGAAAACGAGTGATTTGTCGGCACGTAACTATTACTCAGCAGGAACGTACTCAATTACGTGCCCCTCCGGTCGAATCATCGAAGCTCCGCCGAAGGGCATGTACTGGCGTGTCTCCAAGGAAAAGTTTGAAGAACTGGATCGGAATAACCGAATTTGGTGGGGCAAGGACGGTGGCGCAATTCCCCAGATAAAGCGATTTCTGCATGAAGTGAAAGACGGCCGGGTCCCTCAAACCATGTGGTTCTACGGCGAAGTCGGCCATACACAGGAAGCCAAAAAGGAGCTGCTCGAACTGGTCGACTTCGACACCTCCGACGACGTTTTCATCACACCAAAGCCCGCCCGTCTTATCCAGCGCATCCTGCAAATCGCCACGGACAAAGACTCTATCGTCCTCGACAGCTTCGCCGGTTCCGGAACCACCGGCCACGCCGTACTCAAGCAAAACGCCGAGGACGGCGGCAACCGCCGCTTCATCCTGGTCGAGATGGACGACACCATCGCCCGCACCGTCACCGCCGAGCGCGTCAGGCGCGTCGCCACCGGCTACACCAACGCCAAGGGCGTTGCCGTCGCGGGCCTGGGCGGCGGCTTCCAGTTCTGCCGCCTGTCCGCCGAACCCCTGTTCGACGCCGACGGCCAAATCCGCAGCGACGTGAAATTCGCGCAACTGGCCGAGTTCGTCTGGTTTGCGGAAACGGGTACGGGTTATACGCCGTCATTCCGGAGCGACGCAGTCGAACCCGGAATCCAGCGTGCAGGACTGGATTCCCGCCTGCGCGGGAATGACGTTTTTGCGGCATCGCCGCTGCTGGGTGTACACGAGGGCCACGCCATCTACCTGCTCTACAACGGCATCCTGAAGGACAAATCCGTCGCCGGCGGCAACGTGCTCACCGGTCCGGTGTTCGACCTGTTGCCCAGGTTCGCCGGCCCCAAAGTGATCTACGCCGCCGCCAACCGCATGGGCGGCCGCGCCGCGCGCGAGGGCATCACCTTCAAGCAGACGCCTTACGCGCTGGCGGTGTAGAGTGACCATCATTTTTCGAATCGATAGCGAGGTGTTTTCATGAGCACAACCGACGTCATCGAACAGGCGCTCAAACTGCCGGCCGCCGAGCGCTATGCGCTCCTCGAACTGCTGCATCAAAGCCTCGACAAGCCTGACCCGGAAATTGACCAGGTTTGGCAACGGGAGGCATTGCGTCGCTTGCAGGCTTATGACGAAGGCCGTCTGGAGTGCGTCTCCCTGGAAGAGGTGTTCCGGGATTTGTGATGGAACTTATTTTCGCCAAGCTCGCCCAGGCTGAGATGGCCGAAGCGAGGCGCTACTACGAACGTCAACAACGTGGGCTGGGCCAGGAATTTCTCCGCGAGGCATCATTGTGTGCCAAGCGCATTTCCGCGCAGCCGCTCGCCTGGAAAATTGAAATCGAGCCGGTCAGACGCTTACTGTTCAACCGCTTCCCGTACAAGATGTTGTATGCGGTTCGCGCAGACCGCATCGTCGTTTTGGCGGTTGCTCACCAGCATCGCGATCCCGAATACTGGATCGACAGAAGCGCGCCGTGAACGTATTTCAGCCTAAAAATTACCAATCCCAGGTGCTGGACAGCATCGAGACCTATTTCCGCGCCTGCCACGAGCTGCCTTCGCCCTCGATTGCCTTCACCGCCACCACCGAACGCCTGTGGGGCCGCGGCAATGCGTACCACCCGCTGGCGGGCTTTCCCGCCGACATGCCGTACTTCTGCCTGCGCGTACCCACCGGCGGCGGCAAGACCTGGTTGGCCGCCAAGAGCGTGGCACTGGTCAATACGCATCTGCTGCGCTGCGAGCACAGCGTGATCCTGTGGCTGGTGCCCAGCAAGCCGATCCGCGAGCAGACCCTGCGGGGGTTGCGCGACCGCCTGCACCCGTACCACAGGGCGCTGCGCGAGGCCGGCCCGATCACGGTGATGGATCTGGATGAAGCCAAGAGCGTCACCCGCGCCACGCTGGACACCTCGACCACCATCATCGTCGCCACCCGGCAGGCCTTTCAGGTGGAGGACGAGGAATCGCGCAAGGTGTACCAGAGCAGCGGCGCGCTGATGCACCACTTCGACAACCTGTCGCCGACCCAGCGCGATGAATTGCTCACCGAAGGCGAAGGCGCCGAGCGCACCACGCCTTGCTCGCTGGCCAATGTGCTGCGCCTGCGCCGGCCCTTCGTGGTGGTGGACGAGGCGCACAACAGCCGCACGGAACTCGCCTTCGACATGCTGGCGCGCTTTCGCCCCAGCGGCGTGATGGAGCTGACCGCCACGCCCGACCTGGAACGCACGCCGAGCAACGTGCTGCACAGCGTCTCCGCCGCCGAGTTGAAGGCGGAGGAAATGATCAAGCTGCCGGTGGTGCTCGAAACCGAGCCAAACTGGCAGCAGTGCCTGGCCGACGCCATCGGCCGGCGCGAGGCGCTGCACAAGCTGGCGGATGAGGAGCGCCGTGGCGGCGCGGCGTATTTGCGCCCGCTGATATTGATTCAGTCGGAACCGCGCCGGGCCGGAATCGAGACGCTGGATTTCGAGCGGGTGCGCAACGAGCTGATCACCAACCACGGCATCCCGGCCAGCGAGATCGTCGTCGCCACCGGCGAGGAAAAGGGCCTGGAACGGATCGATGCCGACTACCGGCTGGGCATCGCCGACCCGGCCTGCCCGGTGAAGTTCGTCATCACCCAGAGGGCGCTGGCCGAGGGCTGGGACTGCCCCTTCGCCTACATCCTGGTCAGCATGGCCTCGCTGTCGTCGGCCACGGCGGTGGAACAGTTGCTCGGGCGCGTATTGCGGCAACCGGGCGCCAGTCATCGGCAGGCGAAGGCCTTGAATCAGTCCTATGCCTTCGTGGTGTCGCGCAACTTTGCCGAGACGGCGGGCGCGCTGCGTGACCGCCTGGTGGCGGGCGCCGGTTTCGAGCGGCGCGAAGTGGCCGAGTTCGTCACCGCCGCCCGGGCGGAGCAAGGGCGAATGGATTTCGAGGGACACACCGGGCGCGTCGTGGTGCGGCCGGTGGCAATTACGCTGACCGAGAAACCCGACCTCAAGAACGTGCCCAAGCCGGTGCGCGACAAGGTGAGCTGGGACGGCAAGCTCAATACCCTGACCATCAGCACGCCACTGACCGAAGACGAAACCGAAGTCCTCAAGGCCTCGGTCACCTCGGAAACCGCTGCCGCCGCGATTGTGGAAGCCGCCGAAATCAGCCGCACCACGGCCATCGAGTTCTTCCAGACGTCGGCGGAACTGGGCGAGCGCTTGCGCATCCCGCAACTGGCCTTGAAGGTACAGGGCGAGCTGCAATTGTTCGACGACCCGGAGGTGCTGGACTATCCGTGGGACTTGTCGACGTACGCCGCCGCGCCAACCGGCGGCGACATCACCGCGCTGAACGCCGGCCTGAAGGTATCCGAAGGCGGCGAGATCGATGTCGACGATGGCGGCCATGTGGTGTCGCGTTTCCTGCCCGATCTGCAACGCGACCTGGGGCTTGTCTATCGGCCCGAGCACTGGGATGAAGTGCGTCTGGCCACCTGGCTGTGCCGCAACCTGCCCGAGCCTTCACTCACCCACGCCAGCAAGCAGGCCTTTGTGGCCAAGTGGCTGACTGAACTGTTGCGCCGGGATGGCTTCACGCTGGCCCGTGCCAATCTACAGAAGTTCCTGATCCGCAATCTGCTGGAAGCGCGCATCCGCGATCTGCGCCGGCAAGCGGTTGGCAAGGCGTTTCAGCAGACGCTGTTCGGCGACGATGCCGGATCGCGCGTTGCGGTGACCGACCTGTACACGTTCGAGTTTCACGCCCAGGCCTATGCACCCAGCCGCGACTACGACGGCCGTTTCGGGCACTTCGACTTCCGCAAGCATTTCTACGGCCGTATCGGCGACTTCGACAGCAGGGAGGAATTCGAATGCGCCTGCTGGCTGGACATTCAGGCCCAGCAGGGACGCATCGAGTTCTGGGTGCGCAATCTCGTGCGGCGCGAAGGCAGTTCGTTTTTCCTGCAGAAGGCCGATGGGCGGTTCTACCCGGACTTTTTGTGCCAACTGCCCGGTGCGGGTGACGAGTCTGGCCCGATTCTGGCCGTCGAGTACAAGGGCGCGGATCGCTGGGCTGCCGTGGAGGATGACCGGTTGATCGGTGGCCTCTGGGCGAACCTGTCCGAGGGGCGCTGCCGGTTCGTCATGGTCAAGGACAAGCGGTGGGAGTGGATCGAGGAGCATCTGAAATGACGCGAGCGAACTCCTCGTCAATTGATCTGGAGCGGCGACCCTAGATGTCCATCGCCGCAACCACACAGGCACCCACCTGGGTCAGCAGCGCTAGGCGGAGAACCCCGCGGCGACTCGGAGACTGGAGAGTTGGCCAAGTTGCGTGGGTGGTACGTCGGGCGCACGTCCATTGCCGCACCGCCACATGTGAAGTAAAGTGCGCAGCCTGCTGACGCGACTGGAAACCTACCGATGTAAGCCTTCATCCCGCGAACCATAGCAATGATGCCCCTCATTCGCGGGAAGCCTCATCGTAGTTGCGTCTTTCGGCTCCATTCAACCGGGGCATCTCTGCCTTATATGTTCCGCTGGCCGGGGAGACGCATTTGCATTTGCGCGTCTTCTCTCATCGCCGCCGGCATGGTCGGCCACGACACCGGAATACGACATTTGATGAATTCCATGAAACAGGACTGGTTCTCGAACGTCCGAAACGATTTGCTGGCCGGCCTGGTCGTCGCGCTGGCTCTGATCCCCGAAGCAATCGCTTTCTCGATCATTGCAGGTGTTGACCCCAAGGTTGGCCTCTACGCTTCCTTCTGCATTGCTGTGGTGATCGCCTTCGTGGGCGGCCGTCCGGGCATGATCTCGGCCGCCACCGGCGCCATGGCGTTGCTGATGGTGACGCTGGTCAGGGATCACGGTCTCCAGTACCTGCTTGCCGCAACCGTACTTACAGGTGTGCTTCAAATCATTGCCGGTTGGGTGCGCCTCGGCACGCTCATGCGCTTCGTATCACGCTCGGTGGTTACCGGTTTCGTCAATGCGCTGGCAATCTTGATTTTCATGGCTCAGTTACCAGAACTCACCAATGTGACATGGCACGTCTACGCCATGACGGCGGGGGGACTGGCCATCATCTATGGTTTCCCGTACATCACCAAGGCGATCCCTTCACCACTCGTCACCATCGTGGTGCTGAGCGCAATCGCAATCTTTGCCGAAATGGACATCAGGACTGTGGGCGACATGGGGGCATTGCCGGATAGTCTCCCTGTGTTCCTGATACCTGATATTCCGCTCAACTTCGAGACACTGGCCATCATCTTCCCTTACTCCCTTACCCTGATGGTGGTTGGCCTGCTCGAGTCGCTCATGACGGCGACGATCGTCGACGATCTGACCGATACCAAGAGTGACAAGAATCGAGAGTGCGTCGGCCAGGGCGTCGCCAATATCGCATCCGGCTTCATCGGCGGCATGGCGGGTTGCGCGATGATCGGTCAGTCGGTCATCAACGTAAAATCCGGCGGCCGTGGCAGGCTTTCGACATTCGCCGCCGGCATCTTCCTTTTGTTGATGGTGGTATTTCTCGGCGAGTGGGCCAGTCAAATTCCCATGGCTGCGCTTGTCGCCGTCATGATCATGGTATCGATCGGTACCTTCAATTGGGGCTCCATTAGAAATCTGCGCGAGCACCCCAAGAGCTCCAGTGTCGTCATGATGGCCACTGTCATCGTCACGGTCGCCACACATGACCTGGCCATGGGCGTGTTGACCGGTGTGCTGCTTTCGGGCTTCTTCTTTGCACACAAGGTCGGACAGATCCTGCGCATCCGCTCGCTTGCTGAAGACGAAGGGCGCACCCGCACCTACATGATATTCGGGCAGGTGTTCTTCGCCAGCGCTGATCGCTTTACCAGCGCCTTCGACTACAAGGAAGTCATCGAGAAGGTGCGAATCGACGTGAGCAGAGCACACTTCTGGGACATTACTGCCGTGAGCGCACTCGACAAGGTGGTCCTGAAATTTCGTCGGGAAGGTACCGAAGTCGAGGTGATTGGTCTGAACGAGGCCAGCGCCACCATGGTCGACAAATTCGCCGTACATGACAAAGACGGCGCCGACGACCTGCTCATGGGCCACTGATGGTCGCGAACATGAAAAACGAAAACAAAGTCCTGGCTTGTGTCGACCAATCGCGGTTCGCCGAGCATGTCGCCGATTACGCCGCCTGGGCCGCAAGGCGCATGAATGCGCCGCTCGAACTGCTTCACATCCTGGATCGCCATCCGGAGACGGCCAGCAGCAGGGATCACAGCGGCGCGATCGGCATTGGCGCTCAGGAACAACTACTGAGCACACTTTCAGATGAAGACGAGTTGCGAAGCAAGGCGGCGCGTGAGCAAGGCCGCATTTTCCTGAACCGGCTGCGTGAGCGCGCGATGGCTGCCGGGGTGGATTCGCCAGATGTCCGACAGCGTCATGGGAATCTGGTAGAGACGCTCGCGGAACAGGAAGGCGAAGTTCGTCTATTCGTACTCGGGCGGCGCGGTGAATCGGCAGAACATACCCAACGCGATCTGGGACGCAACGTCGAGCGGGTTGTCCGTAGCCTGCACAAGCCGATTCTGACGATTACCGAGGGCTTCACCGAACCCAATCGCGTGATGATTGCGTTCGATGGTGGCATCGTGACCCGCAGAGGCGTTGAAATGGTCGCGGCAAGCCCGCTTTTCAAAGGTTTGCCAATTCATCTGTTGATGTCCGGCAAGAAAAGCCGCGAAGCGCCCAGGCAACTCGAATGGGCCAGGAAAACGCTGGAGGCCGCCGACCTTCATGCACCAGCATCGCTGATCCACGGCGATGCCGAAAGCGTTATAGCCAAGGCCGTACAAGATCAGGATATCGATATCCTCGTCATGGGAGCGTACAGCCATTCACCACTGCGTAGCCTTTTTCTCGGCAGCAAGACGTCGGATTTGCTGCGATCAGCTCGGATCCCTACGCTTTTGCTTCGTTGAAGCCAAGAATTTCCCTATGGCTCTGGTCACTGCAAAGTTCGAACGCGGTATCCCATCCCTGTCAGCCTCGGGCGGGGATATCGCTGGGAGCATTGCAGACGTTCAGCAACCTGACTGAGCGCCGGAAGAACTCAGCGCCTCTTGGCGCCGAAGATGCCGCCCAGCACCCCGCGCAGGATCTCGCGGCCCACCGTGGTGCCCATGGTGCGCACCGCCGACTTGGCCATGGTCTGGGCCAGACCGTCGCGCTTGCCGCCGCGCGGGCCGGTGGAACCGAACAGGATCTCGTTGAGGCTGCCCATTATCCCGCCGTCCTCCTGCACCGGTGCGCCGGGGGCGCCCGGCCTGCCCGCGGGCGGCGCGTCGGGTGCGGAGGCCGCACGGCTCTTGAGGATCTCGTAGGCGGACGCGCGGTCCATCACCTTCTCGTAGACGCCCGCGACCAGTGAACCTGCCATGAGGGCCTGGCGCTGCTGCGGCGTGATGGGTCCGATCTGGCTGCCCGGCGGCAGCACGTAGACGCGCTCGGTCACGCTGGGCCGTCCCTTGGCGTCGAGAAAACTCACCAGCGCCTCGCCCACGGCCAGTTCGGTGATGGCCGCCTCGATGTCCAGCCCTGGCTTCTGCCGCATGGTGGTGGCGGTGGCCTTCACGGCCTTCTGGTCGCGCGGAGTGAAGGCACGCAGCGCGTGCTGGACGCGGTTGCCCAACTGCGCCAGCACCGAATCCGGGATGTCCAGCGGGTTCTGCGTAACGAAGAACACGCCCACGCCCTTGGAGCGCACCAGCCGCACCACCAGCTCGATGCGCTCCACCAGCGCCTTGGGCGCCTCGTTGAACAAGAGGTGCGCCTCGTCGAAAAAGAAGACCAGCTTGGGCTTGTCCGGGTCGCCGATCTCGGGCAACTGCTCGAAGAGCTCGGACAGCAGCCACAGGAGGAAGGTGGCATACAGCCGCGGCGAATTCATCAGCTTGTCGGCCGCCAGGATATTCACCACCCCCTGGCCCGAGACGGTCTGCATGAAGTCGGCGATGTCGAGCATCGGCTCGCCGAAAAACTTGTCGCCGCCCTGCGCCTCGATTTGCAGCAGGCCGCGCTGGATGGCGCCCACGCTGGCGGCGCTGATGTTGCCGTACTCGGTGGTGAAGGTCTTGGCGCTTTCGCCCACGTGCTTGAGCATCGCGCGCAGATCCTTCAGGTCGAGCAGCAGCAGACCGTTGTCGTCGGCGATCTTGAACACCAGATTGAGCACGCCGGCCTGGGTGTCGTTGAGGTCGAGCATGCGCCCCAGCAGCAGCGGACCCATGTCCGAGACGGTGGCGCGCACCGGGTGGCCCTGCTCGCCGAACACATCCCACAGGCTGACGGGGCAGGCCCGCGGCGCCGGCGCCGCGATGCCGCGCTCCTGGAGCGTGGCCGCCATCTTCTCGCCGACGTGGCCGGCCTGGCTCATGCCCGTCAGGTCGCCCTTCACGTCGGCCATGAACACCGGCACGCCGATGGCGGACAACTGCTCGGCCAGGGTCTGCAGGGTGACCGTCTTGCCGGTGCCCGTGGCGCCGGTGATGAGGCCGTGCCGGTTGGCCAGAGCGGGCAGCAACACGCACTCGGTGCTGCCGTGCCGGGCGATCAGAAGAGGGTCTGCCATGGGTCCTCCGCAGTGGCTCCTGAGGGGGCCAGTCTATCTCAAGCCCCGCCCTATGAATTCGCAGCCACATGGTCCGCACAGAGGGTCCGAATCCCAGATTCGGATGCGGGACCGGGGGGCTTCTCGTGAAAGCGCCCCGGATCCATCCGGCCCGCCAGCTCCTTTTCGATGGTCTCGCGCAAGGCGCGCGCCGCGTCCCGGCTCGCTGCATCGAAATGCACATGGGCGCATCGAAGCGGCATGGCGCTGCGGCAGATCGAGCCCGGCAAACCGAACCAGGTTGTCCCAGCCTTTTTTCGGTGCCGGCTCAGGCTAGCCCAAAAATTCCGGCGCCCGGGTGGGGGTTCGCTCCGCGGCTGTCGCCGCCGCGGTTTTGTGTTGGAATGGCCGCAGCAGTCCCGCTCCATAAACCATAACAACGGGAGGGCGCATGTCCCCTGCGTGGCGAATCCTGATCGCGGCCTGTGCGATTTATTTCTTCAATGTGGGCGCCATCTACTACGGCCTCTCGGTGATGCTGAAGCCGCTGATCGAGGACCTGGGCTGGACCCGCGCCCAGGGCACCTCGGGATACACGGTATTCATGCTCAGCATGGGTTTGCTGGGGCCGGTGGTCGCCGTGCTCATCGAACGCATCGACATCCGCAACACGGTGTTGCTGGGCTGCGTCGCCATTCTGCTCGGCGCGGCGGTGGGCTATTTCACCGCCGGGCTCGCGCAGTTCTATCTCGCGCTGGCGCTGCTCGGGTTCGGCGCGACCGCGGTGACCTTCATCCCCATGAGCCAGCTCATCGCGCGCTGGTTCACGCACAACCGGGGCATGGGGCTCGGCATCCTGATCACCTCGGCCGGCCTCGGCGCCTTTGTCATGACCCCGTTTTTCGCCTGGGTGCTGGAGCGCACCGGGGACTGGCGCCCGCTGTTCGCCATCATGGGCGCCAGCGTTCCCGTCACCGTACTGCTCACCCTGGCGATCCTGCGCAACCGGCCACCACTCGCGGCGTCCGCACCGGCGGTCGGTGCCGGTGCGCCACCAGTCCGCCCAAGCCGGGTCTATCAGTCGCAGGTGGATTGGGAGTTGATGGCCGCGCTGCGCACCCGGGCGCTGTGGATCATCGTCGCCGGCTTCGGCATGGGTGTGCTGGGCCTCAACCTGGTCAACAGCCAGGCGGTCCTGCACCTGACGGATCAAGGCATCGGCACCCTGGTGGCGGGGGCGGCGATCGGCACCATGGGGCTGCTCAGCGTCGGTGGGCGTCTCGGCGGGGGCATCCTCGGCGACCGGGTGGAACCGCGCTTGCTGCTGGCGCTGGGGCTTCTGTGCCAGGCCGCGGGCATGCTGGTGCTGTTGACCGTCGACCGCGATCTGCTGGTCTACGGATTCGCGCTACTGTTCGGGGTGGGCTTCGGTCTGGGTATGGTCACCGGGCCCCTGATGCTGGCCAACTACTTCGGCGCCGGGAGCTTCGCCCGCATCAATGCCGCCACCGGCGTCGTCACCATGGGGGTTACCGCGTTCGGACCGACGATCGCCGGCCATGCCAGTGACGTGCTGGGGAGCTATACCCTGGTGTTCGGTGTCTTTTCGGCGGTGGCGGTGGCATTGGCGCTGCCACTGGTGCTGCTGAAACCGCCCCCCGCGTCAGGCCCCGGGGCGGGGATTCCGGTCGCGGTGGCGGGCGGCGCCTAGCGATGGGATTTTCCCGGCCCGGCGTGCGCTTGTCCCGAAACGTCTGTACGGCCGCGCAATGCTACCTTCCGCCTCGACCACTGTTCTCCTGTTTGAAATCAGGATCGTCAAAGTCTTCATCATCCGTCTCGGTTGCGCTCTCCAATTGCGTTCCGGCCGGGAAATCAGCTCGAAAGGCGACCACTTTATTGGTCATGCCGGCAGCCTCTTCTTCACTGGTCGCGCGGATGATGCCGTAAAGAATGTCTTTTTCATGCCGATCCCAGGCAATGCCCTGACCGCGAATATTCAAAGGAATTATTTCAACCAGCTCGACCACCGATCCAACTTCCGGGAGCTTCACTTTGTATATTTCGGCTGGTGTATGCGGGGTCAGGTACAGATAACCATCCGGCCCCCAGGAACCGCCGGAGTTGCTCATATTTTCCAGACGATCGAGAATTTCCTGAGGCAGAATCCACGTCTGGAGAATGTTCCAGTCGTTGTCAAATTTCGCCACCGTGGTGTTTGATTTTCCGCCGCCATAAGGCAAACCGTCTGGCCCCAGTCGATCATAATTGGCAAAAGTTCCCCACCAGTAACCGTCATGGTAATCAAACCAGGTAAAGGAACCCGGTGCCCAACGGCCGAAACTGTGGCTGTCGATATGTTGCATGGTGCGCGCATCCCAGATTTCGATCGAGCTCGTGATGGGCAAACGCCGCCAGTTAGAGTGCGCGGCGTAGAGTTTTCCATTACGCACCATGGCGCTGTCTAAATGAATCATCGCGCCATCTTCGGCATCGACCCATTCGGCGACAAAACGGCCATCTTTGGTATATTTTTGGATTTCCCGATCATCAACCGCATAAAAATGGTCTTTATCAACGGCCACGCCCTGGTTGGCGGCAGGTATTGAAAATTCGGCGATTTGGGTGAAACTCACCTGAGCGGTCGCTGGACCGGCCAAGACCAGCCAAATCATCATTGCAGCAACGTTTTTTATCAGTCCTCCCCGGATTGAATCCAGTCGCAAAGGGCGTGATCGCAATCAATCGCGCCAGCCTTGCACGCTACTGCATGCCAGTTTCACAATGATGACGTTGGCGTAGTTTGATCTTATAACGCGATTCTCAATCCCACCCAGCCAGCGCGAGCATCGTTAACCCAATGCGGATCATTCAAATGCGGAGAGCAAAATGACCAGTCCACGCACCACCGTTGAAGTGCGCGATCACGTCCTGATCATCACCATGAACCGGCACGAAAAGCGTAACGCCATCGACCACGAAATGACGCTGGCGCTCGACGCGGCCCTCAACCGGCTGGAAGACGAGCCAGAGCTGTGGGTTGGCGTCATCACCGGTGGACCTGACATGTTCTGCGCTGGGACTGACATGGCCGCCACCTCGGGAACGCCGACCGCGCGCGGCGGCATCTACGGCGTGGTCGGTCGCACCCGCACCAAGCCGCTGATCGCTGCGGTCGAGGGTGTTGCCTTTGGCGGCGGTTTCGAAGTCGTCATGGCCTGCGACCTGGTCGTTGCAGCCACCAACGCCCGCTTCGGTCTTCCCGAAGTCAAACGCGGGCTGGTACCCACCAGTGGCGCCATTTTTCGCGCCAGCCGGGTGCTGCCGCTCAACGTCGCCAAGCAGCTGATGTTCACCGGTGCCGAGCTGTCCCCCGCCGACGGATACCGCCTTGGGCTGGTCAATGAACTCTGCGAACCCGGTGGTGCGTTGGCCGGCGCACTGGCCCTGGCCGCGCAGATCACCGCCAACTCGCCGGTGTCGGTGCAACAATCCCTGCAAGCCATTGATGCGCTGGCATCCGCCGACGATGCACTGGGCTGGGAGCTGACAACAAAGGCCAAGAAAGTCATCAATGCCTCCGCCGACGCCAAGGAAGGCGTGGCCGCGTTCTTCGAGAAGCGTCCGCCGAAGTGGACGGGGCGCTGAGCGCTTTCACAGGTTCGAGGTTCGAGGTTCGAGGTTCGAGGTTCGAGTTTGTCCTTGACCCGCCCCACGGCTTGGGCAAAGCTGGCATCGCACAATAATCGTGGGGCCAGACCCCGCTTCACTCCACAAACGGATGCGCCCTGCGGCGACGCCGTTGACATCAGGCAGAAAAAAACATGAAAGATGTGAAAGGAAAAGTAGCGTTCATCACCGGTGGCGCCAGCGGTATGGGTTTGGGCATGGCCCGCGCGTTCGCGGCGGCGGGCATGAAGGTCATGATCGGCGACATTGAAGCCGGACCGGCACAGAAGGCGGTCGACGAGCTGAAAGGCAAGGGTCTGGATGCCGCTTGCGTGCAGGTCGACGTCAGCAAGCTGGAGTCCGTGCAGGCCGCCGCCGCCAAGACCGTGGAAACCTTCGGCAAGGTGCATGTGATCAGCAACAACGCCGGCGTCGCAGTGGGTGGCTACAGCGAATCCTGCAGCATGCGCAACTGGAACTGGGTGGTGGACGTCAATCTGTGGGGCGTGGTCTACGGCCTGCAGGCCTTCGTGCCGTTGATCCAGTCCCACGGTGAGGGCGGTCATGTGATCAGCACCGCGTCGATGGCGGGCATGGTCGGCCTGCGCGGCGCGGGCCCCTACAACGCCACCAAGTTCGCCGTGGTCGGCATGATGGAGACTTTCGCCGCCGATCACCGCAAGGACAATATCGGGGCCTCCGTCCTGTGCCCGGGCATCGTCGCCACCAACATCGGTCATTCCGGACGCAATCGGCCCGAGGAATATGGCGGCGCCGTCGCCCCCAGCGAAAAGGACCGCACCGCCGAAATGCTGGCGCAGGGTCTGAATCCCGATATCGTCGGTGATCTGGTGCTGGAAGCCATGCAAGCCGATCAGTTTTATATTTTCACCGATCCCGGCTTGAAGCATTTGATTGAAACCCGCTGCAAACGGATTGTGGACGGCTATGACTGGGCCGCAAACTGCAACGCGCTGAAAGGCGTGAAGCAATCCGGCCTGCTGCCGGGATAGGTTTGTTTCAAGGTTCTGGTGTGAACGCGGCCCGCTCCCATCACCGCGGGGGGCGCGGCCGTACCGGCATCAGGATCCGGCCCGGCCTGCCCGGGGGCAGTTTCGTGCCGTTCGTTGGTCCGCGACGCGTGCCGATCGGCGGCGGTGGTAGCGCCGCCAAGATCCTGGCAGCTTGTTGAAAAACTGCTGCGGCAGCCATCTGCTTCGTTGCGCGGTGCTCGCTCCCTCGCCTATCTATTTGATATGTCTCGGTCGCTGCGCGCCGTGCGCCTCGCATCTGGCCGCCTCCCGACGTTTTTCAACAAGCTGCTAGTCGACGCCGCCTGACGTGGCCACTGGCGAACAATCCCCCGGCTCCGGTACGGGTGCAGCCGCCAGAAGTTCCGCCCGTGTGGCCGCCAGTTGCTCGCGCTCGCGAGCCGCCGGCGGCCATTGCGCCAGCCCCACATCGAGAATAGCCAGAGCCGCCGCGCGACACCCGCGCTCACCCAGCAGCTGGGCGAGATTGTTGCGGGCGACGAGATGCGCGGGGTCCGTTGCCAACACAGCCCGGAACGCCGCTTCCGCCGCGCGCGCATCGCCTGCGCCGTAGTGGGCGTTGCCGAGCCCCACCAGCGCCCAGGGATCGTCGGGCCAGCGCGTGAGTGCCGCCGCGAAGGCTTCGCGCAGTGCTTCCGGTGGCGCCACGCCTTCCATGTCGGTGACTGCGCGCAGATAGCGTTCGCGGTCCGCCGCGGGGGGCAATTGGCCGGGGGGGAGCACCACCAGACCCCAGTTTCCGGCGCGCTGCCAGGTCCGCAGAAAGCTTGTCGCGGAACTGATCTCGCGCCTTGTGGTACCCGAACGCAGGATGAATTCGTCGCGTTGGGCGTCGAAGCCGATCACCACGGCGAAGTGCCACAGCGGCCAGCGCTCGATAGCGAGATTCTGCAATACGAGGACCGGATGGCCGGCACGCACTGTGTCCAGCAAACCGGCCAGATCCGGATTGATCGGATAGGGCACCCGGCCGTAGCGCCGCGCCGCCGCCACGAGCTCGACCTGCAAGCTGCCCTTCCGTTCCGGCAGATAGACCGCGGCGACCAGCTGCTCCGGGTCGACGACAACTCCGGCCTGCCCAAGCACCGTGGCCAGTGCGGCCGGGCCACACTGGTAAGCGCTTTGGGGATAAAAGGGTACCCGGTCAAGCTCGATCCGCGTGCCGTCGCCCGCGGCCGGACCCAGCACGGGGGTCCGGCCGCAGGCCGCGAGCAGCAACACTGCCGCGAAGCCCGCGACCCGAACCAGCGTCATCAAAAAACGAACAATCAAAGCCCTTTGAAGACGTGGATCACACCGACGATATCGAGGATCACCAGGATCAGGAATACCGCCCCGATCAGTGCGAGCGCGCTGCCGCCGGCGGGCAACTGGTCGAGATTGTTCGCGATGCGTTGCAGCTCGCTGTCGCTCAGGGCCTGGACCCGGGCGCGCGCGGCGATGGGGTCCACGCCCTGCTGTTCCAGCAGGCCGCGCACCGAATCCTGCGCCAGAAAACGATCGACTCGCTCGATCTGCTCGGCACGCAGGCCAGGTGCTGCCTGGGCAGTGCCCATCATGGCGGCCGCGGCGGGCTGGGTGACCGTGCTGCATACCAGACTCAGCACCAGGGCCAGCGTCAATAGGTGTCGTGATGGGTTGCTCGGAGTCATCTGCGTTATCCTCAAAAAGTGGCGCGGGCTGAACCGTCCGCGGTCGCGAGTGTAGCCAGAACCTCCGCGGTACTCAAAACCCGGGCACCGGTTTCGTGCGCCGGACCGCGAAAGCCGGTTTGACCGTACCCGGGGTGCCGTGTACAAAGCATTGCTAACCCATCCGATTCGTCACAGGACTCACCATGAGCGCAGGCAAACGACTCCCGGGCACTCCGGACCCCATGCACCGCTGGCCCGGCGTCGGCGGAATCATGATCGCAGGCGATTCCTGGGGCGACCCGGCCGGTCCGCTGGTGCTGCTCCAGCATGGCGGCGGCCAGACCCGCCACGCCTGGAAAGGTGCCGGCGAGGCCCTGGGTGCTGCCGGCTACCATGCGGTCGCCTTCGACGCCCGCGGCCACGGCGATTCCGACTGGTGCGCGGACGGCGTCTACGGCCAGGACATCATGGTGGAAGATCTGCGCTGCATCATCGCGGCCCTGGATGGGAAGCGCCCGGTACTGGTGGGCGCCTCCATGGGCGGCGGCACCAGCCTGGTGGCGCTCGGCGAGGACCGCGTCGATGCCACCGCCCTGGTGTTGGTCGATATCGCGCCCAAGATCGAAGCCGAGGGCGTACACAAGATCACCAGCTTCATGTCCTTCAAGCCCGAAGGCTTCGATTCCCTGGAAGAAGTTGCGGAAGCCATCGGCAACTACCAGCCGCACCGTTCACCGCCCAAGGATCTCCAGGGACTGGCAAAGAATCTGCGTCTGGCGGAAAACGGCAAGTACCGCTGGCACTGGGATCCGCGCTTCATGCAGGCGCGCCGCGACATGGAGGCGCGCACGCGGCGTCTGGAAGACTGTGCCCGGGCACTCAAGCTGCCCGCGCTGCTGGTCCGGGGCGGGCTGTCGGATGTGTTGAGCGAGGAAGGCGCGCAGGCATTCCTGCAAATGTGCCCCCACGCCGAGTACGTCAACATCACCGGTGCCGGCCATATGGTGGCGGGTGATCGCAACGATGTCTTCGCCACGGCGGTGGCGGACTTCCTGTTCCGCACCGTGCCGGTGAAAGGTGAGCCGGTACAGGCCCCGCACGAGACCCACCCCCATCATGTGGGACCGCCGGGCGATGTGACCGACATTCCCTGACACGCGCTCGCGCCCACCCGGTCGCGGCGCGGCCGGGTGGGCGCCGTTTCGGACTTCGGTTCGGGCTAGAATGGCTCTCCGCCCAACCGCTCCCGAGATAGCCCCATGACCGCCAGGGCCCACGCCGCCTTTACCCATGTCCGCACTCGCCCGGTGCCCGCGCTCAAGCTCGAAGTGCAGGAATACCGGCACCTCCGCACCGGCGCCGAACACATCCACATCCACAGCGACAACCCGGAAAATGTGTTTCTGGTGGCGCTGCGCACCGTGCCCCAGGACTCCACCGGCGTCGCCCACATCCTGGAACACACGGCCCTGTGCGGCAGCGAAAAATACCCGGTGCGCGATCCGTTTTTCATGATGATCCGGCGCTCCCTCAACACCTTCATGAACGCCTTCACCAGTTCGGACTGGACCGCCTATCCCTTTGCCAGCCAGAATCGCAAGGACTTCAACAATCTGCTGGATGTCTATCTGGATGCGGTGTTCTTCGCGCGCCTGGACGCGCTGGACTTCGCCCAGGAAGGCCATCGCCTGGAGTTCGCGGAAGGCGAGAATCCCGCGTCGGAGCTGACCTACAAGGGCGTCGTGTACAACGAGATGAAGGGTGCCATGAGCGCGGTCAACTCGATGCTCTGGCATACGCTGTGCAAATACCTCTATCCCACCACCACCTACCACCACAACAGCGGCGGCGATCCCGAGTGCATCCTCGATCTGACCCATGAGCAGTTGCGCGACTTCTACCGCACCCACTACCACCCCAGCAACGCCATCTTCATGACCTTCGGCGACATCCCGGCCCACGAGCACCAGCGCAAGTTTGAGGACCAGGTGCTGACCCGCTTCGAGCCCCTCGACGAAGTCATTGCGGTGCCCCCGGAAAAACGCTACCTGGCACCGGTGCGGGTGGAAGAAGCCTATGCGCTGGACGAACCCGACACCGCGGAGAAAACCCATGTGGTACTGGGCTGGCTGCTCGGCCAGACCACGGACCTGATGGCCAATATGGAGGCGCATCTGCTCAACTCGGTGCTGCTCGACAACAGCGCTTCGCCGCTGTTGCAGGCCCTGGAAACCAGCGATCTCGGCACCGCACCCTCGCCCCTGTGCGGCCTCGATGACTCGCATCTGGAACTGCTGTTCGTGTGCGGCCTGGAAGGCTCCGAGCCCGAACACGCCGCCGCCGTCGAGGAATTGGTACTCACCACGCTGCAAGCGGTTGCCGAGCAGGGTGTGCCGGCCGACCAGGTCGAGGCCGCGTTGCATCAGCTCGAGCTCAAGCAGCGCGAGATCGGCGGCGACGGCTACCCTTACGGTTTGCAGCTGATCCTCACCTCCCTCGCCAGCGCCACCCACCGCGGCGATCCCGCCGCATTGCTGGACCTGGACCCGGTGCTGGCCGAACTGCGCACACGCATCAAGGATCCCGATTACATCAAACGCCTGACCCAGCAACTGCTGCGCGACAACCTGCACCGGGTGCGCCTGACCCTGCGCCCGGACCCCGGCATCTCGGCGCGCCGCGAGGCCGTCGAGAAACAACGGCTCGCGGCCATCCGGGCCAGCCTCGACGCCGCCCAGGAGCAGGCGCTGGTGGAACGGGCGCGCGCGCTCGCCGCACGCCAGGCCCGTATCGATGACGAAAGCATCCTGCCCAAGGTGGAACTCGCCGATGTGCCGCCGGAGATGGCCTATGTTGCGGCGACCAATCGCATCGCCACACCCATGCCACTGACCAGCTACGGCGCCGGCACCAACGGCCTGGTCTACCAGCAGCTGATTCTGGAACTGCCCCAGCTCGACGAGACGCAGACCGACCTGCTACCGATCTATGCCAGCTGCCTGCCGGAGCTCGGCGTCGGCACGCGCGACTACCTCGCCACCCAGCGCTGGCAGGCGGCGGTGAGCGGCGGCGTCAACGCCTTCGCCAGCGTGCGCGGGCTGCCCGACGACGCTCAGGCGCTGCGCGGCCATCTGGTGCTGTCCACCAAGGGGCTTGCCGTCAACCAGGAAGAACTGACCCGCCTGCTGGACACCACCCTCAACCAGGTGCGTTTCGACGAACTGCCGCGCATCCGCGACCTGATCGCCCAGATGCGCACGCGCATGGAGGCCAGCGTCACCGGCAACGGCCACGGCCTGGCGATGGCCGCAGCCGCGGCGCGCTTCAGCAACGGCGCACTGCTCAACCACCGCTGGGGCGGTCTCGACGGCATCCGCGCCATCAAGGCGCTCGACGCGGCACTGAACGATCAGGAGAAGCTGGGGGACCTGGGGCGGCAACTGGCGGAGCTGCATTCCCTGATCCGCGCAGCGCCACGGCAATGCCTGCTGGTCGCCGAACCCGAGCATCTGGGTGAATTCGAGGCGCGCTTTCTCGCGCACCTGTCGCCCGCGCCCGGCACCGCGCACATCGGGTTCAGCCGCCCGGCGCTGTGCGAACCCAGCAACCAGCTCTGGACCACCAGCACCCAGGTCAATTTCTGCGCCCGCGCCTATCCCACGGTGCCCATGGAACATCCCGATGCCGCGCCCCTCAGCGTGCTCGGCGGTTTCCTGCGCAACGGTTTTCTGCACACCGCGATCCGGGAAAAGGGCGGTGCCTACGGCGGCGGTGCGAGTCAGGACAGCACCATCGCGGCGTTCCGGTTCTTTTCCTACCGCGACCCCCGCCTGGCCGACACCCTCGCCGACTTCGACCGCGCGCTGGCCTGGCTCGCCACCGAACGCCACGAACCCCAGCGGGTCGAGGAAGCCATCCTGGGAGTCATCGGCGGCATCGACAAGCCCGGCTCGCCCGCCGGCGAGGCCAAGCAGACGTTTCATGCCGAGCTTCATGGCCGCGACCGCGCGCGCCGCGAGCGCTTCCGCAATCGGGTCTTGCAGGTTGGACTCGCGGACTTGCAGCGGGTCGCCGCCACTTACCTGCGGCCCGAGCGCGCCAGCACCGCGGTGATCACCGCCCCGGATCGGGCCGAACAGCTCGCGGCGCTCAACCTCAACCCGATATCCCTCTGAGCCCTGCGTCGGCCGTGAGCGAACGCGACCAGCTCTTCGCCCGGCCGCTCGCCGAGATCGCGGGATTCCGCTTCGACCACGAGGTCGTCGCGGTCTTCCCGGACATGATCCGGCGCTCGGTGCCGGGCTACGAAACCATGGTCGCCATGACCGGGACGATCGCCGAGCGCTACGCCCTGCCCGGCACCCACTGCTACGACCTGGGCTGCTCCCTGGGCGCCTCGACACTGGCCCTGCGCCGGGGCATCGGCACGCGCGACTGCACGATCATCGCCGCCGACAACGCCCCCGCCATGATCGAGCGCTGCCGGGCCGTGATCGCCGCGGACAGCGCGCCCGCGCCGGTCGAGCTGCGCCTTGGCGATGTGCGCGACATCCGCTTCGAGAACGCCTCGGTGGTGGTGCTGAACTTCACGCTGCAATTCATTCCGCCGGCGGATCGCGGGCCCCTCATCGCCGCCATCGGCGCCGGCCTGGTGCCCGGCGGCGTGCTGGTGCTGTCCGAAAAAATCGCCTTCGCCGATCCGGGGCTGGATACACTAATGACCGACCTCCACCACGCCTTCAAGCGCGCCAACGGCTACAGCGAACTCGAAGTCAGCCAGAAACGCACGGCGCTCGAAAACGTGCTGGTGCCCGAGACCCTCGACACCCACCGCGCCCGGCTGCGGGATGCGGGCTTCGGGGCGGTCGATGTCTGGTTCCAGTGCTTCAATTTCGCCTCCCTGCTCGCGTTCCGATGACCGACGCCTACGGGCCGCTGCTCGACGCCCTGGTCCGGACCCCGCTGCGGGACTGGGCACGGCAATTGCCGGAGCAGATCGCGCGCGGCCTGAGCCCGGAACGCTGGGGCGATCTGCCGCGATGGCAGGCAGCGCTCCAACGCCTGCCGGCACTCACGCCAGGCACCATCGATTTTCGCGCCGGGGTGCGGATCGGCAGCGCCGCTGACGCGAACGACATCGAGCGCGACCGCCTGCGCGCCGCGCTCATGGAATTGCACCCCTGGCGCAAGGGGCCTTACGAACTCTTTGGAATCGACCTCGACAGCGAATGGCGCTCGGACTGGAAATGGCAGCGCCTGCTGCCCCATATCGAGGATCTCGCGGGGCGCCTGGTGCTGGACGTGGGCTGCGGCAACGGCTACCACTGCTGGCGCATGTACGGGGCGGGCGCGGCGCGGGTGATCGGTATCGATCCTTCCGCGCGCTTCGTCATGCAGTTCGAGGCCATCCGCCGCTATGCGGGCGCCGCGCCGGTGGACGTGCTGCCGCTCGGCATCGAGGCGCTGCCACCGGAGTTGGCGGCATTCGACACGGTATTTTCCATGGGCGTGCTCTATCACCGCCGCTCGCCCTTCGAGCATCTGCGCGAACTGCGCGAACTGCTGCGCCCCGGCGGCCAGCTGGTGCTGGAAACCCTGGTGATCAGCGGCGCGCCGGGACAGGTGCTGGTGCCCGAAGGCCGCTACGCCAAGATGGCCAATGTCTGGTTCATCCCAACGCCGGATACGTTGATTTCCTGGCTGCGCAAGATCGGCTTTCGCGACCCCGCTGTGGTCGATGTCAGCCCCACCACGACCGCCGAACAGCGCGCTACCGACTGGATGCGCTTCGAATCACTGGCCGATTTTCTCGACCCCGAAAACCCGCAACTAACACGGGAGGGCCATCCGGCGCCGCTGCGCGCGGTGTTCATCGCATCCGCCTGAAGCGCCGCCCCACGGCGGAGCACGACCGGTTTTCTTGACCGCTTCCGCGCCCTTCCCTATAGTAGCCGCCCTCGCACCCGTAGCTCAGTTGGATAGAGTACCTGGCTACGAACCAGGTGGTCGGGAGTTCGAATCTCTCCGGGTGCGCCAGTTTCTTCTCCCTGTTGATCGCCTCCAGTTCGTCGGCAGCATCGCTTGCCGGCTGAGGGCACCAATGCATCCCGCGCGGGGGCTTTCCCCCACCGACGGCGCGGGGCCAGCGGCCTCTACTCCCGGCGCCAGCGGGTTTCCTTGCCGGAATCCTCCAGCACAATGCCCGCCGCTTTGAGTTGGTCGCGAATGGCGTCGGCGCGGGCAAAATCCCGGTCGGCGCGCGCCTGGTTTCGTTCCGCGATTAATTGGTCTATGTATTCGTCGGAATAGGCGGCACTTAACGTCGCGCTAGCCGAGAAGCCTCCTATTGGCGCTGTTCCAGCAAGACGGCCCTTGAAATAATCATCAGCATCCTGCTGAAGAATGCCCAGAATCTCACCAAGTCCCACCAGTGTTCTCACCTGCGCCGACCAATCCTCACCGGCGCGGTCGCGTTGGTTGATCACACCCGACAGTTTCTGCATCAGCGCGATAGCCTCGCTGGTATTGAAGTCATCATCCATGGCTTCGACAAAACGCTGAAAGTACGGGCTGCCGCGCATTTCGTCTGCTGTAAAGGGCGTAACGGCCACCGCTGCATCGCGCCCGATTTTTCCCCGGATAGAAAAATACAGCCCATCCAGCCCGGCTTTGGCTTCGCGCAGATTGTCTTCGGAATAATTGATCGGACTGCGGTAGTGGCTCGACAGCAGAAAAAAGCGCACCACTTCGGGATTGTATTTTTCCAGCACTTCACGAATCGTGAAAAAATTTCCCAGCGACTTCGACATTTTCTCGTCGTCTACCCGCACCGGACCCGCGTGCATCCAGCAGTGCACATAGGGCTTGCCGGTGGCGGCTTCGCTCTGGGCGATCTCGTTTTCGTGGTGCGGGAAAGGCAGGTCCGGGCCGCCGCCATGGAT
>JAKFFI010000019.1:0-42650 GCA_036677085.1 Porticoccaceae bacterium
ATATCCGGTCAGCGAACCGCCGACATACGCACCTTCGTTAGCCTGCACTTGACCAGCAAGCCCGGCAGTCAGAGCTAAGGCCCCCGCCATAGCAACCATCTTGTTTCTCATTGCGACTTCCTCTTGTTGAATTGCATGTACTATAACCTCAGCGGCTCGGACGGACGGCAGAAGTGTCCCTATATCCGTCCCAATAACAATAAAACGATCAGAATTACCAATACCAGGCCAAGTCCCCCGCTGGGACCGTAACCCCATCCCCGGCTGTGAGGCCAAGCTGGAATGGCGCCGACCAACATCAGCACCAGAATGATCACCAGAATTGCGCCCAAACTCATATCGTATCTCCTGACGATAGATCGTAGCGACGCAGCACACGGGCAAATTCCCGCAACGCGCCGATACCTGTTTCCTCCGCACGCCGGCACCAATCTTCCAACTGTTTCACCAGTTGTTCCTTTGAGGCGGCGGATCGATTCCATAAAGCAACCAATTCCTGCCGCATGGAATAAATGGTGTCCAGCACCTTGCTTGAACTCAAAGCCTGTGCCAGCACAGCGCGCTCCTGCTCGGGTAATTCCCCCTGATCCCGTTGCAGAACGTACTCGATATTATCCAACGCAGCAAACCTGGCGCATTTTGCAAGCGGGCCCGCCTGCAACCTACGCATTTCCTCCACCGTGGTCCGGCGCAAAAGTCTGGCAAATGTGGCGAGAACATACCATCGGTGTGCGATAACAGCGCGCAGGGTATCTGCATCACAGGGGAATTTGGCGGTTTTGCGGCGCATCCGGGGAGCTACCTGGTTCACTTTTGCCAAGCCAAGCGTCTCCAGCACACGGATGTAGATCCAACCGAGATCGCACTCCCACCACTGGAAGGAAAACCTGGCGGAGTTGACATAGGCATGATGATTATTGTGCAACTCCTCGCCGCCGATCAGAATGCCCCAGTGTGCAATATTCTTGGAGGCATCGGGCGGCGCGAAATTGCGGTAACCCCAATAGTGCCCAAGGCCGTTTATCACGCCGGCGGCGAACATCGGGATCCACAGCATCTGTGTCGCCCAAATGGTAAGTCCCAACGGACCAAACAGCGCTATATCGATTGCCAGCATGAGCCCGACACCGAGGCCGCTATGCCGTGAGTAGAGATAACGCTCGATCCAGTCATCCGGCGTGCCCTGACCGTATTTACCAAGGGTCGTGGCGTTTTTACTTTCTCGCCGGTAGAGCTCGATGCCATCGAACAGGACCTTGCGGATTCCATGGACCTGAGGACTGTGCGGATCCTCCTCAGTGTCGACCGTGGCGTGGTGTTTGCGATGTATGGCAACCCACTCCTGGGTGACCATGCCGGTGGTGAGCCACAACCAAAAACGGAAGAAGTGACTCGCAACCGGATGTAAAGTCAGCGCACGATGCGTCTGGTGGCGATGTAGAAAAATCGTCACCGATATGATGGTGACATGAGTCAAGGTCAGCGCAACCAGAATAGCGCCCCACCATGGCAAGTCTATAAGGCCAAGCTGCATAACAACACCTTTTACGAGACCGCACAGCTACTGCTGGTGCTGAGGCGCAACACAATGTTCCAAGTGCGGGATATTACTCAAATAACGACAACAATCTGTACGCTAGCGAACATATAACGCGCCATTAGCCGGTACGGATGCAAAGCGGCATCAGGCTGTCCAGCCTGAAATATTCAAATATGGAGTCGACACGAGCCGGGGGGTCTTTCAAGATCCGGTCGGGAAGAGCCTGGTTTGCGCCATGTGCTCATTCTCCTGTCCGTTTCCGTTGCGTGCATTATCGGCTATCGCGCCAGATAATCAGAGCTTCCTTATACTTGCATCTCGAATCGCAACCCGTTCCTTCTTGCGCAGCAATGGCACACTCCGATTTATGATGTGCGGAACCGCACAGACGCTAAGTAACTTAACGATTACTTTGTTGTACTGTTATTGATGAACCCGGAGCACGGCAATCTAGCCAGACTCGGGTTCAGCATGGGGTGTCGATGAACGATCTGAAGAAGCAGCGCTCAGTTGGCGAAGGAAATCAGAATGCCATTCGTTCGTGGAGGTTGTTTCGCAGCATCGGTGCGCCTTTCAGGCCATTTCCGGCAAGAGTCTCGGGCGAGACATCGATGCGATCATCTATGGGCGAGGACGATGTCGTAACTCGGCAGATGGAGCCGTTGCAGCCGGAGCTGGATAAGACAAAAGTGAAATGGAAGCTGCAAATTGTAGCAGCCAGGATCGCCTGGGCGAAGTTGACGGAAGATGAGCTGATCAAGCTCGATGGCGACCGACGGGATCTGGCGATGCTGATCGAGGAACGTTACTCTATAACACAGAATGCGGCTGAGATGCAGGTAACGCGCTTCTTCCAGAATCGTTAGCCAGGTGACTGGCCAGGACACCGGAAATATCCGGTGCAAGACGAAGGGCTGAAAATCCGCAAAATATTTTACGATGTGCTATCCAGTGTTGTGCATAGCAGTCGAATTTGCCTTCGACAAACCACATGACGACTTACATGGAAAAGTTCCAAAATCGATATTTGACGTTCACGCTTGCAGCGACCGCGGTCCTCTATGCTGGTCTCTTCAGCGCAGCTGTCAAGGCTATAATTCTACCGCTCAAGATCTGAACCGGGAGGTCAAGCAATCAATTCAGGTGCTATACAAAAACAATCCCATATCCCTGGAGATTTCCAAAAAGGGGCCAAAGTGACACGCATCAATCGATAATCAGATACATTGATTGGGGTATGAATTTCTGGGGTCTTGCGGACTTATCCGGCCTGAGTCCGAGTCGGTTGATTCCCATCTGGGGCGATGACGTAATGACGCGGACTGACAATCTGGACACCGGTACCGCGTGCATTCAGGGGGCGAAAGCCCCTGATCTTCGCCAACCTGAACCAAGCCATTGTTGCTAAACCGCTGCCAACGGATTGCGCAGCGGTCTTTTTACTCATAAGTCAGTAAATTAGAGAACAAAAGCTGATGTCCGCTGTCCAGCCGGTCACGAAAAGAGACGGACGCACGGTATCGCGGGTGGCGCTGGAAGAAATGCGCGTGATGGCGCTTGATCGCATGCGCGAAGGCGCGAAGGTGAGTCGCCGGCCGCGGTGGCTGCCTCGTTCGGCCTGCATCGCATCTGGGCCTACAAGGTGCTGGCCCCGAGCCCAGGGCCAGGGCCAGGGTCCCGGCAAGCGCGCCTTGCTGTCGCGCAAGGGGACGGGCCCCGCGCACACTCACGCCGAGGCAGGAGCAACAGGTGTTCGGTTGGATCAACGGCAAGAACCCGCGCCAGTACGGATTCGATTTTGGGCTGCGGACGCGGCAGATCGTGCGCGATTTGATTGCCAAGAAATTCGGGGTTCAGCTGAGTCTGGCTTCGGTCGGTGCGCTTTTGGCCCGTTTGGGGTTGACGCCGCAAAAGCCGTTGCAGCAGGCCTACCAGCGCGACCCGGTGGCCGTGGCGCGCTGGCAGCGGGAAACCTACCCGGCAATCGTACGCCTGGCCAAGCGGGAAAAGGCCGAGATCTACTTCTGGGACGAGTCCGGCTTTCGCGCCGATGCGGTGCAAGGCAGAACGTGGGGAGTCAGAGGCGTCACGCCGGTGGTCGCTGTTCCCGGCCAACGGCAAGGCATCAGTGCCGCTTCGGCGGTGAACAGCAAGGGGGGCTTCTGGTTCGCCATTTACAGCGGCGCGTTGAATGGCGATCAGTTCGTGGCGCTGTTGCGTCGGATGATGAAGGGTCGCCGACGACCGATCCACCTGGTACTCGATGGCCTGCCGGCGCACAAGACCTGGAGCGTGCGGGATTACGTCGACAGCATGAAGGGCAAGCTGACCTTGCATTTCCTGCCCGGGTACGCGCCGGACTTGAATCCTGACGAACTGGTGTGGAGCTACGCCAAGGGCACCGGCACCGCGCGCAGCCCATTGCGCAGCGGCGAAAGATTGGCTGATCGGGTCCATGCACAGTTGGCTGATATCGCCGCTCGTCCCGACTTGGTTCGCTCGTTTTTCAAGCATCCAAGTATCGCCTATATTCATGACTTATGAGTAAGCGAAATAGCCTCCACGAAATCCGGGGCGGTTCACCCATGAGCAACATCGATACTTTGGGCGCAGCGCGCGAAAGAAGACCGCGACGCTCCATGAAGTTCTGCTCCGGACCACCAAACATGCGCTGTTTTAGTTAGATCTTTCCTGCGGACAACGTTTGACGAACGTTGTAGCGAAGCCCTGAGCGGGTAAACCCCAAGACGCAGAATCCTGTAGCTTGAACAATCGTCTGATTTCTATTCTAAGCGCGTTGGCGCACAGACAACGCAATCACAAACGCTGAGTATCGCAGGGGATAATCTCAGCGCAGGTCATCAAGCGGACACGTTTCTATTGTTTTCAATGAGCGGTTGGTTTGAATGGGTTTCATACTCAAGCATTCTATAGAACAGTCGTGCGCAGCTCCCTTTGCTCCCCAATCTTGGGGGGAATCCACCATTTCAAGATCTGGAGTTAACAATGAGGTATCTCGTGAAGCTAGAGCATCGAACTTTGATCAATGCAATCACCCTGACATTGGTGCTCGCCGTGACGGCCTGCAGCGGAATGTCGGCGCGGGATAAGAGCACCGCGGTCGGCGCTGGTGTTGGAGCCGTTGGCGGTTCCGTGCTTACAGGCGGCAGCGCAGTCGGAACGATCGGCGGTGCGGCGGTAGGTGGCGTGATAGGCCATGAGGTCGGCAAATAGCCGGGGTATCCTTTCCGTCAGGTCGGCGCGATGGTGAAACACTGCGCGCCCTACTCCTCCGTGAAGGCAATCAGCGCCGCGCTGGCTGTTGCTTGGGTGTATTTCAGACTGCTGCGCACCTGGTGAACGATGCACAACAGCCCCTGCGTCCAGGGATAGAAGGTCTCGATGGACTTGAGCAACCTATCGAGGCGTCGACGCTGGCGATGAGGCAGTCGTCGATCAGCAAGCGTACCCAAACCCCGCAGTCGGCCACTCGTATTATGACTTCGGTGAGCAGTCACCCTGCTGATTTACCGTGGCATAGAAAATATTCAGGATCCTATGTTTTGGTTGTGGCGTTTATTAATTTCTTGCGTATCGAACCAAACCCGCACAAACCGGAGTAATTCGAAAGCCTGAGTTTCCGCCACGACCGCGCCAAAATATCAAACGGTCGAACCAATAGCGTCTATGCAGTTGTTTCAAGTGTAGCTGAAGTTATCGTTGAAAAAGTGGAACCGGGCGGAAAAGTCGAGCAGCCTTTCCGCTTCGGGCGCTGCTATCCGCGGGCGACAGCAACGCTTCGCGTGTAGCCTGCATCGGGCAGTAAGCGGGCATACTCCTTCTTGACCACTTGGTAGCACTCGCACGCGCGGGTTTCAAGTCCCGAGCGCTCAAGCACAGAAATATGGCCGCGGCGATAACGAATAATTCCGGCGCGCTGCAAATTCCCCGCGGCTTCCGTGATGCCCTCGCGACGCACGCCGAGCATGCTGGCAACCAGGCCGTGGGTCATGATCAATTCTCTTGACGCACCCCGATCAAGGGTCAACAGTAGCCAGCGGCACAGTTGTTGTTCTATCGAATGATGCCGATTACAGGCTGCGGTCTGGGTCATCTGCGTCATCAATGCCTGGGTATAGCGCAGCAATAACAGCTGCATGGCCCCGCCACGGTTGAACTCGTCTTTGAGCACTTTCGCAGATAACCGGTACGCTTGGCCGGCTGTTTGCACTACGGCCGAGCTCGGCGTGCTTTCACCACCCATAAACAGCGAGATGCCCAGTACGCCCTCGTTACCCACTCCGGCAGCTTCGGTGGAGGCCCCGTTTTCCATGACATAATGCAGCGATACGATGGCGGTGGTGGGGAAATAGCCATACCGCAGCTGTTCCCTGGGTGCGTAGAGCATGTCGCCGAGTCGCAGTTCGGTCAGCTCCAGATGCGCAGCCAAGCGTTCGAGATCAGCCTTCGAGAGTGACGCAAGAAGGTGATTTTGCTGCGGATCAGGAAGCGACGACATTGGCAAGCCGCGAATTGGTCATACTATTTCCTGACGGTGCATTCGACACCGATACCGCGGTAGCCGATAAAGCGGCAGGAACCGTCGAACATGGGCTCGCCGCTGACCCGAAACTGCTGTTGTAATCCGTCGACGTTGACACGGCTGAAGATGAAATCCAGAAAAGGCTCGCGGGCTGCAATCTTTGCCTGAAGCGCTGCTCGCTCTGCCTGATTCCAGCCTTTGTCGTCGTCGCTCCTGGTTGCGTCCGCAAACGCATCCACACGGATCCCGAGCATCTCCAGCACCGGGCCCGAGACCTTGGTGAAGTTTCCGTTGTTGTCCTGTTCCCAGTACCAGTCAGAGGCCAATTCGGTGAGGCTTCGGAAGCGTGCTTCGCTCTCGCGGAGTTCGGCGGTGCGTTCCTCTACCCGCTGTTCCAGTAGCTTGGCGTGTCTGTCGAGTGCTTTGTAGAGTAACCTCACTTCCAGCATATTGTGGATGCGGGTCCTGACCTCGACGAGATCAAACGGCTTGCTGATGAAATCCTTCGCGCCTGCCTGCAATGCACGTAGTTTGTGGCCGGGTTGCGCGGTGAGTACAAGAACTGGAAGGTAACCATCCTCGGAATTTGTCTTGAGGCCTTCCATTACCTGGAATCCATCCATGCCGGGCATTTGCAGGTCGAGCAGGATCAGATCGTAACGATGCTCGCGATGGAGCGCACAGACCTCTTGCGGATCCCTCGTTGAGGCAACACGGGTATAACCGCCTTCACTCAGCAATTGCGTGAGCAAGCTGACATTAGACTCCTGGTCGTCAACGATCAGAATGCTCGCGCTTAGGATATCTTGACCGCTAACCATTGGAATTCTGCTCAGTCATCAGTTTGGGCCGGTTTTGGCAAAAGCGACCGCCGAGTCCAGCACATCCATGAATTCATTGACTTTGATGGGTTTGGTGAGATAGCGAAAGAATCCCGCGTCCAGACCTCTGGCAATATCGCGCGGCATGGCGTTGGCGCTAAGCGCGATCACGGGGATGTGCGCCGTAACCGGGTCCGCGCGCAGGATTTTCAACGCCTGGACACCACTGATGCCCGGCAGATTGATGTCCATGAGAATGACATCTGGCCGGGAAGCGCGCGCAATCTCGATACCACGGTAGCCGTCTTGCGCGCTCAGTAAACGGATATCGGGGCGCCGCTGGACGAGATCCTCGACCAGCATGAGATTCGCAGCATTGTCTTCGACATAGAGCAGGGTGTGCGACTGTGCGCCTGTCGGAGTTCGCACTTGACCCACCGCAGTGGGCTCGCTGGCCGCAGATCGCGGTTGTGTGGTCAAATTCAGATCTATCCAGAATACGCTGCCCACACCGACGGTACTTTGCACACCGATTTCCCCTTTCATCAACTCAATCAGTCGCTTGCTCACCATCAACCCGATGCCAGTACCTTCCTCGATACTCGCTTCCTGTCCAAGTCGATTGAACGGCTGAAAAAGCTGTGCAAGTTTATCGGGCGTCAGGCCTTCGCCGGTATCGCTGACACAAATGCGAATACGTCCTTGGGTGCTGGCCATGTAATCCACGACGACTGAACCATTTACCCTGTTATATTTGATCGCGTTGGAAAGAAGGTTGATGAGGACCTGCTTAACTCGGGTGCGGTCGGCTTTGACAAAGTACGTGACATCGAACCTGGGAAAGGTCATGCGGATGCCGCGTTTTTCGGCCTGCGGCTCCATCATGGTCTGGCACTCGTGCACAATCTCGCCGAGCGATACGGGTTCCAGCGACACCGGAAGCTTCCCGGACTCTATCAATGCCAGATCAAGTATTTCGTTGATGAGTTCGAGCAGGTACCAGCCCGCCTTGAGTATCTGATCGATGCTGCGCGTTTGGGATGCCGTCGGCGCAGGTGTACCGGATTCCATCAGTTGGGCGAAGCCAAGGATAGCGCTGAGCGGTGTGCGTAGCTCATGGCTCATGCTGGAAAGAAACGCCGATTTCGCGAGGTTGGCTTTCTCTGCTACAGCGATGGCGTTGGTAAGTTCCAGTTCGACCTGTTTGCGCACGGAATTGTCGGTGCCGATCAACAGATATCCGATGATGTCGCCATAATCATCGCGCAACGCCGTGATCGAAACGATAGCGGGAAACCGACTGCCATCCTTGCAGATATAGGTCAATTCATAGATGTCCTCGATGCCTCGCGAAGCCTTGAAGGCCAGGGCCTGAAAGCCTGGCGTAATGGTGGTTGCAAGCTCCAGACTGAGTGCCTGCGCCCGCGCCGTCACCTCGTGCGGATCATGAATATCGCTGGGATTGATCTTGTTCACAACGTCGACGGCCAGGTAGCCCAGCATGCGCTCGGCGCCGACATTGAATAGTTGAATAATGCCCTTTTCATCGGTGGCGATGATCGAGAAATTGGCGCTGGTAAGAATCGCGTTCTGCAGAGCGCCGGTTTTGAGCAAGGCCTCCTGGCGGCGCACTTCGATAATGCGGTCTGCGCTGCCGCCATCGTCGGGAGAGGCGGGCACGTTTCCTGATGCGGACATGGCTGATTTCCGTGGCATACAACTACGATGCGCTTAACCCATACCGCGTTTGCGGCGAGTAAAGGAAGGCCTTCGGCATTCAATAACGCAAGTCACGGCCCGCGCAGCCCGAAAACCGCTGATAATCCGGATTTACCCGATGCCCGTCTGTGTGCTGGCGCACATAGGCGGCTCAATGCCAGCAAGCGATGTCGGGCACGGGCTTACGAAGCCGGGCAACCCGACGCAGCCTGCCTCGGCATGGGTCCTGCCGGCCCCGGAGGGAATCTCTGATCATTGACCGAAGTTTCCGTTTGGCGACGTCGGTATTGAGTTATCGGACGATGCAATGTCCGTTTTTAACGGTAAATAGCGCATTTCTCCGGATAGCGTTGCCCTTTTTTCCTCGTTCCGCGCTTTACAGGCGCGACTCGGCTACAGAGGCCTGATGCACACTCGCAACAGCGGGTTCTTGGCCATCACCAGCTTCGTCGGCGAGAGGTTCCAAACAGGTGGTGCGTATTCTTGGCCAATCCCTTGTAGCGCAGTTTCGTGAATCCGAACCGCTGCTTCATTACACCGAAGGCGTGCTCCACTTTCGCTCGTATCCTCGACTTCGTGATGAGGGTCGCATCCACAATCGTGCCACGTGCAACCGGCGGATCTCTTTCCCTCGGATAGGCGTTGAATCGATGGGCACCCGGTCATCCAGAATTATGCCACTCCATCCAGTGGCGGAACTTGCACCGCTTTGTTCCGTCGGGGGGAAGTTCGCGGCCCAGATCGATGCCGACCGAGGCGCGCAGCGCCCGGATCCGACAGGTTGAACCAATGCTGGAGACAGTAGACCGGCACCATCCGCTCGACGCCCACCGACCAGTACCCTGTGGGTTGGGATAGAACGGTTCAATGGCAGCGGTCAGTTCCTGTCACGGAATGATGCGTTTCATCTCGTCGAGAAATTGTTCCTTGCGGGTCTTCTTGCGGAACTTCCCGAAGCTTTCCCCCGGTGACGGTCTGCTGCCGTATGTGCTCCGCTCTCCTGGCCGTTTCCGGTGCCTGTATTAGGCGCTATCGTGCTAAATAGTCAGCACTTTCCTTTATTTGCACCCTCCAGACGATCCGTTTCCCTCTTGACCACGGCGTAGCACTCGCAACTCAACGATTCCAGTTTGACCCGGTCCAGCACCTCGATGTGCCCGCGGCGGTAGTTGATCACACCGGCGCGCTGCAACTTGCCAGCGGCTTCGGTGACTCCTTCGCGGCGCACTCCCAGCATGTTGGCAATCAGTTCCTGGGTCATGATCAGCCGGTTGCCTGGCACGCGGTCCAGGGACAGCAACAGCCAGCGGCACAGTTGCTGGTCGATTGAATGGTGGCGGTTGCAGACCGCCGTCTGGGACATCTGGGTTATCAGCGCCTGGGTGTAACGCAACAGGCGAAGTTGCAGCTCGCCGTGGCGATTGAATTCCTCCTTGAGGTATTGCGCGGGTAGCCGGTGAGCAGTGCCCGCGCTTTGGACAAGCGCCCGACTCGGCGTGCTTTCCCCGCCCATGAACAGGGCCACACCGATGATGCCATCGTTGCCCACCACCGAGATTTCCGCTGACGCGCCGCTTTCCATCACATAGAGCAGCGACACGATGGCGTCAATGGGGAAGAAAACATGGTGCAGGGTAGCCCCGGATTCATAGAGAATCTTGCCGAGCGGCAGCGCAACAAGTTCAAGATGAGGAAAAATGCGGTTTTGGACTTCGACAGGCAACCCCTCCAGAAGGCGGTTTTGTTGCGGCGGCGGCTGCTCGGGCATACGCGTTTCCTTTTTTTGGGGGAGGCCATGGGAACCTTCCGTGTGGGCAAAAATACCACAACTCCCATTTACCGTACTAGCCGGCTATGTACCGTGCCGGTCATGCCCACAAGGGGTTGGGGGCTACCTCCGGGCGTTTCAAGTGGCCCCCGAAATGTCCTCCAGAAGCCGCTGCGTGCGCTTGCGCACCGACTCGATTCGATCGCTCCGTATAGCATAGGAACAACATATTTGGGGCAAGCGGAAAGGGGTACGAACATGTTTGAAATGATTGCGGTCGTCTTGCTTATTCTGTGGGTGCTGGGACTTGTATCTTCCTACACTCTCGGCGGATTCATTCACGTGCTGCTGGTGGTGGCAGTCATAGTGATTCTGGTTCGGGTCATTCAGGGCAGAAGCGTCTAGGTCCTCCGATTCAAGCCCGGCTGCAGGAGCCTTACCTGCCTCGGTTCGGGAGGTCCCGCAAGGAGACAACCGGGCGGATCTGCAAATTCCCACCGACCCTCATGGACGCCGCGCACCCTCCGTCAACCGCAGCCACCCGGCCACTGCCAGAATCGCCAACGCACAGGAGACGAACCCGTGATGTGTCTTTCTGCCAGTCCCTGGCAGTGGACCTTGATAAACACAACCTGCTGATTCTTTATGTTTGATAACGTACAGACCAGTGCAACCGGAAGCTCTAAATTCACTCAGGCGTCGCTCGGCTGGGCGCAGGCGGCCAAGCAGAGTTCAGCCGCGTGCGCGGGCTAATCTCCAAGAATGCCGCTGTCGGGAAACCCGTTCGCTTTCGTGGATTGGGATGGACTGGGTCGATCAGGCCCGGTGTTTTTTAAATAGACATATTCAACAAGGAACGCAATCATGATTGGTATTCTGGTCGTAGTGGCACTGGTTTTCACCATTGTTTATCTGGCACAAAGAACCTGAGCCAGCGGTGTTGGTAGCTTCCGGTTCAATGCTTCACCGGACTGAGGACAATGGAAAGCCGGCCTCTGTGTCGGCCCCAATGCCGCTGCGGGGCCTGCCAGGGACCGGCGGCGGCCCCAACACATCAGATCTGGCGCCATCGGAGGGAAAACCGGGTCGATCCACAGGGGCTCCGGTACACGTCGAAATCAGGAACCTCTCCAAAGTCTATGACGGAAAGAAAGGACTACAGGTAACGAGCTTTCAGATCCGCAGCGGCGAATCCGTTGCAATCATCGGCCACAACGGTGCCGGCAAGTCGACTTTGCTGAAAATCCTGGCGGGCTGGGTCATTCCGGATACCGGCTCGGCAACAGTGGAAGGCATCGACCTCAAACACAGGTCGGCACTGGCCCGAAAACTGGGTTTCGTGCCGGAGAAAACCAACCTCTTCGATTTCTTTTCCGTTGCATACAATCTCAGGCTGTTTGCGCGCCTCTTTCATGTTCCGGACGCCCGGGTCGAAGAGACACTGGTGCAATTTGAACTGCTGTCCTTTCGCCGCAACAGAATAGACCAGCTGTCAAAGGGACTCAGGCAGCGGGTCAGCATCGGTCGCGCACTGCTCGCCGACCCACCAATGCTGCTTCTGGATGAACCCACCTCGGGCCTCGATTTTGACATGACAAGGCATATTTATCGTCTGCTTGGGGAAATTCACTCGAGCGGGAAGACAATCCTGTTCACTTCGCACCGACCCGAAGAAATCAGAGCGCTGGCGACACGAATCATCGTCCTGCATCAGGGCGGTCTGGTATTTGACGGCACTCCTTCCGAATATTTCGCATCGGGAATTCATCTGAATCTTTACGCATGATGCGAAATGTTTTGACACTGACGCTGAATGATCTTGCCATCGCCTTCAGGAACAAGACGCTACAACTGGTTCTCCTCATTCCTCTGTTTGTTTTCTTTTCCCTGGAAATGGTGGACCAGGGTGATTCCGGATTGCAACGAGTCAATATCGGGTTGCTCAAGAGCGAGCACTATTCCCAGGCGTTGATCGACGGTATTGAATCGGCTGATCGCGCCTTCGACGTGGTATGGCTGGGCGATGCCGAAGCAGCGCAAGCCGCGCTGCAAGGCAAAAAGATTGACGGCTTTCTGACCGGTTCCGCGCGCGAGCCCGAGAGCGTGGAATTGTTCGTGTCGACGAAAACCTCGCTGAAGACCCTCGCCATCGTCGAGGGCATTTCCGCGCTCCAGGATGCCGCCGAAGGGAAACGCAAACCATGGATCGCCGCGATCCAGCCGCTCCATGACAGCGACCTTCAGAGGCAGACGTTGCCGACCTGGATTTTGATGCTGGTCTTGCTTATCGGCTTCATCATCGTCCCGGTGCAGGTCGCCGAGGAGAAGGAAAAGCACCTGCTGCTGGGGCTCTTGCAGACACCCATCCGCGAAATCGAGTGGCTGCTGGCGAAACTGTTGCTCGGAATAATCCTGACGATGCTCGCCGCAGGATTGCTGCAGTTGCTGGGCAGATTCGCATTCGATGGCCGCGCCGCGGTCAGCTATCTGGCGATCCTCATCGCTGCTGGATTCTGTTTCAGCGCGAGCGGGATCTTTCTCGGCTTTCTGTGCCGCAGCCAGGCAAGCGCACGCACGCTCGGGATGCTGGTCTATCTTCCGAACCTGCTCCCGGCGGCGCTCTCGGAGTTCTCCGAAAAGCTCAGCAGTGTGGCTCCGCTGCTGCCTTCATTTCACTTTTACATGCCGATGAAAGCGATCCTGCTGGAAGGCGGTAACCTGACGACATATCCGATCGAGTTGATCTATCTGTTCTCGGTTGGCGCTGTAATGCTGCTTTTGTCCTGGCTTCTCATGAAAATACGCTGGCTTATGTAGCGGTCCGTCAAACCAGGCCCACCGCCTGCACCGCCTCCGGACTCAGCCCGTCTGCGCCCCGACGGGCGTACTCCTTGAGCCTCGCCGTCATGACTGGCGTCCAGAAGCGCCTCATGTGCGCGGCGGCGTTTTCGATGCGGGCCTCGGGGGTGAGGGCGGGCACATTGGCGACGATCTGGTTGGCCATCTTGACCAGGTGTTCCACGGACGACTCTGACACCTTCATTCACTCCCGATGATGCGTTGCGGATGGGTATAGACCATGTGGCGGCCGGGGCGGGCGAAGCCGACCAGCGTGAGGCTGGCCGCCTCGGCCAGCTCGATGGCGAGCGCCGTGGGCGCCGACACCGCAGCGAGGATCGCGATACCCTGGCTCGCGGCCTTGACCACCATTTCGTAGCTGGCCCTGCTGGAAATCAGCGCGAAGCCCGCATCCCAGGGTGCCGCGAGTCGGCAGCGCGCACCGATCAGCTTGTCGAGTGCATTGTGACGGCCGACGTCTTCGCGCAGCGCGACAATCTGGCCCGCGGCATCGCACCAGGCGGCGCCGTGGACGGCGCCGGTGTGCGCCTGCAGGGGCTGATGGGCGGACAATTGCGCAACCGCGCGTTCGATGGCGGCGTGGTCGATCCGGAAATTTCCGGTCACGGGGGCTGGCTTGCGCACCGCCTGTTGCAGGGATTCGGCGCCGCACAGACCACAGCCGGTGCGGCCGGTGAGGTTGCGGCGCACGGCCTTGAGCGCCGAGAGGCGTTCGGCGGCGATGGTCATGGCCACTTCGATGCCGTCGGCTTGCGGCAGCACTTCAAGATCGTAGAGTTCGCGCGGATCCGCGAGGATGCCTTCGGTCAGGCTGAAGCCGAGCGCGAATTCCTCCAGATCGGCGGGGGTCGCCATCATCACCACATGGGAGATGCCGTTGTAGACCAGCGCCACCGGCAGCTCGCAGGCGACGATATCGGTCACCTCCGCGCTGCCGCCGCGGCGCCAGTCACGGGCGCCGACGACCCGGTCGGTTGCGACGCCGGCTATCGGTGTTGTGCCGACCGTCTCAACCTGCGGGACTGGGCGTTTCATCCCGCTGCCTGGCGCGGCGCAGCAGTTCGCGCTGCTCGGTATCGAAGGCGCGCTGGCGGCTCTGCCAGTTCGAGGGCGCGGTGACCTTGCTCACCTGCACCGCGGTCACCTTGTACTCGGGGCAGTTGGTGGCCCAGTCGGAGTTGTCGGTGGTGACGACATTGGCGCCCGAGAAGGGATGGTGGAAGGTGGTGTAGACGACGCCCGGCTGCACCCGCTCGGTGATGCGGGCGCGCAGCACGGTATCGCCGACACGGCTCTGGATACCGACCCAGTCGCCCTCGGCGATGCCGCGCTCCTCGGCATCGTGGGGATGGATCTCCAGAATGTCCTCGGAGTGCCAGCTGCTGTTGGCGGTGCGCCGGGTCTGGGCGCCGACGTTGTACTGGCTGAGGATGCGCCCGGTGGTGAGCAGCAGCGGGAACTTGCGGTTGGCGCGCTCTTCGGTGGGCACGTATTCGGTCATCACGAACAGGCCCTTGCCGCGCACGAATTCGTCCTCGTGCATGGTGGGCGTGCCCTCGGGTGCCGCGTCATTGCAGGGCCACTGGATGCTGCCCAGGCGGTCGAGCCTGTCGTAACTCACGCCTGCGAAGGTGGGCGTGAGACTGGCGATCTCGTCCATGATCTCGCCCGGATGCGCGTAGTTCATGTCCATGCCCAAGGCGCGGGCAAACCCCTGGGTTGCCTCCCAGTCGGCCAGCCCGGCGAGCGGCGGCATCGCCTTGCGCACCCGCGAGATGCGGCGCTCGGCGTTGGTGAAGGTCCCGTCCTTTTCCAGGAAGGAAGCACCGGGCAGAAACACATGGGCGAACTTGGCGGTTTCGTTGAGGAACAGGTCCTGCACGATCAGGCATTCCAGCGCCGACAGCGCGGCTTCGACGTGGTGGGTGTTGGGATCGGACTGGGCGATGTCCTCGCCTTGGCAGTAGAGCCCCTTGAAGTCGCCGTCGATGGCGGCATCGAACATGTTGGGGATGCGCAGTCCGGGTTCGTCGTCCAGCTTCACGCTCCACCGAGTCTCGAAACTGGCGCGGGTGGCGGCGTCGGAAATATGCCGGTAACCGGGCAGTTCGTGGGGGAAGGAGCCCATGTCACAGGAGCCCTGCACATTGTTCTGGCCCCGCAGCGGATTCACCCCAACGCCTTCGCGACCGATGTTGCCGGTCGCCATGGCGAGGTTGGCGATGCCCATCACGGTGGTCGAACCCTGGCTGTGTTCGGTCACTCCCAGGCCGTAATAGATGGCGGCATTGCCCGCCGTCGCATAGAGCCGGGCCGCGGCGCGCAGGTCGGTGGCCGGAATGCCGGTGACCGCTTCGGTGGCCTCGGGCGAGTGGCGGGCATCGCTGACAAAATTGCGCCAGGCCTCATAGGCCGGCTGCTCGCAGCGCGCGGCGATGAAGGCGCGATCCTCCAGCCCCTCGGTCACCACCACATGGGCCATGGCATTGATGAAGGCGACATTGGTGCCCGGGCGTACCGGCAGGTAATAACTGGCCTTGACGTGGGGCGAATCGACCAGATCGATGCGGCGTGGGTCCACCACGATCAGTTTCGCGCCCTCGCGCAGGCGGCGCTTCAGCCGCGAGGCGAATACCGGGTGCGCGTCCGTGGGGTTGGCGCCCATCACCAGGATGACGTCGGCGCTGGCCACGGAGGCGAAGGTCTGGGTGCCGGCGGACTCGCCCAGGGTGGTCTTGAGGCCATAGCCCGTGGGCGAGTGGCAGACGCGTGCGCAGGTATCCACATTGTTGTTGCCGAAACCCGCCCGCACCAGCTTCTGGACAATGTAGACCTCTTCATTGGTGCAGCGCGAGGAGGTGATGGCGCCGATGCTGTTGCGGCCGTACTTTTCCTGAATGGCGCGCAGTCTGGCGGCGGCGAACTGAAAGGCCTCGTCCCAGGATACGGCGCGCCAGGGCTGGTCGATGCGTTCACGTACCATGGGGGTGGTGATGCGGTCGGCGTGGGTGGCATAGCCGAACGCGAAGCGGCCCTTGACGCAGGCATGGCCCTCGTTGGCCTTGCCGTCCTTCCAGGGTTTCATGTTGACCACGGTGGTGCCGCGCATCTCGGCCTTGAAGCCGCAGCCGACGCCGCAGTAGGCGCAGGTGGTGGTGACGCTGTGCTCGGGCTGGCCGAACTCGATCACCCGATTTTCGATCAAGGTCGCGGTGGGGCAGACATTGACGCAGGCGCCGCAGGACACGCACTCGGAATCGACAAACGGCTGGTCCTGGCTGGCGCTCACCTTGGAGGCGAAGCCGCGGCCGTCGATGGTGAGCGCGAACGTGCCCTGGGTCTCCTCGCAGGCGCGCACGCAGCGGGAACAGACGATGCATTTGGCCGGGTCGAAGGTGAAATAGGGGTTCGAGGTATCTTTCTCGGCGTCCAGATGATTGGCGCCGGCATAGCCGTAACGTACCGCGCGCAGCCCGACTTCGCCCGCGGTGTCCTGGAGTTCGCAGTTGCCGTTGGCGGCGCAGGTGAGGCAGTCGAGCGGGTGATCGGAGATGTAGAGCTCCATCACGTTGCGACGCAGGCGCGCCACGGCGTCGGTCTGGGTGGTCACCACCATGCCGTTTTCGACCGGCGTGGTACAGGACGCCGGATAGCCCTTGCGACCTTCGATGGTCACCATGCACATGCGGCAGGAGCCAAAGGACTGGAGCGAATCCGTCGCGCACAGCTTGGGCACCTTGATGCCCAGCTCGGCGGCGGCGCGCAGCACCGAGGTGCCGGCCGGGACGGAGACTTCGCGGCCGTCGATCAGCAGCGTAACCGTCGCCTCGCTCAGGCTGGGCGGCGTGCCGTAGTCCCGTTCGGGTTGGTCTTGCCGGGGGTCGTAGTACTGGGGTTCGAAGCCCTTTGCTTGATGGTGCTGGAGCATATTCGCCTCCCGGGGTCAGGCCCCGAAATCCTCCGGAAATTTTTCCACGGCGCTGCGCACCGGCATCGGCGTGAGTCCGCCCATGGCACACAGTGAACCGTATTCCATGGTGTCGCACAGTTCTTTCAGCAGCAGCAGGTTGTCGCCACGCTCGGTGTCGGCGCGGATGCGGTCGATGACCTCGACGCCGCGCACCGAGCCGATACGGCAGGGCGTGCACTTGCCGCAGGATTCGGCGACGCAGAATTCCATCGCAAAGCGCGCCTGCTCCGCCATGTCGACGCTGTCGTCGAACACCACCACGCCGCCGTGGCCGAGCATGGCGCGTTGGGCGGCAAAGGCTTCGTAGTCGAGGGGCAGGTCGAGTTCGTCGGCGCTGAGATAAGCCCCCAGCGGCCCGCCCACCTGCACCGCGCGCAGCGGCCGGCCGCTGGCGGTACCGCCTCCGAAGTCTTCGATCAGCGCGCGCAGGCTCATCCCGAACGGCACTTCCACCACCCCGCCGCGCTTGATATTGCCGGCCAGCTGCATCGGCAAGGTGCCGAGCGAACGGCCAGAGCCCAGGGCGCGATACCAGTCGGCGCCACGCGCGAGGATTGCCGCCGCGCTGGCCAGGGTCAGCACATTGTTGATGACGGTCGGCTTGCCGAACAGGCCCGCAATGGCGGGCAGCGGCGGCTTGGCGCGCACCAGCCCGCGGCGGCCTTCGAGGCTTTCCAGGAGCGAAGTCTCCTCGCCGCAGATATAAGCGCCGGCACCCAGGCGGACTTCCAGTTCGAAGGCGCGACCGCTGCCGCACACATCGGGCCCTAGATAACCGTCTTCGCGGGCCAGCGCGATGGCGGCGCGCAGCACGGCGAAGGCGCGCGGGTACTCCGAGCGCACATAGACATAGCCCCGGGTGGCGCCCACCGCGAGCCCGGCGATGATCATGCCTTCAATGAGCTGGAGCGGGTCCGCCTCCAGCAGCAGGCGGTCGGCGAAAGTGCCGGAATCGCCTTCATCGGCGTTGCAGACGATGTACTTCTGATCGGCCGCCGTATCCAGCACCGTCTGCCACTTGATGCCGGCGGGAAATGCCGCGCCACCGCGACCCCGCAGCCCGGAGGTCTTGATGGCATCGACGATCTGCTGGCTGCTCAGCGTCAGCGCGCGGTCGAGCCCGGCGAAGCCGCCGGTGCGGCGGTAATCGGCGATGCTCAGGGGGTCGATGACGCCGGCGCGGGCGAAGTTGATCCGGGTCTGTTTTTGCAGATAGGGAATCTGTTCGGTGGGACCCAGCGCCAGGGGGTGCTCGCCCCCGGTGCGCAGGTCGCGGTCGAACAGCTCGGCGACATCGGCGACGGACACCGGTCCGTAGGCGACGCGCCCGGCGGCAGTTTCCACCTCGATCAGGGGTTCGAGCCAGAACAGGCCGCGGGAGCCGTTGCGCACCAGGTCGAGGTCGAGGCCGCGGGCGCGGGCCTGATCCACGAGGGCGGCGGCGACCTGATCGGCGCCCAGGGCACAGGCGGTGCTGTCGCCCGGCACAAACACGCGCACGCTCATGAATTCACCCCGAGCCTGGCGAGCAGGTTGTCGAAGGACCGGGGAGAGACGCGCGCATGGAGCTGATCGTCGACCTGCACCGAAGGTCCGCAGGCGCAGTTGCCCAGGCAGTAGACGGGTTCCAGCGTCACTTTGCCGTCCGCCGTGGTGGCGCCGAAATCGACCCCCAGACGTTGCTTCACATGGGCCTCCAGCGCCCGGGAACCCACGGCCTGGCAGGCTTCGGCACGGCACACCTGAATCACATGCTCACCGGCGGGAGAAGTGCGGAAATGGTGGTAAAAACTGATGACGCCATGGACCTCGGCGCGCGACAGGTTGAGCGCGGCAGCGACGGCCGGCACCGCTGTCGCCGGCACATGACCCAGTTCGTGCTGGATTTCATGGAGGATCGGCAGCAAGGCTCCGGGCAGGTGCCGCAGCCGGTCGAGTATGCCGGCAACCCGGAGGTCAACCGTATCAGCGTCCATCAAGCTTCCTCACGCAAGACGTCCCTCACAAAAAAGTACCTCACAAGAACGCCCAACCCCGCGAAAAAGTTGGCTTTTCAAGGCAACAGGCCTTGCTGGCGCAGCGCTGGCCGGGTCGCGATGATAAACCATCCCTCCCCGTCAAGTCTGCCGAAAGCGGCCCGGTCAGGGCGACACCGGCGCCGCTTTCGAACGGTTTCCCGGCGACGGATTCGAGGCGTCTTCCGGCACGAAAACCAGGGCGGCGGAATTCAGGCAGTAGCGCAATCCAGTGGGCGGTGGCCCGTCCTCGAACACATGCCCCAGATGCTCGCCGCACTTCGACAGCACCTCGGTGCGGCGCATGCCCCAGGCCCGGTCGGGCTTCAGCACGACGTTGCCCGGCGCCAGCACATCGCGAAAACTGGGCCAACCGGTCCCGGAATCGTATTTGTCTCGGGAGTGAAATACCGGCAGCCGGCAGCCAGCGGTGAGGTAAGTACCCACCAGCTTGTTGTCATGGAGCGAGCCGGTGAACGGGCGCTCGGTCGCGCCGCGCCACAGCACATCGTATTGCTCCGGGGTCAGCAATTGCTTCCATACCGGTTTGGGAATGGTCTCCAGATGTTCGCCCGTCGCGATCAGCTCGCGCGCCTGCGCCACCGTCATCTCCGCCACCGTCATCGCGGACTCCGTGCTCCAGGCGACCCGCCCGGCCATCAACGCACCCGCCGTCAGCGCCGCAATCGTCGCGCCAGCCCGTACCCCCAATTTCTTGTTCATGCTTCGATGATCCCGCGCTATCGCTGGTCTTGAGACGCCGGGAATGGATGCCGGTTCCGGCACTGGTCCCGGCTGTGATTGAATGTGTCCCACCCACAACAGAATTAAGAGGCACAGCCCATGGCGCACAAAAAAGTCTGGATCGAAGTGGCGCTGAACGGCGCCTGGCCCCGCGCCCTGCAACCCAATATCCCGGTCACAGCTGCCGAGATCATCGACGAAGGCGTGGCTTGCGTGAAGGCGGGGGCCGCCATCGTCCACGCCCATACGCTCGATCCGGTCAGTGGTCGCCAGAATACTGATCCGGACAACTGCCAGGCTTTCATCGCAGGTATCCAGCGCCAGGTGGACGCCATCGTCTACCCGACCGCGGTGGGCTTGCCGATGCCCGAGGATGCCGCCCTGCGCTGCGCCACCACCGACGAGCTGACCCGGCGCGGCGCGCTGGAGTGGGGCGTGCTCGACCCCGGCTCCTGCAATTTTTCCACCCGCGAGAGCGCGGCCAACCTGTTCGGCAGCGACGGCGATGTCTATATCAACGGACCGCGTGTGCTGCGCGCCAGCGCCGAGCGCGCCGCCCACAACGGCTGGCGCCCCGCCTATGCCTGTTACGAGCCGGGCTTCATTCGTGAAGGCGCCAAGCTGTACCGCGACATCCCCAGCCTCAAAACCCCGGTGTTCCGTTTCATGCTGTCGAGCGGTTTCACGTTCTGTTTTCCGCCGCGCGACTGGGCGGTGGAAGCACTGGCCAAACTGATGGCCGAGGAAGCGCCGGGCGCACCCTGGATGGTGGCGGGGCTGCATGTAGATCTGATCCCGCTGATTCCCGCCATTGTGGCGCTGGGCGGCCATGTGCGGGTGGGGCTGGAAGACGCGCCCTTCCACTGTCAGCGTCGCAACGTCGAGCTGGTTGCCGAGGCGGCGGCCGCGATTCGCGCCGCGGGAGCGGAACCGGCCAGCGCAGCGGATGTGCGCGCCAGTCTGGCGACCGCCGACGCGGCGCGGGCAGCCTAGCCGGCTGCCCGGCACTCACAGCCGGCGATGCTCCAGCACCGGCATATCGGTGCGGATCCGGGCCAGCCGTTCGGTGTCGATGTCCGCCAGGATGACACCCTCGCCGTCTTCGAGCTCCGCCACCACCTCGCCCCAGGGATCGACGATGGCGCTGCCGCCCCAGATGGGTCGCGTGGGGTGCTCCCGATGGCCGAGATCGGCGCCGATCACATAGCACTGATTCTCGACCGCGCGCGCCCGCAGCAACAGGCGCCAGTGCGCCGCGCCGGTGGTGGCGGTGAAAGCCGAAGGCACCGCCACCAGGGTGGCGCCGCGCGCGGCATAACCGCGATAGAGCTCGGGAAACCGCAGGTCGTAACACACGCTGATGCCGAGCTTGCCGAACGGTGTGTGGACCACCACCGGATCCTGTCCGGGGCGGAAGCTGTCGGACTCGCAGTAGCGGCGACCCGTGGCCGCGACGGTGACATCGAACAGATGAATCTTGTGGTAGCGCGCCACTTCCTCGCCGCTGTCGTTATAGAGCAGCGCGGCGGCAAAGGGTCGCGGATCGGCATCCCCGACCAGACCGCTGAACAAAGGCAGAGTGCCGCCCAGGATCCACACCCCGTGGCGCCGCGCGCGCTCGGCCAGAAACGCGCGGGCCGGGCCGGACTCGTCTTTTTCCGCACCGGCTGCGGCGGCAAGTCCGGCGGCATCCGCGCCGTAATAGGCGAAGTTCTCGGGCAACACCAGCAGCCCGGCGCCCTTGCTGGCCGCCTCGTCGATCAGGGCTCCGGCCCGCGCCAGCTTGTGGTCGCGATCGCCGTCGCCGCGCAGTTGAATGGCTGCCAACCGGTGCATGGCCAGGCCTCCGCTATTTCGCCGAATCGCTGAAAATGCGCTCGACTTCGATGTGGGGATCTTCCCAGGGACCGGTGACCCGGTAGCCCAGGCTGGAAATTTTATCGACCTGACGATCAAACACCCGACTCGTGAGGTACACACCGGCCGCCGCCGGCAGTCCGCCCGCCAGGGCGGCGATCCAGGGCAGGTTGGTGCCCACCGGCAGGGTCGCCACCAGATGCGCGTCGATGGTTTCGTCCACCAGGTTGGCGCGGCCCTCCAGACGCATCTTGCCCGACGGCAATTCCACCTTGACGGGCTGGGCAAAATTCAGCATTCCGACGTCGAAGGCCAGGGTTGTTTTCAGCTCGTCGAAGGACACCCCGGTCTCGAACAGATCGGAAAAATCCAGCCGCAGACGGCGCAGCCAGGTATCGAAATTGATCAAGCCGATCAATTTCATTGCGACGCTGGAGGCGGCGCCCGACGTCCGGTGAAAGGAGCCCTTCACAATCTGTATCCCCACCTCGCCGCGCAGCGCCCGGGCACTGAATTTCCAGGGTTTGTCGTCCCACTCCAGCGCGGTCGCAAAGGTCGCGCGCTCGCTCTCGATGGCGCCGGGCAAATCCCAGGCGCGCAGCACGCCGGCCAGATTGTCGCTATCCAGAACGCTCTCGAACCGGGTCTGGTCGTGCTCGCCCAACCGACGCCACAGCAGCGAGGAGGAACCCTCCCCGCTACCGACCACGAGGCCCGTGATCTCGCCGCGAATCGCGCTCGCCCGCACGCCGTCCGGCGCTCGGCGCAGCGTAAACCCGATATGCCCGAGTTCCCGTTCGCCGAGCCGCAGACCCTGGGTGGAAAATTCCAGTTCCGGGAGCGAGCGGGGATCGAACCGGGAGAGTACGCCCTGGTCGCTGGCGAAATCCGGCTTGGGCAGCACCAGATGATTCAGATGCAGCGCGAACGGGCTGCCATCGAGCGGGACCACCAGATCGCCCGTCACCGTCGCGCTGTCGCCGTGCATACGCCAGGCGCCATCCGCCACCGCGCCGGAAACGTCGATGTCGGCGAGTTGCAGACCTGCTGCCTGCAGCGTGCCGATCTGCAATTTCAGGCGCGGTGCATGGGCCATCATGAGATCCCCCGGCCCGGCGGCGGCGGGCAGGCGCTCGCGCCAGGCGTCAATATCCAGTGCATCGAGATGCCCGCGTACACTCAGGCCCGGTGCGGCCGGCAGCTCCGCCGCCACTCCGCCGAGCGTAAGCTCCGCGCGCTGCATCCGGCCGTCCCCCAGGCGGCCGCGGGCCGCCAGATCAGCGCCCAGATGTACATCCACATCGATATTCTCGGCGCCGAACGTCAGGCGCGCGGTCAAGGGCAGCGGTGCGTCTCGATTCATTTTCGCGAATGGCGCCGGTAGATCCGAGTGGACACCCTCGAGCCGGGATTCCACCACCAACTGCGGTGGTGTCCCGTCGCCGGGAATGCGATAGCTGGCGGAGTAGGCCGTTTCTCCCGCCACCGTGCCCCGCAGCCAGTCGGGCCACACCGGCAAATCTTCCACCACCGCCCGGCCACCCGCGTCGATGCGGGTCTCGCCGTGCGCGCCGGCATGGATGGTCGCCTGCAATTCCTGATCCCAGAAGCGCGCTGCGAGCCCGGTCGCCGCCAGGCCATCGACCTCGGAAAAGGTGATGTCGCCGCGAATGCGCTCGAATTTCAGACCGCTCCCGCGGTGAGTAAGCGCGGCATCCGCAAGCTTGGCAACCACCCGGTAGCGCGCTCCGGAATGCTGTTTCGACAGCGGAATCCGCAGATCCAGGGCGACGGCGACCGGGCCCTCCGCCTGCCAGTCGCGCAGCGGTTCCACCCGGCTCCGCAGGGGCGATTGCGCCAGCACGCCGAGCGCCCGTGAAACCTCGGTCGCGGCGGTGGCCGTTATCGCCAGCAACGGCTTGCTGTTGCCCGCCACCTCGATAGTCCGAAACCGGACGTTCCGCACCGGGACGCCGGCGATCGTCGCGGACCTGGCGCGGCCGGATACATCGGTGCCGTCAACCGCGACATAGGCACTCACGTCCATCAACCCCGGCCATTCGGGGTCGTAATCGATCGCACCGTCCGCCACCCGGGCGTAAACCTGGATGGCGCGGCGCGGGCCGGCCTCTTTCTCGATGGCGCCGCGCCAGATGAAGCCGCCCTCGACCACCCGCATGTCTCCCAGGGCGCGGTCGAGCCACTGCAACAGTTCGGGTTCCAGCACCCGGGGAATGTACTGGCGGGCATAGGCCGCGTCGCTGTCGCTGATGCCGGCCGTGAGCCAGAGCTCGCCATGAACGCCGGGCGCCAGCGGCTGGTGCAGGCTGAAGGCGGCACGAATGCGGCCCGCGCCGCCAGCGGCACGGATATCGAGTGGCGCGCCCTGGATCTCCAGCGTCGAATAATCGTCATCCAGGGTGAAGCCGACCTGGCCGCGGACCTGCCCGACGCGAAAATAATCGGCATAGGCCTCTGGAAACCGCATCGTCAGCTCGGTTGTACCGTCGAGCGTCAGGACGCCGCCGTGGCCGGTTGCGGTTATCTGCCCGGAGATCCCGGTCACCGCCGGACTGTTGCGCCAGGACGCGACCGCCACGTTCTCCAGCGTCGCCTGCAACCCGGTCACGCGGCCGGGGAGATCGAGATCGATATCCACCCGGGGATACGCCAGTCGCCCTGTCGGATCCAATGCGGCAAGCACTTCGGCGGCGCGCCCCGGAAGCAGGTCGCCGGCCAGCGCCATGGCCTTGAGCGTGCCGACATCGAGATGATCGGCGGACAGACTGAAGCGGGGGCCATCGGCGCCCAGGCGCTGGCGAAACTCCAGGGTCAGCGGTGTGATGTCGCGCCCATTCCAGGTGAAAGCAAGCTCCTGCAGACGCAAACCCCAATCGTCCGGACCGAGCCAGCCCGTGATATCGGCCTTGAGATCGCGCAGCGGGCTCGCGGCAGGCGCCGACCCCAGCGGCACACTGTCGGTGGCGACGCGCCCGACGATCTCGGCGCGCCCGTCCCCGGCTGCGGTCAACCAGATCTCGGCATTCATAGGCACTGCCACGGGCGCCAGCCGGCGCGCCCAGTCCGGCGCCAGGCCGCGCAATATCACTCCCAGTGAGCCGGAGAGATTGAGTCGCGACAGTTTCAGGTAGCTGCGCCCGTTCAGATCGCTCCAGTCCGCAGCGTTGACGCCGCCGCCACGCCACTCCGCCTGGAGCGCCGCAACCTCTTCCCCGGAAATTTCCAGCGCGGCGCCGAGGCGATGGAAATTTCCGCTGTTTTCCAGGACGAGATGGTTCGCCGCGATCAGTTCGGTGACGCCGGAGCGGAAATGGAGTGTGATTTCCGCCCGTGCAATGCGCGTCCGCCGACTCGCCAGCAGCATGTCGATCACCTGCCTCGCCGCGCCCTGCGTATTGGGCGTGCCGCTATCCAGGGCCCAGCCGGTGGGCGTTTCCGTGAGACGGATCTGCAAACGGGCGAGCGACAGGTCGGACCAGACCGGCCGGCGGGCGAACAGACTGTGGAACAGATCAACCTCTGCGTCCAGGGCATCCATCACCAGAAACGGCGGCTGGCCAGATGCAGCGGCCACACGCACTGATCCCGCCCATAAATGCGGCGAGAACCGGGTCCAGGCGCCGTTCAGTTGCCGGGCCTCGGCGACGGCGCCCAGACGTTCGGACAGGACGGAGTCGAGCCGCGGTTGCAGATGGTCCAGCCGCGGCAGCAACTCCCGGCCCGCCGCCACCACCAGGGCATACGCAATGATGAGCAGCGCCGATAACGCCCAGACCCAACGCACCAGACGCCTCGCCATGCCGGTCATGGTCAGTGCGCGGGCAACCGCGGCGGGCCGTGTCGGCGGCAACCGCGCCCGACCGGATCAGAGCAGGACGATGCAGAGCGGCACAATGTCTCGGAGCGGAACAATGTCTCAGAGCGGGACAATGTCGAACTGCTCCTGTGAATAAAGGCTCTCCACCCGGAATTCGATCGGTCGTTTGATGAAGGCTTCCAGATCGGCGACATCGGTGGAGTTCTCGGCGAGCAGGCGGTCGATCACGCTGTGCGCCGCCATCACGCGAATCTTTTCGCACTCGAACGTCCGTGCTTCGCGCAGAATCTCGCGGAAAATTTCGAAAGTGACGGTTTCGGCCGACTTCATGTAGCCCCTGCCGTTACAGACAGCGCAGGGCTCGCAGAGTTGTTGCTGCAGGTTCTCGTGGGTGCGCTTGCGGGTCATCTCCACCAGACCGAGCTGGGACACGCCGGAAATCGTCAGCTTGGCGCGATCCGTGGCGAGCGCGTTCTCCAGGGCGCGCAACACCTGGCGGCGGTGTTCGGGATCCTGCATATCGATGAAGTCGAGGATGATGATGCCGCCCAGGTTGCGCAGCCGGATCTGGCGGGCGATGGCGCCGGCCGCCTCGACATTGGTCTTGAAGATGGTCTGTTCGAGGTTGTGACGACCGGTGTAGGAGCCCGTGTTGACATCGATGGTGGTCATCGCCTCGTTCTGGTCGATGACCAGATAGCCGCCCGACTTAAGGTCCACCCGCCGCTCCAGCGCGCGCGTGATTTCCTCCTCCACGCCGTACAGCGAAAACAGCGGACGCTCGCCGCGGTAACGCTCGATCAGATCCCGGACTTCGGAATTGAAGTAGGCAGTGAAGCGCCCGAGCAGGTCGAATACCTCGTCGGAATCCACCCGGATGCGGTCGATGCCTTCGGGGTTGAGGTCGCGCAGGGTACGCAGGGTCAGCGGCAGGTCTTCGTACAGACAGCCGACGGCCTCGCTGGAAGCGATCTTGTCCTTGACGTAGGCCCAGAGCCGGTGGAGAAACGCGACTTCCGCGCTCAACTCCTCGCGGGTTGCGCCTTCGGCGACGGTGCGGATGATGTAGCCGCTGGGTTCCTCGCAGACTTCCTGCGCGGCGACCGCCAGTTCGAGTTCCTGCCGCAGGCGCTCGCGCTCGGCTTCGTCCTCGATGCGCTGCGAAATGCCGATGTGATCGGTCTTGGGCATGAACACCAGCAAGCGCGACGACACCGAAAGGAAGGTCGTGAGGCGCGGCCCCTTGGTCCCGATGGGGTCTTTCAGCGCCTGTACCGCCAGCAGGTCGCCCTCGCGGAGCAGCTCGCGGATATCGCGTTCACCGCTCGCCCAGCGGTCGACCGTCTCGCCGGCGCGCGGACGCAGGTCGTTGATGTGGATGAAACCGGCCTTGTCGCGCCCGATATCGATGAAGGCGGCCTGCATTCCGGGCATCACCCGAACCACCTTGCCCTTGTAGATATTGCCCACCAGGCCGCGTTTTTGCGCGCGCTCGATGCTGACTTCCTGCAGCACCCCGTTGTCGACCCGGGCGACCCGGGTCTCGGAGGGTGTGATGTTGATCAGTATCTCTCCGCTCATACCCGGCTCAGTCCGCAGTCGATGGCAAAATCGCTCAACAGTTTATAGGTTTCAGCCACCGGGAGCCCGACGACACCGGAGTAGCTGCCCTCGATGCGGGTCACGAAGATACCGCCCATACCCTGTAGTGCGTAGCCGCCGGCCTTGTCCGCCGGTTCGCCGCTGCGCCAGTAGGATCGGCATTCGGCGGTCGATAGCTCGCGGAAGGTCACTGCGGTCTCCACCAGGACGCTGGCCGCGGCCGCGCCCCGGACCAGCGCGACGGCGGTGAAGACCTGGTGGATGCGGCCGGACAGCGCCATCAGCATGGCGACTGCCTCGGCTTCGCCTGCGGGTTTGCCGAGCACACGGCCCTCGCACACCACGCTGGTGTCGGCACCCAGCACCGGCAGGACATCGCCGATGGCGTCGGCAATGGCGCGTGCCTTGGCAAGCGCCAGGCGCGCCACATAGTCGCGCGGTCGTTCGGCGGGTTCGGGGGTTTCGTCCAGATGCGCGGGAATCACGGCGAAGCGGACGCCGATACCCGCCAGCAGGGCGCTGCGCCGTGGCGAGGCCGACGCCAGCACCAGGTCCGCTGCGGCGAGGGCCACCGCGCCGCCGTGCGCGGGGTTCGCGGCCCCGCGCGCGGCTGCATCACCAGCTCCGGTCATGCAGCCGACCCAGCAAAAATACCAGCAGCGGCCACACCAGCATCGCACCCAGCGCCGAATAGAACTGGGCGAGGTGCAGAGTGCCACTCTGCTCCAGCAGACCAAAGGCCACCATGATCAGCTGGAATACCAGAGTCAACGCGCCGGCGACCAGGCACTGATAGGGGATGGTGAAATGACGCACCCGGTGCTCAAGCCGTTGTGCCACGTAGGCCGTGACACAGAACGCCAGGGCGTACTCACCGGCCGGAGTGCCGAGCATCAGGTCGAGCAGCAGGCCGATCAGAAAAGCAAACCCCAGACCATAGAGGACCGGACCAAACAACACCCAGTACAGGGTTACCAGCAGGATCAGGGGGGGTACCAGATACTGCGTCCAGGACCGTGTACCGTTGATGGTCAGCACCAGCGCCAAGCAAAGCGAGCCGGCAACCTGCAGCACGGCGTTGCCCCTAGCCGCCATGGGGGGGGCCGGACGCTGGCTCGGGAAATACCAGGAGCAGATGCCGACTGCGATCCAGCTCGGCTGCCGGCGTAATGGCGACCTCGACAAATGGCTGTCCGGGCTCGTACTCGATGCTCGCCACCCGACCGACCGGATAGCCGGCAGGAAAGTGACCCCCGAGCCCCGAGGTCAGCAGCAGATCGTTCACTGCAATCTCCAGCGTCGGCTGCACATGGCGTAGCCGCAGACGGCGGTAATCCCCGGTGCCCTCCGCGATGGCGCGCATGTCGGTGCCCGCCACCCGAACCGGCACCGCGTGGCGTTCGTCGCTGATCAGCAGGACGTCCGCCCGCTCGGCCGACACCTGCACCACCTGGCCCATCAAGCCGCCGCTGTCGAGCACCGCCTGACCGATGAAGACCCCCTCGTGCTCGCCGCGATCGATGGTGATCTGATGGCGTCGGGGATCGGGAGAGACCCCGATCAACTCCGCCATCAACAGGCGCAACTTGGGCGTTTGGTGTGCATTGAGGAGGGTGCGCAGCCGGACATTCTCCGCACCGAGTTCGGCGAGCTGCTGGAGCTGTCCTTTGAGTACCAGCACCTCGGCGTCCAGTTGCCGGTTTTTGACGGCGAGTCCGCCCGGACCGGCGACGTTGGTCCGGCTCCATTCCACCATCTGACCCGGCAGATTGCCCAGCCAGGACAGGGGCCGTGCCGCGGTTTCGAGCCAGGCGCGCGCCGGAGCGAATACCGCGGTGTAGTGGTCGGCCAGGAGAAGTATCACCGCCAGCGCCACCAACAGCAGCATCCGTGGCGCTGACACCGGTTTGGTGAAGATCTTGTTCTCCATGGCGCTCCGCGACCGTTCGGCGCAGGGACCGAGAGCCCCCGGAACCGGCTCAGGTCATGAGGATATCGAGATGGCGCTTGTCCATCATCTGCAGTGCCTTGCCGCCGCCGCGTGCGACGCAGGTCAGCGGCTCTTCGGCAATGATCACCGGGAGCCCGGTCTCGTGGGTGATCAGCAGGTCGATATCCCGCAGCAGCGCACCGCCGCCCGTGACCACGATGCCGGTTTCGGCGATATCCGACGCGAGCTCCGGAGGCGACTGCTCAAGCACCCGCTTGACGCCCTGGATGATGGCGGCGAGGGGTTCCTGCAGGGCCTCGAGGATTTCATCGCTGTTGAGGGTAAAGCTCTTGGGCACGCCTTCGGCCAGATTGCGCCCGCGCACGTCGATCTCGCGTACCTCCTTGCTGGGGTAGGCGCCGCCGATTTCGATCTTGATGCGCTCGGCGGTGGCGTCGCCGATCACACTGCCGTACTTGCGGCGCACGAAATTGATGATCGCCTCGTCGAAGCGGTCGCCCCCCATGCGGATGGAATCCGAGAACACCACGCCGTTGAGGGACAGGATGGCCACCTCGGTGGTGCCGCCGCCGATGTCGACCACCATCGAACCGCAGGCTTCGTGCACCGGCATGCCGGCACCGATCGCCGCCGCCATCGGTTCCTCGATCAGGAATACTTCGCGCGCGCCGGCCCGTTCGGCGGATTCACGGATCGCGCGTTTTTCCACCTCGGTGGCCAGACAGGGCACGGACACCAGCACGCGGGGGCTCGGCGGGATGATGCTGTGGGAGTGCACTTTCTTAATGAAGTACTGGAGCATTTTTTCGGTCACCTGGAAGTCGGCGATGACGCCGTCCTTTAGGGGCCGGATGGCAGTGATGTTGCCGGGCGTACGACCCAGCATGCGCTTGGCCTCGGCACCCACTGCCTCTACCGATTTCTGGCCGTGATGGTGACGGATCGCCACCACGGAGGGTTCATTGAGAACGATGCCCTTGTTGTCGATATAAATGAGTGTATTGGCGGTTCCCAGATCGATCGAAAGGTCGTTCGAGAACATCCCGCGCAAGCGTTTGATCATGGACAAATGGAATTCCTGCTTAAAGGGCCAGTGGCGGCGTCGCCAGGCCGCGAATCGGGGTGCGACCGCAGGCCAGCTCCCGCTCCGGGATTCAGCTCGGGAGGCCATCCGTGCTACCCTGCTGGCGTTGCCGGAAGTTCGTGAAACAAGCGGAAACTATAGCATGTCGATCCAACGTGCCGATATCGAAAAACTGGCGGAGCTGGCGCGCATTCACCTTTCCGAGGCCACCGCCACCGCCACTGCGGAAGGTATCAATCGGGTGCTGGAACTGATCGATCAGCTGCGCGCCGCCGACACCACCGGTATCGCACCCCTGGCCAACCCCCTCGACGCCACCCAGCGCCTGCGCGAGGATCTGGTCTCCGAGTCCGTCGATCGGGACGCGCTCCAGGCCGCCGCCCCGGCGGTCGAAGCTGGACTCTACCTGGTGCCCAAAGTCGTCGAGTGATCGCCTACGCCGCCGCGCCCCGCGGCACCCAGCAGCCCTGTACGGACCCTGTTCAATGCATGACCTGACTCTTGTCCAGATGTGCCACGGCCTGGCGCGCCGGGATTTTTCCAGCGCCGAACTCACGCGCCATCTGCTGACCCGCGTCAAGGCGGCCAATCCGCACTACAACGCCTTCATTACCATCGGCGAAGAACGGGCGCTGGCCCAGGCCGCCGCCGCCGATCAGCGCCGCGCGGCGGGGGATGCGCCGACACTGTGCGGGCTCCCCATCGCCCACAAGGATATTTTTTGCACCCGCGGCCTGCGCACCAGTTGCGGCTCGCGCATGCTCGACAATTTCGTGCCGCCCTACGACGCCACCGTGGTCGAGCGCTTTGCCGCCGCCGGCGCCGTGGTGCTGGGCAAGACCAACATGGACGAGTTCGCCATGGGCTCGTCCAACGAGACCAGCTACTACGGGCCGGTGACAAACCCCTGGGCCGCCGACTGCGTCCCGGGCGGCTCCTCCGGCGGCTCGGCGGCGGCGCTGGCGGCGCGTCTGGTGCCGGGTGCCACCGCCTCGGACACCGGCGGCTCCATCCGCCAGCCGGCCGCGCTGTGCGGCGTCACCGGACTCAAACCGACCTACGGTCGCGTCTCCCGCTGGGGCATGATCGCCTTCGCCTCCAGCCTCGACCAAGCCGGGCCCATGGCGCGCAGCGCCGAAGACGTGGCGCTGCTGCTCCAGGTCATGGCGGGCTTCGACGCGCGCGACTCCACCTGCCTCGACCGCCCGGTGCCGGATTACGCCGCCACCCTGGAGCAACCCCTGGCGGGACTCCGCATCGGCGTGCCGGAGGAGTATTTCGGCGCCGGCCTCAATCCCGGCACCGAGCGCGCGGTGCGCGAGGCGCTCGCCGAATTCGCGCGCCAGGGCGCCCGTCTGGTGGCCATCAGCCTGCCCCATTCCGGACTCGCGGTACCCGCCTACTATGTGATCGCGCCCGCCGAAGCCTCGGCCAACCTGGCGCGCTTCGACGGCGTGCGCTACGGCCACCGCTGCGCCGACCCGATCGATCTGCGCGACCTCTACATGCGGTCCCGGGAAGAGGGCTTCGGCGACGAGGTCAAACGCCGCATCCTGATCGGCACCTACTGCCTGTCCGCCGGCTACTACGACGCCTACTACAACAAGGCGCAGCAGGTGCGACGGCTGATCCGGCAGGATTTTCTCGACGCCTTCGCGAAGGTGGACCTGATCCTCGGCCCCACCTGCCCCACCCCGGCCTTTGCCTTCGGGGCCAAGGGCGGCGATCCGGTCGCCATGTACCTCGAGGACATCTACACCATCGCCGCCAACCTGGCCGGACTGCCGGCGCTGTCGGTGCCCTGCGGCCTGGTGGATGCCAAGCCCGTGGGTCTGCAGATCATCGGCAATTACTTCGACGAGGCGCGCATGCTCAATGCCGCCCACCGCTACCAGCAGGCGACCGGCTGGCATCGCTTGGCGCCGCCCCTGCCGACGGAGGCCAGCGCATGAACTGGGAAACCGTGATCGGACTCGAAGTCCACCTCCAGCTCGCCACCCGCTCCAAGCTGTTCTCCGGCGCCGCGACCGCGTTCGGCGCCGCGCCCAACACCCAGGCCTGCGCCATCGATCTGGCGTTGCCGGGCACCCTGCCGCTGCTGAACAAGGCCGCCGTCGAGATGGCGATCCGGTTCGGGCTCGCGGTCGATGCCGAGATCAATCCGGTGTCGGTGTTCGAGCGCAAGAACTACTTCTATCCCGACCTGCCCAAGGGCTACCAGACCACCCAGCTCGCGCATCCCATCGTGGGGCCGGGCCATCTCGACATCGAGCTCGCCGACGGGCGGACGAAGCGCATCCGCATTCACCACGCCCATCTGGAAGAGGACGCCGGCAAGTCGCTGCACGAGGATTTCCACGGCCTGTCGGGCATCGATCTCAACCGCGCCGGCACGCCGCTGATCGAGATCGTCACCGAGCCGGACCTGCGCAGCGCCGAGGAAGCCGTCGCGTTCGCGAAGCAGCTCCACGCCATCGTCACCGCGCTCGGCATCAGCGACGGCGACATGTCCCAGGGCTCGATGCGCTTCGATGTCAACGTCTCGGTGCGCCGCCCGGGCGAACCCCTGGGCACCCGCACCGAGACCAAGAACCTCAACTCGTTCCGGTTCATGGAGCGCGCCATCGCCAAGGAAGTCGCGCGCCAGATCGGCGTTCTGGAGGACGGCGGCCGGGTGATCCAGGAAACCCGCCTCTACGACGGCGACACCGACAGCGCCCGCGCCATGCGGAGCAAGGAAGAGGCTAACGACTACCGCTACTTTCCCTGCCCGGACCTGTTGCCGGTGCAGGTCGAGCCGGCCCTGATCGAAGGGCTGCGCGCCACCCAGCCGGAGCTGCCGGAAGCGCGCCGGGCGCGCTTCGTCACCGAGTACGGACTGTCCGACTACGACGCCGGCCAGCTCGCCGCCGACACGCCCACCGCGCACTACTTCGAGGCGGCGGCCAAGGCATCCGGCGATCCCAAGCTGGCCGCCAACTGGCTGATGGGCGAGATTGCCGCGCGCCTCAACAGTACCGAAACGGCCATCGCCGCCTGTCCGGTGAGCCCGGCCCAGCTCGGCGGCTTGCTACAACGGATTCTCGACCGCACCATCTCCAACGCTATTGCGCGCCAGGTGTTCGAGGCGCTCTGGAACGGCGCCAGCGACGCCGACACCGTGATCGAGGCCAAGGGGCTGAAACAGGTCTCCGACAGCGGCGCCATCGCTGCCCTGGTCGAGCAGGTACTGGCGGCCAACCCCAAACAGGTGGCCGACTACCGCGCCGCCGCGGACGACAAGAAAGCCAAGATGCTCGGCTTTTTCGTCGGTCAGGTCATGAAAGCCTCAGGCGGCAAGGTGAATCCCCAGCAGCTCAACGAGCTGCTCACCGCCAAGCTCAACGGATAACGCAGAGGACATCGCCATGGCGTTGAAAAAAGACAAGGTGCAGGTCATCGGTGAAGTGTTCGACGCGGCGCGGCTGCACAGCTTCCTCGCCTATCAACCGCCCGCGGGCGTCGACCCCGACTACCATGTGCTGGAGAAAGCCTACCGGGGCATGGGCGCCGACAATTTTGCGGATTTTCTGGCGCTGTTCATCGCCGCCGGCCGCAACCCGCGCGCCACCAATCCCGCCGGGCAGACCCTGGCCGAGGTGATCCGCGCGCAACGCCACGCCGAACCCTATCTGGCGGCGCTCGAGCGTCTTGCCTGAGCCGCGCTGCCTGCCGTTTCCCTATCCTGAAACCCGCAACTCACTGAGGAATCCACCATGTCCGCTGCCGTCAGCTTCACCCGTGATGGCGAGATTGGCGTCATCACCGTCGCCAATCCGCCCGTCAATGCCCTGTCCCAGCCGGTGCGCGCCGGTCTCAAGGATGCGGTCCAGGCCGGTCTCGCCGATGCCGGTGTCAAGGCCATGGTGCTGATCTGCGACGGCGCGACCTTCATCGCCGGCGCCGACATCCGCGAATTCGGCAAGCCGCTGGCGGCGCCGAGCCTGGTGCCGGTGATCGACGCCATGGAAGCCTCGGACAAACCCATCATCGCTGCCATCCACGGCACTGCGCTCGGCGGCGGCCTGGAAGTGGCGCTCGGCTGCCACTACCGGGTCGCGGTGCCCAGTGCGCGCGTCGGCCTGCCGGAAGTCAACCTGGGCCTGCTGCCCGGCGCCGGCGGCACCCAGCGCCTGCCGCGTCTGGTGGGTGTCGAGAAGGCGCTCGACTTCATCGTTCAGGGCACCCATGTCCCCGCCGCCGAAGCCCAGCGCCTCGGGCTGCTCGACGAGCTGATCGAGGGTGATCTCAAGACCGGCGCCATCGCCTTCGCGCGGCGCGTGCTGGCCGAAAACCGCGGTGTGAAGCGGGCGAGCGCACTGCCGGTCGCGCCGGTCGCGGCCGATTTCTTCGCCAACTATGAAGCCGGCATCGCACGTCGTCTGCGCGGCTTCAAGGCTCCGTTCAACATCATCAAGTCCGTGCAGGCGGCGGCCGAACTGCCCTTTGCCGCGGGCATGCAGCGCGAGGCGGAACTGTTCCAGGAGCTGATGACCTCGAGCGAATCCCGCGCCCAGCGCCATGTGTTCTTCGCCGAGCGCGAAGTGGCCAAGATTCCGGGACTGCCCAAGGACACGGCGCAGCGGGAGATCAAGACCGCCGCCGTCATCGGCGCCGGCACCATGGGCGGCGGCATCGCCATGAACTTCGCCAACGCCGGCATTCCGGTGACCCTGCTCGAAATCAACCGCGAAGCCCTGGACCGGGGTATCGGCGTGATTCGCAAGAACTACGAAGCGACCGCGAGCAAGGGCCGGCTCACCGCCGCCGATGTCGAGAAACGCATGGGGCTGATCACGCCGTCCACCTCCTATGACGAGATCAAGCACGCCGATGTGGTGATCGAAGCCGTGTTCGAAAACATGGAAATCAAGCAAGAGGTGTTTCGCAAGCTTGATGCCGTGGCCAAGCCGGGCGCCATCCTCGCCACCAACACCTCGACCCTGAACGTCGATACCATCGCGAGCGCCACCCAACGGCCCCAGGACGTGATCGGCATGCACTTCTTCAGCCCCGCCAACGTGATGCGGCTGCTGGAAAACGTGCGCGGCAAGCAGACCGCCAACGATGTCATCGCCACGGTGATGAACCTGTCCCGGCGCATCGGCAAGATCGGCGCCCTGGTCGGCGTGTGCGACGGCTTCGTCGGCAACCGCATGCTGCACCAACGCACCCGCGAGGCCATGTTCCTGGTGGAGGAGGGCGCCAAGCCCGAGCAGATCGACAAGGTGCTCTACGACTTCGGCTTCCCCATGGGCCCCTTCGCCATGGCCGACATGGCCGGGCTCGACGTGGGCTACAAGGTGCGCGAGGAGCGCCGCAAAGCCGGCAAGATCGAGCCGCGCGAATCCCTGTGGATCGACCGGATCGTCGAAATGGGCCGCCACGGGCAGAAGACCAAGGCCGGCATCTACCGCTACGAAGACGGCCGCACCCCGCTGCCCGACCCCGAGATCGAGCGCCTCATCGCCCAGTGCGCCCGCGACGCCGGCATTGCACAGCGGCAGATATCCGACCAGGAAATCCTCGAACGCTGCCTCTACCCCATGGTGAACGAGGGCGCGAAGATTCTCGAAGAAGGCATCGCTGCCCGCGCGCTGGACATCGACATCATCTGGATCAACGGCTACGGTTTTCCCGCCTACCGCGGCGGCCCCATGTTCTGGGCCGACGAGATCGGGCTCAAGACCGTCTGCGATGCCTACCAGAAATACGCGCGACAATGCGGCGACAACTACTGGAAGCCGGCGCCGCTGCTGGAAAAGCTGGCGCGGGAAGGCAAGGGTTTTTACGACCTGTGAGCAGGCTTGGGGACTGGGGTCAGCTATCCCCGGTCCGCTGTTATGAACCTCGCGGGAGGAAGGGATACGCACGGGGCGGCCAACGTATGACTGACGACCGCGACTCATGATATTCACAAATCAAGTAGCTATTCCGTGGTTGCAACACTCTCGCTTATGGTATGGCGAGCGGTGGCAAGATTCAGGCGCACTCGAAACGGATCATCGAGCATTGCTACCGCGAAGTCCTGATCCAGAACTACGATCGCAACGCATGCGAGCATCCAGATGCCGCTGATCAAATCCGTGAGTGCTGATTCGCGGGAATCATGTCGCGCAGAAGGATATCGAGAGTTGTTGCTGTCTTGACGTGTCGGGGATGGCTGGTGAGGCTGCGATTGCAGACCTGCGCGCACCACGCGATGTTTTCGTCAAGACGTGTGAAAGGATGAAACTGCGGTTCAGCGCATTGAGGTAGTCATGCACAGATTTGTCGCGCGCCGCGCAAACGAGATCCCTCCAGCCGGCATTGGCGCTGCGGTCCCGCGCTCGTCGCGCAGGGGTGATGCGCTTGTTTCTTCCCCGGGCCACCCGAGTTGAATGCCGGCATCCGGTTGCGTGAATTTCACCGCCGTCTGCAGGCCGGGCTTCGCGGCCGTGGCTGGCACCGGACTGCGCCCGTCGACGAGCCACCCCTGCGCGGGGAGTTGTTCAGCGCGGACCAGATGGCCTTGCACGGGAAGGCGCTCGCGGCCGCGCACCGGGTGGCGCCGGGGCGCGCACCCGACCGCCTGCTGGATCGTTTGGCGGCAAACGAAAGCGCGCTGATCGAAGTGTGCAACCTGCTGACCACGGCGGTTGCGCAGGGTCGCCAGATCACGCCGGCCGGGGAGTGGCTGCTCGACAATTTCTACCTCATCGAAGAACAGATCCGCACCGCCAAGCGGCACCTGCCCGAAGGCTACAGCCGGGCACTTCCCCGCCTGGCGCAGGGGCCGTCGGCCGGGCATCCGCGCGTGTACGACATCGCCCTGCAGACGATCGCCCACGGCGACGGCCGCGTGAGCGTGCACACCCTCAGCCGCTTCGTGGCGGCCTACCAGACCGTCACCGCGCTGCGCATTGGCGAGTTGTGGGCGATTCCGATCATGTTGCGGCTGGCCGTGATCGAGAACCTGCGCCGCATCGCGGTGCGGATCGGTGCCGGCTGGGCCGAGCGCGACCTGGCCGATGTCTGGGCGGACCGGATGACGCAGGCCGCCGAGCAGGATCCCAAGAGCCTGATCCTGGTGGTGGCCGACATGGCGCGCTCGGATCCGCCGATGGTCGGTACCTTCGTCGCCGAGCTCGCACGTCGCCTGCAGGGACGGGGTCCGGCCCTTGCCTTGCCGTTGAGCTGGATCGAACAGCGCCTGGCGGAAGCGGGCCTGACCATCGCCCAGCTGGTGCAGTCGGAGAACCAGCAACAGGCCGCCGACCAGGTGTCCATCAGCAACAGCATCGGCAGCCTGCGGGTGCTGGGTGCGCTGGAATGGCGCGATTTCGTCGAGAACCTGAGCGTCATCGATCAGACGCTGCGCAACGATTCGGCCGATGTTTACGGCGGGATGGATTTTGCCACCCGCGACCGCTATCGCCACGCCACCGAGGCGATGGCAAGAAAGAGCGCCGTGGACGAGGGCGAGGTGGCGCGCCGGGCGATCGAGCTGGCGCGCACCGCGGCCATGGAGACGGCAGCCGGCGCCGATACCCGCGCCTCGCACGTCGGTTACTACCTGATCGGCGAGGGCCGGGCGCAACTGGAGCTCGCGGTGCAGGTGCGCCGCTCGCCGCTTGCGGCGGCGCGCAGGGCGCTGGGCCGGTCGCCGCTGCCGGTTTATCTGGGCGGAATCGTCCTGCTCACGGCGCTCGTCACGGCTGTGCTGCTGATGGGCATGCCGATTGCCGAAATGCCCCGCTGGGCATGGGCGCCGATCGGCGTGCTGGCGCTGCTGGCGGCCAGTCAGTTGGCCGGGGCGCTGGTGAACTGGTTCTCCAGCCTGCTGGTGACGCCGCAGCCACTGCCCCGCATGGACTTCTCCCAAGGCATCCCGCCGCAGGTGCGCACGCTGGTGGTGGTGCCGACCCTGCTCACCAGCACCTCCGGCGTCGAGGAGCTGGTCGAAGCACTGGAAGTGCGGTTTCTGGCCAATCGGGACGCACATCTGCACTTCGGCCTGTTGACCGATTTTGCGGACGCGGACCAGGAAACACTTGCCGAGGACGCAGCGCTGCTGCAGCTGGCCGAGCAGCGGATTGCGGCGCTGAACCAGAAATACGCACCCAACGGCGATGAGACTCGCGGCGACCGGTTCTTCCTGTTCCACCGTCCGCGGCGCTGGAATCCGCGGGAAGGCCGCTGGATGGGCTATGAGCGCAAGCGCGGCAAGCTGGCGGATCTGAACGCCTTGCTGCGCGGCGCCAGCTGGGGCGGCGCCGGCGACGCCTTTGTACTGGTGGTCGGGGACACGGCTGACTTGGGCGACGTGCGCTACGTGATCACCCTGGATACGGATACCCAATTGCCGCGCGATGCGGCGCGGCAATTGGTCGGCGCCATGGCGCATCCGCTGAACCGTCCCCGCTACGACGTGGCAAAACGCCGGGTGATGGCCGGTTACGGCATCCTGCAACCGCGCGTGGCCGCCAGCCTGGCGGGGGCGAATCGCTCGCGCTACGCGCAGCTGTTCAGTGGCGAGGCGGGCATCGATCCCTACACACGCGCCGTCTCGGATGCCTACCAGGATCTGTTCGGCGAAGGCTCGTTCATCGGCAAGGGCATTTACGACGTCGACGCCTTCGAGCAGGCCTTGGGCGGGCGCTTTCCGGACAACCGGATCCTGAGTCATGACCTGCTGGAGGGCTGTTACGCGCGCTCGGGCCTGCTCAGCGACGTGCAGCTCTACGAGGATTATCCGGCCCGCTACAGCCTGGATGTGAGCCGCCGCCAGCGCTGGATTCGCGGCGATTGGCAACTGGCGGGCTGGTTGCGCCGACGCGTGCCCGGCCCGCCCGGCGCGCCACGGGAGCGCAATCCGCTGTCGGCGCTGGCGCAGTGGAAGCTGCTGGACAACCTGCGCCGCAGCCTGGTCCCGGTGGCCCTGACGCTGCTGTTGTTGCCGGGCTGGGCGCTGGGGTCGCCGGGCTTCTGGAGCCTGGCGGTGATCGCCATCCTGCTGCTGCCGGCGCTGTGCGCCACGCTGCTCGATCTGTTCCGCAAGCCCGGCGAGGTACTGCTGCGGCAGCATCTGACGGCCATCGGGCAGTCGGCGTCGCGGCGCCTGGCGCAGGTTGCGTTCGAGCTCGCCTGCCTGCCGTATGAGGCGGTGTTCAGTCTGGACGCCATCGCCCGCACGCTGTGGCGGATGCTGGTCACGCGCCGACGGCTGCTGGAATGGAACCCGTCCAGCGAGGTCGATCGCCAACTGGCGAGGCCGGGCGGCAGCGATCTGGCTGCCAGCGTGCGCGCCATGTGGATCGCCCCCGCCATAGCGCTGGCGAGTGCCGGCCTGCTGCTGGCCACCCGACCGGCGGCACTGATCGTGGCAACGCCAATCCTGCTGCTGTGGCTGGCATCACCGGCCATCGCCTGGTGGATCAGCCGCCCGCGGGTGCGCCGCGAGGCGGCCCTGACGGCCGAGCAGACCCGCTTCCTGCGTACGCTGGCGCGGCGGACCTGGGCCTTCTTCGAGACCTTCGTCGGCCCGGAGGACCATTGGCTGCCGCCCGACAATGTGCAGGACGACCGCGCCGAGCCGGTCGCGCACCGCACCTCGCCGACCAACATCGGCCTCGCCCTGCTGGCGAACCTGTCCGCCTACGACTTCGGCTACCTCACGGCCGGACAACTGATCCTGCGCACCGGCAATACCCTGCGCACGCTGGATGGCCTCGATCGGTACCGGGGACACTTCTACAACTGGTATGACACGCGGACCTTGCAGCCGCTACACCCAAGGTACGTCTCGTCCGTCGACAGCGGCAACCTCGCCGGCCATCTGCTGACCCTGCGCCCGGGCCTGCTGGCGCTGGCCGATGACCGGATCCTGCCGGCGCGGCTGTTCGAGGGCCTGCGCGACACGCTGGAGATTGTCGCGGACGCAACGGATGCTGCCGCCGCCCAGCCGGTGGCCGGGTTACGCAGGGAACTGGAGTCCCTCTGCGCTGCCCCGCCGGGGTCCCTGGCGGCGCTGCGGTCCAGTCTCGAACGCCTGGCGACCGGCGCCACGGCGCTCGCCGGCGCTCGCGAGGGCAGCGGCGATGCTGTGCCCGACGATGCTGCGCCCGACGATGCTGCGCCCGACGATGCTGCGCCCGACGATGAAGCGCGCGGCTGGGCCGAGGCGCTGGCCGGGCAATGCCGGGCGGCGCAGGATGAACTGATGTTCCTTGCGCCCTGGCTGGCGCTGCCGGAACTGCCGGCGGGGACGGCGCCCGCTTTGGCCGGGGCGGCGGATGAGCCGTGGCCGGACCTCACCGCCATCCCGACCCTGCGCGAACTCGCCACCCTGGATGGGCGCCTCGCTGCACGCATCGCCGCTCAGCCCGAGGCTGCGCAGCGCGAGGCACTCACGGCGGCGCTCGGCTCCGTCAGGCAAGGCAGCGAGCGGGCCCGCGAGCGCATCGCCGCCATCGAAGCCCTGGCGCTGCAGGCCGGCGAATTCGCGCGCCTGGACTACGACTTCCTGTTCGACAAGGCGCGCAATCTGCTGACCATCGGCTACAACGTCGATGAGCGCCGGCTGGATTCGGGCTACTACGATCTGCTCGCGTCCGAAGCGCGCCTGTGCAGCTTCGTCGCCATCGCCCAGGGTCAGTTGCCGCAGGACAGCTGGTTCGCCCTGGGCCGACTGCTCACCGGCACCACCGGCGCACCGACGCTGCTGTCCTGGAGCGGCTCGATGTTCGAGTACCTGATGCCGCTGCTGGTGATGCCGACTTACGACAACACGCTGCTCGACCAGACCTGCCAGGCGGCGGTGGCGAGACAGATCGAGTACGGCAAGCAGCGCGGCGTGGCCTGGGGCATGTCGGAATCCGGCTACAACACGGTCGACGCCCAGCTCAATTACCAGTACCGCGCCTTCGGCGTGCCGGGCCTGGGACTCAAGCGCGGCCTGGCCGAGGATCTGGTGATCGCGCCCTATGCCTCGGTGATGGCGCTGATGGTGGCGCCCGAGGCGGCCTGCGTGAATCTGCAGCGCCTCGCCGCCGAAGGGACGCTGGGCCGGTTCGGCTTCTTCGAGGCCATCGACCACACGCCGGCCCGCCAGCGGCGCGGGCATTCGAGCGCGCTGCTGCGCTCGTTCATGGCCCATCATCAGGGCATGAGCCTGCTGGCGCTGGCGTATCTGCTGCTGGACCGGCCGATGCAGCGGCGCTTCGTGTCGGAGCCGATGTTCCAGGCGGTGCTGTTGCTGCTCCAGGAGCGGGTTCCGCAGGCGACCGCCCTGTTTCCGCACACGGCGCAGCTGTCCGAGGTGCGCTCCACGGCGGTCGCCGCGGAGATACCGATCCGCGTATTCAGCACTGCCGACACGCCGCTGCCGCAGGTGCAGCTGCTCTCGAACGGCCGCTACCACGTCATGGTCAGCAACGCCGGTGGCGGCTACAGCCGCTGGCAGGGCCTCGCCGTCACCCGCTGGCGCGAGGATGGGACCTGCGACAACTGGGGCAGCTTCTGTTATCTGCGCGATGTCGCCAGTGGGACGTTCTGGTCCAATACACATCAGCCGACGCTCAAGCGCGGGGAGCGCTTCGAGGCGATTTTCTCCGAGGGGCGCGCCGAGTTTCGCCGTCGCGACGCCGTCGGCAGCGGCGCGGATCGCGGGGAGATCGAGACCCATACCGACATCGTGGTCTCGCCCGAGGACGATATCGAACTGCGCCGGGTGCGCATCACCAACCGCTCGCGCCAGCGCCGGCAGATCGAGCTGACCAGCTACGCCGAGGTGGTGATTGCGCCGGCTGCTGCTGACGCGCTGCATCCGGCGTTCAGCAACCTGTTCGTACAGACCGAGTTGCTGCCCGAGCGGCGCGCCATCCTGTGCACGCGCCGGCCCCGCTCCCACGACGAACGGCCGCCCTGGATGTTCCACCTGATGGTGGTGCGCGGCGAGCAGGCGAGTGCCCCGTCCTTCGAGACCGACCGCCTGCGCTTCATCGGCCGCACGCGCAGCCCGGCCGCGCCGCTGGCGATGAGTGAGTCCGGGGCTCTGTCCGGCAGCGCCGGTTCGGTGCTGGACCCGATCGTCGCCATCCGCCGCGTGGTGAGCCTGGAGCCGGAACAGTCGGTGACCGTGGACATCGTGTCCGGCGTTGCCGAAAGCCGCGACTTGGCGCTCGGCCTGGTGGACAAATACCAGGACCGGCATCTGGCGGACCGCGTCTTCGAGCTCGGCTGGACCCACAGCCAGGTGGTGCTGCGCCAGCTCAATGCCAGCGAGGCCGATGCCCAGCTGTATGCGCGCCTGGCGAGCGC
>JAKFFI010000020.1:0-3598 GCA_036677085.1 Porticoccaceae bacterium
CCGCTTCTCCTACAGCCTGGACGGCAAATCCTGGACCCCCATCGGTCGTCCCTCGCGCCTTGCCTACACCTTCCCGCACTTCATGGGTTACCGCTACGCCCTCTTCTTTTATTCGACCAAGACCGCAGGCGGCCGTGTGGACTTTGACTACTACCGGATCGGGCAAAGCGGCGGCTCCCGTTGACTTGCGCAAGGATCTCGTCGAAGCCCGTAGGCCCACCATCGCAATCCGTCGTATGCGACGCCCCGTAACGAGAAGCGGTGGGCTTAAGCCCACCCTACGGGGCCTCAGTCGATCCTCGTCCGGAAAAGGCACTCTGATCCCGTGGAGCGCCAGCCGCTTTCAATCGCAACTGACGCCGTTGCCCGATCGCTGCCTCAGTTCGACACAGAGGCGGTCCGCCGCTGCCGGGTCGCCACCCTTGCGCAGCAGGCGCGCCAGACCCGCGGTCGCGGCCGGGTGCAGTGGCGATTCCGCCAGTACGCGCCGGTACCAGGCCTCGGCCGCGGGCGAGTCGCCGCGTGCGCTATAGCGATCTGCGATCAGCACACCCAGGTCCGAATACCAGGGACGCACCTGCACCGGATTGCGGTCATAGACGCGCCCCATGGCGCCATAGGCCCGCTCGAACCACGGCAACGCTTCCGCATCGCGCCCGGTGATCTCCATCACGTCGCCTATGTTGATCATCGAACCCCAGGCATCCGGGTCCAACGCGACGGCACGACGATAGGACGCCAGCGCCGGCGCGAATTGATGCTGCGCACTCAGCACGAAACCCAGCGCCTTGTGCGCCGCTGCGGAATCGGGCGCCAGCGCCACGGCGCGTTCGGCAAGTTGCCGGGCACGCTGCAATTGTTGGCGGGCCGGCTCACGTTGCAGATGCCCGGAAGCGAGCGCATCCCCAAGCCGGGTGAATTCCTTGCCCTCCCCTTGCACCGGGTCCGGCCAGCGGATGGACCGCTGCGCCAACGCATTGGCAAGCCCCGCCAGCGCAGGCGCATCGTCCGGATGCATGCCGAGTACACGCTGGTACAACTCGATGGCCGACTCGTTGTCCGCACGCGAGAACTGGAAATAGTAGTCGTCGGCACGCGAGACCAGCTGGTCGTCCGCATCGCCTGCGGGCGCGGGTGCGGAGACTGGCCAGTAGCGGACACCCGCCCAGGCCAGCGCCAGCAGCGCCACCATGCCCAGCACGACCACCACCGGTCGCGGCGCGCGGCGTGGGGAAGCGGCCGGGTCCGCCGTCACGCCGGTTGGCGGCTGCGTTGCCGCTTCAACCTGCACGCGCAGCCGGTAGCCGCGCTTGGCGATGGTTTCGATGTACCGCGGCGCCTTGGCATCGTCGCCCAGCGACTGCCGCAGTTTGGACACCGTGCGCGCCAGGCTGTCTTCCCCCATGACCAGGCCGGGCCACAAACGGGCCATCAGCTGTTCGCGGGTCACCACTTGTCCCGCGTGCGCAGCCAGCACGAACAACAGGTCCATGACCTTGGGCTCCAGGCGCACGACACCCGAAGGCCCGGTCAACTCGCCTGCCTGGCGATCGGCGCGCCATTGGCCGAAGCGCAGTGAATCGCTGTAGGTGTCTGTATTCAATGGATCAAGGCATCCGCGTGGAATAAATCAGGAAACCGGGAGGATTTCCCCATGGCTTGCTGGCATTGTCGCCCATGCAATGCACCGGACCGGCAAGCACCCGCCGGATGACCCACCGCATGCAAAGGAACTCTTATGTTGCCGCACAGCAAGACCGCCTTCCTGATGATCGTGCTCGCCTGGGCATTATCGAACACCGCCTGCGCCGCACCGGCGGCCTCGACGCCGGCACCTTATTCCGCCGAACAGGTCCGCGCCGACTTCGACCAGTTGTATGCGCGGCTGAAGGCGTCGCACTACGACCTGTTCGCCCGCCGCAGCCGCGCCGACTATGACGCGCGCTTCGGGCAGATGCGCCGGGAGATCGACCAGCCCCTGACTCCGCTCCAGGTGCATCTACGGTTCCAGCGCTTCGTTGCCTTCGGCAACATCGCCCATGCACGCATCGACCCGCCCAGCGAGGCATGGGAGGGGTTTCGCGCGAAGGGGGGGAAGGCCTTCCCGCTTTACCTGCGCGTCGTGGGCGGCAAGGCCTACATCGCCGATGACTTCAGTGGCCGCGACGACATCGCCCAGGGCGACCAGGTGCTGTCGGTGGATGGGCAGCCCGCGATGCGCTGGCTGGGCCAGATGCGCGAGTACGTCTCCGCAGACAATGACTACATGGCGTGGGCCCAGGTGGAAACCCAACTCCCGCTGCTGGCGTGGATGGCACTGGGCGAAGCCACTGCCTTCGATGTGGTGCTGGCTAAACCCTCAGGCGCCAGGAAACAGGTGAAGCTGGACGCACGGACCCGCGCCGGGTTCGAGGCCGCGCAGGCGAACAGGCCGGCCCGCTTCGAACTGGATTGGAACGCGCGCGAAGCCCGCCTGCTTGAGGGAGGCGTGGCTTACCTGCGGCCGGGACCGTTCTACGACAATCGCCCGGAGGCGGCCACGCCGTGGGACCCGACCGCCTTTGGCGCCTTCATCGATGCGGCGTTCGGCGAGTTCATCGCCGGTGGCGCCAGCAGCGTGCTGATCGACCTGCGCGACAACCCGGGTGGCGACAATTCCTTCAGCGACCTGATGGTGGCGTGGTTCGCCGACCAACCCTTCCGGTTCAGTCCGGGCTTCGACATCAAGGTCAGCGAAGCGACGGTGGAATCCAATCGAAAGCGACTGGACAGCATCGGCGGCGACCAGGACTCCACGTCCAGGCAACTGGCTGCCGCTTATGCAGGCAAGGCAGCAGGCAGCCGGGTGATGTTCCCGATCCCGCTGGTGTCGCCGCGCAAGGACGGCGGTTTCAGGGGGCGGGTGTACCTGCTGATCAACCGGCATTCGTACTCCAACACGGTACTGGTGGCGGCCATCGCCCAGGACTATCACTTTGCCCAGATCCTTGGCGAGGAAACCGCAGACCTGGCGAGCACCTACGGCGCGCTTGAGAAGTTCACCCTGCCGCTTACGGGCATCGACGTGAGCTTTCCCAAAGCGCGGATCCTGAGACCCAGTGGAGATCCGCAAGCACGTGGCGTGGTGCCTGATATCGCCATAGCGACGCCATTGGCCGCGGGATCGACCGACACCGTGCTGGAACAGGCCCTGGCGCTGGTACGGGCGGCGGGTCCTTCCCGCGCGCAGCAATAGCAGCCCGTAGGGTGGGCCTTGGCCCACCCTCGCAATCCGTCGTATGCGACGCCCCGTAACGGAAAGCGGTCGGCTTAAGCCCATCCTACGGGGCCTGGCGAAGCCAACCCGATCCGTGGCCCCGGTCAGATGCGCTGTCCGCCGGAGACCTCGATGCGCTGGGCGTTGACCCAGCGGTTGTCCTCGGAAAGCAGGCTGGCGATCATTGGCCCGATGTCATCGGGCAGGCCGACGCGGCCAAGTGCGGTCAGGTCCGCGAAGGTCTTGTTGAGTTCCGGATTGTCGCGCACCGCGCCGCCGCCGAAGTCGGTCTCGATCGCGCCCGGCGCCACCGTGTTGACCGCGATCCCGCGCGCGCCCAGT
>JAKFFI010000021.1:0-3824 GCA_036677085.1 Porticoccaceae bacterium
GCCCGGCCCCGCCCTCCCCCGTATCATGCCGGGCTCGCTTGGCCGAGTAGCTCAGTTGGTAGAGCAGGGGATTGAAAATCCCCGTGTCGGCGGTTCGATTCCGTCCTCGGCCACCATGCGATAACGCTGTAAGCCGCGCCCCGCTTGGGTTTTAGCCCTGCGGGGCGTTTGCTTTTGTGGTGTCGCATTTCCCCGCCGCGTGCGAGGGTCCGACGCTGGCCCGACAACACCACGCGCCCGAAATCGTCGAGCTGAATTCTCTTGACCGGGGCAAGTTCTAGATCCACCAGTTGCGGTTCCCACCCCGCCGGCGCTCGCGCAGCTCGTTTGCCGCGCGCTCGGGGTCGCGCGGGTCGGAGTTAGATGTCGTAGGGGTGCTCTGCTGGCGAGCTGTAGTGGTCGTCGGCCATTTGGAATGCTGACAAAGCGCAACCTCACCGGGATGTTCCGCACCAACGATCAGGCTCTCGCCGGTACCTCATGCATCGACAATGACTTGCAAGCGTGTTTGTCCCAATCCGCGGAGCATGCCCCCGCTCTCGCCGGTTTCCATCACTGGCGCAACACCTGAACCATCAAGACTTCGAATAACCGTTGATCAGCGCAGTGCGCCCACAGTGCTGCTCGAACGCATCTTGAAACAGGACGTTCAGAACATCGGAAGCGCCGAGAATCTGTTCCAGCGGCAGGCACATGATGTCGCGGAACGGAGCGGGCTCCGCCCAACGCCACACGTCAGATTGATCGAGCCGAAGGCGTCCTGCCCGCACATCAAATGGCAACATACGGACGCGCCTTTCACTGGCGGGCCGTGCGCGTCTTCAATTGTTGCGTTGCGTGGTCGCGCGGCTTTGCGCGAACTCCGGGAAGGTCTCCGCTATCGGCGCCGCATCCGGCAGGATGTAGAACACCCCGCCCCGCTCGAAAGTCGGACGGATGATCGCCTCGTAAAACTCGGGCGAGACGTTGATGCAGCCATGAGTGACGCGGTTGTCGTCTGGCGAAGGCGACGCAAGGCGTTCGGCGCGTCTCTCGGCCGGGACGCCGGTCGCGGTCGGGTGCATGGAGAGCGCGGAATCGTAGTCCACCCACAGCACGCGCCCAGCGTCGATGGACGGACCGTAACCGCCCACGAAGCGACCAGCAGGCGTGGTGCGATCCCTGCCAGGAATCTCGCGAAGCGCGAGACCGGCGATGCCGGGGGCCGTGTGGTCGCCTACCGCCGAGCCAAAGAGCCCAGGTGCCGCGCCGCGAAGCCGGCCATCGCCGCCAAACACCAGGATCTGTGCGGCGGCCTTGTCTATGACCGCGAACGGATAGCCTTGGCTGTCCTCGGCTGCGACAACCCAGCCCGCGAGTTCAATGACCGTGCCGGACACGACCTGGCCTTGCGGAAGCTGGTCGACGGGGGCGACCGGTTGCGCGGCGGCGGCGCTGGCCACGCCGAAGCTCGCGTACGCCAGCGCCAACACCAGCGCGCCGTGAGCGGCCCGGATCGCAGGGTGTGTGCACGTTCGGATGGGACGGTTCCCTATGACGAAGACTGGGATGACGAAGATTGGGGTCAAGAACAAGGAGACCGGTGGCCAGCTAATGACCACCGGGTTCGGGTTCAAACCGCTCGTCACACATTGTGCAAGAGCGACTAACCGCGCGGCTTGCGAGTCGGCGCCGCTTCGAGCGCCTGGACGCGGCTTTCGATCTGATCCAGCCGTTGGTTGGCCTGCTGCGCGGCTTGATTGGCGGATTCCGCGCTCTGGGCTGCACTCTGCACCCTCGTGTCCAGCGTATCGAGGCGCGAGTTGATTGTTGCGAACTCCTCGTCATAGGTGGCGCAGCTGGCAAGACCCAGGGTGGCGACGAGCGCCACGCCGAGCGTACGCACCATTGTCAGATGTTGCTTGGTCGGAAACATGCCAATTCTCCTTCGTCTGCGGTCTCGGGAATATAGCGGTCTTCTTGCCGGATCCATGATCCGCCTTGCACGTTGATGGATTGTGAAGAAAGCCGCCACGTTAGTGTGGTCCTTCGAACAAGGAATCAATTGCTGCCGAACGCTTTGCAAGTGAAGGCAAGGGCCGTAAGTGGCTAATCACGGCTGTGCCATGAAAATCCCCGTGTCGGCGGTTCGATTCCGTCCTCGGTCACGACGAATCCAAGGCGGAACTCGTTGCGGGTTTTTTATTGACTCGCCGGTACGGAGCAGAACGGCCGCACGGCCTCGCGCAGGACACCGGGGCGCAAACCGGGTCCAGATGCTGGGAGAACGCCTCCATTCTCCCACCGGCAAGCGCAGGGAGCTGGGAACGCATGGACTCAAGGCTGTTTTCCAGCTTTCTTCGCTCAGGTTCAGCTTCCAGAATGCCGAGCCTCCATGCCATGACCGGGCTTTGCGGCGCCCTGCGTTGGCTCGACTAAGCGGATTGGCACGCATGGAGCGCGCGGTCGCAAGACGGCCGTCCTGTCCGCTTTTTCTTTCCCCCAAAATGCCCGCATTGGTGGTACGGATCCGGCCGGGTCAACCCCGTCTGGTGCGGGCGATTTTCTGGACTCCCCGCATGCCTCACTGCACCGTCCGCTATCACGTGCGCCTGATCCCGAAGATCCCGGATGCGAATCCGATGAGCGCGATTGGCATTTTTTACGAGGAGCGCATGCCCGACGCCGTGGGCGAGCCCGGACCGTTGATCTCGCGCCGCCTCGATACGTTCAGTGGACCCACCGGCCCCGCCCTCCGTGAGATGGTCACCATCGGTAATGCGTGGGACATGGACGTCCGCGAGCGCGTCGGTCCGCTCGAATGGGACCAATAGCCGTCGAATTCGCCTTGTAAAGACCTGCGTCGTCCTTGGGGGCGCGCCACCGCTGCATTCCAGCGGGATGCGCGAGGGCCCCGGCCCACATCGTCGCGACACGCCAGATGTCCGGCGATGCCGTGTGTCGCCGTCATGGTGTTGCGTCCTGCATCTGCGTGGTAGTCGCCGGACATGCGATCGAACGCGTTGGACACCCGCGGCGCACGCCACACAGGATGCGCATCCCTGTCCGAGGTTCCCATGAACGACCACCAGTTGAACGCCCTTCGTGCAGAGGTGAATGCCCTGTTGCAGCAGCTGCAGGCCATGACCAGCACCTGGCCGCATCGCAAGGTGCGGCCGAGGCGTTGGAGCGTGTCGTCAATTGCCTGCTGCTGACGCATCCGGACCCAGGCAGCGTGCGGGCGATGATTTCCCACAATGGGCCCAGGCTGTTCGAGGGGGGCTCGCTGGGAATCACTCCACGAGCGCCACCAGGCGCGCCATTCTTGGCAACGTCGAAGACAGCATCGCCGGTGAACTCGATCGCCGTGCTTCCAAGGCTGATCCGCGCGGGACGCGCATAAAAGCGCGGCCCGGTTTCCCGGGCCGCGTTCCGGCATCCCTGCCTTGGGGACGAATCAGTCCTCGGCGCTCTGGTAATTCACCTGGTAACGGCCTGCGGCGACGGCGAACGCGGCGCGGGTCACGGCCTTGTTCGGGTCGAAGTACGCGTGCAGGGTCGGCTGCAGGTCGAACGGGCCCTGCGTGACCGCGAACCGCGCATTGATCAGGCCGAGGTCCAAGGCCAGCTGTACGTAGCCACGCAGGCTGGCCGGGATCGAACCAGCGTCTTCGACCGGAATACGCCTGCCGTCGTAGAACGCGGTCAGTTCACCGTTGAAGGCACGGGCTTCGGCCTGTTGCGCGAGGCTCTGCACCAGCGAATACGCGAGGCTGACGCGGGTGACGTTGTCCTTGGGCCGGAAGGCGCCCTGGTACGTACCCATCACGCCGTCCTGCGTCTGG
>JAKFFI010000022.1:0-180005 GCA_036677085.1 Porticoccaceae bacterium
GGCGGCGAGGCCGCCCTGCATGCGGGCGGTGACGGCGCGGGCGCCGGCCAGCACCTGCCGGCGCACGGCGTCGAGTTCGGCACCGGCGGCGCCGGCCTCGGCGGCCAGGGCGCGCGCCTCGGCCGCCCGGTAGCGGCCGCCGATGGGGATGTTGAAGGTCAGGCCGACGGCGGTCTCGTCGCCGCCGCGTTCGGACAGGGTGCGGATGCCCAGCGCCGGGTCCGGCCGGCGGTCGCGCTCGCCGCGCTGGGCGCGCTTCATGGACTGCTGGTAGCGAGCCTCGGCGATGCCGATCTCGTGGCTGCGGGCGACGATCTGCTGCGCCAGCGCCGCGGCATCGCTCGCCGGCGGCTCGGGATCGGGGATGGGCGGCGGCGCGGCCGGCAGCGGCAGGCCGGGATAGCGGGCGCCGAGCGCGGCGCTGCGCTCGGCGGCGACGGCGCGCGCCTCGGCCAGCGCCGCTTCGGCGCCGGCCAGCGCGGATTCGGCCAGGTCCAGATCGAGGCGGGCGGCGTCGCCGTGCGCCAGGCGCTTCTCGACCGCCGCGTGCTCCTCGGCCAGGCGCTCGCGGGCGGTTTTGGCCGCCACCACGGCGCTGGCTGCATCCAGCCAGCCGAGCCAGTCGTCGAGCAGTTCGCGCGCCGCGCCGTGGAAGGCGTCGGCGATGCCGAGCTCGGCCACGTCGTTGCCGAGTGAGCCCAGTTCGCGGTCCAGCGCCGCCTTGCCGGGCAGGCGCAGGCGCCGACTGATGCCGGCCTCCCATTCGCCGTAGTCGCCCTCGCGGCGCACGTCGCGGCGCTGGCCGACGGCGTCGAGCTCGAATTCGTAGGACCCCACGTCGAGCGCCTCGCCGCGCGCCCGGGCCGCCGCGCGCCCCGCCAGCGCCGCCTGTACCGCCGGGGTTTCCAGCAGCGCGGCGTGCACCGCGTCGGCTTGCGGCAGCGCGTCCGCAGCGGCCGCGCCCGCGCCCAGGGCGAGCGCGGCGGCGAGCGAGCGGATCAGCGGTCTCAGAGCCTGTGAAGAAATGCGCGTCCTGTGCATTTCTTCTGTCACAAGTCCGGTACAGGCCCGGACTTGCTCCCGCGGATCGCGCACTGCCGTGCCCGATCCGCGACCGGCCATCCCTGGCCGGGCTGAGTGCTTGAAAAACTCCCAAGCACTCACGAGAGGTCTCCAAAGGCGCCGACCGGCGTCCGCCACCAGACCAGGTCCCGGCTGTAGACGCGCTTGCGCAACTCGCCGAGCAGCTGCGCGAGTTCAGCCATCGGCCCCACCACCCACAGCACCCGACGCCCCACCTGGCCGCGCACGCGCTCGCGGCCGCTGGCGGTGGCGAAGTCGCGGCCGTGGCCGGTGGCGTGCAGCAGGGTGAAGGGCTGCTCCGGCGCAATGGCGCCGAGGGCGTCAAGCACCACGCCTTCGAGCTCGTCCGGGAACACCAGGGTCAGTTGTTGCAGGTCGGGTTTCATGGGCGCGCCTCCGCAGCGCCGAAGCGCCGGTACAGGATGGGGAGCAGCAGCAGGGTCAGGGCGGTCGAGGTGATGAGTCCGCCCAGCACCACGATCGCCAGCGGGCGCTGGATCTCCGAGCCGGGCCCGGTCTGCAGCAGCAGCGGCACCAGGCCCAGGGCGGCGATGCCGGCGGTCATCAGCACCGGCCGCAGGCGCCGGCGGGCGCCGTCGTAGACCACCTGCTCGATCGGCAGGTCGGTGGCGCGCAGCTGGTTGAAGTGCGTCAGCAGCACCAGGCCGTTGAGCACCGCGATGCCGAGCAGGGCGATGAAACCCACCGAGGCCGGCACCGACAGGTACTCGCCGGACGCCCACAGGGCGATCGCCCCGCCGATCAGCGCGAACGGGATGTTGGAGAGAATCAGCACCGCCTGACGCACCGAGCCGAGCGTGGCGAACAGCACGAAGAAGATCAGCCCCAGCGCCACCGGCACCACCAGCCCCAGGCGCGCGGCGGCGCGCTGCTGGTTCTCGAACTGGCCGCCCCACACCAGCCGGTAGCCGGGCGGCAGGGGCACCGCTTCGGCGACGCGCGCCCGGGCGTCGTCCACGTAGCCCACCAGGTCGCGGCCGCCGACGTTGGCCTGCACCACGGCGAAGCGCGCGCCGTCCTCGCGGTCCACCTTGACCGGGCCGGAGACGCGGTCGACGCGGGCCAGATCCGCCAGGCGCGCGCTGCCGCCGTCGGGCAGCGCCAGGCGGGTCTGCGTCAGCGCCGCGGCGTCCTCGCGCAGGCGGGGGTCGCCGCGCAGCAGCAGCGGCACGCGCCGGTTGCCTTCGAGCACCGTGCCCACGCGCAGGCCGTCGACCTGGGCGCGCAGCTCGGCCTGCAGGCTCTGCACGTCGAGCCCGGCGCGGCCGGCGGCCAGGCGGTCGATGTCCAGTTCCAGGTACTGCACGCCGTCGTTGTGCACGGTGAACACCTCGCTGGCGCCGGGGGTTTGTTCCAGCACCGCGGCGATGCGTCCGGCCAGGCGGTCGAGCTCGGCCAGGTCCGGGCCGAAGATCTTCACCGCCAGATCGCCGCGCGAGCCGGTGAGCATCTCCGCCACGCGCATCTCGATCGGCTGGGTGAAGGTGAACTCGATGCCGGGAAAGCGCGCCAGCACCTCGCGCAGGCGCGCGGCCAGCCAGTCCTTGTCCGGCACCCGCCAGTCCTGCTTGGGCGCCAGCACCAGAAAACTGTCGGTGTCGTTCAGGCTCATCGGATCGAGGCCGAGGTCGTCCGAACCCAGGCGCGCCACGATGCTCTTCACCTCCGGCACTTCGGCCAGGATGGCGCGCTGCACGGCCTGGTCCAGGGCGAGGCTGGCCTGCATGTCGATCGACGGCAGCTTGGTGAGCTGCACCAGGATGGCGCCCTCGTCGAGGGTCGGCATGAAGCTCTTGCCGGTGCGCAGATAGGCGCCGGCGGCCAGTACCAAGCCCACCAGGGCGATCGCGATCACCGGCGCCGGCCGGCGCAGGCAGGCCGCCAGCAGGCGCGCGTAGGCCGGGCCGAGCAGGCGCATGACCCAGGGCTCGCGGTGCGGCCCGGCGCGCAGGGTGAAGGAGGCGAGCACCGGAATGAAGGTGAGTCCGGCCAGCAGCGAGACGCCGAGCGCGAACACGATGCTGAGCGCCACCGGCGCGAACAGCTTGCCTTCGAGCCCTTCCAGCGTCAGCAGCGGCAGGAACACCAGCGCGATGATGAACACGCCGGTGGCCACCGGCTGCGCCACCTCGGTGACCGCGCGGTAGATCACGTGCAGCCGCGGCAGGCGCCGCGCCTCGGCGCCGGTCAGACGCTCGACGGCGTTCTCCACCACCACCACCGCGGCGTCGACCAGGATGCCGATGGCGATGGCCAGCCCGCCCAGGCTCATCAGGTTGGCGCTCATGCCGGTCAGGCGCATCAGCAGGAAGGTGCCGAGCGCCGCCAGCGGCAGCGTGGTGGCCACCACCAGGGCGGCGCGCAGCTCGCCCAGGAACAGCAACAGCAGCACCAGCACCAGCACCGAGGCTTCGATCAGCGCCCGGCTGACAGTGCCGACCGCGCGCGCGATCAGCTCGCTGCGGTCGTAGAACACGTTCAGGCTCACCCCGGGCGGCAGCGCCGGTTGCAGCTCGGCGAGCCTGGCGCGCACGCCGGCGACCACCGCGCCGGCGTTGGCGCCGCGCAGGCCGACCACGATCGCCTCCACCGCCTCGCCGCGCCCGTCCTTGCTCACCGCGCCCAGGGGCGCCAGCTCGCCGAAGCGCACCTGGCCCAGATCGCCGACCCGCAGCAGCCGCTCGCCGCGGCGCGCCACCACCACCGCGGCCAGGTCGTCGAGCCCGCCGAGCGCCCCGGTGGCGCGCACCACCAGCGTCTCCTCGCCGTCGCGCAGGCGCCCGGCGCCGTCGTTCTGGTTGCCGGCGGCGATGGCCGAAGCCAGCTCGGCGAGCGTCACCCCGGCCGCCGCCAGCGCGGCGCGGTCCGGCACCACCTCGTAGGTGCGCACCCGGCCGCCGAGCGCGTTGACGTCGGCTACGCCCGGTACCGTGCGCAGCGCCGGGCGGATCACCCAGTCGAGCAGGTCGCGCTTGTCGGTCAGCGACAGCTCGCCCTCGATGGTGAACATGAAAAGATCCGACAGGGGCGTGGCGATCGGCGCCAGCCCGCCCTCCACGCCCGCCGGCAGGGCGTCGCGCACCGCGGCGTAGCGCTCGGCCACCTGCTGGCGCGCCCAGTAGATGTCGGTGCCGTCCTCGAACACCAGCGTCAGATCGGCGATCGCGTACTTGGCCAGCGCCCGCAGCTGCACCTGCCGCGGCAGGCCGAGCAGCTCCATCTCGAGCGGTACCAGGATGCGCTGCTCGACCTCCTGTGGGGTCATGCCCGGCGCCTTCAGGATCAGCTTGACCTGGGTCGGCGAGATGTCCGGAAAGGCGTCGATGGGCAGCTGCCGCCAGGCGGCGATGCCGGCGCCGACGCCAATCGCCGTCACCAGCAGCAGCACCAGGCGCTGGGCGAGGGCGAATTCCACCAGCCGCGACAGCATGTCAGTTATCCCATGGCGCTGCGCGCCATCCGGTGCGGATGAAACTGCGTTTCATCCTAGGGCTCCTGCCGGGCCAGCGCCTTGAGCGCCGCCAGGCCCTGCGTCACCACCTGCGCCTGCGGCGGCAGGCCGAGCAGCACGGCGTCCGGCCCGTCGCGGCCGAGCACCTCCACCGGCTGGGCCCGGAACCCGCCCGGCACCGCCACATACACCAGATCCTGACCGGCGTCGCGGCTGACCGCGGCGGCCGGCACCCGCCGGGCCGCCGCGGGCGGGGTGTCGAGAATCTCGATTTCGAGATTCTGCCCGGGCGCGAGCCCGGCCCCCGGCAGTTCGGCGCGCAGCAGGGCGGCCCGGCTGGCGGGGTCGATGACGCGGCCGACGGCGATCACGCGGCCGCCGGCCGCGTCCGCGGCGCCCGGCAGACGCACCGCCTGCCCGGCGCGCAGGCGGCCGATCTGGTCCGCCGGCAGTTGCGCCTGCGCCCACAGCAACTCCGAGGTGAGCAGCAGGGCCGCGCCGGAGCCGGCCGCGATCGGCTCGCCCAGGCGCAGTTCGCCCTCGTGCACCACGCCGGCGGCGGGCGCGAGCAGCCGATAGGCCGCCGCCTGCCCCGGCACCGCGGCGGTGCCGGCGAGCAGTTCCCGCCCGGCGCCGAATTCGGCCTCGGCCGCCTGCAGCGCCGCGGCGCTGCGCTGCGCCTGGCGGGCCGGCACGATGCCCTCGCGCAGCAGCGCGGCATCGCGCGCCGCCTGGGCGCGGGCCTCCTCGAGGCGCGCCGTGCGTTCGCGCTGGGCGGCGCGGGCGGCCAGGTACTCGGCGCTGTGCAGCTCGACCAGCGCCTGCCCGGCGCCGACCGCTTCGCCTTCCTGCGCCAGCAGGCGGGTGACCATCCCGCCGAAGGGCACCACCACTGCCCGGGCGGCGCTGCCGGGCAGGGTCAGGGTGGCCGGCAGGCGCGCCGCCACCAGCACCGTGGCCGGCTGCGCCGGCTGGGTTTCGATGCCGAGCGCGGCGGCCTGGTCGGGAGCGACGGCGATGTCGGCGGCGGTCGCCGGGCCGGCCAGGCCGAGCGCGGCGCTCAGGGCGAGGAAAAAATGACGCATGCGCAAAAGCCCGGGTGGCGGAACTGCCGGCAAGTCTGGGGGATGAGACTTCGAGAACGCTTAAAGCTGATAAAACCGGCGCGCGATGCCCGCTCGCTCAGGTGGCGGACGGATCGTCCGGCAGCGGCGCGAAGCCGCCGAGGCTCACCCGCAACCGCCCGGCCGCGAGCGCGAAGCCGAGCTCGAGCCCGAGCGCCCCGGCCAGCGCCCGGGCCAGCGCGAGGCCGAGCCCGGCATGGGCTTCGCTGCCGTTCGGGGGTTGGAAGAAGCGCTGCCCCAGCCGGTCCAGATCGGCGGCTTCGAGCTGCGGGGCGGCATTTTCGAGCTCGATTCGCGGCGGCGCGTCAGTGCAGCGCAGCCGCAGGTGGTCGCCGGGCGGGGCGTGCTGCACGGCGTTGTCGCACAGGATGGCGAGCAGCCGGTCCAGCAAAGCGGCGTCGCTCATCACCCAGCAGGGCGCGGTCTGCGCCTGCCAGGCCAGATTGCGCGCCGCGGCCGCACCCGCGCAGCGTTGAACCTGGGCGTCCAGCGCCGCAGCGAGGTCGACCGGCTCCGGCTGTGGGCGCTCGATGCCGGCCTCGATCCGGGTCAGGTACAGCAGCGCCTCGACGATGCGCGTCATTTCCCCGAGCGCCGCCGCGAGCTGCCCGAGCCGGGGCGCGGCCGGGCTGTCGCGCTGCGCCAGTTGCGCCAGCAGCTGCGCCTCGGCCAGTGGTGTGCGCAGTTCGTGGGCCAGCCCGCGGGCGAAGCGCCGCTCACGCTCGACGGCCGCCAGCAGGCGTTCGAAGGTGGCGCCGAGCTTGTCGGCCACCGGGGCGAGCTCGCTCGGCAGGTCGCCGGCCGGCGGCGCGCGGGCGTCGGCGTCCAGCGCCAGCGCGGCGACGGCGCGGCCGTAGTCGTGCAGCGGCGCCAGCGCGCGGCGGATCGACCAGCCGACCAGCGGCAGGATCAGCGCCAGGGTGGCGCCGGTGCCCAGCAGCAGGATGCGGTGCAGGCGCCGCTCCAGCGCGTCGAGCGCCTCGCGCTCCTCGGCCACCACCAGCAGCAGGGCGCCGCGCGGATCGTCCGCCGGCAGCGGCACCACCCGCGCCAGCGCCCGGCCGCGGTGGCCGTCCGGCAGTTCGAGGTCGTAGAAGTGGCCGGCCGCGCTGGCCTCGGCGGGACGCCCGAGATCCCGGCCGCGGCTCGATGCCGAGCGCGCCAGCACGGCGCCGTGGCCGTCCCAGACCTGGTAGAAATCCTCGTGCCCCTGGCCGCGGAACTGCGGCATCAGGGTCTCGACCGGCGGCCGCGCGCCGCCGCCCGGCGCGCCGAGATACAGCCCGAGCGCCTGGGAGCGGGCGGTGAGGGCGGCATCGAAGCGCCGGTACAGTTCGGCGTCGACCCAGTGGTCGATGAGCGCGAACAGGCCGCCCATGGCCAGCGCCACGGTCAGGCCGATGCGCAGCGCCAGCGCGGCGCGCAGCGAGCGGCGCTCAGGCCACCACATAGCCGAAGCCGCGGCGGTTGTCGATGCGTCCGTCCCAGCCGGCGCCGGCGAGCTTGGCGCGCAGGCCGCTCATCAGTACCTCGATCACCTTGTCCGACGCGCGCGCCTCGGCGCCGTAGACGCGATCGAACAGCGCCGCGCGCGACAGCACCCGCGGGCGGCTGCGCAGCAGCGCCGCGAGCAGGGCGTATTCGCGCGCGGTGAGCGGCACCACCCGGCCGGCGCAGCGCGCGAGCTGCTGGCTGGTATCGAGTTCGAGATTGCCGGCCACGAGCCGCGGCGCGGTCTCGCCGTGATAGCGCCGGGCCAGTGCCCGCAGCCGGGCGACCACCTCGTCGAGCGCGAAGGGCTTGACCAGGTAGTCGTCGGCGCCGGCGTCGAGCGCCGCGATGCGGTCGCCGAGCTGGTCGCGGGCCGAGAGCACCAGCACCCGGGTCGGCACGCGCCGGGCGCGCAGCCGCGCCAGCACCGCCATGCCGTCGACCTTGGGCAGGCCCAGATCGAGCACCGTGAGCGGATAGTCGTAGCGGTCCAGAAAGGCCAGCGCCATGGCCCCGTCGGCCGCCTCGTCGACCTCGAAGCCGGCGCCGGCGAGACCCTCGCGCAGCGCCGCGCGCAGCCGCTCGGCGTCTTCGATCAGCAGCAGGCGCATGGCTGGCCGGACGACGCAGCCGCGGCGGCGGGCTGCGCCGGGTTCGATTCGGAGCGGGGCGGTCGGTACGCCGCGCCGGGGGGCCTGGGTGGCGGGGAGATTGTCATCGGCGCGCAGTCGAGGTCGGCAGGGATCAAAATACATCAAGGCCGCATCGGCGGCCGGGCACCGATGCGGCTCTCGGCGATCAGGCCGTAAGCATCTGATAGAGCTCGTCCTTCAGCGCGAGCCGCTTTTTCTTCAGGTCTTCCATGGTCTCGTCGGTCCTGGGGCTGCCTTCGTCTTCGAGACGGCGCACTTCCCGGTCCAGATCGTTGTACTCATCGAAGCGGCGGGCGAAGTGACGATCGCTGGTTTTGAGGGCGTGAATCCTTTCCTTGAGTTCGGGGAATTCGTGGCTCAGGCTGTGGTTCTCGATCGACATCGTGGCCTCTGGGCAGTGGCTCAATTGGGGGCGGCAGCATACCAGCTTGTTGAAAAACTGGCCGCCGGACCGGATGGTGCCGGGCAAACGTCATGGGGCGTTATCGCCCACAGCGGCGGCGTGCCGTGGCAGCCCGACCGACAGCGCGCCGGCCGCAACCACCAGGGCGCTCGACACCCACAGGCAGGCAGCGAGTCCGGCGACCTGATAGACCCAGCCCGACAGCACCGTGCCGAGCAGGCGACCGCCGGCGTTGGCCATGTAGTAGAACCCGACATCCAGGGAGACGCCATCGGCGCGGGCGTAGCTGACGATCAGGTAGGAGTGGATCGCCGAATTGAGTGCGAACAGGATGCCGAAGGCGAGCAGGCCCGCCACCAGCACCCAGGCCGGGTTCAGGTGTCCGAGCCCGACCGCGATGCCGGCCGGCAGTGCCGCGAGCGCGAGCGCCGCGACCAGCGCGCTGCGGCCGTCCGGAACCCGTTTGCCGGTAAGCCGCGGCGCCAGCGCCTGCACCGCGCCATAGCCGAGGATCCAGCAGGCGAGAAAGGCGCCCACGGCCATGAAGCTCCAGCCCAGTTCCTCCTGCAGGAATACCGGCAGCGCCACCACGAACCAGACATCCCGCGCGCCGAACAGGAAAAACCGCGCCGCCGACAGCCGGTTCACCGGGCCGCTGCGGGACAGCAGATCGCGAAATTTCGGTTTGAAACTGGTTTTGCCCAGCCGGTTGTCGAGCAGGAAAAGTCCCGCCGCAAATACCGCAGCCAGGCCAATCGCCATCGCCGCGACCGCGCCGCGAAAACCCAGCGCCGCCAGCAGCGCGGCACCGAGAAAGAAACCTACCCCCTTGAGCGCGTTCTTGGAACCGGTGAGCAGCGCCACCCAGGCATACAGACGGCCCTCGCGTCCCTCCGGCACCAGCAGCTTGATGCTGCTCTTGGCGGCCATCTTGTTGAGATCCTTGGCAATCCCGGACAGCCCCTGCGCCGCCATCACATAGAGCACGCTCAGATACGCGGGATCGATCAGCAGCATGGCGAGCGCGACGATCTGGAGCCCGAGGCCGATCTGCATGGCGGCGTTCAGCCCCAGCCGCGCCGCCAGCAGACCACCGCCCAGGTTGGTCACCACGCCGAAGAATTCGTAGAACAGAAACAGCAGCGCCACCTGCAGCGGCGTGTAACCGAGCTGATGGAAATACAGCACCACCAGCATGCGCAGCGCGCCGTCGGTGAGCGTGAACGCCCAGTAGCTGCCGGTGACCAGGGCGTATTGGCGCAGCGCGCGGTCCATGGTTCGGCTCAGAGCGCCGCCGCGACCTTGCGGGCGAGTTCCATCAGGCGGTGCACATAGCCGATTTCGTTGTCGTACCAGGCCAGGATCTTGACCAGCGTGCCGTCGATCACCTGGGTGGAGAGGGCATCGACGATGCTGGAGCGGGTGTCGCCGCGATAGTCCGCCGACACCAGGGGTTTTTCCTCGTAACCGAGAATTCCCGCAAGGCGGCCGGTCGCGGCGGCGGCGGCGAGCACTGCATTGACGGCCTCCACCGTGGTGGCGCGTTCCACCTCGAATACGCAGTCGGTGAGCGAGGCATTGGCCAGCGGCACCCGGATGGCGAGACCGTTCAGGCGCCCGCGCAACTCGGGAAAGATCTCGGCGATCGCGGTGGCCGAGCCCGTGGTGGTCGGGATCAGCGACAGCCCCGAGGCGCGCGCCCGACGCAGATCCGGGTGGTAATCGTCGAGTACCCGCTGGCTGTTGGTGATGTCGTGCACCGTGGTGATGGCGCCGTGGCGGATGCCGAATTCACGCTGCATCACCGCCACCACCGGCGCGAGACAGTTGGTGGTGCAGGAGGCGGCGGTGACGATGTGATCGCGATCCGCGGCGTAGTCGTGATCATTCACGCCCATCACGATATTGAGGGTGCCGTCCTTCACCGGCGCCGATACCACCACCTTGCGCACGCCGGCGGCGCAGTAGGGCGCGAGCGCCGCTTTCGATTTGAACTTGCCGGTGCAATCCACCACCAGATCCACGCCCAGTTCGCGCCAGGGGGTGGCGGCAATGTCGGCGTGGCGCGAGTAGCCGAGCCGGCGCGCGCCGATCCGCAGCGCATCCGCCTCGGCGGCGACGGACTGGGACCAGGTGCCATGCACGGAATCGTACTGGAGCAGGTGGGCGGCGGTGGCGGCGTCGCCCGCGATCTCATTGATATGGACGATATCGAGTTCGGGCCAGTCCCAGGCGGCGCGCAGTGCCAGGCGTCCCATGCGTCCGAAGCCGTTGAGCGCGATGCGGGCTGCCATAGGTCTCTACCTGATCCGTATATCCGGTTATACGGATATATTAATCAAAAAATGTGACCGTTCAACGACAGCTGTCAAGGATGCTCTGAACAGCCACTCCATCGTCGTTCCCGCGCAAGCGGGAATCCAGGGAACGATCCCGGGCAGCCAGCTTCCGCAAGGCCGTCATTCCCGCGCACGCGGGAGTCCAGGTGGCGGGTGCGCAAGGAACCTTCGACATAAACCGTCATTCCCGCGCACGCGGGAATCCAGGGGCCGTCAACCTGCCCACGGCGCTGATCCACGCCGTCGTTCCCGCGCACGCGGGAACCCAGGGACCACGAGTTATTGCGCGACAGCCGGACCTGCGTCGTTCCCGCGCAAGCGGGAACCCAGGGAACGATCCCGGGCAGCCAGCTTCCGCAAGGCCGTCATTCCCGCGCACGCGGGAATCCAGGGGGCCGTCAACCTGCCCACGGCGTTGATCCACGCCGTCGTTCCCGCGCACGCGGGAATCCAGGGACCACGAGTTGTTGCGCGACAGCCGGACCTGCGTCGTTCCCGCGCAAGCGGGAACCCAGGAATCGCGACCTTCTGGATGCCCGCCTGCGCGGGCATGACGGATTTACGGGGCTGCCGCAGCAGCATTTCAGCAAGCTGTCAGCTGCAACTGCGGGTGGCCATTTTGGCGAGTCGGCGCGCGTCGCGGCGCAGCTCGGGGACGAACTCGGCATCGTCGCTGAGCAGGGCCAGCAGCCGCTGGGCAAAAGCGTTGGCGGGGGCGAGCTGATAGTACATCCAGGTGCCTTCGCGGCGCGCCGCGACCAGCCCGTGATGGCGCAGATAGGCGAGATGGCGCGATACCGCGCTTTGCGGCAGTTCGAGCGCATCCACCAGGTCGCAGACGCAGAGCTCGCCGCGCTGGCGGAGCAGATGCACGATGCGCAGGCGGGCGGGCTCGGAGAGCGCCTTGAAGAGCGCGGCGTAGCGGTTCATGTCCATGGCGCGATTGTACGGGCGCCCGCAGTCGCCGCAACCGGGCACCGGGAACCTTGGCCCTCCCGATCGTTCAATAGCCTGGACGCCATGCGCGAAAACGCGGGTACCCGGCGCCGCCGGTGGCTTGTAGTGGGGTGGATTGGCATTCAAGCTGCGTCCTGTACGGCACCGGGATAATCCGCACGCATACGCATCGGCGCTTTGCGCCGCGCGATGGCCGCAGGGATCGGCGCTTGCCGGCGCGGGATGTTGACGACCGGTGTGGCATTTTGACGAGGGGTGGACCCATGCAACTGGGCGTGATCGGTTTGGGAAGGATGGGCGCCAATATCTGCCGCCGTCTGCTGCGGGCCGGGCATGATTGTGTCGTCCATGACACGCACCCCGATGCGGTTTCCGGGCTCGCGGACGAGGGCGCAACGGGAGCTGCGTCCCTCGCCGATTTCGTGCGCCGGCTGACGCCGCCGCGCAATGTCTGGCTGATGGTACCGGCGGCGGCCGTGGAACCCATCCTGACCGAGCTCGCGGCGCTGCTCGAACCCGGCGACGTAGTGATCGACGGCGGCAATTCGAACCACCGGGACGACATCCGCCGCGCGCGGGAGCTCGGCGCCGCCGGCATCCACTATGTCGACGTCGGCACCAGCGGCGGCGTCTGGGGACTGGAGCAGGGCTTCTGCCTGATGATCGGCGGCGAGCCGGCCGTCGTGCAGCGCCTCGACCCGATCTTCAGCGCGCTGGCGCCCGGTACCGAAGCTGCGCCGCGCACCCCCGGACGCACGGGCGCCGGCGCCAGCGTGGAGCAGGGCTACCTGCACTGCGGGGCCAGCGGCGCCGGGCATTTCGTGAAGATGGTCCACAACGGCATCGAGTACGGCATCATGGCCGCGTACGCCGAGGGCCTCAACATCCTGCGCCACGCCAACAGCGGCAGCCTGGTCCAGCAGGCGGATGCGGAAACGGCACCGCTGGAGGAGCCGGCCGCCTATCGCTACGACCTCGATCCCGGCGCGGTCGCGGAAGTCTGGCGGCGCGGCAGCGTGATCCGCTCCTGGCTGCTCGATCTGACCGCCCAGGCGTTGCTGCGCGATGCCGATCTGGCGGGATTCCAGGGTCGGGTGTCGGATTCCGGCGAGGGGCGCTGGACCCTCAAGGCGGCCATCGACACCGGGGTGCCGGTGCCCGTGCTCAGCGCCGCCCTCTTCGCACGGTTCAGCTCGCGCGGCGAAGCTGGCTTTGCCGACAAGCTGTTATCCGCGATGCGCAGCGAATTCGGCGGTCACGCCGAAGCGCCGGCGCAAGAGCAGGAACAGGAGGGGCCGCAATGACTCCCCCGCGCTCGGATGCGCTGGTGCTGTTTGGCGCGACGGGGGATCTCGCCTATAAAAAAATCTACCCGGCGCTGTACCAGATGGTGCGGCGCGGTCATCTCGATATTCCGGTGATCGGCGTCGCGCGCGGCGGCTGGGATCTGGAGCGCCTGCGCGCGCACATGCGCGACAGCCTGGACCGTCATGGTTACTGCGACCCGGCCGTGTTCGAAAAACTCTCGGATCTGCTGGGATTTGTCGACGGCGATTACGATGATCCCGCCACCTTCGACAAGCTGTGCGCCGCACTGGGTAGCGCGCAGCGTCCGCTGTTCTATCTGGCCATCCCGCCCAGCATGTTTCACACCGTGGTGGGCGGGCTCGGCGGGCTGCCCTGCGGCATGGCGGGGCGCGTGGTGGTGGAAAAACCCTTTGGGCGCAGCCTCGCCTCGGCCCAACACCTCAACGAAATCCTGCACCAGGTATTCGACGAGTCGGCGATTTTCCGCATCGATCATTATCTCGGCAAGGAACCGGTGCAGAACCTGCTGTTTTTTCGTTTCGCCAACTCGTTTCTCGAACCGATCTGGAATCGCAATTACGTCGAAAGCGTGCAGATCACCATGGCCGAAGCCTTTGGCGTCGAAGGTCGGGGCCGGTTTTACGAAGAGGTGGGCGCAGTCCGCGACGTGATCCAGAACCACCTGTTGCAGGTGGTGGCGAATCTGGCCATGGAGCCGCCGATCGGCACCGGCAGCGAGCCGCTGCGCGACGAAAAGGTCAAGGTGTTTCGCGCCATCCGCCCGCTGACCGGGCACACCCTGGTGCGCGGGCAATATCGCGGCTATCGGGAGGAAGCGGGCGTGGCGGCGGATTCCGCGGTGGAGACCTTCGCGGCGATGCAAATCCATCTGGATTCATGGCGCTGGCAGGGCGTGCCCTTTTTTATCCGGGCCGGAAAGAATCTGCCGGTGACCGCTACCGAAGTCGTGGTGACGCTGCACCGTCCGCCGCAGCAGGTATTCCCTGAAACGGGCCTGACGCAAGCCAACTATGTGCGCTTCCGGCTCGGTCCGGGCCAGATCGCGATCGCGATCGGCGCCCGGGTGAAGCGCAGCGGCACCGAAAACATCGGCGACGAGGTCGAGCTGTTTGCGTGCAACACCCATGACGATGCGATGGAAGCCTACGAGCGCCTGATCGGCGACGCGCTGAAAGGCGATGCCACATTGTTTGCGCGCGAGGATTCCGTGCTGGCGGCATGGCGCATCGTCGATCCGATCCTGGACAACAACACCCCGGTGCGGGAATACGAGCGGGGCACCTGGGGGCCGATCGAAGCGAACGCGATGGTCGGCGCGACCGGTGGTTGGCGCAATCCGAAGGCGGCGGACCCATGAACTCGCCCGACCGCGACGCGCGCGCCGTGCGCGGCCAGCCATCCGGGACGGGCCATGGCGTTGCGGACTGAAGTCCACGCCGATCCCGAGGCGGTGGCCCGCCGCGCCGCTGCCTGGATTGCCGAGACGACACGGCAGGCGATTGGGCAACGCGATCGCTGCGTGCTCGCCCTCAGCGGCGGCACTACGCCGCTGCCCATGCTGCGCGTGCTGGCCACGACACCGATCGACTGGCGCAAGGTTGACGTGATTCAGGTCGATGAGCGCGTGGCGCCCGGCGCCAGCCCCGACCGCAATCTCGCGCAGTTGCGGGCGGCCCTGCTCGCGCGCATCCCGCTGCCGGAGTCCCAGATCCATCCCATGCCGGTGGAGGAGACTGATCTCGGTTGGGCGGCACAAGACTATGGTCGCCTGCTGGTCAGCCTGGCGGGCGCGCCGCCGCGGCTCGATATCGTGGTGCTCGGCCTGGGCGCGGACGGCCACACGGCTTCGCTGGTGCCGGGGGATGCGGCACTCGACATCCGCGACGCCGATGTCGCCGTCACCGCCCCCTACCAGGGGCGGCGGCGGATGACGCTCACCTTCCCGGTCATCAACCGGGCGCGCCACATTCTCTGGCTCGTGACAGGCGCGGACAAGGCCGAGATGCTGGCGCGCCTGGTCCAGGGCGATACAGCGCTGCCCGCCAGCCGCGTCCGCCGTGCGTCGGCGCTGCTGCTGGCCGATCGCGCCGCCGCCCGCCTGGCGCGGTAGCAGCGTAAACGCAGCACACTGCCGGGGCGGCGTCCCGGAACGTGCGGCGAGTCGATGCGCTCCCGGCACCGCAATCGCTTGCGCGATAAGCTGCCAGAAAATGCGGATCGACGAGAACTACCCCAGACCCCATGCGCCTGACTGATGAACAACGCAACGCAACGCCATCGTCGAGGAGGCCGCTCGCGTGTTCGGGCCGGGCGCCCGCGTGCGCCTGTTCGGCTCGCGCGTGGACGACAATATCCGTGGCGGCGATATCGACCTGCATGTCGAGACGGAGGGCAGTCCCGCCGAGCTGCTGGATCGCGAACTCAAATTTTATGCCCGCCTGATTCGCCGGCTCGGTGATCGCCGCATCGACATCGTCGTGCATCGGCGCGGCGAAATCGCGCGCCCCATCGACGAGCAGGCCTGGCAAACGGGAGTCGTCCTGTGACCGCATTGGCGCCCGAACGGGAACGGCTCACCCGCCTGCTCCGGCTGGTCGAACGGGAAGACCTCCATCCGCGACATGGATCGCGCTTTCGGCGTGCCTGAAAGCTCAGGAATCGGCCGCGTGCTGGCAAACTTTGCCGGTCGCGGGTCGGGCGCGAAGCCAGCTTGTTGGGATATGGCCCGCATTGCACAATGCCGGCTCCGATCTTGGTCGCCAGGACCTCCCGGCGACGCCGGGTGCGGGGTGCCCGTATCGGATTGGGCGCGGGAATTGAGTGCGCAGCCGCCGTTAAAGAGTCGCGATCAGGCGATACGGGAAGCCAACGACAAAGCTCGGACCATGACCCTATTGATGCGAGATAACGAGTTTCAGCAGCACCGCACTCGGCTGGCAGGTCTGGAGCAGAGGTTTCAAATTGGGCTCGCACAGCGCCGAGATGATTTGAATAACACGCCGTGCGACAAAAAACTGCACGACAACAAACGCGAGCAAAGTGTCCAGGGCGCAGTCCTTCAACGGCTGGGTCTGAGAATGCAAAATCTCCTGGAGCCCCGCGCAGTGGCTACGGACTTGAAATCCCGGGACCCCGTTGGTCTGCCGGCGGCAATTGCGGCACCCGGAATTCTCCTGGGTGGCTTGCTGAGTCTACTGGTAGCATTTGGCCTTGAATTTCGTGACCAGTTGCGGATCTGGCGCGAGCGACGGAATTCACCCGCATTCGCGCTCCACTGGAATCTCCGACGCCCGCCCGTGTGCAGGGGCCCATGCTGAGAAAAAGTCGTTTTCATGAACGTTCCAGTTTGCTTTCGGGGGTTACGCGGGCTCTCGATGCGATAGTGGTGATTCTGGCCGGATGGATCGCCTATGCCATCCGTATGGAAAGCTGGGGATTGCCACAGCGCTACCAGATCGCCTTGCTGCTGGGAGCGCTGCTCACGCTGGTCGCGTTTTCCGCACTCGGCGTCTATCACTCCTGGCGCGGCCGTCCGACCTCGGCGCAGGTGCGCCAACTGCTGCTCGCATGGCTGCTGGTCGGTGGGGTGTTGATGGTGTTGGGTGTGGCCACCAAGACCAACGCCCTGTTTTCGCGCGGCTGGATGGCGCTCTGGCTGGGGTTCGGCGGTCTGGCGCTGGTGGCGGCGCGGGGTGTGCTGGCGGTGACCCTGCGGGAAACGCAAAAACGCGGCTGGAATCTGCGCCGCATCGTCCTCGCCGGTTCAGGGCCGCAAGCCGCGGCGGTCGCCCGGCAGTTGGAGGAACTCGCCTGGAATGGCCTGGAGATTGCCGCATGGTTTTACGAAGCTCGACCGCCTCCTGTCGAGCAGAGTGACCAGATTCCGGCGCATCCGCTGGCCGAGTTTCCCGGTTTTGTCGAGCGGCAGTCGGTCGACGAGGTATGGCTGACGCTTTCGGCGGGTAGCGAACACCGCATCCCGGAACTGCTCGACCAACTCCGCTACAGCACCGTGGACATCCGCTATGTGCCAAGCATCGAGAATTTCCGGTTGTTGAATCCCAGCATTTCGGAGGTTGCAGGGATAGCCGTCCTGGACCTCAACGTCAGTCCCATGCGGGGTATCAACCGTATCCTCAAGGGGATCGAGGACAGACTGTTGGCCGTGGTCATTCTGGCGCTGATCAGTCCGCTGATGTTGGTGATTGCTCTCGGCGTAAAGCTCAGTTCGCCAGGCCCGGTGTTGTTCAGGCAGAGCCGCAACGGCTGTGATGGCAAACCCATCGAGATATACAAGTTTCGCACCATGGTATTGCACGAGGAACCGGAGGGCACTGTTACCCAGGCCTCCAGTGGTGATCCGCGCATCACCCGGTTTGGTGCGTTCCTGCGACGCTTCAGCCTGGACGAGCTGCCGCAGTTCATCAATGTATTGCAGGGCAGAATGTCCATCGTCGGTCCGCGGCCCCACGCGCTGGAACACAACGAATACTACAAATACCGGGTGGAGTCCTACATGTGGCGCCATCGGGTCAAGCCCGGCATCACCGGCTGGGCCCAGGTCAACGGCTGGCGGGGCGCGACCGATACCCTCGACAAAATGGAAAGGCGCGTCGACCACGACCTCTGGTACATAGACCACTGGAGCCTGTGGCTCGACCTCAGGATCATCTTCCTCACCGCGATACGGGTGCTGAGGGACCGCAATGCCTATTGACCGGATTCGGTTGTAGGAGGCCCGCCCCCGGGCCGATTGGGTGGGGATGGTGCCGGGATCGATCGCGGCGAGGGCGCCGCTCCCACCGGGGCGGCGGGGATTCGGTTGTAGCCGATTAGGCGGGGATTCGGTTGTAGGAGGCCCGCCCCCGGGCCGATTGGGCGGGGATGGTGCCGGGATCGATCGCGGCGAGGGCGCGCAGGTGACGCTGTTCGGCTCCAGAACGGACGATCAGGCGCGTGGCGGGGCATCGCGCGCAAGTACGCCTACCGCTGCGACCGCGCAAGATTCCCTGCGTGTCGCTGTGGCGGCGGCCGGAGGAAGGTGATGCCATCCGCGATCCGGTGGTCGCACTGAGCGATGACTGAGGAAAAGACATGAACTGCCACGACATCATCACCATCGAGCCCGGCAAGCGCGGCGGCAAGCCTTGCGTCCGCGGCCTGCGAATCACGGTCCATGACGTGCTCGATTACCTCGCTGCCGGCATGACGCCGGAGAAAATCATCGAGGATTTCGATTGCCTGACGCTGGACGACATCCGGGCCTGCCTGGCCTATGCCGCCGATCGCGAACGGCATCAACTGGCGATCAATGCGTGAAGTTGCTGTTCGATGAAAATTTCGCGCCCAGGTTGGTCGCCATGCTGACCGACGTCTTCCCGAGTTCTGTACATGTGCATCACGTCGGTCTCGGCAGCGCTGGCGACAACGCGGTCTGGGAATACGCCCGAGAGTACCGACACACTGGTCAGCAAGGATTCCGATTTTCACGAGATGAGCTTGCTGCGCGGCTGTCCGCCCAAGGTCATTTGGCTCAAGCGCGGCAACTGCCCCGCCAAGCACATAGCGATCATCCTGCGCAACCAGGCTGCCCAAATCGAGGCACTGTCGAAGGATCCGGAAGCTGTTTTCTTGTTGCTGCTATGATCGCGCGAAGAAATACTCGATATGGCCAATCCAGCACCGACCGAGATGAAATGTCGTGAAATTGAAAGTGGTAGTGCACGAAGCCGAAGAAGGAGGCTATTGGGCGGAAGTTCCTTCCATACCTGGGTGTGCAACGCAAGGAGAGACCTTCGAAGAATTATTGAGCAATATTTATGAGGCAGTGGAAGGTTGCCTGTCCGTGGATATTCAAGAAATCTCGGTATCTGGAAACGACAAGGTAATGGAGATAGCCGTTTGAAAGCCGTGATCCTCGCCGGCGGGCTCGGCACCCGGCTCAGTGAAGAGACCGTCGTGCGTCCCAAGCCCATGGTCGAGATCGGCGGCAAGCCGATGCTCTGGCACATCATGAAAATCTACGCCGCCCACGGCATCAACGATTTCATCATTTGCCTCGGTTACAAGGGCTATCTGATCAAGGAATACTTCGCCAACTATTTTCTGCACATGTCGGACGTCACCTTCGACATCGCCAACAACCGCATGGAAGTCCACAACAACAGCGCCGAGCCCTGGCGCGTCACGCTGGTGGACACCGGCGACGACACCATGACCGGCGGCCGCCTGAAGCGGGTCAGCGATCATCTGCGGGGCGAAGATGCGTTTTGCTTTACCTACGGCGATGGCCTGGGCAATGTTGATATTGGTGCAGCCATCCGCTTTCACCGCGCGCGGGGCACCCTGGCCACCGTGACCGCGGTGCGCCCGCCGGGCCGTTTCGGCGCGCTCGATGTCGAGAATCACCGCATCACGGGTTTTCGCGAAAAACCCGACGGCGATGGCGGCTGGATCAATGGCGGTTTTTTTGTGCTGTCGCCCGGGGTCATGGACTACATCGCCGGTGACCTGATGACCTGGGAGCGCGAACCGCTCGAAGCGCTCGCCCGGGACGGGCAGTTGTCCGCGTACACCCACGACGGCTTCTGGCAGCCCATGGACACCCTGCGCGACAAGGTCCACCTCGAAGAACTCTGGCAATCCGGAGCCGCGCCCTGGAAATGCTGGTGAATGGCATCGACCCCGATTTCTGGCGCGGCCGGCGCGTGTTTCTCACCGGCCACACCGGTTTCAAGGGCGGCTGGCTGTCGCTGTGGCTGCAACGGCTCGGCGCCGATCTCACCGGCTATGCGCTCGCTCCGCCCACCATGCCCAGCCTGTTCGAAGTCGCCCGGGTCGGTGCCGGCATGCGCTCGATCATCGCCGACATCCGCGATGGCGAAGCTCTGGCCGCAGCGATGCGCGCCGCGAAACCCGAGATCGTCATTCACATGGCCGCCCAGCCGCTGGTGCGTTACTCCTACCAGGCGCCGATCGAAACCTACGCCACCAACGTCATGGGCACCGTGCATCTGCTCGAAGCCGTGCGCCAGACCGACAGCGTGCGCGCCGTGGTCAACGTCACCAGCGACAAATGCTATGAAAACCGGGAGTGGGTCTGGGGCTATCGCGAAAACGAACCCCTGGGCGGTCACGATCCCTACAGCAACAGCAAGGGCTGCGCCGAGCTGGTCACCGCCGCGTATCGCAGTTCGTATTTCAATCCTGCCCGACACGGCGAACAGGGCGTCGCCCTGGCCAGCGCCCGCGCCGGCAATGTCATCGGCGGTGGCGACTGGGCCGAAGACCGACTGATTCCCGATATCCTGCGCGCCATCGCCGCCGGCCAGCCCGTCCACATCCGCAGCCCCCAGGCCATTCGCCCCTGGCAACATGTGCTGGAGCCTGTGTCGGGCTATCTGCTGCTGGCCCGGCGCCTGGTCGAAGACGGCCCGGCCCACGCCGAAGCCTGGAACTTCGGCCCCGCCGAGGCGGATGCGAGGCCGGTACAGTGGCTCGTCGAACGCCTCGTCAACGCCTGGGGCGAAGGTGCGAGTTGGGAACTCGACGCGCGCCCAGAACTCCACGAGGCGCATTATCTCAAGCTCGATTGCGCCAAGGCGCGCAGCCGGCTGGGCTGGCAGCCGGAGTGGGATATCGACCATGCGCTCGCAACCACCGTCGCCTGGCATCGCGCATTTCAGCGCAACGAAAACATGCACGCCGCATGCGTGCGGCAGATCGACGATTATGAAGGGTCGATGCGAGCCCGATCCGGATCCTAGGGTGGACTGGAGTCGCGGGTCTCAGGTCTCAGGTTTCAGGTTTCAGGTCTGAACCAGGAGATGCGACAACTCGGAAACCGCCCCGAGCATCAAGCACCGGGGCAACGACCTTGGGGTCAGACTGCCTGCGGCGATTGCGAAAGAAGCGCGACTGCACGCCACGGGCAGGGAGCGAAATGCACGACCTCCACCCCGTTCTCGTATCGTTGCCACGCCGTTGCAACGCGCACCGCGCTGGTGATCGGTTTGCCGATAATCACTGCGCAATGCAGCGCCGAGCGTCCCTCTGCGGTCTTCGCCTTTGCAATCTTCGGCTGTTGCCCGGCCTTCGGCTGACACGCGGAGGTCGGTGGGGAGGCGAGCACAACAGCTTGCAACACTTCAAGGGCTTCTGATGGGGATAGAGCGCCATCGGCAGCACACTTGCCAGGACCACAGCCCGGTCAAAGCAGGGACGCAGAAGATGCTTATGCAGTTGACAGCGATCATCGAAAGGGAACAGGACGGTTATGTTGCGCTGTGCCCGCAAGTCGATGCGACAAGCCAACGAAGTCTACGTCACTCAGGTAGAGATTGCCGTTGGGTAAACTCTGGCCGTTATCCGGAAGGGATGTATGCTGACCTGGCCGGACATGGCTTCGCAGAGGTGCGACGCCGTGGAAGTCATGTGGTGATGCAAAGACAGATACCCGGAGGAAGCGTCACCGTTCTGCCCGTAGGCCGAAGAAGCACCTGCCTGAAGGGACTCATTTCTGTTACGCGCCACAGCAAAATTCCGCCGCGCCCCTGGGTCGCGCTAAGCAACTGGATCAGCCGAATCGCCCTTATCGCCGCGCGGACCAATCTCGCCATGCCCCGCCCTTGGCATAACGCAGCCGGCACGCTAGCATAGGCCTTGGCCTATGCTGAACAATGAGGGAGTCCCCATGGAGGACACACACCGGCAGCGACATATCCGCCTGTTCAAAAACGGACGGAATCAGGCGATCCGAATTCCGCGCGAGTTCGAGCTGCGAGGTGAGCTGGCGACTATCCGCAAGGAAGGCGATTGTCTGATCATCGAGCCGGAACGGCGGCGATCGCTGGCGGTGCTACTCAAGTCCTGGGGGCCTCTGGACGTCGATTTCCCGGATATCGATGACCTGCCAGCGCTGGATGATGTGGACATTTGAATGGCCAAGCTGCGGTTTCTTCTGGACACCAACATACTTTCCGAATTGATCAGACAGCCGGATGGTGTCATCGCACAAAGGATCGCGGAAGAAGGCGAGGACACGATCTGCACCAGTATCATAGTGGCCTGCGAACTGCGCTATGGGGCGCTGAAAAAGGGTGCCCAGGCGCTCTCCGAGCGGATCGAAGCACTGCTTGGCGTGATCGAGGTCTTGGCGCTTGAGGAAGATGCGGACAGTCATTACGCCGCCATCCGTTGCGAGCTGTCCCGTAACGGTCAGCCGATTGGCGCCAACGATCTGCTCATTGCGGCCCATGCCCGGGCATTGAATCTCACGGTCGTCACCGCCAACGAGCGGGAATTCTCCCGCGTACCCTCGTTGCAGGTGGAAAACTGGTTGCGTGAGTGAAGGGACCAAAGCACAGCCTGCTCACGCGGGCCAGGCTGCACGGCAATGGGTCACGGGATAAACTGCCAAAACGCGGACCGACGAGAACCACGCCAGACCCCATGCGCCTGACTGACGCACAACGCCGTGCCATCGTCGAGGAAACCACCCGGACCTTCGGGCCGGGTGCCTGCGTGCGCCTGTTCGGCTCGCGGGTGGACGACAGCGCCTGTGGTGGCGACATCGATCTTTATGTGGAAGTGGATCGGGCGCTCCCCAATCGGGCGGCTGCCGCGAGCCGCCTGGCGGCCAAATTGCAGATCGCCCTGGGTGAGCAGCGCATCGACATCATTCTTGTGGACCCCGACACCAAGCCCCAAGCCATTCACGCCGTGGCGCGCCGCCAGGGGATCGCGCTGTGACAACAACCGGGCAGAGCGTGACCGGGCAAAGCGACGACCGCCTGTTGTGTCTGTTGCAGACGGTGGAGAAGGAAGGCCGCCATCTGATCGGCACCACCGCGCGCCTGTTTGCCGACACCATCGACGCGGTCTGGGTGCAGCGACTGGAAGACCAGCCCGAACTGGCCGAACGAACCGATGCCTTCGCCACCCGGTTTGGTCGCATGCAGGACACGCTGGGCGACAAACTTATTCCCGAACTGCGGCGACGACTGCTCGAAACCCCCGGCGCCGCGCTCGATAATCTGAACCGCATGGAAAAGCTGGGACTGCTGGCATCCGTGACCGACTGGGTGGAAGCACGCAATCTGCGCAACCGCCTCGTCCACGAATACATGCAGGATGAAGCGGAATTTGCCGGTGCACTGAACCGCGCCGCTGAACTGGTCCCGCTGCTGGTGAGTGCCTATAACGCGGTGAATGCTTACGCGCGCAACCGGTTTGGCGCGTCCGTACCGCACTGGCCCGCGCCGCTACCGGCCGCAAGGTGTAAGCCATGAGTTTCACCTCACGGCCCGTGGGGTGGGCAAAGCCTGTCCTGAGCCCTTCGGCGGAGCTCAGGAGAGCCCTGACGAAGGGCGGCGTCCCCACACGGTGGCTCACCATGCATCTCGCACAGGTAGCAGCGCATTGAACGAGCGCTTTCACCAGCACCGGCTGCCGCTCCCGGGGCTCGCCCTGGTCGAGCGTCAGCCCATCGCCGATCGGCGCGGTTATCTGGAGCGCATGTTCTGCGCGGACACCTTCGCCGCGCTCGGGGTCGCCAAGCCCATCGTCCAGATCAACCGCACGCTCACCCGCGCCGAGGGCACCGTGCGCGGCATGCATTTTCAGCGCGCGCCCCACGCCGAAACCAAGGTGATCAGTTGCCTGCGCGGTGCGGTGTTCGACGTGGCGGTCGATCTGCGCCCGGGTTCGCCCACCTTCCTGCGCTGGCATGGCGAAACCCTGAGCGAGGACAATCACCGCACCCTGATGATTCCCGAAGGCTTCGCCCACGGTTTTCAGACGCTGACAGCCGATTGCGAACTGCTGTATTTCCATACCGCGCCCCACGCCCCCCAATCCGAAGGTGGCGTATCGCCGACCGATCCGCGCATTGCCATCGCCTGGCCATTGCCGGTGCGTGAATTGTCCGAACGCGATGCGAAGTGGGCCTTGCTGTCCGCACAATTCGAAGGGTTGGCGCTATGAACTGCCGGCATTGCCGCCATCCGCTGCGCCATGTCTTTCTCGACCTCGGCCACGCGCCGCCGTCGAACGCCTATCTGAGCGCGGCCGATCTCGGGGCGCCCGAAGTCACCTATCCGCTCCGGCTCCTGGTGTGCGAGCACTGCTGGCTGGTGCAAACCGCCGACTGTGCGCGCGCCGACGAGCTGTTCCGCCCCGACTACGCCTATTTCTCCTCCACCTCCACCACCTGGCTCGAACATGCCCGACGTTACGTCGAAGTCATGCGCCAGCGGCTCGCGCTCGGCCCCAACAGCTTCGTCATCGAAGTCGCCGCCAACGATGGCTACCTGCTCAAGAACTTCGTCGCGACCGGCGTCCCCTGCCTGGGTATCGAGCCCACCGCCAGCACGGCGGCGGCGGCAGAACAACTCGGCATCCCCGTTCTGCGGGAATTTTTTGGCGAACAACTCGGGCAGCAACTCGCCGCCAGCGGCCGGCAGGCCGACCTCATCGCCGGCAACAATGTTTACGCCCATGTGCCCGACATCAACGACTTCACCCGTGGGCTGAAGGCCGCGCTCAAACCCGGTGGCACCATCACTCTGGAATTCCCGCATCTGCTGCGACTGATGGCGGAAAACCAGTTCGACACCGTGTACCACGAACATTTTTCGTATCTCTCGTTGGCCGTCGTCCGCCGGATATTCGCCCAGGCCGGGCTGCGGGTCCGTGACGTCGAGCGGCTCGCGACCCACGGCGGCAGCCTGCGCGTGTACGGCAGCCACGCCGACGACCCGCGCGCAACCACGGCTGCCGTGGACGCAGTGCTGGCTGGCGAGCGCCAAGCCGGTCTGCTCGACTTGCCCGCCTATCAGGGTTTCCAGGCCCGCGCGAACAAAGTGAAAGACGATCTGGTCGGCTTCCTGATCGAACAGAAGCGGGCCGGCAAGCTGGTGGCTGGTTATGGTGCGGCGGCCAAGGGCAACACGCTGCTCAACTACGCCGGCGTCAAGCCCGACCTGCTGCCCTTTGTCTGCGACGCCGCGCCGTCCAAGCAGGGCAAGTACATGCCGGGCAGCCATATCCCCATCCTGCCGCCTGCTGCGCTGCTCGAGCACCAACCTGACTACGTGGTGATCCTGCCCTGGAATTTGCGCGATGAAGTGATGGCGCAACTCGATGGCATCCGCGCATGGGACGGGCAATTTGTGACGGCCGTGCCCGGACTAAAAACAACGTCATGCCAGTAGCCGCAGCTGATGCAATACCCGCCGGACTTCTGGAACGGATCGCCGCCGGCGAATCGCAAACGCTGGAATTCAAAACCTCGTTTGACAAAGCCAGCATTGAATCATTGGTGGCCTTTGCCAACGCACAGGGTGGCACGGTGCTGGTGGGCGTGACCAATGCCGCCGCCATTCAAGGCATAACGGTCGGCAAAGAAACCCTTAACGAGTGGCTTGGGCAAATCAAATCAGCCACCAGCCCTTCACTTGTCCCCGAACTTGTCACTTATTCGTTGCATGGCAAAACCGTTGTATCCATCCACGTCGCCGAGTTCCCGGTCAAACCCGTCAGCACGCGAGGGCGTTACTACAAACGCATTGCCAGTTCCAATCACGCACTGGCCCTCAACGAAATTGCCGATCTCTACCTGCAATCCCTGCAAATCTCCTGGGATGCGCACATCGCTCCCAACGCCAGCCTGGCAGACTTGTCGCCCACCAAAATTGAACGCTTCATCCAGCGCGTTAACGCCAGCGGACGCTTTGCCCTCGATGGCAGCACACCCATGGCTGCCCTGGAAAAACTCAACTACCTCACCCGAGGTCGGCCCACCTGGGCCGCCATGCTGTTGTTTGCCAGCCAGCCATTGAGGCACCACATTCATATCGGGCGGTTCAAAACGCCGAGCATGATCATTGACGACCGGCAGTTCACCGACACCCTGTTCGAAGTGGTCGAACAAGCGATGACATTCATTGTCTCGCACATCAGCGTCGCCTTTGAATTTGACGGCGGCATCCAGCGCAAGGAACGCTTTGCCTATCCGCTGCCTGCGCTGCGTGAAGCGCTGCTCAATGCCGTGGTTCATCGCAGTTACACAGACCCCAGCGACATCCAGATCAAAATCTTTGACGACCAGATCACCCTCTTCAGCCCTGGCACTTTTTACGGCGGCATCAGCATTGCCGACATCCAGGCCGACAACTACCGGTCCAGCCTGCGCAACAAGCTGGTGGCCGAGGGCTTCTATCTCATCAACGCCATCGAAAAATACGGCAGCGGCTTCATACGCATCCGCCAGGCCCTGCAGGATTACCCGGGGATCGATTTCGAGATCAAGGAATATGCCGGTGGTGTAATGGTCACCTTTGCCCAAAAGCAGCCAGTTGGCGGAGTAGGTGGCGGAGTAAGTGGCGGAGTAAGTGGCGGAGTAAGTGGCGAAACGCTCGGCTTGTTGCAACTGATCCGCTCACATCCAGGGCTAAAAGCCGCTGAACTTGCCGCCCGGATGAATAAGCCCAAAAGAACCATTGAACGCTGGCTGAAACAACTCAAGAACAGTCGGCATATCGAGTTTCGTGGCGCGCCGAAAACCGGGGGTTACTACCCCAAATAATCATGACAGCCTGCGACCGGACTCAAACCCGCCTAAAACCAACCATCCGCGCCGTATCGCCAGCGCCGACTTTTCGCCTTTGCGGGGTAGACTGCCACCGATGAACCCGCGCATCCACTACACCAAGCCATCCATTACCGACCTGGAGGTAGCCTATGCCAGTGACGCCGCCCGGAATGGCTGGGGCGAGCATTGTTACGACTACATCGTGCGGTTTGAAGAAGCGTTCAAAACCCATTTAGGCGTGCAATACGCCATTGCAACATCCAGTTGCACGGGCGCGCTGCACATGGGCATGGCCGCGCTGGGCATTGGCCCCGGCGATGAAGTCATCCTCACCGACACCAACTGGATTGCCAGCGCCGCGCCCATTATCTGTACCTCCGTATCATCAGCGCCGGGTTTTTGCGCATGAGAGTATTGCTGACCGGCGCGAGCGGATTTCTCGGCAGTTACGTTCTTAACCAACTGGCACACCAGGGAATTGAAACGGTCGTCGTCGGGCGTTCGCAGCCCGCAAACCACAAAGGCGGCTTCATCCCCGCCGATCTGCTGCGCCTGACGGATCATTTGCCTGTCGTCCAGGCCGCCAAAGCAACCCATCTACTCCACTTGGCCTGGTATGCGGAGCACGGCAAGTATTGGACCTCGCCGCTGAACCTGCGCTGGGTGGAAACATCCATACGCCTGGCCGAAGCTTTTTGCGCAAGCGGCGGGCAAAAAATCGTTGCCGCAGGCACCTGCGCCGAATACGACTGGTCATATGGCTATTGCCGCGAAGACATCACGCCCGCGAATCCAGGTACCCTGTATGGCATAGCCAAGGACGCCACACGTCGCTTGACCATGGCGGTTTGTGCGGAACATAAAGTGCCTGTTGTCTGGGGGCGAATTTTCTTCCCGTATGGGCAGGGGGAGGACAATCGCCGTCTAATACCCTCGCTTATCGAGGTGTTTCAGGGCAAGAGGACACCATTCGGCGTTAATGCCGCAGCCTATCGTGATTTCCTGCATGCGGCTGACTTGGCGGAAGGTTTTGTAAACTTATTACAAGAGGACGCCACAGGCATCTACAACCTTTGTTCCGGCCAGCCAGTCCAGATTGGCGACGTGGTTCGTCACATCGCCCATTCACTTAATGCAGACCCGCATACGGTTCTTGACCTATCGACCGAAAGACCAGGTGAGCCGGACTTTCTGGTAGGCGATAACCACAAACTGAGATCCATTGGTTGGACGCCTCGGCGTTCTCTGATGGACATTTTTAGTAGTACATGAGAGTAACTCAAAAAAGTGCGCAAGCTATATTATGGGGCTATGAATTCAAATCACCTGGCGGTTTCAATGACCAAGTGCAAAAAGTGCAGCATGGTGCTGCTTGAAATCGAAAGCGTCCGGAGTGAACAACTCGGCGGGACACTTGAAGCCCAGCGACTTGCGTGGGCGGGTGTTCAGTTTCCAGGCAATCGCATCCAGTTCTTTCTGAGTGAAGCCACTCAAGTCGCTACCCTTGGGCAGGTACTGCCGCAACAGGCCGTTGGTGTTCTCGTTGATGCCGCGCTGCCAGGGACTGTGCGGATCGGCGAAGTAGACCTTCACCCCGGCAGCCTCGGTCAGTCGCTGATGGGCCGCCATTTCCCGGCCCTGATCGTACGTCAGCGACAGGCGTGTTTGCGCCTCAATACGGTTGAGCACATGGCTGAAGCCAGAAAGCGCCGATTCGGCGCTGGCGTCATCCATCCGGGACAACACGGTGAACAAGGTGGTGCGCTCCACCAGCGTACCGACCGCCGAGCGGTTGTACGCCCCCTTGATGAGATCACCCTCCCAGTGCCCCGGTATCAGTCGCTCTTCAATTTCTGGCGGACGCTCATGAATGCTGACCATGTCAGGTATCTTCCCGCGCCGGTCTTCGCCACGCGCGCGCGGACGGCGTTTGGCGTGGCCGAAGCGCAACCAGCCAATCACCTCGGTGCGCAACTCGCCACGCGGCATGGCGTAGATCGCGGTGTAGATGGTTTCGTGAGAAACCTGCAACGATGGTGTTTCAGAATGCACAAGCGCCAGTGTGCCAGCAATCTGCTCGGGCGAGTAGCCCGCTTTCAGGTAGCGCCGGACGTGCTTCCACAAGGCGGTTCCGGGTCGCAGGCGGCGCTCAACGCGCGGCGTGGCCGTGCAGGCCTGGGCACGCTTATGCGCGGCTTCAGCGCGATAGCCACCGGCCACTGGCGGTCGCCCAGGGCCGCGAGGTGTCTGCGGGCGAGCCCAGCCGTTGCGGCGCAGTTCGCGAGAAAGCGTCGATGCCGAACGGTTCAGCGCCTTGGCAATCGCCGCCGGTTTGATTCCCATCGCCAGTTGCGTTTGGATCATCGTCCGCTCTTCAATACTCAACTGCTCGTAGATTTTTCCCATGCAACATTATCTCCCATAAATGTTGCACTTGGTTTTTGAGCGCGCCTTGACTATGACGTTGAAAAAGAAATTAAAAAAAATCGTCCTTGATTCAAAAATATTCAGGAAGCCTTCTATTGCCTATTGCTCAGAGCATGGGCTATTGCCATCGGTGTTTGTTCGAACTCCATCGAATTCACTCAGAGAGATTTTCCGACTTCCAGAATCAACAAACATAACCCAGCTCAATCAAGATATTTTTGCCCTTATAGAAAATCGGTTCGATCCAGGATTTTTCGTTGAGATTGGAGCAAATGACGGTTTTTCTCTATCGAACACGCTGTACCTCGAAGAACATTTCGGATGGACGGGGCTTCTAGTAGAGGCCAATCCAAAATATTACGAGAGCTTGAAGGGCAGGAAAGCAAAGCCAGTGATGGCAGCTGTGACGAAGGAGCCTGGGTTTTATGATTTCTGTGACGCTGGGCTGTATGGTGGGCTAGAGAATCTTCTCGATGGAACTCATGAAAAGATGACAAAAGGTCGCAATTCAATAAAGGTAAAAGGAGCGACCTTGAGGCAAGTGTTATCAGAGGGCAAAGCGCCCGCTAACATCGACTTTATTTCTATCGATGTGGAGGGTGCAGAGGTTCCCATCGTGGAGCAAATGTGCGAACTGGATGATTATCGATTCAGCTGCGGCTGCATAGAGCACAACTCAAGAGAGTCGGATTACCAAAAAATCAGGCAGTTGCTGGAAGCAGCCGAGTACCGAATAGTATGGGCCGACCAAACCTGTCACGATTTGTTCTTTATTGACCGCATTCGGGTCAACAAACGTGCGGAATAAGAAAAAGCTAGGCTCTGGTGTCATAGCCAACATCATTCAGGCGCTCGCCGGCGCCGCGCTGCTGTTCGCGCTCTATCGCTACATCAACGCCACACTGGGCGTAGAGCAGTTGGGCGTCTGGTCGGTGGTGCTGGCAACCGCTTCGGCTTCGCGCCTCGCGGACCTGGGGCTGAGCGCCGGGGTGACCCGCTTCGTCGCCCGCGATCGGGCACGTGGCGAGGCGGAGCGCGCCGGACAGGTGATCGACACCGCGGTTCTGACGCTGATGGTTGCGGTCGGCGCGGTGCTGCCGCTGCTCTATCCGCTCATCGCCGGGCTGCTGCCGCGCCTTTTCGACGAGGCGCATTTGGGGCGCGCGATGGAAATCCTGCCCTATGCGTTGATGTCGCTGTGGCTGACGATCGTCGGCGCGGTGTTTCAGGGGGGGCTCGACGGCTGTCAGCGTATGGACTTGCGCGCCGCGCTGGTGGTGACCGGGCAAGCACTGCTGCTGGTATTGGCGATTTGGCTGGTGCCGCGATTCGGGCTGGTCGGGCTCGCTTGGGCGCAGATCGGCCAGGGGCTGGTTTTGGCGGTGGCGGGGCGGTGGCTGTTGCGTCGCGCACTGCCGGCCCTGCCACGCTTGCCCCGAAAATGGAGCAGGCCCGTGCTGCGCGAAATGCTGGGTTATGGCGCCAACGTGCAGGCGGCCACCGTATTCATGCTGCTGCTGGACCCTGTCGCCAAGGCGCTGATGGCCCGCTTCGGCGGCCCCGCGGTGGCGGGCTTTTTCGAGATGGCCAACCAGGTCGTGCTCAAAGTGCGCGCCCTGATCGTCAGCGCCAATCAGGCAATCGTCCCCCATGTGGCCGCATTGGCGGAGGCCGAGCCCGCCCGTTTGACGCGCCTGTATCGGGATAACCTGCGCCTGCTGGTCTTCGTCACCCTGCCTGTGTTCGCACTCCTGATCGCCTGGGCGGGCGGGCTCTCCTGGCTGCTGGTTGGCGCCTACCAGCCAGAGTTCGTGTTCTTGATCACGCTGCTCGCCGTCGCTTGGGGTGCCAACATCTTCGCCGGCCCCGCCTACTTCACCAATCTGGGCACGGGTCATGTGGGGTGGAATACCCTGTCCCACGTGCTGATGGGCGCCCTCAACGCCGGCCTGGGCTGGCTGCTGGGGGCGCGCTACGGGGCGAACGGGGTCGCCTTCGGCTATGCCATCGCATTGATCGCCGGCTCCGCCATGCTCATCGGCGCGTATGGGTATCGCCATCGCGTGCGGTGCCACGCCGGATTGACGCATGGGCACCTGCTGTTCATCGCCGCCTCTGTGGCGGTAGCAATCTTCGGCTGGCTCATCCCTTTGCGAAAAGAAAGCGATGAGCCGGCCTTGGCCCTGATCAGCTTGCTATTGCCGCCCCTCGTTCTCGGCGTATCGGTTTGGTGTCACCCGGTTCGGCGTCAGCTATTTGAATCCCTGTGGGCGCGGAAGGTACGGATATGAAGCGCGCACTTCGGCGATGTCTTGTGGGCGCGGTGTCATTGGGCTTCCGCTGCCTTGGTGTGGTTCGGCGTGCTTGTCGAATTGAAGGGTGGGCGCGTGTGCTCCGTGAAGCGCGTTGGAAGGCCGGATTTGCTGCCTTGGGTGAAGGAGCGATCATTTATCCTTGGATGACAACCCACAGCGCGGATCGTGTCCGCATCGGCGCTCGCTGTTCAATGGCGGAATTTGTACCTATTCATTCTTTTGCTGACTGCTTAGTTTTTGGGGGGTTACCGGACAACCGTGGTAGCGTTCAGCACGCCGTTGCCGATCCTCAGATCCGCAAACGCGAAGAAGCCCAGCAAGGCATCGAGCATCACCCATACGCCGAACGATTCTGCATCCAACGCACCGCGCGCGAACGGAACCGTGATCAGTACGGCAATGCTGAAGGCGAACCTGCCGAGATGAGTTGATGCCGCGGTCGCTAGCGCTCTGGCGAGTCGGGCATCCAGCTTCTTCATCAGGTGCATGGGGTGGTTTCCTTGGCTGTGGGGTGACGACTAAGATCACGGCATCGCTGCTGGCGGAGGGGCCGATTCATTGCGCCCGCTACGGCTGAAGTATGTAACGCTAATCGTCGGCCACAAGCGTACAGATCACAACGATGTCCGGCTATGAGGGGGCTTGAAAGTGCATGCGGCAGTGATGCGGTTCAAGCTGACAGCGCGCCCGCGCAGGGCCGATGAACGTGAAAGGACCTCACTTTTCCCGGGAGGTGGAACGTGATCGTCATCGTTGCACCCTATTCCCCGGTGGGTCTCTCGAAAACCCCCAATTTGGGCGCTGCCCGCAAGATCGAGGTCATCGTTGCGGCGCTGGCGGCATTGAAGCTGCCGATCGTTCTGGTCAATTCGGCGCACAACGACGAAGTGCGAGCCGGGCTGCAGCAACGTCAAACTGTGATTGGCGGCGTGCCCCTCACGGAAGTGATGCTGCCAACGCTCAAGCGGCGTCCCTTGGGCAAGGCTGTAAACCTTCTGCAGGTGAGCGCAGTCGTTGGCCGTGTGTTGGATTTGGGCGTTCCGAGCTTGATCTGGCTCTATAACGGCTACGCATTCGAATGTCTGTTTGCACAGCGAATGCGCCACCATCTCGACGTGCCTGTCGTGCTGGAGTTCGAGGATTGGCACTTCTCCAGAGGGGTAGGGGTCAAGACCCTTCTCGACTATCTTGCTTGGCGAACGTGCGCTCGGCATTTTGCGCTCGCGTTCTGCGTCAATGCGAACCTACAGAAGCGAATGGAGCGGCTCGGGGTTGCGTCCCGCCTGCTGCCCGGCGTCGTGCCGGACGAACTCATAAGCCTCTCCGCATCTCGGCCATTCACCAAAGACGTTCTGACGGTTGGCTACTTCGGAGGGCTCACAAGAGAGAAGGGGGCTCACCTATTGCTGGAACTCGCAAGCTGCTTGCCTCAGGAGGTTCAACTGGTTGTTTCAGGAGCGGGCCCGCTGGCGGACGATTTTCGGAGACTTGCAGACACGCCTGGTGAAGCTGTGTGTTTCTTGGGGCAGGTTGGCGTTGAGCAGCTATACGCAGCTATAGCGAAATGCGATCTGATCGTGAATCCCCACATGTCAATAAAAGCGATGGAGGGCGGAGTTTTTCCGTTCAAGGTTATTGAGGCGATTGCGAGCGGCCGGCTGCTGATCTCGACAGCGCTGCCGATGGCTGGGATTGAGCACAGTCTTCGCGGTGTGTTGTTCTTTGACGGTTCGGCGGTTGATTTAAAGCGTGCGATCGAAGCAGCACATGCGTTCTTCTGTGAAAATTCGCATGTGATTTCGGATTCGGCACTTCGCGCAGCGACAGAGTTTTCGTCAGCTTCTGTGGTATTGGCGCTTGATGATCTGCTTGGATCGCGCGCCGAAAAGCAGCGCGAGATTGGCGGATGAGGGCAGTGATTGATGTTATGCCCGATCGGTCCTTTGGGCTTCGCATCCGGCTTCTTTGGCCCATCATTCTGGCGGGTTTTCCGTTTATCGAGCTTGGGATCAGCTACGACGTATCGGTTCAGATTGCAGTCTTCATAGCTAGCCTGTTCCTGATAAGAGGGAATATGAAGGTGTTGGATATAGCCTGCGAATAGATATTCGCGCGATAAGATGGGCATTTGTAGAGCAGTGCAGTGACAAGAGTGCAACAAATTATCGTGATGGCAGGCCCGTTTCCACCCCCGGTTCACGGCATGTCGACTGCCAATGCAGGGGTTCACAAAAATCTGCTGGCGTTGGGCGCCAACGTCATGGCACTCGACACGGCGGCGCCGAGCCTGGATCGCTCGTTTATTGCCCGCTTGGGCCGCCTGCCGCGCATCGTCCGGGGCTTGTGGCGGCTTGCCACCTCACCCCGTCTCAGCTGCGTCTGTTTTTATTTGAGTGCCAGTGGCGGCTCGGGCCAGTTGTACGACGTGCTGTTTCTGTTGTTGGCACGCGTACGCAGGATGCAGATTGTTGTGCATCATCACAGCTTTGCCTACCTGGGGGATCCGACCTGGTTGGCGCAGGTGATGGTGACATCTGCCGGCTCGCGGGCCGTGCATGTGACGCAGTCCCGGGGCATGGCGCAACGCCTGCAGACACTGTATGGGGTTGGTGATGTGGTACCGATTTCCAACGCCGTTCTCTACCCGAGGGAAGCGGGCGGGGCGCGCCGCCGCATGGCGGTCGGGAAGCTCGGCTTTCTGAGCAATCTGGCGGCGGAGAAGGGTGTATTCGAGTTCCTCGACCTGATGGCGGCTGCAGAGGCGGCCGGTCTGCCGGTCACCGGCGTGTTGGCGGGAGCATGCCAAGACCAGAACATGCGTGAAAGGGTGGAGCAGCGCCTTCGATCGCTGCGCAATCTGAGCTATGTGGGCGCCGTGTACGGAGCGGACAAGGAGCAATTTCTGGATGCAATTGACGTGCTGGTATTTCCGACACGCTATCGCAATGAGACAGAGGCGCTGGTGAACCACGAAGCCATGTCCCGCGGGATTCCGGTGATCGCCTACGGGCGCGGCTGTATTCCGGAGATCGTCGGCGCCGACTGTGGGCTGGTAATCGATCCGGCCGAGCCCTTCGTCCCGGCGGCCCTGGCGAAGCTCGAAAACTGGCTGGCCGATCCGGCGGCATTTGAGGCGGCTTCGCGAGCGGCGGCCGCGCGCTTTGCTCGCACTTATGACGAAAACGAGGCGCGCTGGCGGGCACTGCTGGAAGACATCGTCGGAGCGCATCCGGATAGTGAGCGGCGCCAGCGGGAGAGGTGATGATTGCTGACCTGACTGCCAAGGCCCGCAAGCTCGCGGCCATCTTGCGGGTGCCCGCCTGGCGCGCTGCGCTGCGCTGGCATCGGGTGGCGGCCGGTGTGGAGCACGCCCGAGTGCTACGCAACCTCGGGCCGGTGCGCACGGTGGTGGATATCGGCGCCAACCGGGGGCAGTTCGCGCTGGCGGCGCGGTATTGCTTTCCCGATGCGCGCATCCTTTCCTTCGAGCCGCTGGCCGGGCCGGCGGCGCTGTGGCGGGCGGTGTTCGTGGGCGATGCGCGCGCCACGCTGGTGGAGGCGGCGGTGGGGCCGCAGGCCGGCGAGGCGCAGATTCACGTCTCGGCGCGGGATGATTCCTCGTCGCTTTTGCCGATCACGGCGCGGCAGAACGCGCTGTTCCCCGGCACTGCCGAGGCGGGCACGGCGACGATTCGTGTTGCGCGGCTGGCGGATGAAGTGCCGGCAGCGGACATCGCCGCACCGGCGCTGCTCAAGCTGGACGTGCAGGGCTTCGAGCTGCAGGCGCTGGCCGGTTGCGAAGACGTGCTGAAGCGCTTCGACTGGGTGTATGTGGAGTGCTCTTTCATGGAGCTGTACGCGGGGCAGTCGTTCGCGGACGAGGTGATCGCCTGGCTGCGCGAACGGGGCCTGCGTCTGGTTGGCGTTTACCACATGGCCTATGACGGCGAAGGCCGGGCGGTGCAGGCGGATTTTCTGTTCGGGCGGTGGCACCCGTAGGAGGCCCGCCCCCGGGCCGATGGGTTGGTTCGCGGGAAAGCGCCATCGCGGCGGGGGCGCCGCTCCTAAACGGGGGCGCCCATAGGAGGCTGCCCTCGGGCCGGTGGCGCTGTGGCGGGCGGTATCCGCGGGCGACGCCCGCGGCACGCTGGTGGAGGTGGGGTTATGTTCCCATCCCCTCTCCGCCGCAGTAACCTAAACGACAGGCAATGGAGGTTCCCATGAATCCAACTCTGCGTGACCTTCCTGTGGACCAGCGCCTACGGCTGGTCGAGGAACTGTGGGACAGCATCGCAGCCGATCAGGCGGCTCTTCCCCTGACTGACGAGCAGCGTGCGGAACTTGACCGACGGCTAGATGCATATGAAGCCGATGGAGAGCGCGGACGTCCCGCGGAGCTCGTAATCGCTGACATTCGCAAACGGCTTTGACACCGCCGGTCTACATCCGAGCCGAGGCCGAGCAGGATCTTGATGAGGCGGCTGGCTGGTATGAAAAGCAACAGCCGGGGCTCGGCCAGCAGTTTCTAGACGAGGTGCTCATCGCCCTCCGCTCCATCTGCGAGCGGCCGAACATGTACCCCTCCGTCGGACGAGGCGCCCGGCGCACTCTCATCCGCCGGTTTCCCTTTGGCATCTATTACCGAACCGAGAAAGACGGCATCGTGGTGGTCGCGGTCATGCACGGCAGCCGCAGCCCGCGGCGCTGGCAAGGAAGAACATAACATCGGCTTGGAGGCCGGCTGTTTGGAAGCCGCGCGGCGGCTTCCAAACCGCGGCTCAAGTTGGGCGATAGGCTTCGCAAGCCGGCGAGGCGCAGATCCACGTCTCGGCGCGGGATGATTTGTCCTCCCTGCTGCCGATCGCGGCGCGGCAGAACGCGCTGTTCCCCGGCACCGCCGAGGCGGGCATCGCGACGATTCGCGTTGCGCGGCTGGCGGATGCCCTGCCGGCAGCGGATCTCGTGGCGCCGGCGCTGCTCAAGCTGGACGTGCAGGGCTTCTGTTGTTGTGTAGGAGGCCCGCCCCCGGGCCGATGGGTTGGCGCGCGGCATCGGCATCGATCGCGGCGGGGCGCCGCTCCTACGGGAGCGCTTTGCCTGGGTCTATGTGGAGTGCTCGTTCATGGAGCTGTACGCGGGGCAGTCGTTCGCGGACGAGGTGATCGCCTGCCTGCCGGCAGGCAGGCCTGGCTGCGGGAACGGGGGCTTCGGCTGGCGGGGGTCTACAACATGAGCTACGACAGCGACGGCCGGGCCATGCCTACCGGCAGGCAGGCGGTGCAGGCGGATTTTCTGTTCGGGCGGTACTGCCATCCTGTACCACGGGGTGAGGAAGGATGATGGTCAATGAGCATGATAGCGTGGTGCTGACGGAAGCCCTGCCGGCTTCTGGCCTGGAGGCTGAGGATGTCGGCGTGGTTGTCCACGTGTATCCGGGCGGGCGCGCTTTTGAGGTGGAATTTATCGCGCTTGACGGGAGCACCGTTGCGATTGAAATGCTGGAACCCCATCAAATCCGGCCTATCCGATCCCGTGAGGTGCCTCACGCTCGACCGCTGGCTGTGGCGGGTTGATGACGATTGGCCGGCGACGGCGGGGTCGATTGTAGGAGCCCGGCTGTGCCGGGTGATCGCGCCGCAGGAGATGATCCTCGCGCAGCGAGCACCGCTCCTACAGATGGCCATCGCAGCGATGCGAAATGGCCGGCGTTGCTTGGAGGGTTGCAGCGGCATAGGCTAGGCAAAGGCCGGTCAGGCCGTGCCCATCATGGATGTGTCGGTGGCGGGCGGTAGTTTGGTCATCGGCGGTGGTGTTTTCGACGTGGTCACGCTGCGCTTTGCCCATCCTGCCAGGGTCCCGGCTTTCGTATGACGGGTGCCAATCGAAAATCCCTGAGAATCGAGCAGCATAAGGTCAGCGGCTATCTGCTGAATCCAGCTAAAGGTCGTGGGAAAGCCGCCTTCTTGGTCCGGATGGGATTTGCACTCAACGACGCGTTATGTACCAAGGAGGCTGGGTGAGTCCTACCGTATTCAGGGAATAGGGGTATCGATTCTTCTTTTTTCTCGGGAAGAACCTCGAATGCATGTTCATGTGATATCGGAAGATGGAGAAGCCAAGTTATGGCTGGAGCCAGATATCCAATTGGCTAGAAACTATCGGTATAGTCGACCGCAGCTTAAGGAGATCGAGTCCTTGATAGAGGGTCATTACGATGAGCTTGTCAGTGTTTGGAAACAACACTTCGGAAATTGAGGTGACGAACATATCAAGTCACGGGGTGTGGCTCCTTGCTCACGATAAAGAGCTTTTTATCCCCTATGAAGAATTCCCATGGTTTAAGGACAAGCCAGTGAAATCGATCCTCCATGTCGAGGAGCCTTCTCCTGGCCATTATTACTGGCCGGATCTTGATGTCGATTTGACAGCGGAAATTATTGAGCACCCTGAAAGGTTCCCAATCCATGCGAAAAGCACATAGCAATGCCTTGCAGCCGACTATTACGACACCTCGGCACTGGTCAAGCTGTATGTGAACGTGCGGCGGCACACGCAGAGGTGTTTGCGTTGCGTGCCTATGATGGTGTGCAACTTGCCGGGGCGGATATGCTGCGCGAGCGTGCCAGCGCAGAGGTCGGTTTCGCGTGCTTCGACCGCAGGCTGAACCAGGCGGCACGGATTTTGGGGTTGCAGCCGCATGGTGGGTGATTTCTCGAATTGCGGCAGGCAATCCGTCATTACCAACTATCACGGGACGAGCGGTCCCGGGACGAGCAGTAAACCCGGAGTTGATGTGCGCCCGACCAATGCTGCCGGATCCCGGGATGCCAAGCTGAAAATTCTGATTCAAAGCATCAACTATGCGCCGGAGCTGACGGGCATCGGCAAATACACCGGTGAAATGGCGGTCTGGCTGGCGGCGCGCGGGCACGAGGTGGACGTGGTGGCGGGTCTGCCTCATTACCCGGAGTGGGCCGTAGTTCCCGCGTACCGGCGTGGCGGGTTTCGCCGCGAAACGCTGCATGGCACCCGGGTGATGCGCACGCCGCATCTGGTGCCCGCGCCCAGACGGGTGTCGGCGCTGGGCCGGATTCTGATGGAGACCAGTTTTTCCATCGCCGGGCTTTATTGGTGGGCCGGTATCCTCTGCCGGCGCCGTCGTTACGATCTGGTGATTGCGGTGTGTCCGCCGCTGCAGGGCGCGATCATGCCCTGGCTGTATGGGCTGGTGAGGCGCGTGCCCTGGGTGCTCCATATCCAGGACTTTCAGGTGGATGCGGCGGTTCGCCTGGGGATGCTGCGGCTGGGGCCCCTGCAACGGCTGCTGTACGCGGGGGAAAACTTTCTGGTGCGGATGGCCACGTGCGTCAGCACCATCGCCCCGGCGATGTGCCGGCGGGCGATCCAGAAGGGCGCGGATCCGGAACGCACCTGGCTGGTTCCCAACTGGACGGATACCGACGCGATGGTTCCCGGCAAAAGGGACAACGGACTGCGTGACGAACTGGGCTTCGACGCCGGGCATCTGCTGGTGCTTTATGCGGGGGCCATGGGTGCCAAACAGGGTCTGGACGTGGTGCTGCAAGCGGCGGCGCTGGTGCGGGAGCAGCCGCGGCTGCAGTTCATCCTGGTCGGGTCCGGGGGCGATCGCCCGTGTCTGGAGGCGTTGGCGCGGGAACTGGCGTTGACCAATCTCCGGTTTCTGCCGGTGCAGCCGGAGGAACGCATGAACGATCTGCTGGCCATCGGCGATATTCATCTGGTGGTACAGCGCGCGCAGGCGGCCGATCTGGTGATGCCGTCGAAACTCGCCAACATCATGGCGGCGGGTCGGCCAACGCTGGCGACCGCGGCCGCCGACACCGATCTTTTCGATCTGTTGCGTGACCACGATTGTGGCGTCGCGGTGGCGCCGGAAGACGCTGCCGCCCTGGCCGAGGCGCTGGCGCGGCTGGCGGACGATCCGGCCCGCCGGGAGCGCATGGGACGCAATGCGCGCGCCCATGCGGAACGATGCCTGAACCGGGATGCAATTCTGACCGCATTCGAACAGCAGTTGCAGGGGCTGGTTGACGAGCGCAACAAAGTCAGGAAAGGGAAAGTCAGGAACAAGACAGACAGGAAAGTGAACCCATGAAACCGGTGTCGTGGGCAGTCTGGTGCGCCGCTGATGGTCGGTGCTCCAATGCCTTCACACTGAACACGGAGAAACGGTTGTGACACAGGCGAAGCGGGCGTTGATTACCGGGGTGACCGGGCAGGACGGCGCCTATCTGGCCGAACTGCTGCTGCACAAGGGCTACGAAGTACACGGCATCAAGCGCCGGGCTTCGTCCTTCAATACCGACCGTATCGATCACCTCTATCAGGACCCTCATGTCACGGATCGCCGGCTGATCCTGCATTACGGCGACCTGACCGATGCCACCAATCTGATCCGGGTGATCCAGCAGGTGCAGCCGGACGAAATCTATAACCTCGGGGCGCAGAGTCACGTCGCGGTTTCGTTCGAGACGCCCGAATACACCGCCAATGCCGACGCGCTGGGTGCGCTGCGTCTGCTGGAGGCGCTGCGCATTCTCGACATGGGCCAGCGGACGCGGCTCTACCAGGCGTCCACTTCCGAGATGTACGGCAAGGTGCAGGAGACACCGCAAACGGAAACCACACCTTTTTACCCGCGCTCGCCCTATGGCGTCGCCAAACTCTACGCGTACTGGATAACAGTGAATTACCGCGAGGCTTATGGGTTCCATGCCAGCAACGGCATTTTGTACAACCACGAATCGCCAGTGCGCGGCGAGACCTTCGTCACCCGCAAGATCACGCGCGGCCTGGCGCGCATCAAGCTGGGGCTGCAGGATTGTCTGTATCTGGGCAATCTCGACGCGCGGCGCGACTGGGGTCACGCGCGCGATTTCGTCGAGGCGCAGTGGCTGATCCTGCAGCAGCCCGAGCCGGACGATTATGTGATTGCCACCGGCGAGCAACATTCGGTGCGCGAATTCGTGGATGCGGCGGCCAGGCAGCTCGGCATGAATATCGGCTGGGAAGGCGAGGGCGTACACGAGCAGGGCATCGATAGCGAGACCGGCCGCTGTGTCGTCGCGATCGATCCCCGCTATTTCCGGCCCGCCGAGGTGGACACCCTGCTCGGCGATGCGACCAAGGCGCGCACGCGATTGGGCTGGCAGCCGCGCACGTCCTTTGCGGAACTGGTGGCGGAGATGGTGCGCGAGGATTTGAAGGGCGCCGAACGCGATGAACTCTGCCGTCGCGAGGGTTTTCAGACGTTTAATCACCATGAATAAGAACAGCCGCATTTTCGTCGCCGGTCATCGCGGCCTCGTGGGCAGCGCGATTGTGCGCCGCCTGGAACAGGCCGGATTTGGCAATCTGCTGCTGCGTCGTCATGCCGAACTGGACCTGCGCGATGCCGCTGCGGTGCAGGCGTTTTTCGCCGCCGAGCGGCCGGAGTATGTGTTTCTGGCGGCGGCGAAGGTGGGCGGCATCCATGCCAACGACAGCTATCCGGCGGATTTCCTGCGCGACAACCTGCAGATCCAGACGGCGGTGATCGATGCCGCCTGGCGCAATGGGGTGCGCAAGCTGCAATTCCTGGGCTCGTCCTGCATCTACCCCAAGTTCGCGCCCCAGCCGATGCCCGAGGATTGCCTGCTCACCGGGCCGCTGGAGCCCACCAACGAGTGGTATGCGGTCGCCAAGATCGCCGGCATCAAGCTGTGTCAGGCCTACCGGCGCCAGTACGGCTTCAACGCCATCGCGCTGATGCCGACCAATCTCTACGGGCCGGGGGATAACTTCGATTTGGCCAATTCCCATGTGCTGCCGGCGCTGATCCGCAAGTTCCACGAGGCCCGGGCGAGCGGCGCGGCGCAGGTGGTGGTGTGGGGCACGGGCACGCCGCGGCGCGAGTTTCTGCATGTGGACGATCTGGCCGATGCCTGTTTGTTTCTGATGCAGCGCTACGAGGACGAACGCATCATCAATGTGGGCGTGGGTGAGGATGTGTCCATCGCCGAGCTGGCGGCGCTGGTGCAGCGCGTGGTGGGTTTCGCGGGCGAGATCGTGCTCGATGCGAGCAAGCCCGACGGCACGCCGCGCAAGCTGCTGGATGTGTCGCGCCTGCATGCGCTCGGCTGGCGTGCCCGCATCGGGCTGGAAGACGGCATCCGGGAGACGTACCAGTGGTTCCTGGCCCACGGGGGCGAGGCGCGGTTGTAAGGGGCGGACCGCATCGTTGCCGAATGCAACGGGTCGATCCTCGGGCGCGTCGTTTGCGCGCTCGGTCGAGCGGCGGCAGTGAACTTTTCAGAGTGCTCGGTTGGGTCGGCGCGGGGTCGGCGTGCGAACCCAGGGTCTGACGTTGGGGGCGGGCGGCGAATACAATAAGTATCTGGTTCCCGGTGCCCGGGTGTTGCGATAGTGTTGCGATGATGTTGCGATAGTGTTGCGATCCCGAAAGGTGCGGCTGAGGCCAGGTCAATCAGAACGGTGAAAAATCGATGAAAGTTGCCGTGGTCCACGATTGGCTGACCCAGGTTGCCGGCGCCGAACGTGTCCTTGAAGAGATTCTCCGGCTCTATCCCGAGGCGACGCTGTTTGCGGTGATCGACTGTGTGCCGCCGGAGCAACGCGGCTTTTTGTGGGGCCGCAGGGTGCAGACGTCGTTTATCCAGAAGTTTCCGTTGGCGCGGCGGTTCTACCGGCACTATATGCCGTTGATGCCGCTGGCCATGGAACAACTGGACCTCTCGGGGTTCGATCTGGTGATTTCCAGCAGCCATGCGGTAGCCAAAGGGGTGCTGACCGGGCCCGATCAACTTCACATCAGCTACATCCATTCACCCATGCGCTACGCCTGGGATTTGCAGCATCAGTGCCTGCGCGAGAGCGGGTTGGAGCGCGGACTCTTGAGCTGGCTCGCGCGCTGGCAGTTGCATGGTCTGCGGATCTGGGATCAGCGGACCGCCAATGGTGTCGATCACATGATCGCCAATTCGGCGTTCATCGCCCGGCGCATTCACAAGATTTACCGCCGCGATGCCACGGTGATCTATCCACCAGTCGATATTGATATGTTCACACCCGGTGGGCCGGGCGAACGCACCGGCGAGTTCTATCTGACCGCCTCGCGGGTGGTGCCTCACAAGCGCATGGATCTGATCGTCGAAGCGTTCGGACAGCGTCCCGATCAGCGGTTGGTGGTGATCGGTGAAGGGCCGGCGCTCAAGCGTATCCGTCGGCGGGCGCCGCCGAATGTCCAGTTTCTGGGCTATCAGCCGGCCGAGGTGTTGCGGGATCACATGCGCCGCGCCCGGGCGTTCATCTTCGCCGCCGAGGAAGATTTCGGGATCATCCCGGTCGAGGCGCAGGCCTGCGGTGCCCCGGTCATCGCCTTCGGCAAAGGCGGTGTCACCGAAACCGTGGTTGGCCTGGAGCAAATCGGCGCCGTCAATGCACCGGTAGCGAAGACGGAGGCCATGGCGGACGCTGACGCCGGATGCTTGCAGCGCAGTGCCGCGGTATCCGTGGAGGCTGGCGCGCGTGGCGGCAGCGTTCACCCCCTGCGCGGGACCGGCGGCGATCATTATGCCGCCCCCGTTACGGGCCAGAGCCGCGCACCGACCGGGGTGTTCTTTCCCGAGCAGAGCGTGGCATCCCTGCTCGCGGCAATCGCGCTGTTCGAGGCGAATGAAGCCCGTTTCGATCCAGCCGCCATCCGCCGCCACGCGGAAGGCTTCGCGGCGGAGCGGTTTCGCGCGGAACTCAAGGCTCTGATCGCACGTTGCTGGCGCGAGTGGCAGGCCGGACTGCGAACGCCTCGCGGCTGACAAAGGCTCCGCCCCCGGGGCGTCGGGTTGCACGCGTTTCCGGGGTAAGGGGCCGCCGCCCTTCGGCGTAAACGGCGCTGTTTGCCGATGACTCCCGTATCGAGACTGCCGTTTCGAGACTCCGATTTCGAGACTGTCGTGCGGCCCGGACATCGGCTGGACCAGCCGGTCTGCCTTTTGCCGCGCCGCGCCGGTAAAATGCCGCGTTTGTGCTGACGGGCGGCGCGCGGTGGCGTCACCGTCGCGTTGGTTGGCGGGATTGGAAAGTCAATGGCACCACTGGTTTGCATCGTAACCCTCAACTGGCGAGGCGCGGACGACACCCTCGGCTGTGTGGAGTCGTTGCGGCTGCTCACCTACCCCAATTTTCGCGTGCTGGTCGTGGACAACGGCTCCGGCGACGACTCCGTGGCGCGCATTGCGGAGGGCTGTCCCGACATCGATCTGGTGGAAACGGGCGCGAACCTGGGGTTTGCCGGGGGCTGCAATGTGGGTATCCGGCACGCGTTGGCGCTGGGTGCCGACTATGTCTGGCTGCTCAACAGCGATACCCGGGCCGATCCGCAGGCATTGACCGCGATGGTCGAACTGGCCGAGGCGGATGCCGGTGTGGGCGCGGTGGGATCCTTGATCTGCGATCGCGCGAATCCGGACCGCGTGCTGGCCTGGGGCGGTGGTCGGGTCGATCTGCGGTTCGGGCGGCCATCGCATACGCTGGCGCAGGTGGCGGACGCCGAGCTCGATTATCTGACCGGGGCCAGTTTGCTGCTGCGAACCCGCGCTCTGGAAGCCGTGGGTCTGCTGGATGAGGGGTATTTCCTCTACTGGGAGGAGACCGACCTGTGCTATCGCCTGCGTGAACAGGGCTGGCGGCTGGCGGTTGCGCCCGGCAGCCGGGTGCTGCACCGGGCGCCGGGCGCGTCGCAGCGCCGTCTGCGCCAGAAAGACCGGCATTTCAATCAGTCCGCGGTGCGGTTCATGTTTCGCTACGCGAAGCATCCCTGGCCAGCGGTCCTGGTGGGTGGGTCGCTGCGCTTTTGCAAGCGGCTGCTGCACGGCGAGTTCGGTCGTGCGCGGGCGGTGGTTCGGGGTTTGGCCTGCGGTCTGCGGCAGCGCCATTCCTGATGGGATCACTGATGGGATCGCCGATGGGGTCGCTCCCGGGGATGCGCGGGTTGCGACGGGCGCGGGGCGCCGTGGCGACGCTATCGCCGGGCGGTGTGGTGACGGCCGCGGGACGCCTTGGCACCCGGCGGCGAAAGTCTTGCCGGTGAAGGTTCTTCTGCTGGCTCCCGAGCAGGGTGGACCCTGCGGCGTGCTGGAGTATTCGCTGCGCCTGGCTGCCGCATTGCAGGAGCTGGGGGTCCGCGTGACCATCGCGCGCGGCGAGCGCAATGGCCGGCTGTCGGCCTGCGCAGTGGCCGCACAGGCGCGTGCTCTCAAGCCCGATATCGTCCATGTGCAATATCCGATGGCGCGCTACGGCAGTTCGCTGATGCCCCACCGGGTGGCGCAGTTGCCGCGCTGCCGCACCCTGGTAACCCTGCACGAGTTCTCCCAGGTGCACCTGCTGCGCCGGATCGCCGGACTGGCGTTCAGCCGCGCCGATGCGCTGGTATTCACCAATGCCTTCGAGCGCGCGGCCTTTGGGCGCTGGTATCCCTGGGCCCGGGGCCGCAGTCATGTCATTCCCATCGGCTCCAACATTCCCTGGGTGATGGCACAAAAGTCACGGGATGTGGACGAAGTCTGCTATTTCGGCCTGATCCGGCCCGACAAGGGCCTGGAAGCCTTTCTCGCGCTGGCCCGGCTCGCGGCGGACGCGGCGCCGCAGCTGGGTTTTCGGGTGCTGGGCGCGATTCCCCTGGGGCAGAGCGCGTACTGCGAACAGATGCGGCAAGCGGCCGGGGAACTGCCGCGCCTGATCTGGGATCTCGGCTGCAGCGACGAAGCGGTCGCGCAGCGTCTGGCGGAGACCGGATTTCTGTATCTGGATTATCCGGATGGCGCCTCGGAGCGCCGTGGCACCCTGCTGGCCGCACTGGGGAATGGCGCGGTGGTGATCACCAATCGCGGGCCACAAACACCGCCCGGTCTGGAGTCGGTAGTGCGGTTCGCGACCGGTCCCGCGGACGCCCTCGCCCAGATGCAGGCATTGCGCGCGGACCCGACCGCGGAGGCAAACCTGCGCCGGGCGGGGCGCGAGTGGGTCAAGCGCCAGGCCTGGGAGGTGATCGCCGCCGCCCACCGCGAGCTTTACGCGCGGCTCGCGAGGCGTTAGCACAATGAAAGTGCTGCAGGAGCGCCGAGTCCCGGGAGCGCCGAGTTGCACTCGGCAATTTTGCCCCAGGCTCCCGGGATAAAACGTAAAATCCCGGAACAAACGGTAACTCCGATGCCGCCGATGCGCGACGAGCAGAGACAATGGGCGGGATAGACGTTGCGGACCAAACCCCCGGCTGCGCCGTGCTGTTCGGCGGTACCGGCTTTATCGGCGGCTTTTTTGCGCGGTTTCTCGTGGACGGCGGCCATTTTCGCAAGGTGTATCTGGTCGACCGGCAGCCAGTGGCGGCCATCGCGAGTCCTTGGCGACGGCGGCAATTGAGCGGCGATCCCGCCCTTGAATGCATTGCGGCGGACGTGCGCGAGCCCTTCGCTTGGGTGCCGCCGGAGCCGGTGGCGCTGATCGGCAATTTCGCGGCGGTGCATCGCGAGCCGGGGCATGCGGATGCCGAGTATTACGACACCAATGTGCGCGGTGCCGAGCAGGTGTGCGCCTGGGCGGCGCGGGTGGGTTGCACGCACATGGTCTTTACCAGTTCCATCTCGCCCTACGGCCCGGGAACGTCGCGGCGCGACGAACGGTCGCTGCCGGTGCCGACGACCGCCTATGGCGGTTCCAAGCTGGTCGCCGAGTACATTCACGGTGCCTGGCAGGCCGGTGATTCCCAGCGGCGGCTGGTGATTGCGCGGCCCGGCGTGGTGTTTGGGCCGGGGGAGGGCGGCAATGTGTCGCGGCTGGTGCGGGCGGTGCTCGGCCGGTATTTTTTCTACGCGGGCAACCGCGATACACGCAAGGCGGGGATCTATGTGCGCGAGCTGTGCGCGGCGCTGTGGTGGGCGCTGGAGCGCCAGGCTGCGACGGGGGAGGCGGTGATTCTGTTCAACGCGACCCTGTATCCGGCGCCGGCGCTCGCCGATTACGTCGCGGCGATCTGCGCCGTGGCCGGCGTCGAGCGGCGGGTGCCGAGCCTACCCCATGGTTTGCTGCTGACCGCGGGCTGGCTGCTGGATCTGGTGGCGCGGCCGCTGGGTATCGCGCATCCCTTCAGCCCGGTGCGGATTCGCAAGCTGGTGGCGGCCAACGATATCGTGCCGGGCTATCTGCGCGCGCACGATTATCCCTTTCGTTACACGCTGGAGACGGCTCTGGCCGATTGGCGGGCGACCTGCCCGGAGGAGTGGCATCGATGACGGCGGCTGATCCGGGCGCACGCATTCTGGTCACCGGCGGCGCGGGCTTTATCGGCTCCGCCCTGGTGCGCTTCCTGCTGACGGAGACCTCGGCCCGGGTGGTGAATCTCGACAAGCTCACCTATGCCGGCAATCCGGAGTCGCTCGCGGATGTGGCCGGCTCGCCGCGCTACGGCTTTCATCATGTGGATATCGGCGATGGCCCGGCGCTGCGCGCGGTGTTCGCGGCATTTCGCCCCACCGCGGTGATGCACCTGGCGGCGGAGAGCCACGTCGACCGCTCCATCGACGCACCGGCGGAATTCATCGCCACCAATGTGCTGGGCACCGGTGTGTTGCTGGAAGCGGCGCGGGAGTACTGGGCCGGGCTCGATCCCGCGGCGCGCGCGGCCTTTCGCTTTCACCACGTTTCCACCGACGAGGTGTACGGCGATCTGGCGCCGGACGCCGCGCCCTTCACCGAGGCGACAGCCTATGCGCCCAGTTCGCCCTATGCGGCGAGCAAGGCCGGCAGCGATCATCTGGTGCGCGCCTGGGGACGCACCTACGGCCTGCCGGTGGTGGTGAGCAACTGCTCCAACAATTACGGGCCGCGCCAGTTTCCCGAGAAACTGATTCCCCACATGATCCTGAACGCGCTGGCGGGCCGGCCGCTGCCGGTATACGGCGACGGCGGCCAGATACGGGACTGGCTCTATGTGGACGACCATGCACGCGCGCTGTATCGGGTGCTGACCCGGGGCCGGGTGGGCGAAACCTATGCCATCGGCGGCCACAACGAGCAGCGCAACCTGGTGGTGGTGGAGACGATCTGCGATCTGCTGGAGGAACTGGCGCCGGCGAAGCCGCCGGGCGTGGCGCGTTACCGCGATCTCGTCACTCGTGTGGACGATCGTCCGGGTCACGACCGCCGCTACGCGATCGACGCGGGTAAAATCGAGCGGGAATTGGGCTGGGTGCCGCGGGAGACCTTTGCCACCGGGCTGCGCAAGACGCTGTGTTGGTATCTGGACCATCGTGACTGGTGGCAGCGGGTGCTCTCGGGTGCCTACCGGCTGGAACGATTGGGCGATAACAAGCTCTGAGCCACAATGCCGCACTTTCCCCGCGCCGCTGCTTCACTCACGCGCTGGATCGGCGGATTCACCCGGTTTTGCCCTTGGGCACAAGCCATGAAGAGAGCGAAACATGACGCGGTACAAGGGCATCGTACTGGCCGGGGGCAATGGCACCCGGCTGCACCCCATCACCCTCGGGGCGTCCAAACAACTGCTGCCGATCTACGACAAGCCGATGATCTACTACCCGCTGTCGGTGCTGATGCTGGCCGGAATTCGCGACATTCTGGTGATTTCGACGCCGGATGATCTGCCGGGCTTTCGCCGCATGCTGGGCGATGGCGGTCGCTTCGGTGTGCGTTTGCAGTACGCCGAGCAGCCGCGTCCGGAAGGGTTGGCGCAGGCTTTCATCATCGGCGCGGATTTCATCGGTGCCGACAAAGTGTGTCTCGTGCTGGGCGACAATATTTTTTACGGACATCATTTCTCGGAAACGCTGCGGGTCGCGGTGGAGCGGGAGCGCGGCGCTACCATCTTCGGGTATCACGTCACCGATCCGGAACGTTTCGGTGTAGTGGAGTTCGACGCCGGACGCCGTGTGGTCAGCATCGAGGAAAAGCCGGCCAAACCCCGCTCCCGTTACGCGGTTCCGGGGCTGTATTTCTACGACAACGATGTCATTGCCATCGCGCGCGGGATCCTGCCGTCGCAGCGCGGCGAGCTGGAGATCACCGACGTGAATCGCGCCTATCTGGCGCGCGGAGACCTGCATGTGGAGCTGCTGGGCCGGGGGTTCGCCTGGCTCGATACCGGAACCCACGAAAGTCTGCTGGAAGCCGGCATGTTCGTGCAGGCGGTCGAACATCGGCAGGGGCTCAAGATCGCCTGCCTGGAGGAAATCGGCTACCACAATGGCTGGCTGACCCGGGAGCAGCTCGCGACCGAGGGACAGGCGCTCGGTCGCACCGGCTACGGTCAGTATCTGCTGCGGCTGGCCGAGGAGGAGGCCAACGGGTGGAAGTGATCGCGACCGCGCTGTCCGGCGTGCTGTTGATCAAGCCCCGCGTGTTCGGCGACACGCGCGGATTTTTTCTGGAGACTTTCAGCGCCGAGCGCTACCGCGCGCTGGCCGGGATCGCGCTGCCCTTCGTCCAGGACAATCATTCGCGCTCGCAGCAGGGGGTGCTGCGGGGTCTGCATTTTCAGCGCACCCGACCCCAGGGCAAGCTGGTGAGCGTGACGCGGGGCACGGTGTTCGATGTGGTGGTGGACATCAATCCGGCGTCGCCCACCTGCGGCCAGTATGTCGGCGTGGAGTTGAGCGATGCCAATCACCACCAGCTCTGGATACCGCCGGGCTGCGCCCACGGCTTTTGCGTGCTGAGCACGGAGGCGGACTTCGTCTACAAATGCACCGATTATTACGATCCGGCGGATGAGGGCGGCCTGGCCTGGAATTGCCCCCACGTGGGCATCGACTGGCCGGTGCGCGACCCGGTGCTGTCCGCCAAGGACGGTAGCTATCCGACCCTCGACGCGCTGCTCGGCGCAAGTCGATGACGGGTGCGGCGCTCGCGTCTGTGCTGGTGACCGGGGCCAACGGTCAGTTGGGGCAATCCTTCCGCTGGCTGGCCCCGGAGGCGCTGGCCGCCGGGATAAAGCTGATCTTCGCTGCGCGTGTCGCGCTCGATATCGCCGATGCCGACGCGGTTGCACGGTTCCTGGATGCGAATCTGGTGCGGGCGGTGGTGAATGCGGCGGCCCACACTGCCGTGGATCGCGCGGAATCCGAGCCGGCCGCCGCCGCGCGTGCCAACGCGCTCGGTCCCGAGGTGCTCGCACAGGCCTGCCGCGCGCGGGGCATCGCCCTGTTCCATGTCTCCACGGATTATGTGTTCGACGGGTACAAGACCGAACCCTATACGGAACTGGACCCGACGCATCCGCTCGGTGTCTACGGGCGCACCAAACTTGCCGGCGAGCAGCGCGTGCGGGCGGCGGACCCGGACGCGCTGATCCTGCGTACCGGCTGGGTGTTCAGCCAGTTCGGACACAATTTTCTGAAAACCATGTTGAAGCTGGGCGCCGAGCGCGCGTCGCTGGCGGTCGTCGCCGATCAGCGGGGCGGACCCACCTATGCGCCGGCCATTGCCCGGGTGCTGCTGCGACTCATCCGCCGGCGGCTGGAAGCTGAACCTTTGGCCGGTGGCATCTACCATTTCGGCGGTTTCCCGCATGTGAGCTGGCACGAATTTGCGCAGGCGATTTTTGTGGAAGCGGTGCGGTTCGGTGTGCTGATGCGCGCGCCGGAAGTGCGGCCCATCACCACCGCCGAATATCCCACGGCTGCGGTGCGCCCGCGCAATGGGCGGTTATCCAGTGCCAGGTTGACGCAGGTGCTGGAAGGGCTGGGCAACGACTGGCGCCCGGGCTTGGCGGCAGCCCTGGCCGAACTCAGGCCGCGCAGCGGCGCACGGATCGAATGAGAGAAAACGGGTGGCGCGGCGCGCGTCGATTCAAACGTTTGCCAGTTCCTGCAAGCCGCTCAGATCCAGAATCTCGATTTCCTTTTTGTCGACCTTGAGCAGACGCTGTTTCTGGAAGCGGCTGAACACCCGGCTCACGGTTTCGACGGTGAGGCCGAGATAGTTGCCGATGTCGGCGCGGGACATGGGCAGCCGGAAGCGCTGCTCGGACAGATTGCGTTTCGCGTTGCGCGTGGAAATGCTGATCAGCAGCGTCGCCAGACGCTCGTCGGCGCTGTTCTTGCCGATCAGGGCGACCAGGCGCTGGTCGTTGATGATTTCCCGGCTCATCAACTGGAAGAAATGCCGCTGCAGGCTGGGCAGCGCGATGCTCAGGTCTTCCAGACGGGTGAACGGAATTTCGCAGACCGCCGCCGTCTCCAGCGCCAGCGCGGAACTGATGTGGTGGGTGTGGGCGATGCCGTCCATGCCGAAAATCTCGCCGGGGAGATAAAACCCGGTGACCTGTTCGACGCCCTGATCGGTCATCGCGAAGGTCTTGATCGCGCCGCTGCGCACGGCGTACACCGCATGGAACGCATCGCCGGCGCGGTAGATGTGCTCGTCGCGCTGATAAGGGCGGCCGCGCTGGATGATGCGGTCCAGTTGTTCCACCTCGTCCAGCTCCAGCGCCAGCGGCAGGCACAGCGCCTTCATGCGGCAATCGCCGCAGTTGACATTGTGTCGGTGGGGACAGGAATTATCGGTCACGACGGGCACGGTTTTGCGTGGTTCCATGATCATCTCCCGATGCAGCTTGCTGGCGCAAGCGGTGAACAATGGTACCGATCTGATGGATCCCGCTGGTGGTTAGTTTGTAGCTGTCCTTGGTCATCGCCACCAGAGCGTCGCGAAGCAGTTGTTCGCAGAACTCCGGGGCGGCGTTGTGCGCTACTTCATGGTGACATAACAGGGATTGCGTTGCATCCAGTGCCTGCGCGAGGTGCGCCGGAACCCGGTAAATCACCTTGTCGGGCAATTCCCGGCGCCGCAACGCGGCCTGGTAATCCGCGGCGGAAGTGGTGTTGCGGTAATAAGCCGGGTGCCGATAACCAAAGGCGCCGATGCCCAGACCGAGCCACAGGCGGTGCTCCGCCGGCTGCGGCCCCCAGGGCGTCAGGCGCAGCGGTCCAGCGGCGCCCGCCCGTGCGAGCGGACTGTCCGGCGGCGCGTACAGGTGATTGCCGAACGTGTGCCAGCCGGCGGCGGTCATCGCAGCCAGGGTGCTGGCCAGGAGGCTGCCAACCTCGCGACGGTCTTCAAGCGCCTGGGGCATCCCTTCGCGGGCGTCTTTCAGCGCGATCGACGCAGCGGGAAAGCCGCGCAGCGCGGCCAGCAATCGCGCCAGGTAGCGCGGGTGCGACTGGCTGCCGAAGATCACCTCGTAGTTGACCGTCAGCGAGGCAAAGTCGGCGAGCTGGCGCTGCATGGCGTCGATACGCCCGAGGCTGCGCTCGTCGCTGCCCAGGGTGGCGTCGACGCGCAGCCCGATGCGGTTGAAGCCCAGTCCGGCGAGCAGTGCCAGGCGTTCGGCACTGAGGGCGGGCGCGGACAGTTCGACGCCGCGCACGGCGCCCGGGACCGTGAGCGGGAACTGGTTGTTGAGGCGAAAGATCAGTTCGGTGACTGCTTCCGGCGAGAACTGGCGTGACGGATTGCCACGCAGCCACAGGGTAGTTACTGCGCACGACCCCGGCAGCAGGGCGCGGGCGAGTTCCACTTCGCGGCAAATGAGACCGACGTAGTCATCGACGGTATCGCGCGGACACTGGATATTGATGCCGATCTGGCCGCCGTCGGCTGCGGAAATGCGGTCGCGCTGTGCGGGATTGCCGTGCTTCTGGTCGGCATACCAAGGCAGCACCGCGACACCGAACGCGGTCGGTGCGGGCGGCGCGGAAAGGATATCCGGGCGCGCCGTCGGTTGCTCGGTGGGCAGGGTAATGGTCATGTGGGGGCGCTGATCGTGGTGCCGGGGTCCGGGCATGACTCTGGGCCCCGGCGCCTGTTGGCGCCATGACGTGCGTCAATCACGCTGGATCACGGACGCCGATGCGTCGCGCGCCCGGCCGGCGTTTGTCGTTAAACTCAGCGGATCGACAGCCAGCAGGGTGAATGGACATGAAAAAGCTACTTGCGGTAATCGCCAGCTGGGACGACGCCGACCAGGTGCTGGCGCGGGCACGCTATCTGGCGCAGCGGCTGCACACCCGTTGCGAGGTGCTGCGCCCGGTGCATGCGCAGGTGCGTGAATTGGAGAATTACATGGATGCAACCGCGTTCGGCGGCATCCGAGAGCAGATCCTGACGGCCGAGCGCGAGCGGCTCGATGCGCTGCGCGGCGATGATGCGGGCGAAGTGGTCTGGTGCCAGCGGGTCTATCGCGCCGTGGTGGAGCGCGCCGAGCTGATCGGTGCGGAGCTGATCCTGATGTCGGCCAGCCGTCGCGGCGTCTTGGCAAACCTGATTCACCGCGCCGACGACTGGCACCTGTTGCGCGAGGCGCCCTGTCCGGTGCTCCTGCTGCCGCAGGTGCCGAAACCGATCCTGAGCGTGATCGCCGCGGTGGACGCGCTGAGTGAAGGGACGGAGCAGGAATTGTTATCGGAGCGGGTGCTCGATGCGGCGGCGGCTTTTGCGCACGCCCACGCGGTCCCCTTGACCGTGGTCACCGTGGTGCCCGATCCCGCGTTGCTCTACGCGACCCCGGTCGCCGTGCCCATGGGTGAGCAGATTATCACCGAGTTGACCGAGCGTGCCCGCGTCGCCCAACACGCGCTGTTGGCGCACATAGGACTGCACGCCGATGCCGGCCGCGTGGAGACCGGCCGGGTGGAGGACGTCGTCACCGAACTGGCGGCGGATGGCCTGCTGGTGATCGGCAGCGTCGCCAACAAAGGCCTCAAGGGCATGGTGCTGGGCAATACCGCGGAGCGCATCCTGCATCGCATGACGACCGAGATGCTGGTGGTCAATTGACCTCGAACGGCAGCGTCTCGATGCCGTCCCACAGCGCCTTGAGGCGCTGGTCGCGCCCGCAGTTCCAGCGGTAGAACTTGTAGCGCGCGGGATTCTTCAAATGGTAATCGCGGTGGTATTCCTCGGCCGCGTAGAAGGGGCCGCCGTCGGTGATCTGGGTGGCGATGGGTGCGCCCAGCAGGCCGCTGGTCGCCAGCGCGTGCAGACTTTCCTCGGCAAGCCGGCGCTGTTCGGCATCGACGACAAAAATGGCGCTGCGGTACTGGTTGCCGCGGTCGCAGAACTGGCCGTTTGCGTCATGGGGGTCGATGTTGCGCCAGAACACCGCGAGCAGTTGCCGGTAGCTGGTCCGTTGCGGGTCGTAGCGCACCTCGACCGCCTCGGCGTGACCGGTGCCGCCGGCGGATACCTGTGCGTAGGTGGGGTTGGGCGCCGTCCCGCCGGTATAGCCCGGGTGGGTGGCCGTGACGCCGGGGACCGCGTCGAACGCCGCTTCCACGCACCAGAAACAGCCGCCGGCAAAGATGGCACGCGCGGGCTCCGCAGCCGCGGCGACCCCTGTGCCGCCGGAGATCGTGCCGGCGGCGAGCGCCAGTGCGAAGGCGGCCATCCGTGCGATAGGCCTGTTCATGGGTCCGCTTCGCTCGACTGAAGACGCCTGTTGGAGGCGGCGCCGCGCGATCAGTTCCCGCGCAGGCGATCGAGGAACTCGGGTACCACCTTGCTCGCCGGACCGTAGTAACGCTCCCGGAACAGGGTTTCGCCGAGCGAGGGTTCCAGGTTCAGTTCGACGGTGGTGGCGCCACGCTGGTGCACCAGTTCCACGAAGCCCGCGGCCGGGTAGACGTTGCCCGAGGTGCCGATGGAAACGAACAGGTCGCACTCGGACAGGCGGACATGGATTTCGTCCATGTGCAGGGGCATCTCGCCGAACCAGACGATATGGGGGCGCACCCTGCCCGCCGCCATGCACCAGGGGCACTGGGTGGTCAGCGCAATATCTTCACGGCTCTCGTAGATCTGGTGGCAGCGCTGGCAGCGCACCTTGTGCAATTCGCCGTGCATGTGCAGGAGGCGCTGGCTGCCGGCGCGCTCGTGCAGGTCGTCGACGTTCTGGGTAATCAGGAGGAAGTCGCCGGGGAAGTCGCGCTCGAATTCGGCGAGTGCCCGATGGGCGGCGTTGGGCGCGATGTCCGGGCGTTGCAGATCGCGGCGGCGGGCGTTGTAGAACTCCAGCACCTTGCGGGGGTTCCGCGTGTAGGCTTCGTAGGTGGCGACCTCCTCGATGTCGTGGTCCTCCCACAGGCCGCCGCTATCGCGGAAGGTGCGAATACCCGATTCCGCCGAGATACCGGCACCGGTGAGAACAACGATGGACTTGGGGCGATTCATGGCGCGGCTGCGGATTCTGACGGTGGTGCGCGCATGGTACAGAACGTGGGATTTCCGTGGGTAATTCAGGTTGCTGCGGGGCGCGTTCGGCGGACAGCTCCGGTTTGCGGCGAGTTGGCATCACTCCGCCACGATGGGCGGTTCCGCTCGGACGGTCTTTGGCGGTGCCCGGAGCAGAAAGATCAGGGGCACGCTCGCCAGTCCTATCCACATCATCAAGCGGAAGTCCTGCAGGTAGGCGAGCATGGTGGCCTGCCGCGTGACCTCGGCATTGATCGCGGCGAGGCCCTGTACAGAGTCGAGTTGCACGGTGCCGGCCTCCACCGCCTGTTTGACTGCGAGTCGATAGGGGTCGATGAAATCGGCAAGCATGGCGTGGTTTGCCTGAGTGTTGCGCGACAACTGACTGATGACGATGGAGATGCCGATGCTGCTGCCGATGTTGCGCATCAGGCTGAACAGCGCGGTGCCATCGTTGCGGTAGCGTGCGGCCAGCGTCGAAAAGCTGATGGTGGTCATCGGGACAAACACAAAACCGAGGCCAAAACCCTGGGTAATGCCGGTGCGAATCAGATCCCATTGGGAGATGTCGAGGTTGAATTGAGTCATTTCCCACATCGCAAAACTGGTCAGCAGCAAGCCGAATGCGATCTGGTGGCGGGGATCGACCTTGCCCGACAATCTGCCCACCAGCATCATCGCGAACATGGTGCCGATACCGCGCGGCGCGAGCAGATAGCCGGCATCCACCGCCGGATAGTTCAGCAGATTTTGCAGAAACGGCGGCAGCAGCGCCATGGTGGCAAACAGAATGATGCCGACCATGAAGATGCAGATCAGCCCGATGCTGAAATTGCGGTCGCTGAACAGGTGCAGTTCGACGAAAGGGTGCTTCGCCGTCAGAATATGGGCGATGAACAGGTAGAGGAAGGTCACTGCCAGTAGCAGTTCGATGACGATTTCAGGGTTTGCGAACCAGTCGAGGGATTCACCTCGGTCGAGCATCATCTGCAGCGCGCCGATACCCGCGGCGAGAAAGGCAAAGCCCATCATGTCGAAGCGACGCTGGCGGTCGAGCGGCGTCTCGCGCACGGCGACGGCCAGGCCGAGCCAGGCCAGAATGCCAAACGGCAGATTGATGTAGAACACCCAGCGCCAGTTGTAGTACTCCGTCAGCCAGCCGCCCAGGGTTGGACCGAGAATGGGGCCGACCATCACGCCGACTCCCCACATCGCCATTGCCGAGCCGTGCTTGTGAGGTGGATAGGTGTCCAACAGAACCGCCTGCGACAGCGGTACCAGGCTGGCGCCGAACATGCCCTGCATGATCCGGAATGCGACGATCTGTGTGAGGTTCTGGGCCGCACCACAGAGCATGGAGGCGACGGTGAAGCCCACCACAGCCAGCATGAACAGGCGCTTGCGGCCAATGCGCGCGCTGATGAAGCCGGTCAGCGGCATCGCGATCGCGGCGGCGACGATGTAGGACGTCAGCACCCAGGAGATCTGGTCCTGGGTCGCGCCCATGGTGCCCTGCATGTGCGGCAGCGACACATTGGCGATGGTGGTGTCGAGCCCCTGCATGATGGTCGCGAGCATCACCGCGAGGGTGACGAAGCCGCGATTATTGGCAATGCTCTCTGCGTTCACGCTAGTGCCTACAGTCCCTGGCCAAACAGGCGACGACGGTGTCCGGTATCGATTTCAACCCAGGTGCTCAGGCCGGCGCGCAATTTGGCCTGTGGATGATCATTGTTGTCCGCTTCGTCGAAGCGTATCCGCACCGGCACGCGCTGGGTGATTTTCACCCAGTTGCCGGAGGCATTTTGCGCTGGTATGACCGCGAACTCGGCTCCGGTGGCCGGGCTCAGGCTCTCGACGGTGCCGGTCCACGCGACGCCCGGAAAGGTGTCCACCTCAATTCTCACCGGCTGGCCGGGACGCACGTAGGTGAGATCGGTCTCGACAAAGTTGGCTTCGATCCACAGGCTGCCGTCGATAACCAACGACATGGCAGTTGCCCCGGCGTCCACATATTGACCCGGCTTCGGCAGTCGGTTGACGGTACCCGTCGCCGGCGCCCGCACCTCGATACGCGCGAGATCCAGTTGCGCCTGACTGAGTTCAGCCAGCGCGGACAGGTAGCTGGGGTGGGCTTCGACAGCGACGTCGGGACCGCCACCGAGGGTCTCGGCGATACGGGCCAGATCCTGTTCCAGAGCCGCGATTTGCTGCGCGGCGATGTCGGCATTCTGCTGCGCCTGGTCGACCTGGAACCTGGACACGAAATGCTTGTCCGCCAGTTCGACCTGCCGACGGAGGTCGCGGCGGGCAAAGGCCAGACGCGTGCGCGCGAGCACGATCTCGGCCTGCTTCTCGCGGTAGCTGGCTTTCAGTGCGAGCAGATCCGTGCGCACCTGCAGGAGTCGCGCCTCGGCCCTGGCGACGGCGATCTGAAACGGCGCGTCATCGATGCGGAACAAAAGATCGCCGGCGCTAACCGTCTGGTTTTCCCGCACCAAAACTTCCTTGATGGTCCCGGCGATCTCTGCGCTGACTGGCACCTTGTCCGCCTTGATGTAGGCATTATCTGTGTCGACGAAGCGCCCGCCGTGCAGATACACCAACAACCCGACGACCGCCGCGGCGAGCGGGATGAACACCAGCAGGAGCCGTCTGCGAGAGGCCATGCGAGAGGCCAAGCGAGGGGCTGGCGAGTTTGGCGCGGTGCTGGCTGCGTCGGTCACTGGAACACTACTCATGGCGCTTTATTCCTGACAAAAAGGTCGAGGATCGGGGAGGATCAAGGTGCGGCGAGGTTGTCGCGAATGGCCTGCAGTACGCTGGCCGCCAGGGCGGCCTGCTCGGGATCCAGATTGCGCAGGGCATGCGCGCGGATCGCGGCGGCCACCTGCTTGATGTTCGCCAGGGGCTGGGCCGCACGCGGAGTGAGGAAAAGCCGGTAGGCGCGGCGATCCGTCGGGTCGGCGCGACGTTCGACCAGCTCCTTGGCGGCCAGCTGATCGACAATCCGGGCGACATTGATGGGTTGAATTTCGAGCAGTTCGGCCAATTCCACCTGGCGCAGACCCTCGCGGCGGGACAGGTGCACCAGCGCGCGCGCCTGTGCCAGGGTCAGATCGGTGTCCCGCAGGCGACTCTGAAACGCCCGCCGCATCAGGCGTGAAATATCGGACAGCAGGAATCCGAAGCCGTCGTTCCGGTGGGACTGCAAGGGGAGCTCCTCTAACAGGTTTTGCATATAGTATTGTTTATATACTAGATGAATTTAATATTTCAATGCCGGGACGCTCCCTGGTGGACGTAAAATCCGCTACCTTGTCCGTCGGTACGCGCGGGTTTGGAGGATTGACCTGTCCCGAATTGGGGCTTCTTTCAGCGACCGGGAAGCCAGCGACCGGGACATTGCGGCTGCCGGATGCCGACGACGGACTCACGCAGGAAAAGCTTGCTGAAAGATGACCCGCGGAAGATTCCGGCGTGGGTTGGAAGCGGGATTCTGGATGGGTTGCACGGCTCGGTGGAAAGGCCAACAACCTGTGTCGGCCGCGCGCGTGTAACGGCGCCAGCATCACGGCGCAGGAGGTTCTGTTGGACATCGCTTTTCACTATCCCCGGGGGCTGCTGATCCAGTTCGCCAAGGCGCCGGTGCCGGGACAGGTCAAGTCGCGCATGCATCCGGTCCTCTCCGGCGCACAGAGTGCGGAGCTGCATCGGACCCTGGTTCGCCATACGCTCGGCAAGCTGGTGTTGGCGCGGTTGGCGCCGGTGGAGCTGTGGATCAGTGCGCCCCATCCGTTTTTCACCGCGCTGGCCGATTTGGCGCCCTCGGTCATGCAGGCCGGCGATGATCTCGGTGAGCGGATGTGGCACGCGTTCGAGACGGCGCTGCCGCGCGCCCGTCCGGTGGTGCTGGTCGGCAGCGACTGCCCGTTTTTTTCGACGCGCTACCTGTTGCAGGCATTTCATCTGTTGCTTGCCCCTGATGTAGATGCCGTACTCGGGCCGGCCGAGGACGGCGGCTATGTGTTGCTGGGGCTCAAGCGCAACCACCCGCAATTGTTCGCCGGCATCGATTGGGGCACCGGGCAGGTGCTGGAACAGACGCGCGACCGGTTGCGACACCTGGGCTGGCGCTGGCGCGAGTTGCCGGCACTGTCCGATATTGATGATCCCGCTGACCTGGAATTGGTAAAGGAGCTGGGTATTTTTTGAGGTTATTTATATAACATTATGATTTTATTGAAATAAAATTTCTTGACCAAGAGTTTGATTGGACTTACCGTGCGCGCGTGGCACGTCTTCGCACGTGTCTCCCACAACCGGCTGGACCCATACCCGGCCGGACCATTGCGCGAGGGGATTTTGCAGCATGATTGAAACAGACATCGAGCCGGGGCTTCTCGAGAACCAGAGCGATTCGTTTCATGGTGTTCTGGACAAGCGGCGGTTGATCATCGATATGGAAGCCCGCAAGCGTTTGGAAGAAAAGCTGGAACAGCGTCGTCTCGAAAAGCTGATCCGGGATTACGATTTCGACCTCGAACGGGATCTCGACTGACGCCGATGCCCCGATTCGCCACCCTGCGGTGGCGAATCGGGGTGTTCCACTTGGTCGCGGGGCCGCGTTTTTCCGCGTGCGCCGATTCCGGCATAATGCGCCCGGTTTTATCGGGAGTACCCTGTGTCGCCGGCGCCGCTGCTCGAATTCCGGGACCTGACTTTCGAGCGCAATGATGTGCCGCTGTTCGCAGGTCTGTGCGGCGCGGTGCGCAGCGGCGACATCCTCCAGATTCTGGGTGCCAACGGTGCCGGCAAGACCACATTGCTGCGAGTCCTTTCCACTGCGCTGACGCCCGCGGCGGGCAGTCTCAGCTGGCGCGGTGCGCCGCTGTCTCGGCAACGCAGCCGCTATCTTGCGGAGCTGGCGTTCATCGGTCACACCCCGGGGCTGAAACGGGCGCTCTCGCCGCGCGAGAATCTGCGCTGGTTCGGCGGACTCTTTCCCCAGTACCGGGAGCGGGTGGATGCGGCCCTCGCACGGCTCGGACTGGCCGAGTGGGCCGATATTCCCTGCGCGCAACTTTCGGCCGGACTGTTGCGGCGCGTCGCGCTGGCGCGATTGCCGCTGTCCGGTGCGACGCTGTGGATTCTGGATGAACCCCTGACCGCCATTGACCGGGACGGAACCGCCCAGGTCGAGGAATTGCTGCGGCAACACCGGGCGGCCGGCGGCGCGGTGGTGTTCAGCAGCCATCAACCGCTGGCACTGTCCGGGGTGCAACAGTTGGCGCTGGCGGAGTAAACCGTGGAAACACCGGCACTGCCAGGGCTGGCCGCGGGATTTGGCGCACTGCTGCGCCGCGACCTGCAACTCGCCTGGCGCCAGCGCGGGCAGGCGGTGAACCCGCTGATTTTTTTTGTCATGGTGACCGCGCTGGTACCCCTGGCGGTGGGACCGGAACCAGCGTTGTTGACGCGGCTCGCGCCCGGGATGGTGTGGATCATGGCGCTGCTCGGCACGCTGCTGGCGGCGGATGCGCTGTTTCACGAGGATTTCGTCGATGGCGCACTGGAGTATCTGGTGTTGTCGCCGCAGCCGCTGTGGTTGCTGGTGCTGGCCAAGGTGACGGCGCACTGGCTGGTGATTGGATTGCCCATTACCCTGCTGTCGCCACTGCTCGGCTTGATGCTTGCCTTGCCGGAGCCGGGTTTCCTGCCCCTGCTGGCCGGGCTGGCGCTGGGAACCCTGGTGTTCAGTCTGTTGGGCGCCGTGGGCGGTGCGTTGACGGTGGCACTGGGGGGGCGCAGTGTGCTGCTGCCCCTGCTGGTGCTGCCGCTCTATGTGCCGGTGTTGATTTTCGGTACCAGTGCGGTGACTCGCGCAGTCGCCGGTGGCGGCATCGGGGGACCACTGGCACTGCTGGGCGCCATTGCCGCGCTGGCGCTGGCGGTAGCACCTTTCGCGGCGGCAGCCGCATTGCGGGTGGGGATCGATGGCTAGAAGATGGCAGTGGTTCCATCGGTTGGGATCACCACCGGGATTTTACCGGGCGAGCGGTTATTGGCTGCCCTGGTTGGCGGTAGCCGCGGCGCTGCTGCTGGGGGTGGGTCTGGTGTGGGGGCTGGTGTACGCGCCAGCCGATGCACGCCAAGGCAACAGTTTCCGGATCATCTACATTCATGTGCCGGTGTCGTTTCTGGCGCTCGCGGGCTATTACGTGATGGCGGCGGCCGGCGCCGTGCACCTGATCTGGCGCATGAAGCTGGCCGATATGGTGATGACGGCGGCGGCGCCGCTCGGTGCGGCGCTTACCTTCCTCGCGCTGTTCAGCGGCGCGGTCTGGGGCAAGCCCACCTGGGGCACCTATTGGGTGTGGGATGCCCGCATCACCTCCATGCTGGTGCTGCTGTTTCTCTATCTGGGTATGGTGGCGCTGCGCCAGGCATTTTCCAGTCGGGAAGCCGCCGGCCGCGCGTGTGCGGTGCTGGCGCTGGTTGGCACGGTGAACATTCCCATCATCTACAAGTCCGTGGACTGGTGGTACAGCCTGCATCAGCCCGCGACCATCCGCCTCACCTCGGCCCCCAGCATGCATCCGGACATGTTCAAACCCCTGCTGGTGATGATTGTGGGGCTCTATGTGTTTTACGCGCTGGTGCTGATTCTCAACACCCGCGCGGAAATCCTGGCACGCGAGCGCCGCAGCGGCTGGGTTCTGGATCTGGCCGCGGGGAGGAAGCAAGGTTGAGTCCACAGTTTCACAGCATTACCGAATTTCTGGCCATGGGCGGACACGGACCCTATGTCTGGAGCGCCTACGGCATTGCCCTGGCGGTGCTGGTCGGGCTGGTGGCACAGCCGTTGCGCCGGTGCAGGGCCACCCTTGAAGCGGTGCGCCGGGCGGCCGCGCGGGAGCACAATCGCTGATGCATCCGCTGCGCAAACGCCGCCTGCTGGTGGTGGTCTTCATTCTGGTGGTGAGTTCGATCGGCGTCGCGCTGGCGACCTATGCATTGCGCCAGAACATGAATTTTTTTTACACGCCGAGTCAGGTGGCGGCCGATTCCGTCCCGGGCGATGTGCGCATCCGGGTCGGCGGTATGGTGGTACGCGGCAGCCTGACGCGGACGCCGGGCGATCTCGGCGTGAATTTTCGCCTCACCGACGGCAATGCCGAGTTGGCGGTGCGCTACACCGGGATTCTGCCCGACCTCTTTGGCGAAGGCGAAGCGGCGGTCGCCGCCGGTTACCTGCGTTCCGGACGGGTGCTGGAAGCGGACCAGGTGCTGGCCAAGCACGATGAGAACTACACCCCGCCCGAAGTGGCCGATGCCATGAAAGCCGGCCACGCCGCCCGCGCCGCCCGCGCCGCGCGCGACACCGACACCGACACCGACACCCCAGGGAGTTCCGCGCCGTGATCCCGGAGTACGGACATTTCGCGTTGATCCTCGCGTGCTGCCTGAGCCTGGTGCTGGCGGTGGTACCTATGCTGGGCGTGGCCCTGCGCCGACCGCTGTGGATGGCCTGCGCGCGGCCGCTCGCGGTCGGCCAGCTGGTGTTTGTGACCATCAGTTTCGGCTGTCTGGCGGCGGCGTTTCTGGGCGATGACTTCAGCGTGCGTTATGTGGCCCAGAACGGTAACAGCCTGTTGCCCGTCTATTACAAATTCAGCGCCGTGTGGGGCGCCCACGAGGGCTCCCTGCTGTTGTGGGTGCTGGTGCTGGCGGGCTGGACCGCCGCGGTGGCGGTATTCAGCCGGGAGCTGCCGCCCGTGCTGGTGGCGCGGGTGCTCGCGGTGATGGGCCTGATCGCGGTGGGTTTTCACCTGTTCCTGTTGCTCACCTCCAATCCCTTCGAGCGCGTGCTACCCCTCGCGCCCGCGGAGGGCCGCGATCTCAACCCGCTGTTGCAGGATTTCGGGCTCATCGTGCATCCGCCGCTGCTGTACATGGGCTATGTGGGGCTGTCGGTACCCTTTGCCTTCGCCATTGCGGCGCTGCTGGGGGGGCGCATGGACGTGGCCTGGACGCGCTGGACCCGGCCCTGGACCAACACCGCCTGGGCGTTTCTGACCCTGGGCATCACGCTGGGCAGCTGGTGGGCCTACTACGAGCTGGGGTGGGGCGGCTGGTGGTTCTGGGATCCGGTGGAAAACGCGTCCTTCATGCCCTGGCTGATCGCCACGGCGCTGGTTCACTCGCTCGCGGTGACGGAAAAACGCGGACTGTTTCGGGGCTGGACCCTGCTGCTCGCGATCTTCGCGTTCGGGCTCAGCCTGCTGGGGACGTTTCTGGTGCGCTCCGGGGTGCTGACCTCGGTCCACGCCTTTGCCAGCGATCCCACCCGCGGCGTGTTCGTGCTGGCGTTTCTGGGCGTGGTGATCGGCGGCTCGCTGCTGCTCTACGGCCTGCGGGCGCCCGCGCTGCGGGTGCCGGCGAGCTTCGGCTGGCGCTCGCGGGAGGCGTTCGTGCTGGCCAACAACGGTCTGCTGGCGGTCATTACGGCGGTCATTCTGCTGGGCACCCTGTACCCGCTGGTCGCCGATGTGATGGGCTGGGGCAAGATCTCCGTGGGGCCGCCGTATTTCAACAGCTTTTTTGCACCCCTCGCGCTGGTGTTGGCATTGTTGATGGGCATCGGCGCTCTGGTGCAGTGGAAGGACAGCGCACCGGCGCCGATGGCACGCGCCGCCGGTCTGGGCGCACTGGTGGCGGTGCCCGCGGCCGGACTGCTGCCCTGGCTCTGGGGTTCCTGGCAGTGGGGCGCGGCGATGGCGCTGGGAACCGCCGCCTGGGTCGCCGCCCTGACCGTCCGGGATCTGTGGCGCAAAAGTGCGTTCGCCCCGGATCGCTGGCAGGGTCTGCGGCGCTTGCGCGGCGGCTACTGGGGCATGGTCTGCGCCCATCTCGGCGTTGCCGTGGCCATTGCTGGGGCCGGCGTCACCGCCAGCTACAGCGCCCACCACGAAGCGCGGATGCAGCCCGGCGATGCGCTTGTCGTCGCGGATTATGAATTTCATTTCGCCGGCGTTACCGAACGGGCCGGACCCAACTACCACGCGCAGATCGGTGCTTTCGATGTGCACCGCGACGGCCGCCTGGTGGCGCATCTGGAACCCGAAAAGCGCCGCTATCAGGGTGGGCAGGTGATGACCGAGGCGGGCATCGATGGCCGTCTCGACCGCGACCTCTATGTGGTGCTGGGCGAATCCCTGGACGACACCGCCTGGGCGGTGCGGCTGCATGTGAAGCCGCTGGTGCGCTGGCTCTGGCTGGGAGGCGTGCTGATCGCGCTCGGTGCCGTGATCGCCGTCGGCGACCGGCGCTATCGTCGGTCGGCATCGGTGCGTACAGAGGTGCGGACAGAGGTGCCCGCGAACGCGGTCGGACGTTGAGCCATGGCGCGAATCAAGCTGTTTGTACCCCTGTTCATCTTTGTGGCGCTGGCGGCGCTGCTGTATTTCGGGCTCGGCCGCGATCCCCGGGAATTGCCGTCCGCGCTGGTGGGTCGGCCCGTGCCGGCCTTCGCACTGCCGTCGTTGCGCGATGGCAAGCCGCTGGATGCGACGCTGTTTCGCGGCGGTCCCCGCCTGCTCAATGTCTGGGGAACCTGGTGCGGCGCCTGTCGCGACGAACATCCCTTCCTGATCCGGCTGGCGGGTATGGGTGTGCCCATCGTCGGCCTGGATTACAAGGATGATCCGGTGGCCGCCCGCCGCTGGCTGGTGGACATGGGCGATCCGTACCAGGAAGTGATTGCCGATCAAGACGGTCGGTTGAGTCTGGACCTGGGCGTCTATGGCGCGCCGGAAACCTATGTGGTGGATGGGGCAGGCATCATCCGCTATCGCCACGTCGGGGTATTGAACGAACAGGTGTGGCGCGAACGCATGGAACCCGTGTATCGCGAGTGGGAAGCCCGATGAAGGTGTTCCGTAAGACCGGGGCTCGACGGGGGCGGATGTCCCTGAGCGCGATGTGGCGGGTTTTCCCGGTGGCGCTGGGGCTGTGGTGGTCGCCTGGCGCAGCGGCGATCGCGGGCCAAGACTTCGCCGGTGCGGCGGAGCAGGAGCGTTACCGGGTGTTGATCGAGGAGCTGCGCTGCCCGCAGTGCCAGAACCAGAATCTCGCCGCGTCGGATGCGCCTGTCGCCGCGGATCTGCGCAAGGAGGTGCTGCGGCTGATGCGGGAGGGCAGGAGCGATACCGAGATCATCGATTTTCTGGTGGATCGCTATGGCGATTTCGTGCTCTACCGTCCGCGCTGGCAATCCGCAACCTACCTGCTCTGGCTGGGGCCGGGTGCATTGCTCGTCGTGGCAGGACTCACGGTAGTCCTGGTCGTGAGTCGGCAGCGCCGCGCGCATCCCACGGCGGGACTGGATGAGGCGGCGCGGGAGACCCTGACGCGATTGCTGGACGAAACCGGCGACAACCGCCTGGATGACCGTCGATGAGCTGGCTGGGGTTTGGTGGCCTGCTCGTCGTGGCGCTGCTGTTTGTCGCCCTGCCTCTGTGGCGACGCGCGCCGCGACAGCCTGCGGCCGAGCCGGGTGCCGCGAGCAATGTCGCGGCCTTTCGCGCACGGCGGCAGGAGCTCGACGAACAGCGGGAACGGGGCGAGATGGACGCCGCGCGTCACCGCGAACTGCTGGCCGAGGCGGAACTGCTGTTGGTCGCCGATGCGGGGATCGATGCCGGAGCCGGCGCGGTCCCGCAGCGCAGTGGTGGCGCCTGGCTGCTGGCGCTGTCCGGTGCGGTGGTGGTCGGTCTGGCGTGGGCGGGCTATGCCCGACTGGGGGCGGCGCCGGATCTGGCGCTGCGCGCGCTGCTGGCGCAGGACAGTGGCACGTCGTCGGCGGAGCTGGCGACACACCTCAGGGCACGGTTGGTACAGCGTCCGGACAACACCCACTACCGACTTTTTCTGGCCCGGCTGGAGCTGGAAGCCGGTCATCTGGATGACGCGCTCAGGGCGTATCGGGAACTATTGAAGCGCGAACCCGATGCCACTCAGGTACGGGCCGAATACGCGCAGGCGCTGTTTTTGGCGGCGGGTAACAAAATTACCGATAGCGTGCGTACCGAAGCCGAACAGGTGTTGGCCCAGGATCCCGGCAATCCCACTGCCCTGGGGTTGCGTGGCATCAGCGCGTTTCAGGCCGGCGATTACCACAGTGCCATCGCTGCCTGGAATGCCGTCATCGCCGCAGCTCCCGCCAGCGCCGAAGCGGATGCCGTGCGTGCCGCCATCGCCGCCGCGCGCGCCCGGCTTGGCGAAGCGCCGCCGCCCCCATTGGTGCGGGTTGCGGTGAGGCTGGGTCCCGGTGTCGATGTCGGTGCCGGCATTGCTCCCGACACACCGGTGTTCGTGTTTGTGCGCGAGTGGCAGGGGCCGCCTATGCCGGTGGCGGCGCGGCGGTTGCGGTTCGCAGATCTGCCGGTCACGCTGGAATTCGACGACAGCACAGCGCTGACGCCGGCGCGTCCGCTGTCGTCGATCGGCACCATCGAGGTCGTCGCGCGCCTGGCCTTGGGTGGGACACCCACACCCAGCCCCGGCGATATCGAAGGACGCGCGGGGCCGTTCGACCGCAGTACCCAAGTGATCGGAGCCGATCTGGTCATCGATCGGGTGGTCGGCGCGGCCGCAACGTCAGCGCCGGATTCGGCTCCGTCCCCGCCGCCATGAGTCCGCAACTCTTAACCCGCAAGCCTGAACCTGAAACCCTGATCGGCGGTGCAATCCGGTAAAATCCGCCGCCCGCGCCGTCCACTCACGAGCTGCCCATGGCCAGTACCCGTCCGGAAAGTCGCGAGGCATACCAACACCAGCATGCCCCCGAGAAGATCGCAGAGCGTCTCGAAAGCGGACCCGAGTCCGTTTATCTGAAAGATTTCGTCTACGGTGCCATCGACGGCGCGGTAACCACTTTTGCCGTGGTGGCGGGGGTTGCGGGTGCGGGTCTGGCGCCGGGAATCATCATCATCATGGGCTTTGCCAATCTGCTGGCTGACGGATTCAGCATGGCGGTCAGCAATTTTTTGGGTACGCGCGCCGAAAACCAGTATCGCGATCAGGCCCGGCGGCGCGAGCTGGACGAGGTCAACAAGTGGCCCGAGGGCGAGCGCGAAGAAGTCAGACAGATCTATGCGCGCAAGGGCTTCGAAGGCCCATTGCTGGATGAGGTCGTGCGCGTGCTCACCAGCGACAAGGAGCGCTGGGTCGACGTGATGCTCCAGGAAGAACACGGCATGACCCTGAGCGCGCACGACGCGGCCCGCGCCGGTCTGGCGACCTTCTGCGCGTTCTTGCTGGTAGGGCTGGTTCCGCTGCTGCCCTATCTACTGGACTGGTGCGGACAGCGTCAGTGGTGCGGGATAGAGGCGATCCCAAGTCCCTTTCTCTGGAGTTCGGTGCTGACCAGCGTGGCCTTTTTCTGGGTGGGCGCGCTCAAGGGCCGCTTCGTCAATCAATCCTGGCTGTTGTCCGGGGGAGAAACCCTGGGTATCGGCGGGATCGCGGCGGCGATGGCCTATGGCGCGGGTGTATTGTTGAAGGGGCTCGTGGACTGACAGCAACCACGGTCAGCGTGACTTCGGAGTCAGGCATCGCCATTGTCCGCTCGCGCGCCGGCTTCTAAGGTTGGCACCCCGCCGGACTTTCAGCGCCGGACGGGTTCGTAAGCAATGGCTTTCCGGATGAATCCGTCATGAATTTTGATATCTCCGAAGAACAAAAAATGATTTACGGCTATGGCGCGGAGCTCGCCAGAACCTATGATCGCGCCTACTGGATGGAACACGCGCGCGCCCACCGCTTTCCCGAGGCGATGTACCAGCAGATTGCCGCCGACGGCTTTCTCGGCACCATGGTGCCGGAAGAATACGGTGGCTCCGGGCTCGGCATGACCGAGATGCTGCTGTTTCAGGAAGGCCTGGCCAACCAGGGCATTCCGCTCCTGAGCCTGGTGATCGGCGCCACCATGTCCATGGGGCCGCTGGCCGAGCATGGCACCGAAGCGCAAAAACAGCGGTTTCTGCCCGCTGCCTGCAAGGGCGAGATCCGTTTCTGTTTCGCCATCACCGAGCCGGACGCCGGCACCAACACCATCCGTATTTCGACCCTGGCCAAACCCCAGGCCAATGGGCGGTTCAGCCTGTCGGGCCGCAAGACCTATATCACTGACGCGGGTGAGTCCGATTTTGCGCTGGTGGTGGCGCGCACCACCGCCCACACCGAAGTCAAACGCAAGACCGACGGCTTCACGCTGTTTCTGGTCGACCTCAAGGCGAAGGGCATTGAAATGCACCCGATCCCGGTGAGCGTGCCACTGCCGGAAGTACAGTATCAGGTGTATTTCGACGACGTCGATCTCGGCCCCGACGACGTCCTGGGCGAAGTCGGCAAGGGTTTCAACATCCTGTTCGAATCCCTCAATCCCGAGCGTATCCTGGGTGGCGCAATCTGCTCCGGCGTGGGCCGTTATGCACTCGAAAAAGCCGTCGCCTACGCCTGCGAGCGCACGGTGTTCAATGGCCCCATCGGTGCCTATCAGGCCCTGCAACACCCACTCGCCAAAGCCAAGACCGAAATCGAGCTGGCCTCCCTGATGGCGCGCAAGGCCGCCTGGCTGTTCGATCAGGGCCTGCCCTGCGGCGCCGAGGCCAACATGGCCAAGCTGGCGGCCTCCCAGGCCGGCGTCAATGCCGTGGATGCGTCCTTGCAATGTTTCGGCGGCAACGGCTTCACGCAGGAATACGGCATTTTCGATCTGTACCCGCTGGTGCGTCTCACCAAGACCGCACCCGTCAATAACGAGATGATCCTGAACTACATTGCCGAGCATGTGCTCGGTCTGCCGCGATCCTATTGATCGCCCACCAGCACCGGAGACGGCGTCATGGATTTCATGCTTTCCGACGAACAGAAAATGATTTTCGAATACGGCCGCAGCCTGGCCGCCGACATCGGCCGCGATTACTGGGTCGAATGCGCCGAAACGGCCCGCTTCCCGGACAGGATGTATAAAAAGGTCGCGCAGGACGGCTTCGTGGGCGTCATGGTGCCGGAAGCCTACGGCGGCGCCGGACTCGGCATGACCGAGATGGCGCTGTTCAACGAAAGCCTGGCGGAGCAGGGCATGCCGCTGCTGAGCCTGGTGGTGGGCGCCACCATGGGTCTCAGCCTGATCGCGAGTTTCGGTACCGAGGCGCAGAAGAAAAAATACCTGCCGCCCGCCTGTGCCGGCGACACCCGTTTCTGTTTTGCGATCACCGAGCCCGACGCCGGCACCAACTCGATGCGCATTTCCACCATCGCCAAGCCGCAGCCCGACGGCAGTTTCAAACTCACCGGTCGCAAGGTGTACATCACCGACGCGCAGGAATCCGATTACATGGTGCTGGTCACCCGCACCACACCGCTCGCCGATGTGAAGCGCAAGACCGATGGTTTCACGCTGTTCATCGTGGACACCAGGGCACCCGGCATCGAGATGCATCCGATCCCGGTGAGCGTGAAAATTCCCGAGACGCAATACCAGATTTTCTTCGACGACGTGCATCTGACGCCGGACCAGGTGCTGGGCGAAGTGGATCGCGGTTTCGACATCCTGTTCCACACCCTGAATCCCGAGCGCATCCTGGTGGGCGCGATCTGCGCCGGTCTCGGGCGTTACGCCCTGGGGCGAGCGGTGGAATACGCCAACGAGCGCGTCGTCTTCAAGGGTCCCATCGGTGCCTATCAGGCGTTGCAGCATCCGCTCGCGAAAGCCAGGACCGAGATCGAACTCGCCGCGCTGATGACCTACAAGGCCGCCTGGCTGTTCGATCAGGGCCAGCCCTGTGGGCCGGAGGCGAACATGGCCAAGCTCGCCGGTTCGGAGGCCTGCATCAAGGCCGTCGATGCGTCGCTCCAGTGCTTCGGGGGCAACGGCTTCACCAAGGAATACGGCATTTTCGATCTGTTTCCCGTCGCGCGCTTGATGCGTACCATTCCCTTCAACAACGAAATGATCCACAACTACATCGCCGAACATGTGATGGGCCTGCCGCGTTCCTATTGAACGCGGTTACTACCGGAGGACCGAATGGATTTTGTACTGAGCCAGGAACAGACGATGATCTACGAGTACGGCGCGAGTCTCGCGAAGACGTACGACCGTGCCTACTGGATGGAACACGCCGAGCGCCGTGCCTTCCCCGAGGCGATGTACAAGCAGATCGCGGCCGACGGCTTTGTCGGCACCATGGTGCCCGAGGCGCACGGCGGCGCTGGCCTCGGCATGGTGGAAATGCAGCTGTTTCTCGAAGGGTTGTCCAACCAGGGCATCCCGCTGTTGAGTCTGGTGGTGGGTGCCACCATGACGCTCAGCATGCTGAGCAACTACGGAACCGACGCGCAGAAGCACAGGTATCTGCCCGCCGCGTGCAGTGGCGATATCCGCTTCTGCTTCGCCATTACCGAACCCGATGCCGGCACCAACACCATCCGCGCCAGCACCATCGCCAAACCCACTGCGGATGGACGCTTCAAACTCAATGGCCGCAAGACCTACATCACCGACGCCAAGGAGTCCGACTATGCCCTGGTGGTGACGCGCACCACGCCGCATACCGAGGTCGCGAAAAAGACCGACGGCTTCACGCTGTTCATCGTCGACATGCGCGCCAAGGGCATCGAGATGCATCCGATCCCGATGAGTATTCCATTGCCGGAAACCCAGTATCAGGTGTTCTTCGACGATGTCGATCTCGGTCCCGAGGATGTCCTGGGCGAAGTCGGCAAGGGTTTCGGCATACTGTTCGAATGCCTGAATCCCGAGCGCATCTGCGTCGGCGCCATCGGCTGCGGTCTGGGCCGGTTCGCCATGGAGAAGGCGGTGGCTTACGCCAACGAGCGTGTGGTGTTCAATGGTCCCATCGGCGCTTACCAGGCGCTCCAGCATCCGCTCGCCAAAGCCAAGACCGAGATCGAACTGGCTTCGCTGATGACCCGCAAGGCCGCCTGGCTGTTCGATCGGAAGCAGCCCTGTGCTCCGGAGGCCAACATGGCCAAGTACGCAGCCGCGGAAGCGTCCATCCATGCGGTGGATGCATCCCTGCAATGTTTCGGCGGCAACGGCTTCACCAAGGAATACGGCATTTTTGATATTTACCCGCTGGTGCGTCTGTTCAAGACCGCACCGCTCAACAGCGAGATGGTGCTCAACTACATCGGCGAACACGTCATGGGGCTGCCGCGCTCCTACTGATCGGACTCGCTATTCAACCATTCGCGCAATCGGAGTTGTCATGGATTTTGCACTGTCCGAAGAACAGAAAATGATTCACGAGTACGGCGAGAGTCTGGTCAAGCAGTTCGACCGCGCCTACTGGGTCGATTGCGCCGAGCACAAGCGCTTTCCCACCGAGATGTACAAGCAGGTGGCGGCGGATGGTTTCGTCGGCATCATGGTGCCCGAGGCCCACGGCGGCGCCGGGCTCGGCATGCTCGAAATGGTGCTGTTTCAGGAAGGCCTGTCGAACGTCGGCATTCCACTGCTGAGTCTGGTGGTGGGTGCCACCATGTCGCTCGCGCCCATCGGCGATCACGGCACCGACGCGCAAAAGCAGAAATATCTGCCTGCGGGCTGCAAGGGCGACATCCGCTTTTGTTTCGCGATCACCGAGCCCGATGCCGGCACCAACACCATGCGCGCCACCACCATGATCAAGGATGCGGGCAACGGTCGCTTCAAGCTGAACGGTCGCAAGACCTTCATCACCGACGCGAAAGAATCCGATTACATGCTGGTGGTGACCCGCAACGTGGCACACACCGAGGTCAAGAAAAAAACCGACGGCTTCACCATCGTGATCGTGGATACCAAGGCCAAGGGCATCGAGATGCACCCCATCGATGTCAGCATCCACATGCCGGAGGTGCAGTGGCAAGTGTTTTTCGATGACGTCGACATCGGGCCGGAAGACATCCTGGGCGAAGTCGGCAAGGGTTTCGAGATCCTGTTCGAATCCCTGAACCCCGAGCGCATCATTCTCGCGTCGGTCTGCACCGGCATGGGCCGCTACGCCCTCGAAAAAGCGGTCGCCTACGCCAACGAGCGTGTCGTGTTCAACGGCCCCATCGGCGCCTATCAGGCCCTGCAGCATCCGCTCGCCAAGGGCAAGACCGAGATCGAGCTGGCCTCGCTGATGACGCGCAAGGCCGCCTGGCTGTTCGATCGGCGCCTGCCCTGCGGCGCCGAATCCAACATGGCCAAGTATTCCGCTGCCGAAGCGGCGATCCACGCCATCGATGCTTCGCTGCAATGCTTCGGCGGCAACGGCTTCACCAAGGAGTACGGCATTTTCGACATGTATCCCATGGCGCGCCTGCTGCGCACCGCGCCGCTCAACAGCGAGATGGTGCTGAACTATATCGCCGAGCATGTGATGGGGCTGCCGCGCTCGTACTGAGAATGCTCTGAATAACCACAGGATCGTCGTTCCCGCGCAAGCGGGAACCCAGAAATATGAGAGTCTTCTGGATGCCCGCTTCCGCGGGCATGACGGTTGTTCAGCGTTTCCCCAAGCCGGTTGCCACCGGTTGCCGAGCCGCCGCCGTTGCTGCGTTTCAGCAACCTGATAGGATAAGGGCGCAGTCCGGATCAACGCTCGGAGCGCCCCGATGAACAACGACATAACAAAATTGCGCGTCACCCTGCGCCGCTGGACTCTGGTACTGGGCGTGGCGCAAATCACCCTCGGCTGTCTCGTCGGCTTGATCCCGCCGAGCGCGGTGCCCTGGTTTCGCGGCATCGTGATGGCCCATATCCAGTTCACCGTCAATGGCATCCTGATGGTCGCGTTTGGCTTTCTGGTGCCGGAGCTGTACCTGCGCGCCACCGCGCTCAAGGCGTGGTTTGCGCTCTTGCAAATCGGGACCTGGAGCAATGGCGCGGCCGGTGTGGTCGGCGGGCTGCTCGGCTATGCGTCGGTGCTGATGCCGACCATCGCCGCGAAATTCCCCGCGCCCGCCGGCCCCGATCACTGGGCGGTGACGGGCCTGTTGCAACTGTGCGGCCTGACCATCCTGCTGGCGCTGGGACTGACACTCTGGGGTCTGCTGAAACGCGCGCGGCCGGTCAATGCCGGCTAGACCGGGGATTCTCGCCTGCCTCGCTGCCATCGGCTGGTTGGTTCTGCGCTACTTCTGAGGGGTGTTGCTGCCAGAGCACCGAACTTGGCTACAATCGGAAGGACCGACAGCAAATCCACAGGACAACCGCTTAGGAGGTTCAGATGATTCAGAAAGCCATGGTCGATATCAAAACCGCGGACGGCGCCATGCCGGCGCACTGGATGCTGCCCGCCGGCCCCGGGCCCTTCCCCGGCGTGATCGTGCTGATGGAGGCCTTCGGGCTGGTCAAGCATATCGAGGAAGTCGCCGAGCGGCTGGCGGGCGAGGGCTACGCGGTACTGGCTCCGGATCTCTACTACCGCCAGTTGCCCGACAACAAGACCGGCTACGACGAGCTGCCCAAGGCCATCGGCCTGATGCAGAAAGTGGACGACAAAAAATTTGTCGAGGACATGAAAGCGGCATTCGCCTTCATGGAGCAAAGCGGCAAGGTGCGTGCCCACAAGGTCGGCGTCACGGGTTTCTGCATGGGCGGACGACTCGCGTTCCTTACCGCCGCCGCGCTGCCCGATCAGGTGGCGGCCGCCGCGCCCTTCTATGGTGGCGGCATCGCCAATCACCTCGGGCAGGCGAGCGCGATCAAGGCGCCCATGCTGTTGTTCTTTGCCGACAAGGACAGCTTCATTCCGCTGGATCAGGTTCAGGCGGTGGATGCCAAACTCAAGGAACTGGGCAAGGACTACCGCATCAAGCGCTACGCGGACGCCGATCACGGCTTTTTCTGCAACCACCGGGCGTCTTATAACGAGGCGTCGGCCAAGGATGCCTGGGCCGAGCTGAAGACTTTCCTGGCCAGCAAGCTGACCTAGGGACGCTCATGACTATATGATCGTCGTTCCCGCGCAGGCGGGAACCCAGGGATTGCAAAACCTTCTGGATGCCCGCCGTCGAGGCTGTGTGAAAAGGCGTCGTAGGGTGGGCAAAGCGCAGCGTGCCCACGCGGATCTTCGCCCGGCACCGAGTCCCGTTCCGCGTGGGCACGGCCTAGCGGCCTTTGCCCACCCTACGATCTGTGTTTCCAGCATTTCCGCCGGCTGTGGCGGTCGCGCGGGAATGGCGATTGCCGTCGTCCTCGCCGCCCCGGATCAGGCTCGCATCGATGTCCGCGATGCGCGGCCGACCGCTCAGAATCATCCCGCGTTCGATTTCCGCGCGCAGCAGTTCCAGCACCCGCTCGACCCCCGCCTGGCCGCCCGCCGCAAGTCCGTAAAGATAGGGCCGTCCCATCATGCAGGCGGTGGCGCCCCGGGCGAGCGCCCGCAGCACATGGGTGCCGCGCCGTATGCCGCCATCGAGAATGATCTCCAGACGCCCGCCCACGGCATCGGCAATCTCGGCGATCACCTCGATGGGCGCGGGCACGCCGTCCAGTTGCCGGCCGCCGTGATTGGAGACGATCACCGCGGTGGCGCCGATATCCGCCGCGCGGCGCGCGTCCTCGGCACACAACACGCCCTTGATGGCGAAGGGTCCTGTCCAGCGCGAACGGATGCGCTCGGCCGCCGTCCAGTTCAGCGCCCGGTCGAACTGGCCGTTGATGTAGCTCGCGAGCGAGCTCACCTGGGTACTGCCTTCGGCGATGCGGTGGGCGACATTGGCCATCTGCAAACGCGGCGACGTCAAAAAGCGGTAGCACCACTGCGGTCGTGCGAAGAAGCTGGCAAAGCTTTTCGCGGTGAGCGCGGGCGGCACCGTCATGCCGCTGCGCAGATCGCGCTCGCGGTTGCCCTGCACCACGGTGTCCACAGTCAGGCACAGGGCGTTGAAGCCGGCCGCCTTGCAGCGGTCGATCAGCTCGTCGTTGATGCCGGGATCGCGCAGCACATAGAGCTGAAACAGCTTGGGGCCGGGCGTGGCGCGGGCCACGTCCTCGATGGTGGTGGTCGACACCGTCGACAGTGAATACAGGGTGTCGAAGGTGGCGGCGGCACGTGCCACCGCCAGTTCCCCTTGGTAGTGAAAGAAGCGCGACATGCCGGTCGGTGCCAGCAACAGCGGCAGGGCGACATCACAGCCCAGCACCCGGGTGCGCAGATCGGTGTGGGTGACATCCCGCAGGATGCGCGGCACGAGCTGGTACCGGTCGAAGGCCGCCGTGTTCGCGCGCAGGGTGCGTTCGTCGTCGGCGCCGCCGTCGATGTAATGGAACAGCGGCGAGGGCAGTTTGCCGCGCGCGCGGCGGCGGAAATCCTCGACGTTGTAACAGCGTTGCAGTGTGGCCACGGAACCCCCGGTGAAATCTAGCAGTTTGTTGAAAAACTGCTGCGGCAGCTATCTGCTTCGTTGCGCGGTGCTCGCTCCCTCGCCTATCTATTTGATATGTCTCGGTCGCTGCGCGCCGTGCGCCTCGCAGCTGGCCCCCTCGCGACGTTTTTCAACAAACTGCTAGGTGCAGCGCCGAATCATAGCGCACCGGGATCGAGGCGCCCCGGAATCGAGGCTCCGCGGGGCCGGCCCGGGGCCATCCCAACGGGCTGGTGTGGATAGGCAATCGGGTATCATGAACGCCCTTTTTCAAGCTGTTGCAGCGAGCCATGGCCAGCGAACGCGTTCTCACCGGCATCACCACCACAGGCATTCCCCACCTCGGCAACTATGTGGGCGCGATCCGCCCCGCCATCGCCGAGAGCCGGCGCAGCGACGTCGAATCGTTTTTCTTCCTCGCCGATTATCACGCACTGATCAAGTGTCACGACCCGGAGTTGGTGCATCGCTCCACCCTCGAGATCGCCGCCACCTGGCTGGCGCTCGGTCTCGACCCCGACAAGGTGGTGTTCTACCGGCAATCGGACATTCCGGAAATCCCCGAGCTCACCTGGCTGCTCACCTGCATGACCGCCAAGGGCCTGATGAACCGCTCCCACGCCTACAAGGCCGTGGTGCAGGAAAACGAAGCGGCGGGCGAAGATCCGGATTTCGGCATCACCATGGGCCTGTTCAGTTATCCCATTCTGATGGCGGCCGACATCCTGCTGTTCAACGCGCATCGCATTCCGGTGGGGCGGGACCAGATCCAGCACATTGAAATGGCGCGCGACATCGCCCAGCGCTTCAATCACCATTACGGCGAGCATTTCGTGCTGCCGGAAGCGGCGGTGGACGACAACGTGGCGCTGCTCCAGGGCCTCGACGGCCGCAAGATGAGCAAGAGCTACGGCAACACCATTCCGCTGTTCCTGCCCGAAAAGCAGTTGCAGAAGCACATCAGCAAGATCAAGACCAATCTGCTCGAACCCGGCGTGCCCAAGGACCCGGAAGATTCCACGGTATTCCAGATCTGGCAGGCCTTCGCGACGCCGGCGCAGACCGCCGCCATGCGTCAGGCCTTTGCCGACGGCATCGCCTGGGGCGAAGCCAAGAAGCAATTGTTCGAACTGGTCAACACGGAGCTGGGCGGCGCGCGGGAGCGGTATGAAGACTTGGTGGCGCGGCCGGCGGATATCGAGGCGATCCTGCAAGCCGGCGCCGCCAAGGCTCGCGCCATCGCGACGCCGGTGCTGGCGGAGCTGCGCCGCGCGGTGGGGATTCGGGCGCTGGGTTAGGGTCGCTGGCTTCACTTCTGGAACGGCCAGCGAGTGGCAACAGGATCTCATCCGTTGACGGGCTTTGAACGGCGCTGCCACCGCAACCACCATGGCACGCACGTACACGCGCCGGGCAAGAGTCGTGCGGGATATACGGAAATGTTGCGTGTTTAAACAGGAAAGACTTCCAGATATTCAACGTTAGGCGCGCATGACAAACAACGCCGAGCTCGTAAGAACAGTCAAAGCAGACATTGCTTATCTGCGGCAGCAATGGGACCACTCGGTGGACGATGACTCGCTCCGGCGGTCGAGTCCTGTTCTTCGTCGCCTAGTTGTCGAGAATGATCTTCAACGCGCATGGAAAGAGGCAGGCCAACCACGCGAACCGAAAATACAAGCGCCGACACTTGAGGGGGTCATTGCTGAAATCCCACTGGAAAAAATTGTCTTTGCGGCAGCCGGTGGGGCAAACTATGGTAACGCTCATCTTGCGGGCGTTTTGATCAGAAATTACGCGGTTCCTCCAGAGGAGATCCAGCGCAGAGCACAAGCCGGTTTACCAACCAAGCTTATGGGCCTACGGGAGTTTTCCAATGCGCCGGCCGTGATTGTTCAAGGCACGCCAATACCTAGGCGCATTACCATCAAGTACGTGGCAAACAAGTTGGGCGGCGCGCATTTTGATCCTCGCCGTGAAAATAGTGATGAAGGCGCAATGTACAAGCTGCTGGACAAAGCGAGCACCATCCAACTGCTCGGAAAGCCGGCCATTTACTTCGAGATCCTTTCGGCTGGACAGGCACTGGCAAATGCAGCAGATATTCAGGCGTTCTCGCCGTAGCGCACCTAACCATTCATTCACGCCGACGCCTTCGGCGCGGCTTAACTCAAAGCGTTAGGCATCAGAATCACACCCCGTGGCGTACCTACCGGCCTTTCGAAAGTCCTTCCGGCTCGACCCAAAAGCCGACCTGCGTGACGTCGCCATCGCTGTAGAAGCGATCTATCAGGCGAACGAAGTCGCGATGTCCTACCTTGGCGAGATCGACCCTCAGGAGAGCAGCGCAGGGTTTCGCATTCACAGCCTGCTGAACCTGCTCGGAAGAGTCTTCGAGCACGCTCAGGCAATGCTGGTCGCACTCGCAACTCGATCCCCAGCGAGCTCCGAGGCACTGGCGAGAATCGTGGTCGAGGGTTCCGTGAACATCGCGTACCTAGCAGCAAAGGGGAACGCCGCGACTCTGATTTGCTTCTTCCGAGCTTGGCTGCGAGAGCATGAGCGCAAGCTCTCGGAGTGGAAGATCGAGATCGCGAACGAGCCTAACGGAACAAGGGTTACGTCAATGATTGAGGAACGTCAGCAGCTCATTGTCGGCCTGACGACCTATCTCGATCAAGTCGAAGAGCACTGCTCGCTGAAGAACGTTCAAGACGTACCTGATTGGCCGAACTCACTGTTCAAGCGCTTCGAAGCACTCGGCCGCCAAACCGACTATTACGAGAGCTACCATCGCCTAAGCGGCTCAAGCCATATCAGCGGGGAAGACACTCTCACTTGGCTGCTGGCCCTTGATCTTCCCCATGAACGGAGGCGTCAGCTCGCAGTAGAAGCTTGGGCGTACTCCACGATGATGACTCGAATTGCTTGTACCTTCTTTATTGACGCCGTAGCCTCGTCTGTCATCGCGTATGGGCGCCTTGAGAATTCCGACCTCCGTGTATGCAAGGAATCGCTTGCCAAAGCCGTAGCCGAGATTGCCAAGCAAGCAGGGGTGCCGAACCTCCCGCACTGATGCCTAACCCCTCGCTCAAGCGGAGCGCCAACCGCAGGCCAACAACGGAAAGGTCATCATGAACAACAGCCATAGAAAGTCTGCATTGTCTCTGGCTCGTAGTGCCTCCTTGAGCTTCTTGCTATGCACATTCGTTTCCATCTCAACCCACATGGCGTTGGCACAGGAAGATGTGGGAACGGGCTCCCGATGGGGGCGTTTCAAGCAGATTTGGGAAACTCAACGGGAGAACAAAGAGGCCGTTGTCAGCGAAGAATCTTTAGGGGCAGTCACAGCCAACATTCACGATGATACGTTCGATGGTCGCGACATGCTGGTCTATGTCCCCACTGCCCTGCCTGCTGCGGGGCAACGCGCGTTGCTGGTGGCGCTGCATGGCGGGGGTGGCAACGCCCGTTTTATGCTGGGGGATCTGAAAATCGACGGCGTAGCGGAGAAGAACGGTTTCGTGGTCGCCTACCTTAATGGCTCAAGGGCTGGCCGTATCGGCGCCGGCAAGTTAAAGGCCTGGAATGCGGGAAGCGGTTGCTGTGGCAAGCCGTATAGTGACAAAGTTGACGACATTGGCTACATCACCCGTGCTGTGCAATACCTGCAACGTAAATATGCCATAGCACCTGGACGCACCTTTGGTGTCGGCCATTCCAATGGCGCCATGATGATGCAGACCATGTCTTGTCTGACCGATGTATTCAACACGGTGGCTACACTGGCAGGCACCCTGATGGTCGAAGTGCCGTCCTGTCCAGCAGCGCGAAACCACACGATCTACAATTACCACGGCGCATTGGACGTCAATGTTCCGATTGCTGGTGGCTTCGGAACAAAGGGAGTGACCGACATCGAATTCACTTCACAGGCAAAGGCCAAGGCGCGTTTCGAAAATTCGGGCGGTCGCTATCTCCTGAGCGTGCTTCCCGATGCCGATCACTCGATTGAACATCTGAGTTTGTCATCACAGAAACATAATGGCCTCACAATCGCAGAGCTTCTGACACGCGATCTTGGTCTGGTGTCCGTGCGTTGAACCGGATGTCAAACAGAACATGGGATCAATCCGGAACAAGATGCCCGGGCGCGTCTGAGGGCTAACAAATCGTTGCAAGGGCTATCCGGTCGGAACGAAGTTTTCCGTGGCACCAGTACCCAAATCAGGCTAATGATTCATTCAAGCCGACCCGCTGTGCGGCGCTGCTTGACTCAAGCGTTGAGCGGCCGATGGTTGGTGGATAGCCGATAGCGCGGGTCCTCGAACTGGAGAAAAACGATGAAAGAGATTCTTGGAGTCCATAGCGCGCCTGGCCAGCACTGGGTCGGCGACGGATTCCCGGTGCGCTCGCTGTTTTCGTACGGCGACAAGGGGCAGCAGCTCAGTCCATTCCTGCTGCTGGATTACGCTGGCCCGGCTTCGTTCACGCCAACTACCCACCGGCGGGGCGTGGGTGAGCATCCTCACCGCGGCTTCGAGACGGTGACCATCGTCTATCAGGGCGAGGTGGACCACCGCGACTCCACCGGCGCGGGTGGCCACATCGGCCCCGGCGACGTGCAGTGGATGACCGCCGGTGCCGGGATTCTTCACGAGGAGTTTCATTCCGAGGCCTTCGCGCAGCAGGGCGGCACCCTGGAGATGGTGCAGCTCTGGGTGAACCTGCCGGCCAGGGACAAGATGACCACACCGGGTTACCAGACGCTGCGCGACCGCGACATCCCGGTTGTCGAGTTGCCGGACAGCGCTGGAACTGTGCGTGTGATCGCCGGTGAATACGGTGGCGCGCGCGGACCGGCGCGGACCTTCAGCCCGATTGATGTCTGGGATCTGCGCCTCGCGCAGAACAAGACCGTGCACCTCGATCTGCCAGACGGGCGCGTGCTGGCGCTGGTCGTGTTGCGTGGCACGGTGCAAGTGAACGGCGACCAGATCGCCCGCGAGGCACAGTGGGTGCAGTTCGCCCACGAAGGCGCACGGGTGTCCGTCGCGGCGAACAGCGATGCCACGCTGCTGTTGCTCAGCGGCGAGCCGTTGTTGGAGCCGGTGATCGGGCACGGTCCCTTTGTGATGAACACTCAGAAGGAGATTGCCGACGCGATCGATGATTTCAACAGTGGTCGCTTCGGCCACATTGCACCAAAGGGCACTTGAGGCGTTTGGAGCTACGGCCCACCGTGTTGCGGCCACCCCGCGCCCACCCCGCGGCCACGGCCGGCCTGGCGAGATACTTCAAGCTGCCGGCCATTCTCACCACTGGCTTCGAGGACGGCCCCAACGGTCCGCTGGCGCCGGATCACCTTCACGCACTTCGTGCACAGGTGCTTCTACACAGGGCGAGACCTGGCCGGCCATGTCGACGGCTTCGCCGCCGTTCATTTACAGATTCCGAGCTCCTTCAACGCGGCTTCATCCAGCGTTTCCCGCGCCAGCAACGCCTGCGCGCCCCGTTCGAGGGTTTCCCGTCTGTCGCCGAGGATGGCTTCGGCGCGTCGGAAGGCGGCCATCACGATATCGCGCACCGCCGCGTCGATGCGGCCCTGGGTCGCCTCGCTGATCTGGCAGCCGTCGGGCGCGGGTCCCATCGGCGTATCCAGAAACCGCTGGGGTTGGGTGTCATAGACGACAAAGCCCAGGGTCTCGTCCATGCCGTAGCGGGTGATCATGTCGTGGGCGATGTCGGTAGCCTTGGCGAGGTCGTCGGCGGCGCCGGTGGACAGTTCTCCGAAGATCAGATGTTCCGCCGCGCGCCCGCCCATGAGCACCGCGATCTTGTGTTCCAGCTCGGCGCGGCTCATCAGGTAACGGTCTTCGGTGGGACGCTGGATGGTGTAGCCCAGGGCGCCGATGCCACGCGGAATGATGGAGACCTTGTGTACCGGGTCGGTGCCGGGCAGCGATAGCGCCACCAGGGCGTGGCCCATTTCGTGGTGGGCGATGACGGCGCGTTCGCGGGGGTTCAGCACGCGGCTCTTCTTTTCGAGCCCGGCGACGATGCGCTCGATGGCGCTGGTGAAGTCCGCCAGCCCGATGTCGGTGCCGCCGCGGCGGGTCGCGGCCAGTGCCGCTTCATTCACCAGGTTGGCGAGATCGGCGCCGGAGAATCCCGTGGTGAGCGCGGCGACCTGTTCGAGATCCAGGTCGGGCGCCAGCGTCACCTTGCGCACATGCACGCGCAGGATCTGGATGCGTCCGGCCTTGTCGGGGCGGTCCACCAGCACCTGGCGGTCGAAGCGGCCGGCGCGCAGCAGGGCGGGGTCGAGGATTTCCGGACGGTTGGTGGCGGCCAGCAGCACCAGGCCCGAGCCGCTGTCGAAGCCATCCAGTTCCGCCAGCAACTGGTTCAGGGTCTGCTCGCGCTCGTCGTGACCGCCGATGCCGGGAAAGGCGCCGCGGGCGCGGCCCAGGGCGTCCAGTTCGTCGATGAAGATGATCGCGGGGGCGCGCTGCCGGGCTTGCTCGAAGAGGTCGCGCACCCGCGCGGCGCCGACGCCCACGAACATTTCGACGAACTCCGAACCGGAGATGGAAAAGAAGGGCACCCCGGCCTCGCCGGCCACGGCGCGCGCCAGCAATGTCTTGCCGGTGCCGGGCGGCCCCACCAGCAGCACGCCCTTGGGAATGCGCGCGCCCAGGCGGCCGTAATCGCCCGGCGTTTTCAGAAAGCCCACGACTTCCTGAAGTTCGGCCTTGGCCTCGTCGACGCCGGCGACATCGGCGAAGGTGACGCCGGTGTCCTTTTCCACATAGATCTTGGCGCGACTCTTGCCGACGCTCATGAAGCCGCCCATGCCTTGCTGGCGTTCGGCGAGGCGGCGGAACACGAACAGCCAGATGGCGGCGATGATCAGCACCGGCACGATCCAGGACAGCAGGTCGCGCAGGAAGGTGCTCTCGATCACCCGGGAGTAGGGCACCTTGTAGCGGTCGAGGCGCGCGACGAGATCGGGCTCGACGCGGGTGGCGACCAGCGCCTGCTTGCCGTTGCTGTCGGGCGCCGTCAAGCGCCCGGTCAGGGTGCGATCGGAGATAGTCACTTCGGCGATGCGGCCGTCGGCCAGTGCCTGCTCGAATTCGCTGTAGGGCACCAGCTCGAGTTGCTGGCTCTGTTGCCACCAGCTTTGCAGCAGCAACAGTGCCATCAGCGCCAGAAACCAGTAGGCGGTGTGCCAGCGAGCCTGGGGTTCCATCAGCAATGCCTCTTCAATTACCGGCCTGGAGTATCACCGGGATGTCGATCTTCTTGCCGTCGCGCACCAGGGTAATGATGACCCTGGCGCCCACCTCCAGATCGTCGAGGCGGCGGAGCAGTTCGGCGACCGAGGTTACCGGCTTGCCGGCTACCGCCACGATGATATCGCCGGCAACGATGCTGCCATCCGCGCGCATGGTTGCCGCCTTGAGGCCGGCGGCCGCCGCACCGCTGCCGCGGGCCACCGACAGGATTACCACGCCGCGCACGCCGAAGGCGTGTTGCAGGCGCCGGTTCCAATCCTCGTCGATCCCGATACCCAGGGTCGGGCGCTGATAGCGGCCAGTGGCGATCAGTTGCGGCACTACCCGATTCATCGTATCCACCGGTACGGCGAAGCCGATCCCGGCACTGGCGCCGCTGGGGCTGTAGATCGCGGTGTTGACGCCGATCAGGCGCCCGGCCGAATCCAGCAACGGCCCGCCCGAATTGCCGGGGTTGATGGCGGCATCGGTCTGGATCAGGTGCTGGACCAGACCGCCGCTGTTGCCCTCGCTGGGCAGGGAACGGTCGAGCGCGGACACGATGCCGGTGGTCAGGGTCCAGTCGAGCCCGAACGGGTTACCGATAGCGAAGACCTTCTGCCCCACCTTCAGGTCGCTGCTGGTGCCGATGGGCAACGCCGGCGGCGGGCTGGCCGCAAGTTCGATGCGCAGCACGGCTATGTCGTGGGCCGGGCTTGCTCCCACCAGCGCGGCACGGTGGTCGCTGCCGTCGGCGAGCCGTACCCAGGCTTCGGAGGCGCCGCTGATGACATGAAAATTGGTGACGACATGGCCGGCGGCGTCCCAGATGAAGCCCGAACCCGTGCCGCGCGGCACCGAGAACACGTTGCGGGTCCAGAAATCCTGTACCTGCTCCCGGGTGGTGATGTAGGTGACGGATTCGCGCGCCTGCTCGAACAGGGCGATGGTGCTGGTCTCGTCGGCGGCGAGTTCGCCACGCGGGGTTACGGTTCTGGGTGCGGGAACAGCACTCTGTCCGTGCGGGATTTCGCCGAGAATTCCGGCACCGATCAGGAGAACGGCAGCCAGCGCCGGCCAGATGAAAAAACGCCGCGGAATCCGGGGTACGACCATGGCTAGAAACTCCGTGGGATGGAAATCGCCTCAGTGTGACGCCGTGGCGTCAGGGGCAGATGCTCAGCGCCGCCCAGTTTACGCAGAATCTGGCACAGGTCTGGAATCACGCAGGTTCGCGGTCTTTCAACACGGGATCGCGTCTTCGTTGAGTTCTCATGCCCGCTCACCACTCTGCTCACCACGCCGCTCATCGTCGTGTAGCGGACGCCGAAGAGCCTGGCAATTTTACCTGTTCGTCGCCCGTGCGTTGACTAGCCCGAGGTTGGCGAAGAGGGCACTCTTGAGGTCCCATGCAAGGCGTTTACCGGGGGAATTACCCCGGGAAGGTGCGCCCGAAGCGCCCGAAAGGGGCTGCATGGAGCGGCGCCGAGCGCGGGAACTCGCCGCTGTGTGGCCGCTCTCAAAAACGGCCAGACCGATGCACGCTGATATCGCCATGCAAAAAACTGAGTGAAGTGTGAGTTGAGCGGCGGCCCGTCAGGGACGTCCGCGCGAACGAAAGGTTAGCCCGCAGCATGGGATACGGATTGCCCCCACTTCACCAACTCAATAGACTAGTCATCCATCTAGTCTGTTCCGTGATCGATTAGGAGGATCTAATGCCTGTCTGGCCTGTTCAGGACGCCAAAGCCCGGTTTAGCGAGTTTCTTGATGCCTGCATAACGGAAGGCCCCCAAGTGGTTACCCGCCGGGGCGCCGAGGCCGCCGTGCTGGTGCCCATTGCAGAGTGGCGCCGCCTGCAGGCCGCCGCCCGCCCTTCGCTCAAGCAGTTGTTACTCGCAGACTCGGCGCGTACCGAGATGCTTGTTCCGCAAAGAGGTCGAGCCCGGCGCCGTCAGACCGTAGCCCTGCGGTGACAGCGATGTACTTGCTCGACACCAACATCGTTTCCGAATTGCGCAAGCCCCGCCCACACGGAGCCGTATTGGCATGGCTGGAATCCGTGGACGATGCGAGCCTGCATCTCGCAACCGTAACTCTCGGCGAGATTCAGGCCGGCATCGAGTTGACCCGTGAGCAGGACACCGAGAAGGCGGCCGAGACCGAGCACTGGTTGGATCAGGTGACTGGCGCCTACAACGTGCTGGCAATGGACGGACCGGCATTTCGTTGCTGGGCAAAGCTGATGCACCGAAAATCAGACACGCTGTACGAAGACGCGATGATTGCCGCAATTGCCAAAGTTCACGGCCTGGCCGTCGTAACGCGCAACGTCGCTGACTTTTCTTCCTTCGGAATTGGCGTACTCAATCCGTTTGAGTTTGACGCCAAGGCCTGACATGGGGGTAGCGCCCGCGCTCACCGGCGCACAAAATCGGCGGAGTTTGTGGCGTCCGTGTTGAACGCCTGGTTAGAAGGCACTTTATTTGTGAAACTCAACATAAAATCTTACCTTACCTAACGGCATAACTTCGTGTAGTACCCTCGGCTCAACCACACCATATGTGTGTTCGTCGAGAATAATTACTTCTTTCACAGGTTCATTGATGGTGTATTGCAATCGACCTTCAAGCACCACAATTTTTCCCCACACCGATTCCTTGGTGCTGTGTTCGTGAAGCAAACCTGTGGGAACTGAGTCCTCAGTAAACTCTGGAGTTCTCTTGTAAGCGACTACATTTGCTGGAAGGTGCTTCATACCCTGTGCCTTCTAAAGTTTGAGTTAAGGGGTGGCGCGGTAGGTGCCTACGTCAAACCAACGCCAGTCCCAGCCATCCCCTTCAACGAATTGCTCGCCCCGACGCGCAGCTACGCTGCGAGCTCAACACGCACCGTGCGGCCCAGGCGGGTCTCAAGGGTGATCAACATTTCAAGGCTGAACTTCTCCCATTTCCCACGCACAAGATCGGATACTCGTGACTGAGCAATGCCAAGCCGCTTGGCAGCCTCAGCTTGGGTGAGCTTCTCTTTCTCAATGTACGCACGCAGATCACCCATGAGCTGTGCGCGCATTTGCAGAACGGCCGCCTCGGCAGGCTCAAAGCCGAGATCAAGAAAAACGTTACCGCTTCCTTTTTTGCTTTGCTTTTTCACGGGCTTCAACCTCTTTGTAACGTTCCTGGGCAAGCTCAATGTCTGCCTGCCGGGTTTGCTGCGTCTTCTTTTCGAAGGCATGCAGCACGTAAACCGCATTTTCGAACTTGGCAACGTAGATGACCCGCCACTCACCTTCCCGATGTATTCGGATCTCCATGGCCCCAGAACCCACGGTCTTCATGGGCTTCCAGTCTGCGGGCTCCTGCCCCATCTGAACGAAGTTCAATTGAAAACCAGCATCCCGGCGGGCTTCCGCAGGGAAATTCTTCAGGTCGTCTTGGGTAGAACCCACAAACGCAAGAGGCTTCATGCCCGGAGCTATATAAGTTTACTGATAAATTATCAAGAAACATAGATAATAGCAAAACAGGGTGTAAGCGTCCCAACTTCTGCACCGATCCGCACCACCCGAACCACAGGTTGATCGCGCCAATCGGGGATATCAGTCCCGCACCTCCGCCCGCTCCACCTTCTGCAAGCCGCGCGGCAGTTTGTTGCCGCGGCGGCCGCGTTCGCCGCGATAGTGTTCGAGGTCGCGGTAGGGGATGGCGATGTGGCGCTTGCCGGCATGCAGCACCAGCTCCTGACGGCTGTCGACTACCATCGCGGCGACCATGAACTCCTCCCGACTCTGTGCCCGCGCGCTCGGAATGTTGATGATGCGGTTGCCCTTGCCGCGCGCGAGTTCCGGCAGTTCCGCGAGCGGGAACACGAGCAGGCGGCCTTCGTTGCTGATGGCGGCGACCAATGCGGTGTCGGATGGCGTCACCGGCAGCGGCGGCAGCACCTGGCTGTGCTCGGGCACGGTCAGCACCTGTTTGCCCGCGCGGTTCTTGGTTTGCAGATCGCCGAGTCGGGCGACGAAGCCGTAGCCCGCGTCCGTGGCGAGCAGGATCCGCTGCTCGTCGCTGCCCATCGCGAGGCCGCAGAACAGCGCGCCGGAAGGCGCGTTCAGGCGGCCAGTGGCGGGCTCGCCCTGGCCGCGCGCCGAGGGCAGGCTGTGGGCGGGCAGCGAGTAGGCGCGGCCGCTGGTGTCGAGCAGCACCGCGGCCTGGTTGGCGCGACCCCGCGCGGCGGCGAGAAAGCCGTCGCCGGATTTGTAGCTCAGGTTTTCCACATCGACTTCGTGGCCCTTGGCGGCGCGGATCCAGCCCATGCGGGACAGCACCACGGTCACCGATTCGGCGCTGACCAGTTCGTCTTCGCGAAACACGGCGGCTTCGGGGCGCGTGACCAAGGGCGCCCGGCGCGGGTCGCCGAATTTTTCCGCGATCTCCGTCAGCTCATCGCGGATCAGTTTTTTCATCAGCTGCTCGGAACCGAGCGTGGTTTGCAACTGTTCGCGTTCGGCGCCGAGTTCGTCCTGTTCGGTGCGGATTTTTATTTCTTCGAGTTTGGCGAGCTGGCGCAGGCGCAGATCGAGAATGGCGTCGGCCTGGATCTCGGTGAGGCCGAAGCGACGCATCAGTTCCGCGCGCGGCTGTTCTTCGGTGCGGATGATGGCGATGACTTCATCGATGTTGAGGTAGGCGATCAGGTAGCCCGCGAGCAGATGCAGTCGCGCTTCGACTTTCTCGAGCCGGTGTTCGAGGCGGCGGCGCACGGTGGCGAGGCGGAAGTCGAGCCACTCGCCGAGAATTCGGTGCAGGGGTTTGACCGCGGGCCGGCCATCGCGGCCGATCAGATTCAGATTGACGCGATAGCTGCGCTGGAGATCGGTGCTCGCGAACAGATGGCTCATGAGCGCATCGGTGTCGACGCGGTTGGAACGCGGCACGATTACCAGCCGGGTGGGATTTTCGTGATCCGATTCGTCGCGCAGATCCGCCACCATGGGCAGCTTGCGCGCCTGCATCTGCGCCGCGATCTGTTCGAGGATGCGCGCGGGCGAGCTCTGGTAGGGCAGGGCGGTGACCAGGATCTCGCCGTCCTCGAGATGCCAGACGGCGCGCGCGCGCACCGAGCCGCGCCCAGTCTGGTAGAGCGCGAGGATGTCGGCACGCGGCGAGATGATCTCGGCAGCGGTGGGAAAATCCGGCCCCTGGATGTGTTCGCAGAGTTCGGCGACGCCGGCGTCGGGCTGTTCCAGCAGGCGGATGCAGGCGGCGGCCACTTCGCGTAGGTTGTGGGGCGGGATGTCGGTGGCCATGCCCACCGCGATGCCGCTGCCGCCGTTCAACAGGATGTTCGGCACCTTCGCGGGCAGCACCGTCGGCTCTTCGAGGGTGCCATCGAAGTTGGGCTGCCAGTCCACCGTGCCCTGGCCCAGTTCGGCGAGCAGCAGGTCGGCGAAGGCCGACAGCCGCGACTCGGTGTAGCGCATGGCGGCAAAGGATTTGGGATCGTCCGGCGAGCCCCAGTTGCCCTGGCCTTCGACCAGCGGATAGCGGTAGGAGAACGGCTGCGCCATCAGCACCATGGCTTCGTAGGCGGCGCTGTCGCCGTGGGGATGGAACTTGCCGATCACGTCGCCCACGGTGCGGGCGGATTTCTTGAACTTGGCGGTGGCGGCCAGACCGAGTTCGCTCATGGCGTAGACGATGCGCCGTTGCACCGGCTTGAGGCCGTCGCAGACGCTGGGCAGCGCGCGGTCGAGAATTACATACATCGAGTAGTCGAGGTACGCCTTTTCGGCAAACTGGCGCAGCGGCCGGGTTTCGAAATTGGGATCGAAAGCGGCGGGCTCGATGGCGGTCGGGTCGGACATGGTTTGCCTCGCTGGGGCGCGGCGCTGCCGCGTCCGGATGATCAGATGACTTCGGCCAGATCGCCTTTTTCTTCGAGCCAGTTCTTGCGGTCGCCGGCGCGTTTTTTGGCGAGCAGCATGTCGAGCAGTTCGTTGGTGTCGTCGCCGGACGTGACCGTGAGTTGCACCAGGCGCCTTGTATCGCGCGCCATGGTGGTCTCGCGCAGTTGCAGCGGGTTCATCTCGCCCAGGCCCTTGAAGCGGGTGATCTGCACCTTGCCGCGGCGTTTTTCGGCTTCCAGGCGATCGAGGATGCCGCGGCGCTCGTCGTCGTCCAGCGCGTACCAGGTGTCGTTGCCCAGGTCGATGCGAAACAGCGGCGGCGTCGCCACGAACACATGGCCCGCGGTCACCAGCGGCCGGAAGTGGCGCACGAAGAGCGCGCACAGCAGGGTGGCGATATGGGCGCCGTCGGAATCGGCGTCGGCGAGGATGCACACCTTGTGGTAGCGCAGCGCGGCGAGATCGCTGCTGCCCGGCTCGATGCCGAGCGCCACCGCGATATCGTGCACTTCCTGGGAGGCGAGAATTTCGGCGCTCTCGACTTCCCAGGTATTGAGAATCTTGCCGCGCAGCGGCATCACCGCCTGGAACTCGCGGCTGCGCGCCTGCTTGGCGGAACCGCCGGCGGAGTCGCCTTCCACCAGAAAGATCTCGGACTGCGCCGGATCGCCCGAAGTGCAGTCGGCGAGCTTGCCGGGCAGCGCGGGCCCTGCCGTGATCCGCTTGCGGGCCACCTGCTTGGCGGACTTCAGTCGCGCCTGGGCGCTGGCGATACAGAGTTCGGCGAGTTTTTCCGCTTCCGCCGTGTGCTGGTTCAGCCACAGGCTGAAGGCGTCCTTGACCACTCCGCTGATGAAGGGCGCCGCCTCCCGCGATGACAGGCGCTCTTTGGTCTGGCCGGAAAACTGGGGCTCGCCGAGCTTGGCGGAGAGCACATAGCAGGCGCGGTCCCAGATATCCTCGGGCGCGAGGCGCAGACCGCGGGGCAGCAGGCTGCGGAATTCGCAGAACTCGCGCAGGGCTTCCAGCAACCCGGTGCGAAAGCCGTTGACGTGGGTGCCGCCCTGGGCGGTGGGGATCAGGTTGACGTAGCTTTCCTGCAGCAGGTCGCCGCCTTCCGGCAGCCACTGTACGGCCCAGTCGACGGCCTCGTGGGCAGCGGCGAAGCTGCCGGTGAAGGGCTGCGCCGGCAACGGCGCCCAGGGCCCGGTGGTCACCAGCAGGTAGTCGCCGAGTCCCGCGCGGTAGCACCAGGATTCGTGCTCGCCGCTCGCCTCATCGGTGAACTCGACGGTCAGGCCGGCGCACAGCACCGCCTTGGCGCGCAGCAGGTACTTGAGGCGCGGCAGCGCGAGGCGCGGCGAATCGAAATATTTGGCATCGGGCCAGAACCGCAGGCTGGTGCCGGTCTCGCGTTTGGCGCAGGTGCCTACGATGGCGAGGTCGCTGACCTTGTCGCCGCCGGCAAAGACCATGTGGTGGAGCTGGCCATCGCGCTTGACGGTGACTTCGAGGCGCTCGGACAGCGCATTCACCACCGATACCCCGACCCCGTGCAGGCCGCCGGAGAACTGGTAGTTCTTGTTGGAGAACTTGCCGCCGGCGTGCAGCGTGGAGAGGATCACCTCGACCCCAGGGCGGCCCTGCTCGGGGTGGATGTCCACCGGCATGCCGCGGCCGTCGTCGGCGACCGCGACCGAGCCGTCGGCATGCACCGTCACCGCGATGCGGGTGGCATGGCCGGCGAGCGCCTCGTCGACGCTGTTGTCCACCACCTCCTGCACCAGGTGATTGGGACGGCTGGTGTCGGTGTACATGCCGGGGCGCCGGCGCACCGGGTCGAGACCGGTGAGGACTTCGATGTCTCTGGCGTCGTAACTGCTCATGGGGCGGGAGCCCGGAAAAAGTCGATGATGGCCGGCAAATGGCGTTCGAAATCCTGAAAGCCGTGGTCGCCGCCGGGTTCGATCACCAGTCGGCAGGCGTGGTACTTCTCGGCTGCGAGACGGTAGTCCAGCACCTCGTCGCCGGTCTGGAGCAGCACCAGGAAATCCTGCGGGCGGGGGAGCGTCTCGACCTCCCAGGCGCGCAGTTGTTCCAGGTGGCGCGGCTCCATGACCACAACCTCCCCGGTGTGGTGGTTGGTCTGGGGACCGAGCAGGTAGTCGCGCCCGAGCCAGGGCCGCACGGCGGGGTTGATCAGCACCGCGCGCGCGCCGTGTCGGACGGCGAGCCAGGTGGCGTAAAAGCCGCCCATCGAACTGCCGGCCAGATAGAGCGGGCCGGTCAGCGCGGCGATCTCGCGCTGCAACTGGTCCATCGCCTGGTCCGGGAAGGGGCTCAGGAAGGGGCAGCGAAACGCGATCTCGGGGTGTCGCGCGGCGAGCCAGGCGCGTGTCGCCGCTGCCTTGTGGGATTGGGGAGAACTGTTGAAACCATGGATGTACAGCAGGGTGGCCATGGGCGCCCGGTAGCGGAAACTGCGGGAATTATAGGGTCTGGCGGGGTGCGGAAAAATGCCTTTCTGAGCGCAGCTGGCCGCCGCGCGACGTTTTTCAACAAAGGGCTAATAGCTGGCGAGCTGCTTGTCCACGCGCGTGACACCCGGAGACAGAAACACCACCTCGGTGCTGAGGGTGCCGTCCGCATGCAGAGCGATCCGGCGATAGCCGGGGGGTTGATCGCAGATGGCGAAATCGCGACTGGCCGCGCGAAACTGAAAACAGGTGGAAGGCGTCGTATGGACCTCGGTGCCGGCCCAGCGGGCATGGAACTCCTGATGCACGTGGCCGGTGAAAATCCCGCGCACATTGGTGTGTTGGCACAGTATCGCTTCCAGACGCTCGGCATTGTCGATGCGCTGGGCATCCAGCCAGGCGCAGCCCACCGGGACCGGCGGGTGATGCATGAACAGCAGCGTCGGGGAGCGCGGGTCCCGTGCCAGGCTGTGGGTCAGAAACGCCAGCTCGTCATCGGCGAGATGTCCCTCCACCCGGTCCGGTTGGGCGGTGTTGAGGGAAATCACACGCCAGTCGCCAAGCTCCAGTAGTGGCCAGTAGGGGGCGGCCGTGAAGCCCTCCTGGATGACGCGGGCATCGTCGTGATTGCCCGGCAGCCACTGGTAGGGCAGTTCCAGAAACTGCATCTGCTGGGTGAACAGCCGGTAGGCTTCAGGGGCGCCTTCCGCCGCGATATCGCCGGTGACGCAGATGAGGTCCGGTGGTACTCGCAGTCCGCCGATTTCCGCCAGTACGAGGCGCAGGGTCTCCAGCGTCTCCACCCCGGCCAGCCGGTAATCGCGGCGGGGGCCGATATGGGGATCGGTGATCTGGATCAGGTGCTGGATATCGGCGTCCATGGCTCACGCGCTCCACGGACGCCGCCGCGCGTCAGGGCACGGGGCAATCGGCGGCGACGAAACCCAATGCCAGGCAGGCGCCCAGCCATTCGCCGAGGAAGCGGTTCCACTGGGCTTTCTCATCGGGTTGCAGCATCCTCCGGTTCGGATAGCTCTGGCGCGGCCAGATGTTGCGCTCGCCTTCGCAGGCGACCACTTCGGCGAGCAGCGCATCGTGATAGATGCGCACCACCAGCAGGGGCAGGTTCAGCCACCAGGACCGCCCGGGTTCCTGCTGGCGCAGCGTGAGCACCGTGGTGTGGGCGCTGCGTTCGCGCACGGCAAACACCACCTCCAGCTGATGGCGGCCGCTGATGCCGAGACGGCGTTCATCCTGCGCCGCCATGTCCGGAAACAGTTTCGCGAGCCGACAGTAGTTGGCCTCGCAATCGGCCATGAAGCCTTTCAGGTTGACCTTGTAGCGCGTTCGTCTCACTACCTCAATTCCTCGATGGTTGTCCTGTGGACTGGTTACGGATCGCGCCGTCCGTGTATGGTCAAACCGTGAAGCCGGTCGCGGTTCAGCGCCAGCCATTGCAGGCAGACAATGGTGGCGGCGTTGTTGTAGGCGCCGGTCGCCAGTCCTGCCAGGATATCCGCCTCGGGTAGCACATGGAGACGGATGTCCTCGTGTTCGTCGGCGAGGCCGAAACAGCCTGCGCGGCCGCGCAGATCGGTGATCCCGCAAAACAGTGTGAGGACCTCATCGGTGCCGCCGGGGCTCACCAGATAGCGGCAGATGGGCTCCAGCCGGAGCTGGTCGATGCCCGCCTCCTCCTGTGTTTCGCGCCGCGCCACCGCCGCAGCGTCCTCGTCCGGTTTCATCATGCCGGCAACCACTTCCAGGACCCAGGGGCCGCCGGGCTCGGCCAGTGCACCGACGCGAAACTGCTCCACCAGGCCCACCAGCCGGTGGGCCGGATCGTAGAGCAGCACACCCACTGCGGCGCCCCGGACAAACAGTTCCCGCGTCATCGGCTGGCTCCAGCCCCCGCAAAACAGGCGGTGGCGCAACCTCAGGGTATCCAGTGTGAAGAAGCCCTGGTAACGGGTTGTGCGGTCCAGTATCTCGACATCCTCGGCAGCGCGTGGCGCCGGGATCGCTTGGCTGAGTTTGCTCATCGGACTCCAGTTCAGGCCGTCGCGCGCATGCTCTTGCGTAGGGTCTCGCGCAGGGTCGCGCCGCGGCCAAGGGTATCACGCCATAAATTTCATATCTGGTAGACTCCGGCGCATTGCAAGTCCCACAGGAAAAGAATCATGCGGAAAAATAGCGCGCGGGTGGCATGCCTGTCATTCGCGGTGGTGTTGTTCAGCGCCCAGCTCCAGGCCGAAACCCTGCTCGAGATCTATGACCTGGCCATGAGCAATGCGCCCCAGCTTAAAGCTGCCGAAGCCACCTACAAGATCGGCCGGGAAGCCCTGCCGCAGGCGCGGGCCGCGCTGCTGCCGAGCATCACCGGCTCGGTAGGTGTTCAGGAGGGGCAGGGAATACAGCACAACTCCCGCGTGCTCGGTGCCGACTTTCTGGCCCAGTCGATCGGCGATTATCACGACGCAACGGAAACCTATCGCCTGTCCCTGAGTCAGCCGGTGTTCGATCTGCCCGCGTGGTTCAACTTCCAGCGCGGCAAGGACCTCGATCAGCGGGCCGCTGCCCAGTTTTCCGCCGACCAGCAAAACATTGTGCTCGACGTCACCGATGCCTACTTCGGGGTGTTGCGCGCCAACGAAAATCTGACTTCCGCCGAAGCCGAAGAGCGCGCGATCGGTCGCCAGCTGGAGCAAACCAAAGAGCGCTTCGACGTGGGACTGCTGCCGATTACCGATGTGCATGAAGCTCAGGCGGCCTACGACAGTGCGACCGTGAACACGCTGGAAGCCAAGAGTGCGCTCGATATTGCCTTTGAGGCGCTGGAAGTGTTGACCGGGAAATCCCATGACCAGCTCGCCGGGCTGACTCGGGATTTCCCGGTACTCAAACCCGAACCGATCGACCGCGAGTCCTGGGTGCAATTTGCCCAGGCCAACAATTTCGCGTTGCGTGTGGCGCGGTTCGACGTCGAAGCGGCGGGCAAGGCCGCGACCGCGGCGAAAGCCGAGCACCTGCCGAAAGTGACGGCCTCGCTCGATTATCAGAAGAATCTGAACGACGGCACACTGCACCGCGACGGTGGTCTGCTCAACCAGCAGGGCACCCTGGATGCGGCGGTGAGCCAGCCATTTTCCACCGACCTGGAGTCGACGGTGCTGGGCCTGCACCTGAATGCTCCGCTCTATTCCGGCGGCGCAACGACCTCCCGGCAGCGCCAGGCTTACCAGGAAAGTATCCGAAGCCAGGAAAATTACGTGTTGGCGCAGCGCACCACCACGCAGCGCGCGCGTTCCCAACACCTCCAGGTGTTGACGGATGCGGCGCGCATCAGCGCCCGCGCCCAGGCCATCACGTCAGCGCAGAGCGCGCTCGATGCCACTCAGGCGGGGTACGAAGTCGGTACGCGCAATATTGTCGATGTGTTGATTTCGCAACGTACCCTCTACCAGGCGCAACGCGATTACGCCAATGCGCGCTTCGACTACATCAACAGCATGCTGCGGCTGAAGGAAGTGGCCGGGCAACTGAGCCCTGGCGATGTCGAGCAACTCAATCGCTGGCTTGATGCCGGCATCACGGTGGGCAAAGCGGTTCGATAACCAGCGTCAGTCTGGCCAGGGCACCGCGGTTGGCTTCGGCTACGGCGCGCGCCCTGGCCCCGACGTTCTCGCGATAGTCCGGTTCCGTCAGTAATTCGATCACCGCGGATGCGAGCGCTGCGCCATCGCCGCAGATCCTGAGCCCGCCTTCCGCCTGCAGCAGCGCCGCAGCCTCCGCGAAATTGAACAGATGTGGCCCCGCCAGCACCGGGCGTCCCCAGGCGGCGGGCTCGATCAGATTGTGGCCGCCCACCGGCACCAGGCTTCCCCCGACGAAAACCACATCCGCCGCGCCGCAGAACACGGGCAGCTCCCCCATGGTGTCGCCGAGCAGTACCTGCCGGTCGGCGGGGATGGGATCGTCTGGGCTGATGCGGGTATCCGAGCGTCGCATCGTCCTGAATCCCGCGCGGCGACTGGCCGCGGCAACCGTTGCGAAGCGTTCCGGATGGCGCGGCACCAGCACCAGCAGAGCCGCGGGCAGGGCGCGCAGAATCCCGGCATGAGCCGCCAGCACCAACGCGTCCTCGCCTGCGTGGGTGCTGGCGGCAAGCCACACCGGGCGGTTCCGCGGTCCGGCCCAGGACCGCTGCAGCGCCGCCGCCTGGGCGCGCAGCGCCGGGGTCAGTTCGAGGTCGAATTTGAGGTTGCCGGTGATCTGCAATTTTGCCGGCGCCAGCCCCAGTGCCAGGAACCGCTCGCCATCGGGCGGGGTCTGCGCGGCGACCGCCGTGAGCGCGCGCAGCATGGGTGCGGTGAGGGATTTCACTTTCGCGTAACCCCGTGCCGAGCGCGCCGAGAGCCGCGCATTGGCGAGCACCACCGGAATCCCGCGCGCCGCACAGGCGTGCAGCAGATTGGGCCAGAGCTCGGTTTCCATCACCACCAGCAGCGCGGGACGGACGCGGCGCAGAAACCGCGCTACGGCATCGGGGAAATCGTAGGGCGCGTAGCAGTGCGCGACACTGGTGCCGAACAGCGCGCGCACCCGCTGCGATCCGGTCGGCGTGGTGGTGGTCACCAGCAGGGTGGCGCGCGGGTGGCGCACCAGCAAGTGGCGGATCAGCGGCGAGGCGGCGAGGGTTTCGCCCACCGATACCGCGTGTACCCAGATCACGGGTCCGGACAGTGGCGCAACCCAGCCGAACCGTTCGCCCCAGCGGCGCGCGTAGTCCGGCGCGCGGCGGGCGCGCCAGCACAGGCGCAGCAGCACCGCGGGCAGCAGCAGATACAGCAACAGGGAATAGAGCAGGCGGGCGGGCACGGTTCCTCCGGCGGCCAGCATAGCGGGAAGGTCGGAGTGGTGCAGCCGCTTCCGGCAGGCCCGCTATACTGCCGCACTGCGACTTTTTGCGATTCCTGCGCCGCATGCCCACGTTCCCGGTCGTCAACGTCGATATCGTCATTGTCGGCGGCGGCATCGCCGGACTCTGGCTGCTCAACGATCTGCGCAACCGGGGTTACAGCGCGCTTCTGCTGGAGGCTGCCGCGCTCGGTTTCGGGCAGACGGTGGCGAGTCAGGGCATGATCCACGGCGGTGTCAAGTACAGCCTGGCCGGCGCCTTGTCGGGTGCATCCGAGGCTATCGCCGAGATGCCCGATCACTGGCGCCGCTGTCTGCGCGGCGCGGGCACGGTTGATCTGCGCCGCGCCCGGGTGCTGAGCGATCACTTCTACCTTTGGACCACCGGGGCCGTCGCCGGGCGCATGACGGCGTTCCTCGCCAGCAAGGCGGTACGCGGGCGGGTGGAACCCGTGGCGAGGGCCGAGCGGCCGCCGATCTTTGCCGCGCCGGGTTTCTCCGGCTCCCTGTACCGCCTGGTGGATCTGGTGCTGGATGTGCCGAGCCTGGTGGTGGCCCTCGCCGACAACTGCCCGGACGCCATTTACTCGTTGACCGGGACGGCCACCGCCTGGACTCGTGCGGATACCGGGCGCCTGATCCTGGACCTGAAAACCGCGACCGGCGCGCAGCGCCTGGCGCCCGCGGCTTTCGTGTTCGCAGCCGGTGCCGGCACTGCCGGGCTGCTCGCTGCGATCGGCGCCGCCGCCCCGGCCATGCAGCGGCGGCCGCTGCATCAGGTGATGGTCCGACACCGCTATCCCCATGCCCTGCACGGCCACTGCCTGGGGCGCGAGACCACCCCGCGCCTGACCATTTCCAGTCATCCCACTGGCGGCGGCGAACAGGTCTGGTATCTGGGCGGAACCCTGGCCGAGCAGGGTGTCGGGATGGAACCGGAGGCGCTGATCGCTCTGGCCCGGCAGGAGTTGGCGGCACTGCTGCCCTGGATCAATCTGGGGCCGGCGCGCTGGGCAACCCTGGCGGTGGAGCGCGCCGAACCCCGCCAGCCGCGCCTGCTGCGCCCCGATCAGGCATTCGCCGACTGGGCCGGCAATGGCGCCAATGCGCTGGTCGCCTGGCCCACCAAGCTCACGCTGTGCCCGCACCTCGCCGACCGCGTGGCTGAACGGTTGGCACAGCGCGGGATCGTGCCATCCGGAACGGCGCCGCCGGTGTTGCCGCTGCCGCGCCCGCCGCTGGCCCCCACACCCTGGGAGACTGCCTTTGGCGCCTGAACTGGAATTGCCCCGGCGCCGGCTCGGGCGCACCGGTATCGAGGTCGCTGTGCTCGGGCTCGGCACCGTCAAGCTCGGCCGCGACCAGGGCGTGAAGTACCCCCGGGGCTTCGCCATTCCCGACGACCGCGCCGCCCGCAGCCTGCTCGATCTGGCGCGGGATCTGGGTATCAATCTGCTGGATACGGCACCCGCTTACGGCACGAGCGAGGCACGGCTCGGTCGTTTGCTGCGCGGCGCGCGGGACCACTGGGTGATCTGCACCAAGGTCGGCGAGGAGTTCGAGGCCGGCGTGTCGCGCCACGATTTTTCGCCGGCGCATGTGCGTGCCAGCGTCGAGCGCAGCCTGCGGCGCCTGCACACCGAGGTGCTGGATATCGTGCTGATCCATTCCGACGGCGATGACGCGGCGATCATCGATCAATCCGGCGCACTCGAAACCCTGGCCGACCTCAAGCGCGAAGGGAAACTGCGCAGCTTCGGCATGTCCACCAAGACGGTGGCGGGCGGTTTGCGCGCGGCGGCGCTGTGCGATCTGCTCATGGTGAGCTGGAATCTCGCCGACGAAACCGAAATCCCGGTGATCGACCGCTGCCGGGAGCTGGGTGCCGGCGTGCTGATCAAGAAGGCGCTCGCGAGCGGTCACGCGATCGCCCTGGGCGACGATCCGGTGCGCGCGACCTTCGCGCGCATCCTGGCCCACCCCGGGGTCGGCAGTCTGGTGATCGGCACCATCGACCCCGACCACCTGCGCGCGAATGTGCGAGCGGCCGCTGTGGTCCCGGGAAATTCAGTCGACTGACGACATCCCGCGAACGGACGCCGCGTCCCGGACCGGTGCCGGCACCCGAAAGCCGAGCAGGAACGCCGGCAGCAGGAACGCCAGCAGCATGGACGAGGGATTCACGAACAATTGGTCACCGTCGGTAATGAAGCCGAACTGCATGGCGACCACCAGCGTCCCCCAGAGCCAGAGGCGGCGATCCGCGACCGCCGCGCGGAGCAGGCTCGCGATCCAGCCCAGATAAAGTCCGACACCGACCAGTCCGGAGTAAAACGCCTGGTTGACCAGAAGATTGTGGTAGTGCGGAGCCATGATGTCCCCGCTCCAGTTTCTCGAATCCGCCGACAGGCCGTGACCGAAGCAGAACCGCGACCAGGAATCCGTCATCGCCGTCCAACCGTTGTGCCAGATCGGCAAGCGCATGGCGGTGCCGCGTTCGACGATGTGGCTGGTGACCAGCGTCAGCTCCTGCCGGAGGCCGAGCGCCAGCAACAGTGCCAGAACGCCGCCGGCGATGACGAGTGCCGCTGCGCGCCGGCCGGGAAACAAGGCCATCAGGAGCAGCGTCCCCACGCCCAGCACCACGTAAGCGCTGCGCGCCTGCACCCAGAACACCAGCGTCCAGAGCGTGAGCGTGGCAATCCCGTAGGCGCAGGCGCAACCCCGACGTGAGACATTCAGGGCTTGATACAGCGCGATGATCGCGATCAGTGCCAGCGCCCGTCCGACCTCGACGTGGTGATTGAACACACCGCGGCGCACCGTCGCCTGATGCTCCCAGCTGGGCGGCCAGGCCTGCGGCCAGTGCCAGACAATCAGGCCCGCGCCGATCAGGCCGAGCGCCACCAGCCCGGTGAGGAAGATCGGCACCCGCGGCCGGTGATGGATGCTGATCAGGTACACCAGACAGAACAGCGCCAGGACGTTCAGCTCGCGCAGCAGCAGTTTGAAATCCTTGTGGGTCCAGCCGTCCCACCACAGGGTCAGGGTGAGCCAGGCGCACAACAGCAGAAACCAGCGCGCCGGGGGGTGCCGCCAGATCGGTGCCAGATCCGCCGGGCGAAAACACAGCAACATGGGCACCACCATCAGCAGGCGATAGAGGTTGGTGGCGCCGGTGCGGTTGTCCGCAAGGAAACAGATCGCCACGAATAACAGCAGCGCTACCCAGGCATAGCGGGTGCGGATGGCGGTGCGCAGTCGGGCGAGGAAGGTCGGAGCGCGTCCCGGCGACTCGGTGAATCGGTGCAAGCGTGAAAAATCCTTACGACTTGGGTACGGACGGGTGGGTGCGGATTTTCTCGACCATGGCGGTGGTGGAGCAGTCGTCCAGCAAACCGAGCGGGCGGACCTCGCCCCCGTAGCCGGAGACGATCTGCCAGCCGACCACCTGCTCCCGGTGGTAGTCGCCGCCCTTGACCAGTACCTCGGGTCGCACGCTTTCCAGCAGCGGTTCCGGGGTGTCCTCGGCAAAGCTCACCACCCAGTCGACGGCTTCCAGTCCGGCCAGTACCCCCATGCGGCGTTCGACCGTATTGATGGGGCGGCCCTCGCCTTTCAGGCGCCGCACCGAGGCGTCATCGTTGACCGCGACGATCAGCCGGTCGCCGAGTTTGCGCGCCTGCTCCAGATAGCTCACATGGCCGGCGTGGAGCAGGTCGAAGCAGCCGTTGGTGAAGACGATTTTTTCGCCCCGGGCGCGGGCGTCGGCGACCTCGGCGAGCAGCTGCTCGCGATTCACCACGCCGCGCGCCACGCCGCGTTCCTGCTGCAGGGCGCGACGCAATTCCGGCTCGCTCACGGCCGCGGTGCCCAGCTTGCCGACCACGATGCCGGCGGCGAGATTGGCGAGAGTGACCGCGGCGGACAAATCCGCGCCGGCGCCAAGGGCCGCGGCGAGGACGGCGATCACGGTGTCCCCGGCACCGGTCACGTCATAGACCTCGCGCGCCCGCGCCGGCAGATGCTGCGCCTCGTGGCCGGGGCGCAGCAGGGTCATGCCCTGTTCGCCGCGCGTCACCAGCAGTGCGCCGAGTCCCAGTTCGCGCACCAGGACGAGACCGCGTTCGCACAGTGCGGCTTCGTCGGGGCAGGGTCCGACCACGGCTTCCAGCTCAGCGAGGTTGGGGGTGAGCAGGGTGGCTCCGGCGTAGCGGCGGAAGTCGCGCCCCTTGGGATCCACCAGTACCGGCACCCCGGCGGCGGTGGCGAGCGCGATCAGGGCGAGGGGATCCTGAAGCGCGCCCTTGGCATAGTCGGACAGCACCAGGGCGCTGGTGTCCGGCAGCAGGCTGCGAATCCGCGCGGGCAGGGCCGCCACCTCCGCCGCGCTGTGGGGTTCCTCGAAATCCAGACGCAGCAATTGGTGCTGGCGGCTGATCACGCGCAGCTTGGTGATGGTGGGCTTGGCGGGGCATTCGAGCAGCGCGGCGTGGATGCCGGCGGCCGCCAGCTGGTCGTGCAGTATGGTGGCCTGGGCATCGCAACCCACGGCACCCACCACGCTGACGGTTGCGCCCAGCGCCGCAATGTTGAGCGCCACATTGGCCGCGCCGCCTGGCCGGTCATGGCACTCGGTGATGCGCACCACGGGTACCGGCGCTTCGGGCGAGATGCGCGTCGTGGGTCCATGCCAGTAGCGGTCGAGCATGATGTCGCCGGCGACCAGCACCCGGGCGCGCTCGAAGCGGGGAAAACTTAACGGCACGCGATGCTCCTGCGAACGGCGGATAAAGTGGTACGCGAGTATTTTGACCACGGGTTCAGGCGGTGGCCAGCAGGTCCCGCAATCCAGCCCATACTAGCGCCGGGGTCAGATTCTGCATACAGCGCGCGGCCGGCCCGCGATAACCCGCGACCCGGCATTCGCGCCGCCGGCAGGGGATGCAGGGATACCCGGTGGCGGATAACTGCGCGGCACGGGGTCCGGTCGCGGCGATCAGACGCGGATCGGTCGGACCGTAGAGGGTAAGGGTCGGTCGGTCGAGGGCGGCGCCGAGATGGGCGAGCCCGGTATCGACGCTGACCACGGCGGCACTGCGGGACAGCAGCCCCGCGATTTCGCCGAGTGACGCGCGGGGCGGAACCCGCGCGCCGGACTGCCCGCGTGCCAGGCCTTCGGCGCGCTCCCGCTCGGGGGCCGAGCCCCAGGGCAAGACCACCTGATAACCCGCGTTAACCGCGCTTTCGATCAGTGTGCGCCAGTGCGCGTCCGGCCAGTGCTTGGTGGGCCAGGTGGCATTGGTGACAAAGGTCAGGATCGGCGCCGCAACGGCAATGGGCGGTTCCGGCCAGTCGCGACCCGCCAGCCCGAAATCCGGCGCACTGGCGGGTACCGGGTAATCGAGCACGGCGGCCAGCAACTGGCGCCAGCGGGTGATGGCAAGCTGCTCGCGGGACACGAAGTGGCGGCTCCGGTACAGCCACTGGGCGCCGGGTTCGCGCACGGAATTCGCATCCAGTCCGGCGCTCGAACCGCGCGCCAGGCGGGCTATGACAGCACTTTTCCAGCTGCCCTGGGCATCGATCACCCGCTCGTAACGGCGCTCGCGCAGGCGGCGCAGCCAGGCGCGCGCGTTGCCGCCGCACAGGAATTCGACCGGGTGCCGGCGCCAGTGGCGGTGGGCGCTGGGTATCACCCGGTCGACGGCCGGATGCCAGGCGGGAATTTCGGCAAACGCGGCGTCGGCGACCCAGTCGAAACGCAGTTCCGGACGCTGCGCATGGGCATCGCTCAACGCCGGCAGCAGCTGGATGAGGTCGCCCATCGAGGTGAGCTTGACCAGCAGGACATGGGGCAAACGAAACATCCTCGCTTCACGCCGGGACCGCCGCGGCCCGGGCCCCTTTTCGTATCGGGTCCACGGCGGCGCGCCACTGTAACAAAAGGCGCCCAGACTGGGCAGAAGGCCGGGATCAAGCACCCGGAAGCGCTAGAATGCGACTTTCCCTGCCGGCACCGTGCGGGCAGCCGGGTGGTAATACAGATGACAGGTGCACGTTTCCATGGACTCACCGCCGCGACCTACCAGGAGCTGGTCGGGGGGAGCGTCGTGCTCGAAGCCGACGGTCACGGCGACAAGCTGATTGCGCTGCGCGATGGGCGCTACCTGAAACTGTTCCGCCGCAAGCGCCTGTTGAGCAGTGCCCTGATGTGGCCCTATGCGCGCCGGTTCCAGACCAATGCCTTGGCCCTGCGCGATCTCGGCATCGCCACGGTGGTGCCGGAGCGTCTGCTGCGGATACCCCATCTGGGTCGTACGGCGGTGCTCTATCAGCCGCTCGCGGGGGAGACGTTGCGGACCGCGTTGCGGCACCGAACCGCCGAGCACGGTGTCTTGATGCGGAAGCTGGGGTGTTTTCTGGCCGGCCTGCATCGGCGCGGGGTGTACTTTCGTTCGCTGCATTTCGGCAATGTCATCGTCACCACCGCGGGAGACCTGGGTCTCATTGACGTGGCCGATCTCGGACTCCGCGCCCGCCCCCTGGACCGCTATCAGGTGATCCGCAATCTGCGTCACCTGATGCGTTATGCCGAGGACTGGGCCTATGTGCGGGCCGGAGCGCGCGAGTTTTGTGCCGGATACACGGCCGCCGGCGGTGCCCTGCCAGCGCCACTGGCGGCGCTGCTCGATGGGGTGGTCAGTGTGAGCGCCGACCCAGTCGCAGCGCCAGGTATTTGCGCAGATAGGACCAGCGGCTGAGCGTCCGCAGCGCGCCGGTGCGCCAGGCGCGCTGGTAAAAGTCGAGGGCGCGTGCGTTTTCTCCCGCCAGGTAGCAGGTGCGAAACCGCGACAGGTAGTGCTGGGTTTCGTAGCGCCGCCGGCACGCCAGCGCCCAGCTAGGCATGGCGCCGGGGCGGAACAGTTCGTCCAGCAGGATCTGGCTCGCGACCGTGGCGTTATCCGTGGTGTGGCGCAGCGAATCCCGATGGCGGTGAGCGATGGCCACCAGCACCGAAGTGACGGCGATTTCCCGGGTGGCGACGATATGGGCGAATACCGGGATGTCCTCCGCCGACCGCAGGGTTTCCGGGTAACGCCGCTGTGCGAACGCCTGACGCCGGAACGCGGCCGCGCTGTTGCTGAAATTGAGCTGCTTGGTGAACAGGTAAGCGCGCAGGCGCTGCCGCCGCGAGGACGCCAGGGTGCCGGTTCGGCGGATGCGTTCGCGGCCGTCTTCGGTGATGGCGCGGTAGGCGCCCGCCAGCAGGTCGGCATCGGGGTTGCGGGAGATCAGTTCGCGGTAGACCCCGAGTGCGCCGGGCGCCATCTCATCGTCGGCATCGAGGAAAATCAGATAACGCCCCGCGGTGGCGTCGATGCCGCGGTTGCGGGTCGCCGCCACGCCGCGATTGGGCTGCGTGAGATAGCGCAGCCGCGGCCCGTGCTGGCGCAACAGCTCCGCCGCTACCGCACCGGTGTTATCGGTGGAACCGTCGTCGATCACCAGCAGTTCCCAGTCGTCACCATCCTGGGCCAGTACGGAGTCGACCGCGCGCGCGAGCCAGTGGCCGTAGTTGTAGCAGGGGATGACGACGCTGAACAGCGGCGCTTCAGCCATGCGTCGCTGCCCCCGGCTTGGTGACCAGTACGTCCTCCATGGCCAGGTACTGGAGGTCGGAGCCGAAGAACATCGCCAGGGCATCGTCCGGCGTGCAGACCACCGGCTCGCCGCGGCGGTTCAGCGAGGTGTTCAGCACCACGCCGTTGCCGGTGAGGCGTTCGAGTTCTTCCATCAGGGCGTAATAGCGGGGATTGTGGCGTTGTTCCAGCGCCTGGGCGCGGGCGGTGCCGTCCGCGTGGACCACCTCGGGCACCCGCGTCTTCCACTCCTCGTTGACCTCGAACGTGAAGGTCATGAAGGGCGCCGGGTGATTCACCTTGAACATCCGGGGCGCGACCCGGTCGAGCATACTGGGACAGAAGGGCCGCCAGCGCTCGCGGAACTTGATCTGCTCGTTGATGCGCTCGGCGATGCCGGGAACACTGGGGCAGCCCAGGATGGAGCGGGCGCCCAGCGCGCGCGGACCGAACTCCATGCGGCCCTGGAACCAGGCGACCGGATGGCCCTTGGCGAGCAGCCGCGCCACATGCTCCGGCATCCCGTCGATCACCCGATGAACCGGCTGGTCGGGATGGCGCGCGCAGGCGTCGCGGCATTCTTCCGTGGTGAAGCCAGGTCCCAGATAAACGTGCTCCATGGGCTCGGGCTGGATGCCGCGCCTGGCCAGCGCATAGGACGCGGCGCCCACCGCGGTGCCGGCATCCCCCGAAGCCGGCTGCACGAACAGCTCGCGGACGTCGGGCCGGGCGATGATCTTCTGGTTCAGCTTCACGTTGAGCGCGCCGCCGCCGGCAAACGCCAGCCGTCCGGTCTCGCGCAGGATGTCGCCCAGGTAGTGATCCATGAGCTTGAGCACGGCGTCTTCGTAGAGCGCCTGGATGGCGGCGGCGTAGTCGATGTAGGGCTGGTCGGCGCTGTCGCCGTGGCGGCGCGGTCCCAGCCACTCGATCAGGCGGGGGCTGAAATAAAACCCCTGGCCGTTCTCCTTGTAGCGGCGCAAACCCACCGTGTTCACATAGCGGGTGTTGACGCGCAACGCCTTGCCGTCGCAGTGGAGCAGCCGCGACAGGTCGTGGCGGGTCGGGTCGCCGTAGGGCGCCATGCCCATGACCTTGTATTCGCCGTCCAGCATCTCGAAGCCGAGGTACTCGGTGAGCGCGCCATAGAGTCCGCCCAGGGAGTCGGGATCGTAAAATTCCTTGATCTTGTGGATGCGGCCGTGTTCGCCATAACCGAAGAAGGTGGTGGCGTATTCCCCCTTGCCGTCCACGCCGAGGATGGCGGTCTTGCCGGTGAAACCGCTCAGATGGTAAGCGCTGCTGGCGTGGGCGAGATGATGTTCCACCGGCTCGAATTCGATCCGCGCGGGATCGACTCCGAGGGTGCGCAGCAGTTCGAAGATGCGCTCGCGATAGCGGCGATAGCGGCGATTGCCATTGACCAGCGCATCCAGGGCCCGGTCGGGGGCATACCAGTAGCGGCGCGCAAAGTGCCAGCGCGCCGGCGAGTTGAGCGGAATCGGCGCCAGGGGCACCGCCACCACATCGACGTCGCCCGGCGCGATGCCGGCCTGGCGCAGGCAGAAGCGCGCGGCTTCCAGCGGCATGCGGTTCTTGGCGTGCTTGGCGCGGAGGAAGCGTTCTTCCTCGGCCGCCGCGACCAGGTGACCGTCAATGTAAAGCGCGGCCGAGGGGTCGTGGCCGAGGGCGCCCGAGAGGCCCAGTACGATGGTCGCCAAATTTCAGTGCTCCGGTCGGGCGCCGGCGCGCAACGGCGCCAGCAGATTTTCAAAGTGACGCCGGATGGCCCCGTCCCAATTAGCGAGAAAGCGCGCCAGATCGCGGTGCCGGGCGCGGCGGAAGCGCCTGCCGCAGCGGTGCAGGCGCATCGCGTCCAGGTCGATCAGCTGCACGCGCCGGGCGGCGTCTTCGACGAGAAAATTGCTCGCCTTGAGATCGCCGTGACTGATGCGGGCGGTTCCCAGGGCGGCGAGGATATCCCGCAGGGCGCGGTCGAGCCAGTCCGGAACCACCGCTTCTCCCTGTTGCCGCAACCAGTCCTGCAAGGGCACTCCCGGGCTGTACGCGCTGATCAGGTAGGCGGTGCGGCGCAGCGGCCCGAACCTGTGCTCCAGCAGTGCCAGCGGCTGAGGTGTGGCTATTCCCAGCAGTGCGAGCATGTTGGCGTTTTGCCACGAGATCCAGGCCCGCGAGCGCCGCAGTGCGCGGCCGAGGCCGTGGCGCCGGTGCTTGATGTTGTAGCGTTTCACCACCAGCGCCGCGCCCGCAGCGGCGACCCGCAGCACGGAAGCCGTGTTGCCGTCCTTGAGCCATTCGCCAGCCGCGAGCTGTGCTTCGGGCGCGGCCAGCAGCGCGTCAAAGCCGGGATTGCCGTAGTCGCGGCGGCGCACGACCAGGCGGTCCCAGCGTCGCTCGGCGATGAATTCGCCACAGGTGCGCAGGCATTTGCGGCGGTAGTCGCGCAGCCGCCGCTGCCGCGCCCGGAGCACTTCCCGGGCGAGCATCCCCGGATCGGGTCGCGGTGTGCTGTAGGCCGGCAGCAGGGCGAGCAGGCGCTGGTCCCGGGACGGGTCGAACTGGGCGAGAAACAGCGCCAGATTGGCGCGCCAGGCATCTTTCTTCCGCGCCGGATGTATCCCCGCGCCATCGATGACATAGGGTGTGTTACCCGAAAACAGAAAATTGTCGAGGTGCGGATCGGCCTGAACCAGCTCGGCGCGGTGCAGCGCGCCCAGCAGGGCGAGCGTTGCGGCGATATCGGCATCCGCTTCCGGCGCGGTTCGGCGCTGGAGCCGTTCCGCCAGGCTTTGCGCGCCGGGTAGGAACTCCGTGGCCAGCAGCCAGGCTCCGGGGAGTTCGGGCAGCGGGCGCAGCGCCGGTGCCCGGATGCCGGCGGCGTGTAGGCGCTCCAGACCGGCGCGCTCGCGCGCGTGGTCCCGGGCGCGGAAGAACAGCTTCACCAGTATCCGGCGGTTTTGCCACGCGGCGCTGAACACCAGGCGTCGACCGGGCAGATGGCGGTAGATTTCCTCCCCGACCAGGAACTCCCCCGCCGCGAGGGCGAGCCGGAACGGTGCCAGTGCGCCGACCTGCGCGGCGCGCAGTGCGTCGAGGGTGATATCCGGCGGCGTCACGGGCGCTCACCCGCTGCTCCGGTCGATCCGCCGCGCGTCATGGGTGATATCCCTTGCGCACCCCTTTGCGGTGCAGCGCGCGCGCCCGGCGGTCCAGGGCGCACCACTGGGGTTGCTGCAGGAGATCGCGCAGCGGCGTATCCGTGTAGACGCGCAGAAATTGCAGTTCGTCGCGTGCCGTAGCGCCCGCCTGGCGGGCCGAGTAGCACAGGCTGGCGAGATCCTTGCGGCGCCAGCGCCAGGGGACGTGGCGGCGCATTTGCATGCGGTGCAGGTCGATCAGGTAGAGCGGCCGCGCGGCGGGCGGCTGGCCGAGCGCGGCCGGTGAGGCGTCGAGCAGAAAGTGGCACAGATAATAATCGCGGTGATTGATGCCGCTGGCGTGCAGGGTGCGGGTGATGGTGGCGAGCTTGCGGATCAGTCGCCGGCGCTCCGCAATTCCCAGCGCCGCCAGCCCGCCGCGCGCGCAGAAGGTTTCCAGATCGACGCTGGGTTCGAGCGCTTCGGTGATGAGAAACGACAGCCGCCGCGCGGGATTGAGGCCGCGCTCCCCGAAGGCCACCGGCGTCATGGTGGCGACGCCCAGCGCCTGGAGCCGGCGAATGGCGCGCCATTCACGTTTGGCCCCGACCACCGGCAGGCGCAGGCGCAGCAGGTTCTTGGCGACCTCGCGCCAGCCGATGCCGCGATGGATCTTGGCGAAGTAGGCGCGCCCGCCGAGTTCGAAGCGCAGGGTGCGACGGCCTTCGAGGGCGCGATAAGTGTGGCCTTCGAGTTGGGTGACCTCGACAAAGGGATCGCGCCCGGCCCAGGCGCGGGCGAGCTCGCCGGTGACCACGGGTTTCAGGTTGGCCTCCGCGCGCCGGGGGCGAGCTGCTCGATCAGCGCGGCGGCGCGCTCGGGCAGGCCGTAGATGTCGGCGGTTGCGGCCCAGGCGAGGGCGCGCGCGCGCAAGGGGCCGCGATCCGCCGCGAGCAGTGCGACCAGCGCCTGATCGAAGGCGTCCTGCCCATAGGGCTCGGGTAACACGGCGCCGGCGTCAGCCTCGGCGACATAGTGGGCGTAGCCGCAGTTGGCGGTGGTGAGTACCGGCAGTCCCGCCACCAGCGCCTCCAGCAATACGGTGCCGGTGTTTTCGCTGTAGGCGGGGTGGACCAGCAGGTCCGCACCCTGGAGGAAGCGGGGGATGTCGTCGCGACCGGCGAAGAAGCGCACCCGCCCGGCTACCCCGAGGCGCCGCGCCAGGCGTTGAAAGGGCTTGGGATCGTCCTGACCGATCACGAACAACTGTACATCCGCAAGCTCCGCAGGCAGCGCCGAGAGCCCACGCAGCACCCGGTCGAGCCCCTTGGTCCGGAACCCCGAGCCGATCATCAGCAGCAGCGGACGGGATGCGCTGAGGCTGAATTCAGCGCGGAACGCAGCGCGCACCAGCGCGGCATCGGGCGGCGCGCGCCGACTCGGGTCGATGCCGGGCGGCAGCAGATGGAAGCGTTCCGGCGGGGTGCCATGATGGCGCCTGAACAGCGGTTCCTGCACGGACGAGATCATGAGTATCTGGGTGCGCGCGGCCGGGCCAAATACCGCGACTTCATACCGGGCGAAATGCCGGTAGCGCGGCAACAGGCGATACAGCGCACTCCTTTGCGCAAGCGCCTTGTGGGCGTAGCAGGGGTCGGCGGCGTAATGGATATCGAGCCCGGGCATCTTGTTGAAGCCGACCACCGCATCCGCCGGCCGCCGCGCCAGGTGCGCGGCGAGCGCAGCGCTGAAGCGGCGATAGCGCGCGGGGCTGGTGAATCCCCGGGCGGGAAGACGCACCACCTCCAGGTCGGGGGGCGGCTCGCCGTCCCATTCCAGTACGTACACCCGCACCCGGTGGCCGCGGGCCTGGCAGGCGCGCGCAATGCGCAGAAAATCCCGCTGCAGGCCGCCGTAGGGAAAGTATTTGTAGAGGCAGAAGGCGAGGTCCATGTCCGGGGCACCGCGCCGTCAGTGCGCCGCGAGCAGCTGGTCGGCGGCGGCGAGCACCAGCGCGGGGCTCAGGTCTTTCAGGCATTTGAGGTGACCCTTGGGGCATTCGCGCCGGAAGCAGGGGCCGCAGTCGACCGGGATCGACAGCGTCCGCGCCCGGGGTGAAAGCGGCGGCGTGAAGCCCGGACTGCTGGAGCCGTACACCACGATCAGGGGGCGGTCGAGGGCGGCGGCGATGTGCATCAGACCGGAATCGTTGCTCACCACCAGGTCCGCCCCCGCGAGCAGATCGAGGGCGTCGGCGAGTTCGGTGGTACCGGCCAGATTGTGTGCCTGTGCCTGGCGGGCAGCGGGCAGGTGTTCGACGATGGCGTCCGTCACCGGCCGGTCGCGCGGCGAACCCAGCAGCCAGATCTGCCAGCCCCGCTCGGCGTAGGTGCCGGCGAGACTCGCGTAGTGCGTCTCCGGCCAGCGCTTCGAGGGACCGAATTCGGCGCCCGGACAGAGTGCCAGCACCGGTCGTGAGGGGTCCAGCGCGAATTGTTCGCGCAGCGCCGCGAGCCGCTGCGGATCGGCGCGCAGCCGGGGGCGGGGCAGCGGCTCCGGCAGCGGCCGCCCAGCGGGATAGGCGAGGGCGACGCAACGTTCGACCATGCGCGGGTATTTGCGCCGGTCCAGCAGCCGGATGTCGTTGAGCAGCCAGAAGCGCCACTCGCCGCGCCAGCCGGTGCGCAGCGGGATGCCGGCAAAAGCCGGGATCAGCGCCGACTTGAAGGAGTTGGGCAGCACGATGGCCTGGTCGAAGCGCTTGGGTTCGAGCCCGCGGGCCAGCGCGAGGCGGCCGCCGAGATTCAGTTCGCCGTGGGCGAAGGGCAGGTCGATGGCGGCGTCCACTTCGGGCATGCGCGCCAGCAGCGGCCGGCTCCAGGCGGGGGCCAGCACCGTGATGCGGCACCCCGGCTGGCGCTGGCGCAACGCCATGAACAGGGCCTGGGACATCACCATGTCCCCGACCCAGGCCGGGCCTATCACCAGAATGTTGGGTCCGGTCATCGCCGCCGGCCTGGCGTTGTAGTCAATCGGCGACCGGCGCCAGCCATTCCGGATGGGCGGCGAGACGACCGCGCACCGCATCAAAATACAGTTGCTGCAGGCGCGTGGTGATGGGTCCGCGCGCGCCGGCGCCGATCACCCGGTTGTCGAGCTCGCGGATCGGCAGCACTTCGGCGGCGGTGCCGGTGAAAAAGGCTTCATCCGCGATATAGATTTCATCGCGGGTGATGCGTTTCTCGCGGACTTCGTAACCGCATTCGTGGGCCAGTTGAATCACGGTATCGCGGGTGATGCCGTCGAGACAGGAGGTCAGCTCGGGGGTGTAGAGTACGCCGCGATTGACCACGAAAATATTCTCGCCGCTGCCTTCCGCGACATAGCCTTCGGGATCGAGCAGCAGGGCTTCGTCGTAGCCGTCCTGCAGCGCTTCGCGCAGCGCCATCATCGAGTTGGTGTAGTTGCCGGTCGCCTTCGCCTTGCACATGGTGATGTTGACGTGGTGGCGCGTGATGGACGAGGTGCGGATGCGGATGCCCTGCTCCAGCGCCTCGGGACTCATGTAGGAGGGCCATTCCCAGGCGGCGACGGCGACGTGGGTGCGCAGGCCGTCGGCGCGCAGGCCCATGCCCTCGGAGCCGAGAAACGCCAGCGGCCGGATATAGCCTTCACGCAGATGGTTGGCGCGCACGACCTGGCGCTGGGCCTCGTTCAGGGTCTTGCGGTCGAAGGGAATCTGCATGCCGACGATCTTCGCGGAGTTGAACAGCCGGTTGGTGTGATCTTCCAGACGGAAAATCGCCGTGCCGCGACTGTCGGTGTGATAGGCGCGCACACCTTCGAACACACCCATGCCGTAGTGCAGCGTGTGGGTCAGCACATGGACCTGCGCCTCGCGCCAGGGCACCAGTTGGCCATCGAACCAGATAAACCCGTCGCGGTCGGCAAAAGACATGGGAATACACTCCTCGAAAATGCGTCGTAGAAACTATCTTGTGGAAACCATCTCATTACCCGCCCAGGAGGCGCTCCCGGATGGCAGTGACCGCGGCGCGCGGCGCCGCGAACTCCGCCGCGGGAACCACGCCGGGCTGACGCTGCAATTGCAGCCGATGTGCCTCCGCACGGTAGGCCTTGTAGGCTTCCCGCAGGGTTTCCGTGTCAGTGGCAGACAAGACACCGGCCTCCGCCAGATCACCGAGGATGCGAATGTTATCGGTCCAGCGGGTGAGTTCCGGGTGGCGGTGGGACTCGACCAAGACCGCAAATTGAACCATAAATTCGATATCCACGATACCGCCGGCATCCTGCTTCAGGTCAAACATGCCGGCATTTTTCGCGTCCATTCCCGAGCCCAGATGGGCGTGCATTTTGGCGCGCATGGCGTGGACTTCGCGCGCGAGTTCGGTGCGGTCGCGGGCGCGGCACAGCACTTCGTGCCGCACGGCAGTGAAGCGTGCGGCGAGGATGGCACTGCCGGCGACGGGTCGCGCGCGCACCAGGGCCTGATGTTCCCAGACCCAGGCGCTCTCGGCCTGATAGCGTGCAAAGGCGTCGCAGGACGACACCAGCAGCCCCGAGTTGCCCGAGGGCCGCAGGCGCATATCCACCTCGTACAGGGTGCCCGAGGCGGTGCGGGTGCTCAGGATGTGGATGATGCGCTGGCCGAGGCGGGCAAAAAACTGCTCATTGGTCAGAGGGTGCTCGCCGCTGGTGGCAAATGTCGGATCGGCATCGTGAAGAAACACCAGATCCAGGTCTGAGTCGTGCGCCAGTTCGATGCCGCCCAGCTTCCCGTAGCCGACCACCAGGAAGCCGGGTTCTGCTCCCGTAGCGGTGATCGGGTGGCCGTGGCGCGCGACCAGTTGCGCGTGGGCGAAGGCGACTACCGCCTCCAGGATGGCCTCGGCCAGCCAGGTCAGATAATCGCTCACCTTCATCAGCGGCAGCGCGCCGGTGATCTCGGCGGCGGCCACGCGCAGCCCATGGGCGCGGCGAAAATAGCGCAGCGCCTCCATCAGGGCTTCCAGATCATCGCCCGGCACTCGCGCCAGGTGCTGCTGTAGTTCGATGGCGATGCCGGCCCGGTCGGGCGGTGCGTAAAGGGCGACGGGATCGAGCAATTCATCCAGCAGGGCCGGGTAGTGCGCCAGCTCGTCGGCGACCCAGGGGCTGGCCGCACACAGCCGTACCAGTTGGCGCCGCGCGCCCGGATTTTCGCTCAGCAGCGTGAGGTATACGCTGCGGCGCGCCACCGCCTCGACCACCGTGCTCACCCGGTGCAGGGTTTCCTCGCCCTCGGCGCTGCACTCGGCGATCAGCAGCGGCATCAGGTGATCGAGACGGCTCCGGGCGTCCGCCGCCATGGCCTGCACGCCGCGGCTGCGGTGCAGCTGTTGCAGGACCTCGGCGGCGCGTGCCGCCGCGGCGCCGTAGCCGAGCGCCGCCAGCTCGTCCGCCGGCGGATCTGCGGCCGCCGCCAGCAGCCAGATACCGCGCGCGCGGTCGTCGTCGGCGCCCGCCGTTTCGGCCGGCGCCACCATGGCGTCAAACAGGGCGCGCACCTGGGTCCGCACCGCATCCAGCGCGGCGGCGAACCCCGTCCAGTCCGGATAACCCATCAGGGCCGCCAGGCGCTCGCGATCCGCAGGCTCCGTGGGCAGGGTCTGGGTCTGCTGATCGCGCCAGGCCTGGAGGGCGTGTTCGGTGTTGCGCAGGAACACATAGGCGTCCCGCAGGCGCGCCCCGGCGTGGTCCGGGAGCAATGCGTCGCGGTCGATCAGATCGAGCACGGTGCGCAACTGCTGGGTCTGGAAGCGGCGGTCGCGACCGCCCCGGATCAACTGAAAGGCCTGGGCGATGAACTCGATCTCGCGGATGCCACCGGCGCCGAGCTTGATGTTGCCGGCCATGTCGCGGCGCGCCACTTCGCGATTGATCAGCGCCTTCATGTCGCGCAGCGACTGGATTGCGGAGTAGTCGATGTATTTGCGATAGGTAAAAGCCCGCAGCAGATCGAGCAGACGCGTCGCCGCCGCGGGGTCGCCGCTTACCGCGCGCGCCTTGATCATGGCGTAGCGTTCCCAGTCGCGGCCCTGGGTCTGGTAGTACTCGGCGAGGGCGTCGAAATTCGCCACCAGGGCGCCGCTGTCGCCGTACGGCCGCAGCCGCATGTCGACCCGGAATACAAAACCCTCGGCGGTGTGCTGATCCAGGGCTTGGATCAGTTTGCGGCCCAGGCGCAGGAAAAATTCCTGATTGTCGAGCACGCGTGCCGCGCCCCCGGCGACGGGCACGGTTTCACCCGCTTCCGGATAAGCGAAGATCAGATCGATATCGGACGAGAGATTGAGCTCGCCGCCGCCCAGCTTGCCCATGGCGAGCACCAGAAGTTGCTGTGGCTGGCCGGAGTCGGCGCCCATGGGCACGCCCCAGAGCCGGCAGGCTTCGGGATGGAGAAAGGCCAGCGCGCCGCGAATGCAGGCTTCCGCGAGCGCCGAGAGCGCGGCCATGGTGCTTTCAAGATCTGTGCTGCGGGTGAGATCGCCCCAGACGATGCGCAGCATTTCGAGATTGCGAAAGCGGCGCAGGCGGCGGCCGAGTTCGGCCGCGTCGGGGCAGCCGGCAAGCGCGGTCGCGAGATCGGTTTCGATCAAGTCCGGTGCCCGCGCCTTCGCGAGATCGCCCCGCTCCGCCAGATCGAGGAATGCATCCGGTTGCCGGCAGCACACACCCGCCGCGAACTCGCTCCCCGACCAGACCCACCGTAACGCGCGCGCGAACTCCGGGTCGGCGCGCAGGGCGGCGAGGCGCTCGCGTGCCGCCGGCGCGGCATCGAAAAACTGTTCGAGCTGGCGCGCGAACAGGGCCTCGCGGTCGGCCGAGAGCGCCATCCTGACCGGCACCGGCTAACGCCCCATATCCGGCGCCACCCGCATCACTTCCGCCACCGAGGTGATGCCCGCGCCGACTTTCTGGGCACCGGACAGGCGCAGGGTACGCATGCCTTCGCGCATGGCTTGCAGGCGCAGCGCGGAGATGTCGCACTGGTCGCCGATCAGCGGCTTGAGGGTGTCGCTGATGAGCATGATTTCGTAGATGCCCTGGCGGCCCAGATAGCCGGTGCCGCGACATTCCAGGCAGCCGGCAGGCTCGGCGAACTGCGCGGGCGGCGGCGCCTTCCAGGGCTGCACCAGCGCCTTCCAGGCCGCCACGTCCACCGACGTCTTGCGCACGCAGTGCGGGCACAGGGTGCGCACCAGGCGCTGGGCCATCACGCCGTTGAGCGTGACCTTGAGCAGGTGTGCGGGCACGCCCAGATCGAGCAGGCGGGTGATGGCGGTGGGCGCGTCGTTGGTATGGAGGGTGGACAGCACCAGGTGACCGGTGAGCGCGGCCTGAATCGCCATTTCCGCGGTCGCGAGATCGCGAATCTCCCCCACCATGATGATGTCCGGGTCCTGGCGCATCAGGGTGCGCACCCCCTCGGCGAAGCTGAAGTTGATCTGGGGTTGAACCTGGGTCTGGTTGAAACTGTCCTCGACCATCTCGATGGGGTCTTCCACCGTGCTGACATTCACTTCCTCGGTGGCGAGCTGTTTCAGGGTGGAGTACAGCGTCGTGGTCTTGCCCGATCCGGTGGGTCCGGTGACCAGCACGATGCCGTTCGACTGGCCGATCATGCCCTGCCAGCGCTGGTAGTCGTCACCGCTGAGACCCAGTTCGGTGAAGCTGCGCAGCAATACTTCGGGATCGAAAATCCGGATTACCATCTTCTCGCCAAACGCCGTGGGCAGGGTCGAGAGCCGCAGTTCCACTTCGCCGCCGGCGGGGGTGCGGGTCTTGACCCGGCCATCCTGGGGTTTGCGCTTTTCCGCCACGTTCATGCGGCCGAGGATTTTCAGGCGGCTGGTGACCGCGCTCAGCACCTGGGCCGGAAGTTCGTAGACCGGGTGCAGTACGCCGTCGATCCGGAAGCGGACCTTGCCCAGCTCCCGGCGCGGCTCGATGTGGATGTCGCTGGCGCGCTGGTCGAAGGCGTATTGCAACAGCCAGTCGACGATATTGACGATGTGCTGATCCTGGGCGTCCGGATCCTTGAGAGAGCCCAGCTCCAGCAACTGCTCGAAATTGCCGAGTGCGGGACGGGTGCCGCGCATCGCGGTGCCGGCGCCGGACACCGAGCGCGACAGGGTGTAGAACTCGAGCGTGTATTTCTCGATATCCGCCGGGTTAGCGACCACCCGTTTTACGCGTTTGCGGCTGGCCTGTTCGAGACCCGAGACCCAGGTGGTGACGAAGGGCTGCGCCGTGGCCACGACGATCTCCTCGGCGCCGGCTTCGACACACAGGATGCCGTGGCGCTTGGCGAACTCGAAGGACATCACCCGCGCCACCTCCGCCACCTTGACCTTGAGAGGATCGATGCGCAGCACCGGCAATTGCGCGGTTTCGCCGAGCCACTGGGTCAGGGTTTCGAGGTCCAGCATCCGCCCGGGCCGCGCAGCGTTGCCGATCTGCTGGCCGGCGATATACACCAGCGGGTGCTGGAGCGACTGCTCGCGGGTGCGGTTGGCCCCGGCAAGCTGGTTGGCATCCCCGCGCGCAACGAGGCCGGCATCCACCAGGTGCTTCAGCGCCAGAGCGAGGTCCAGAACCTGTTCGGGCGCGATCGCGACAGCCATGCCAGTCGGTTCCTTTCAATCTAGGTGGGTGGATTGTAGTCCAAGGGCCAATCCCCGTCGGCGCGGATTGCCGTGCCGCAGGGTTCCCACTAAGCTGGACTCATAACAACTACAAGTGGATGTGATGTCCGTGCCTTGTTGACCGTTTCCCGACTGCGCAAATCATTCGCTGCCCGTGCGGAGCACCGGGCTTGCGCGGTTGACAGATTCAGTGTTCAACCCACAGGAGAAATGCAATGAAGAATCTGGAAGGCAAAGTTGCCCTGATAACGGGCGCGGCACGGGGGCAGGGTGCGGCCGAGGCACGTCTGTTCGCGGCGCGCGGCGCCAAGGTCATGCTGTGTGATGTGCTGGATGCCGACGGCGAGAAGACAGCCGCGGCGATCGGTACGGCGGCCGCGTACCTGCGGCTCGATGTGACCGACGAAGACAGCTGGCGTGCGGCGGTCGAGGCCACGGTGGCCAGATTCGGCAAGCTCAATGTGCTGGTGAACAATGCCGGCATAGGTCTGCTGGGCGCCCTCAAGACCATGAGCGTGGCGGATTACATGAAGACCATCGAGATCAACCAGCTCGGCGTGTTTCTCGGCATGCGCAGTGTCGCGGCCGCGATGAAGGCGGCCGGGGGTGGCTCGATCATCAATATTTCGTCGATCGCCGGCCTCGGCGGCGCGGTCGGGGGCGTGGCCTACTGCGCCAGCAAGTTCGCGGTGCGCGGCATGACCAAGGTGGCCGCGATGGAGCTGGGCCCCGACAACATCCGTGTCAATTCGATTCACCCGGGCGGGGTCATGACCAACATGCTCAGCGATGCCGGTCTCACCGGCGCCGGCGCCGACGCCCTGTTTGCCCGCACGCCGCTGGGCCGTATCGCGCAGCCCGAGGAAATGGCGACGCTCGCCGCCTATCTGGCGTCGGATGACAGCTCCTATTCCACCGGCTCGGAATTCGTTGCCGATGGTGGCCTCACCGCGGGCTTTGCGCTGGGATAAATGTCCCGCCCCTGACGTCGCCCTCAGTGGGCGGCGGTCAGGTGCTGGAACAGCCAGGTCTCGCTGAGGGCGCGGTCGCCCTGACGCAGGAACAGGCGCAGATCGACGGCCTCGCCGGGATTCACCGCCAGGTCGAACTGGATCCGCCAGCGGTCGGTGGTGGGTACCGGTTCGGCGCGGGCGAGCAGGATCTTGTCCTGGCCCGTCGAGCTGGTGACCACCGCGTCGAGCTTCGCCGTCTTGGCGAGCCCGGGGAGTTCGCCGCCGGCGAATTCGACCACATAACGCACGATGCCGGGCTTGCGAATGGTACCCGGCTCGCCGCCGCGGCCGCTGCGGGTGGACACCACCTGCGCCAGGCTGGGCGCCGGATAGGGTTCGTCGGCCAGCCAGTGCATGCGGTAGCGGAAGCTGTATTCCGCGCCCTTTTTGGCGGCACCCGCCGGCACCCACATGGCGACCATGTTGTCGTGGATCTCGTCGTCGGTGGGCAGTTCGACGAGTTGCACCGAACCCTCGCCCCAGTCGCCCAGCGGCTCGATCCACAGGCTCGGGCGCCGGTCGTAGAGCACGCCGTCGAGATAGTGATCGAAATTCCGGTCACGCTGCAGGAATCCAAAGCCGCGCGGATTGAAATCGACGAAGGCCGCTGCCGTGGGGTAGGGCGGGTTGCGCAGCGGCCGCCAGATGCGTTCGCCAGCGCCATTCCACATCGCCAGGCCGTCGGAATCGTGAATCTCCGGACGCCAGTCGAGCTCGCGCCCGCGGCCGTGTTCGCCGAACCAGAACATGGAAGTCAGCGGCGCGATGCCCAGCCGCGTGATGTCGCGGCGCAGAAACAGCCGACAGTCCACTTCGATGACCACGCCGGTGCCGCGGTACAGATCGAACCGGTACGCGCCGGTGATGCCGGGGCCGTCGAGCAGTGCGTAGATCCGCATCGGCGCGTCGGTGGATGCGGCGGGTTCGAGGTAGAACTCGCGGAACATGGGGAATTCTTCGGGGCCGGCGACGGCGGTGTCGAGCGCGATGCCGCGTGCCGAGAGGCCGTATTGCCCGGAAGCGCCGATGGTGCGGAAGTAGGAAGCGCCCAGAAACGCCACCCAGTCCTGGGTGCGCCAGTCATCCCGCAACCGGGATTCGTGCAGCCGGAATCCGGCAAATCCGGCGTCGTCCGGCATGTGCCGGGCGGGGTTATCCTTCGGCATCGAAAAATAGTCGCGGCGATAGCGGACCTCGCGTGCCTTGCCCTGGTCCACCACATAAGCATGCACCGGCTGCTGGAACCATTTGCCGAGGTGGAAGAAGGTCACCGGGTAGATCCCGGGGCCGTTGGCGTCCAGCGCGAGCTCGGGCCGGTAGCGGATCTGGCCATGTTCGTCGTAGTCGATCTTGGCCACCACTTCGGCGCCTGGCCGCGGCGGCTCCCGATAGGGTGCGGCGGCGCGTTCACGCGCCGCCTGGACCAGGCCGTCGAAATCGAAGGCCCGCGCGGGACCGAATTCGAGATGCGCCGCGGGGGTAGCCTGCACCGTACCCGCGCTGAGTCCCGCGATACCGACTCCGGCCAGGACCAGGCATTGCAGAAACCGGCGTCTGCTGCGATCAACTACGCTCAAGAGTGACTCCTCATTCGGGCTCTGGACTTTCTTGCTCGGGACATCGGATTTCGGGCGTTCGCGTGTGAAGGCGCGTTGCCCCGCTGTGGCGCGATGCCGCAGGTCCGGGGGCCGAGCGTCCAAAGCGGGCAAAAGTAAAGGTTCGGCGGGCAACGGGCAAGCATTTCCGGGGTCGGCGGGATAAATGCGCAGTCGAGGTGCCACATTGTACGAAAGCGGCAGCAGCGCATGTCCGCCGCTGGTGAAGTCCATTACAATTCGCGGCGCTCCGGCCGATCCGGCACGGCACGAACTCTAAACTCCCACCACCCGAATCCCGAGTGGGTCCCAATAACAGCCCGGCCTGCAGCGATTGCGTTGAACAGATTGACTCCAATCCAGAAATTCCCTTTCTACTGCACCGCTGCCGGTGTACTGCTGCTGTTGGTTGTGCTGGCGCCCGCACAGGCTGTCGAGCTGCGCGATGTTGCGGCGCTGGCCAAACAGCGCGCCAGCGAACCCTATCGGACGCCGCCGGAAATCCCGGCCTTTCTCCAGGAACTGTCTTACGAACAGGCGCGGTTGTTCCGCTTCCTGCCCGAGCGCCGCCTTTGGCGCGCCAGCAATTCGCTGTTTCAGGTGTCCTTCATTGCGCCCGCCCGGCACCAGCGCTATCCGGTGAAAATCCGCCGGATCACCGCGGAAGGGGTGCGCGATATCCCCTTCGACCGCGAGCAGTTCGACTTCGGCAATCCCGACCTGGCGAAGCGGATTCCCCCGGACCTGGGCTTTGCCGGTCTGCGGCTGGAGTACCCGATCAACCACAGCGGTGAACACGAGGCCGTGGTCGAATTCAGCGGTGCGAGTTACTTTCGCGGTGTGGGCAAAGGCGGCGTGCTCGGCTTGTGGGCACGGGGGTTGGCGATCGACACGGGTTTGCCGGGTGGCGAGGAGTTTCCGCTGTTCAGCGAATTCTGGTTGGAGCAGCCACGTGCGTCCGCCACCAGCCTACGGATGTTCGCACTGCTCGAAGGGCCGAGTGTCACCGGCGGTTACGAGTTCACGCTATGGCCCGGCGAAAATACCCGGATCAGTGTGCGCGCCGAAATCTTTACCCGTAAACCGGTCACGATGCTGGGCCTGGCGCCGCTGACCAGCATGTTTCTCTACGGCGAAAATACCGCCCGCCCGCTCGGTCAGTGGCGACCCGAAATGCACCACAGTGACGGTCTGCTGGTGAACGACGGCAGTGGCGAATGGCTGTGGCGTCCGCTGTTGAATCCCCGCACGCCCGAGTTGTACGGCTTTACCGTGAATAACGCGAAGGGCTTCGGGCTGTTGCAGCGGGACCGCCGGTTTGACGCCTACGAGGATGGCGACGCTGAGTACCAGTTGCGGCCCGGGGCCTGGGTGACGCTGCGGCAACCCACCGGGCCGGGGCGTATCGTGTTGGTGGAAATTCCGTCTCCGGACGAGACCAACGATAACATCGTGGCCTTCTGGAGCCCCGAGAAAGCGGTGCCGACCGGCCAGCGGATCGTCCTCGATTACGATCTCTTCCTGGGCGCGAGCCCTGAGCCGGACAGTACGCTCGCCGCCGTCGTGAATACGCTCGTGGGCCGGCCGGGTGGCGCCCAGGGCCGGCACCCACCGGCGGATGCCTATCGCTTCGTGATCGATTTCGCCGGGGGCGGGCTCGGCAAGATCAAGAGCCGCGATACTCCCGTGGCGGGCAACGTCCGCGTGGCCGGTGGCGAGGTCCTCGAACAATATGTGGAATACCTGCCGGTGCCGGACCGCTGGCGACTGGTCTTTGTCGTCCGTCCCGAGCCCGAGTCCGAGTCCGGTATGGAAATGCGGGCCTTCCTGCATCTGGGCGACGACACTCTGAGCGAGACCTGGAGCTATCATCTGCCGTTCGCCAACTCCCTGACGCCCTGAGTTGCCGATGTCGCCAACCGCCGCTTCGCCGCCTGTCCCGTTACTGTTTGAACCGGAATTTCTTCCCCTGCTGCGCGTCTACGGCTACCTGCGCCTCGCCGGAGTGGCTCCGCAGCAGGCCGCCGGCGCAGTTTCGCGGCTACAGGTAACGCTGGCCGCGCACGGCGGCCCCGATCTGCGCGCCTGGCGGCGCCAGATTCTCAGCGATCCGGCCTGGAGTGGCCGCCGTCTGGTCGCGGTCACCGCAGCGCCGCCCCCCAGCGGGCCCCATTTTGCGGACCCTGCCCGGCGCCGCCCGGCGCCGGACCCTGCCCATGGTTGAGTCGGTGCGGTTCCGATGGCAGGCACGCGCGCGGTGGCGGCGCACCCTGTTTCTGTGCCTGGTGCTGGCGTCGGTCGCGGCGGCGGGCTGGAGCATGCGGCAGGTGCTGCCCTACCACGGCGGCAAGCTGCTCGAAGTGTGCATCCTGGTGCTGTTCTGTTTTCTGTTCACCGGCATCACCGCCGGGTTCTGGATTGCCCTGTACGGGTTCGTGCTGCGGCGTCTGGGGGGCGACCGGATGAGCCCGCTGCGGCGGACCGACGCAGCGACCCTGGCGGCGACTCCGCTGGCGCCGACCGCGATCCTGTTTCCCATCTATCACGAGGAGGTCGAGCGCAGCTTCGCGGGTCTGCGCGCGACCTGCCGGAGTCTGGCGCAAACCGGCGAGTTGGCGCATTTCGAGGTTTTCATTCTCTCCGACAGCCGCGATCCCGAGATGTGGCTGGCGGAGCGTGAGGCCTGGTTCGAGCTGTGCGAAGAACTCGGCGCCCATGGCCGCATCCACTATCGTCGCCGCACCCTCAATGTGAAGCGCAAGCCCGGCAATATCAGCGATTTTCTCGCACGCTGGGGCAACTGCTATCGCTACATGATTCACCTGGACGCCGACAGCATCATGACCGGCGACGCCCTGGTGACCATGGTGCGCCTGATGGAGCGATCGCCGGAAATGGCCATCCTGCAGACCGCGCCCGCGCTGGCCAACGCCAAAACCTTTCATGCCCGCGTGCAGCAATTTGGCTCGCAGCTTTACGGACCCCTGTTCCTGGCCGGGCTGGCGGCGCTGCAATTGGGGGAGAGCACCTTCTGGGGCCACAATGCGGTGCTGCGGATCGCGCCGTTCATGGCCCATGCCGGCCTGCCGCAATTGCGCGGCTGGGGTTTGTTCCGTGGCGCGGTGCTGAGCCACGACTTTGTTGAAGCGGCGCTGTTGCGCCGCGCCGGATACGAAGTGTGGCTGGAACCCGGTCTCGGCGGCAGTTACGAAGAAGCACCGCCCAGCCTGGTGGACGAGCTCGCCCGCGACCGCCGCTGGGTCAAGGGCAACTTGCAGCATCTGGCGTTCCTGTTCCGTCCGGGCTTCGCCTCCGCGCATCGCGCGGCCTTCCTCAACGGCATCATGAATTACTGTTCGTCGGTATTCTGGTTTGCGTTCCTGGTGGCGGTGACGGCGGAAACCGCCGTGCTCACCCTGCTGCCGGTGGCCTATTTCCCCGAACCCTATGCCCTGCACCCGCTGTGGCCGGAATGGCGCCCCGACTGGGCGCTGATGCTGGTCAGCGTCACCGCGATCGTGCTGTTTTCCCCCAAGCTGCTGGCGTTTTTCGACGTCGCGCTCGACCGCCGCCGGCGCCGCGCCATGGGTGGGCTGGCACGCCTGGCGATCAGTCTGCTGATCGAGACCGTGGTGTCGTCGCTGCTCGCGCCGATCCGGATGCTGGCCCACAGCCAGTTCGTGACCGAGGCGCTGCTCGATACCCAGGTGCTCTGGGCCGGACAGAATCGCACCCGGGAAACGCAGTGGTCGGAAGCCCTGATCCGCCAAGCGCCGGGCAGTCTGCTCGCCCTCGCCTGGATCGGTTTTGCCTACTGGCTGGATCCGCGCTTTTTCCTCTGGTCGCTGCCGGTCGCTGCGCCCTTGGTGTTCGCCGCACCCATTTCGGTATGGCTGAGCCGCTATCGCGCCGGCGCCCGGCTGCGCGCCGCTGGCTTGTTGCTCGCGCCCGAGGAGAGTGTTCCGCCCGCCGTGCTGGACGATCTGACCGCCTATCGGTGCCCGGTGACCGGGAATCTCTCGGGGTTTCCGCGCGCCGTGCTGTGTCCGGTCGCCAATGCGCTGCACTTGCAGTTGGCACGTCCCCGGGGCGACACGCCGTTGCGCCGACGCGTCCGCGAACGTCTGCTGGCCACTTGCGTAAAGGGTGGGCCCGGCGCGCTCAGCACCGGCGACAAGCGCTTCCTCGCGGAGGATGCCGAAGCGCTCACGGCTCTTCATCAGATCGCCTGGGAGCAGGCCCCCGACTCGCCCTGGGGCGTATTGATCGAGGCGTTGTTGCAGGCGCCAGTCCCGTCCCTGCCCTCGGCCTCGCCGGCACTGCCTGTGCCCGGCGCCGCGGCGCCCGGGATGCATTGAAAGAAAACGAGTGCCGGACTCGATCCGGTTGCTCCCGCGTTGCGCCGATTCCGCGCGGCGCGTGAAGGTTGGTTTCGATAGCGCGGAAACCCCGTGCTAGACTTTTCGCAATTCTTTTCATCCAATTACAGGGGCGGAGTCACGCATGAAAATTCACGGGTTGTCGGCACTGGTGACCGGCGGAGCGTCCGGTATCGGCGCCGGTGTCGCGCGGGTGCTGGCGCGCGCCGGCGCAAAAGTCGCCATTCTCGATCGCAACGCCGAACTGGCGCAGGCAACGGCCACCGAGATCGGTGGCATCGCCATCGCCTGCGATGTCGCCAACGACGCTTCGGTGCAGCAGGCGGTTGCCGCGGCCCAGGCCGCGCAGGGCGCCGCACGCATTCTGGTCAACTGCGCCGGCATCGACACCGCGCGCAAGATTGTCAGCCGCAAGACCGGCGCGCACCCCATCGGACCGATGCAGCGCGTCATCGACGTCAATCTGGTAGGCACGCTCAGCTGTTGTGCCCACGCTTCCCACGCCATGCTCGATCTCGCGCCCCTGGACACTGACGGCGAGCGCGGCGTGCTCATCAACATCGCGTCGGTGGCGGCGTTCAACGCACCCAACGGCCAGTCGGTGTATGCCGCGTCCAAGGCCGGCGTGGTCGGTGCGACCCTGCCCATGGCGCGCGATCTGGCCCGCTACGGCATCCGCGTCATGACCATTGCGCCGGGGCTTTTCGATACGCCCCTGGCGGGCACCATGGATGATGCGATGACCGGACAGGTGCTGCGCCAGGTGTTGTTTCCCAAGCGCAAGGGCAGGCCGGAGGAGATCGGCGCACTGGTGCAGCACATCTGCGAAAACCCGATGCTGAACGCCGCGACCATCCGCATCGACGCGGGACTTTTCTGATCGTGAAATTCCCTACGAATGAAACAACAATCCGTGCGCTGATGCTTGGTCGCGCGGCAGGAAATAACGCATGAAGCTCGAAGGTGTAGCGGCATTTCTGACGGGTGGCGCCTCCGGTCTCGGTGCCGCCACCGCGCGCGTACTCACCGAGGCGGGCGCCATCGTGGCGCTGCTCGATCGCGACATGGTGCTGGCGGAACCCCTGGCGAAAGAGCTGGGCGGCGTCGCCATCCAATGCGATGTCGCCGATCACGACTCGCTCAAGGCCGCGGTGTTGCAGGCCTGCGCGGCCATCGGTCCGCCGCGCATCGCCGTGAATTTTGCCGGCATCGATGTCAGCCGCAAAATCGCCAGCCGCTCCCAGGGCCCGCATCCCATCGAATCCATGCAGCGCGAGATCAACATCAATGTCATCGGCACCCTCGATGGCTGCGCGCTGTTTGCCGAGCAGATGATGAACCTCGAGCCGTTCGAGGACGGCGAGCGCGGCGTGCTGATCAACATCGCGTCGGGAGCGGCGTTCAACGGCCCGCCGGGACAGGCCGCCTATGCGGCGTCGAAGCGCGCGGTGGCGGGCGCGACCCTGCCCCTCGCCCGGGATCTCGCGCCCTACGGTATCCGCGTGATGACCATCGCACCGGGATTTTTCAAAACCCCGTTGGCCAGCTCGGTCGACGAGAAGCACATCGACAAGCTCATCGCGATGGTGCCCTTTCCGAAACGCTGGGGCGACCCGCGCGAAATCGGCGAGCTGGTCAAACATATCTGCCAGAACCGCATGCTCAACGGCGAGACCATCCAGATCGACGGCGCCATGCGCTGACCGGGAGACTGCACCGCGGACAGCGCCATGATCGAGACCGTCAACCGCACCGCCAAATTTCAAATCGGGCAGGTGGTCAAGCACCGGATCTACCCGTTTCGCGGGGTGATCTTCGACGTCGATCCGACCTTCAGCAACACCGAGGAATGGCTCAATGCCATTCCCGAACAGCTCCGCCCGCATCGCGATCAACCCTTCTATCACCTGCTCGCGGAAAACGCGCAGAGTTACTATGTCGCCTATGTGTCGGAGCAAAACCTGTTACCCGATACCAGCGACGTTCCGGTAAACCACCCTCGGCTCGAACAGCTTTTTGGCGAATTCAAAGACGCCCGCTATGAGCGGAAAAATCCTCGCACGCACTGACTGCCGAAAAACTTCTCTCAACGATCGATGGCTTTTTCGGCGCTCGCCCAGCCGACTGGTTACTATGATCCTGGCATTCGCAAGTGGGGTGTTGGTCCGTGGTGTTTTTCCCGCGGGCAACTTCAACTAGACTGAGGCTGGCGGTCTGCCCCGCGCGGAGCGCCAGGATCTGCTGGCGCGCGGCCGGAGCTCCCTGCGCCTGGATTTGAAACATCCGCGGGGCTCCTGTTGCGTCTGGTTGCGCAATCCTGCCGTGAGTGATTTTAACGGGACACGGTCGCCACTTGGCCTGTGCGCAGGGTTTTCAACCGGGTTTTTCATAACTCAGCGGAGAACATTTCGTGGCACAGGAAACCCTACTGCGCAACGCGCGAGTGATCGACTGCATTTCCCGACAGCCGCGCGACGGCGTGTCGATCCTTATCCGCGGCGAGCGCATCGTCAAGGTGGATGCGCAGATCAACGCGGGCGTCGATACCGAAGTCATCGACTGCACCGGCAAGACGCTGATGCCGGGCCTGATCGACACCCATGTCCACGCCACCATGGTCGATGAAATCGACTTGCAACTGTTTATCGGCGCCGGCGTCACCACCGCCCGGGATGTGGGCGGCAAGCTCGACAGCGTCCTCGCGCTGCGCAGCCGGGTCAACAGCGGCGCGGTGCTGGGGCCGCGGCTGTTCGTGTGCGGCCCGCTGCTCGATGGCCGTGGCGACAGCTTCGACCACCAGGGCGAGTTCGGCATCATCCTCGACAATGTGCCCGACGCCGCCAGCGCGCCGGCCAAGATGAACCAGCTCATCGATGCGGGCGTCGATGGCATCAAGCTGTATTTCTCGATGACGCCCGATATCGTCGGGGCCTGCATCGACGCCGTCGACAGGCGCGTGCCGGTCACCGGCCACCTCGGCCGCACCACCGCGCTCGAAGCCGTCAATCTCGGCATCGACGGCATCGAACACATGTGGATCACGCCGTACAACGACATCTGCCCGATCGAAATGCGCCTGACGCCGGACATCTCCATGTCGAGTCCGCGGTTTTCCAGGACCACGTTCAAGGGCTGGGAGGAGGCCGACCTGCACGGCCCCGGCGCCCAGGCGCTGTTTGGCGCCATGGTCGAAAAGCAGGTGAAGATGGGCACCACGCTGGATCTGCTGTGGTTGGCCAACATCGGCCTCGAAGCCGCGCTCGCCGATACCGACCGCATGTACATCCCCAAGGCCTGCCTGAAGCGGCAGCGCGCGCTCGCCAAGATCGTCAAGGCGGGGCCGGAATGGGACATTCACACCGGGTTTCCGCCGGGCACAGGCGACAAGGCGCTGGAGAAACAGAAAGAGGCGGTGCGCATTCTCCACGAAGCCGGCGGCGTCATCGTCGGCGGCACCGATTGCTGCGGCGTCGCCTATCCGCCGCCCGGCTTTGCGCTGCTCCGCGAGGTGGAATTGTTGGCCGATGCGATCGGCAACATGGCGGCGCTGAAGGCGGTGACCGCGTCGGCGGCGTCGGCGCTGCGCATGGAAGGCGAATTGGGGACCATAGCCCCGGGCCGCTATGCCGACATTCTGGTGCTGGGCCAGGACCCGTCGCAGGATGTGCGCTCGCTGCGTTCGCTGGAACGGGTGTACCGGGCGGGGGTGGCGCACGATCCCCAGGCCATGCTCGCCGGCTACCCGGCGCGGGACATGAATAATCTGGGTATGGCGTAGCGGGTTTCTCGACCCTCCGGACGCGGCGCCGATCCGCCCTGACCGACACGGGCCGCGCCGGCAGCTCGCCGGGAATCCCTCCTCGCCGATTGCCGACATTGAGCTCAGCCGGTTGGAGTGGCGTGTACAACCTTGGCCCTGGACGCCGGCGCACCTCGTTTTCGATTGCGCCCGCGGCAGCCATAATGATCGGAGTGCGTCGCGTGTCCGACTCGCTGCGGCTCGGCACGCGCTCGCGAAGGAACCACAGACGGCCTGCGCCCATGACTGCATCGATCCCCGGCGATGAAGACCCTGAGTTGGACGCCCTGGCCGCGCTGCTCAGGGACCGGCGCCTGCTGGTGCTCACCGGTGCCGGCACCAGTACCGAATGCGGCATCCCCGACTATCGCGGTGCCGACGGCGCCTGGAAGCGCCGCCAACCGGTGCGCTATCAGGCCTTCGTCGGCGATATCGAGGTGCGCAGGCGCTATTGGGCGCGCAGCCTGATCGGCTGGCCGAGGATCGCGGACGCCGCACCCGGCGCCGCCCACCATGCCCTCGCCCGCCTGGAGCAGGCCGGAGGCTTGCGCTGCCTCATCACCCAGAATGTCGACGGTCTGCACGGCCGGGCCGGCAGCCGGGCGCTGATCGATCTCCACGGCTGTCTCGATCGGGTGGAGTGCCTAGACTGCGGGCGACGGCTGCACCGGAATCGCTTCCAGGAGGACCTGTTGCACCTCAATGCCGGCTGGCAGGATCTGGGCGCCGAATTCGCCCCCGATGGCGACGCCGATCTGGAGGATCTGGACTTCACTACTTTCGAGGTACCTGGCTGCCGGGACTGCGGCGGTACGCTCAAGCCGGCGGTGACCTTCTTCGGCGAGAACGTGCCCCGCCTCCGCGTCGCGGAGGCCTTCGCTCGGCTTGAACAGGCCGAGGTCCTGCTGGTCATCGGCTCCTCGCTGATGGTCCTGTCCGGCTACCGCTTCGTGCGCGCCGCCCGCGCCGCAGGCAAGCCCGTGGCCGCCATCAACCTCGGTCGCACCCGTGCCGACGCCGAGTTCACGCTCAAGCTGGAGCGCCCCTGCGGCAAAGCCCTCGTGGGGCTTGTCCAGCGGCTGATGATTTAGATCCGACCACGGTCGGCGAGCCCGACGCGACGAAACACCCACTACCGACGAACAATTCGGCCGGCCACTCGGCAACGCCCGCCGCCGCGATCAAGCAGGAGGGAAACCCGTCGCGAAATCGACTGCGAAGACACCTCGGCGGTGTTGTCAGGCATTCGGAACGCCGAACGCGCGAACTCGCTGGTCAGCGTGGGCGAAACGATGCGAGGTCAGGAGTCAGGAGTCAGGATCGGGCTGAAGGGCAATTGGCGCCTCCGGAGAGTGCCAATCTTCGGGGGTCGCAAGCACGGGCGTGGCGCGGCACCTTCCTTGTTTACACCGTCACCGGCTCGATGCTGGCAAGCTCCGCAGGGTTGCCGAGTGCTGTCCCGTAGAGTCTGGGCTCTCCGAGCATCGGCCTCGCCGAGACTCGCCCGATGTTTCAAGCGCACTCGAGAAGGAACATGCATCGAGCAAAACCGCGCCGGACGCTTTGACGGCTACTGCCGAGACCGCTTCGGCGGCGGCTCTGCCTGCACACTGGCGAGGACACTCGCGGGGACGGTAGAGACCCAGTGTCTCTGATTGACAACACAAAAAATATAGAAATAACAAACACTTGTAGTCTCGCTCGGGATTACATGTCGCAATTTGGCGACAAAACTCACCGCCAATGTCGGCCTTTTCCTTTGCGGCCTCAATTATCTGTTACCAAACAGCAACATTTTGCAGGTTTGGTTTAGAAGAGGAAATTATCAAATAAAATTTTCGTTTTTATTTTCATATAGTTAATTCTTATTCAGGGCGGCCAATCCAGTCCTGGCACACATGTTGCGAATTGACATCTGCAGACGCTGTCAGTGGGCCCTTCAGGGTCCGGCGTCTAATCAGTCCCGACTTGAGTCGCCGGACTACCGGCCAAGGGGCACCGCGAGAGTTCGTGACAAACGACGCACCCTCGTCTCAACCGTGAAGGAGAGTAACCATGCTATTGAACAAGAGATCATTCAGCAGGAAAACACATCCATTGATCGTGGGTTCGACCGCGCTGGCACTGATTCTCGGCAGTGGTCTGACTCGCGCCACTGACCTTGCGGCGGATGTCGACGCATCCGCCGGCGCAGATGCAGCGGTCGGCGTCGATGCAGTTTCCGCAATCGACGCCGGGATCGATGCTACCTCCGGGATCGATGCTACCTCCGGAATCGATGCTACCTCCGGGATCGATGCCACCTCCGGGATCGATGCCACCTCCGGGATCGATGCCACTTCCGGGATCGATGCTACCTCCGGGATCGATGCTACCTCCGGGATCGATGCTACCTCCGGGATCGATGCTACCTCCGGGATCGATGCTACCTCCGGGATCGATGCCACCTCCGGGATCGATGCCACCTCCGGGATCGATGCCACCTCCGGGATCGACGCTACCTCCGGAATCGATGCTACCTCCGGAGTCGATGCCACCTCCGGAGTCGATGCCGCCGCCGGGGTCGACGCCGGCGTTGATGCTACCGCAGGAGCAGACGCCAGTACCGGAATCGACGTCGCCGCGGGCGCAGACGCCAGCGTGGGTGTTGAAGGCGTTGGCGATGCCGCCGCCGAGACCGACGCTGCCGCTGGCGCAACGCTGGACGGCGTGGATGCCACTGCCGACGCGGCGGCATCTTCCGGCGCTTCGGCCGACTTCGAAGGTGGTCTGGTCGGTGCCGAAAGCAGCGCCACTGCCGAATCATCTGTGCTCGAAAGCGGGGTTCAGGCGTCGGCAACCTCGAGTTCCAGCGCAAGCGCAACGGGCTCGGCCGATGGCGCTATCAGCGCCCAGAGCAGTTCATCGGCCACGGCGGGAGTGACCCTGGGCGACACCACGGGCACCAGCGGCGCCTCAGCCTCCTCCGAAGCAGACGCATCCATTTCTGTCGACGAGGGTACGACCAGTGCCGAAAGCGGCGCTTCCGCCGACGCCAGCGTGAGCCTGGATGATACGGCTGGCACCAGCGGCGCCTCAGCCTCCTCCGAAGCAGACGCATCCGCTTCTGTCGGCGAGGGTACGGCCAGTGCCGAAAGCGGCGCTTCCGCAGACGCCAGTGTGACCCTGGATGACGCGGCAGGCACCAGCGGGGCCTCAGCCTCCTCCGAAGCAGACGCATCCGCTTCTGTCGGCGAGGGTACGGCCAGTGCCGAAAGCGGCGCTTCCGCAGACGCCAGCGTGACCCTGGATGACGCGGCAGGTACCAGCGAAGCTTCTGCCTCCGCCGATGCGGATGCATCAGCCTCTATCGAGGACGGGACCACCGCCAACGCGCAGAGCGGCGCTTCCGCCGACGTTGAAGTTTCCGCATCCGAGCCGGATGCCGGGCTTGGCGGTAGCGAAGACAGCGGTGACGTCGATGGCACGCTAGACTCGGCAGAACTCGCCAACGGATCTGAAGGCGTCGCCGGATCGACCGAAGGAGAGGCCGACGCAACCATCGGTACCTCGGAATCCGAAGCTCCTGTAGCCGAGACCGAAGTCGGAGCGACGGCGAACGCCAGCGCACAAGGTTTCAGCGATGACGGCGGTTCCGTTTCCGCCAGCGTCACCAGCCAGGCTTCGGCCAGCCTCTCCACGGACGCCGACGGCGTCGTTCAGGGCACCTCGGCCAGCGATGCCAGCGCCAACCTGGAAGCAGGTTCCGGAACCGTCTCGACGTCCACCACGGCCACGGGCACAGCCGGTGCTGAAAGCCAAGGTGTAGAGGCGCAGGTCGAGGCCACCACCCAGAGTGAGGCCAGCGCCGAACTCGAGGCTACCGGCACCGCGAACGCCACTTCGCAGGCTGGTGCGAGCACCTCCGCCGCGGCCAACGAGCAGGGTGGTCTGGCACTCGCCCAGTCGCTGGGCGCAGCCCAGGCCAGCACCGCAACTGAAGCCGGCGTCACTCAGGCTGTCACCGCTGCAGCATCTGCTGCCGCAGCCGCTTTTGCGGTCGCCGCTGATGGCTCGGTAAGTGCAGCGGTAGCCACTTCCGTGGAAGCCGCCGCCGATGCCGCCGGGATGGCTACCGAGCAGGCCTCGCAAGTCGTTGAAGCCAGCTCCCTGGCCGAAGCCGAAGCTTTCGTAGGCCAGGCCAACGAGGCTGCGGTCAGTGCCAGAGCGGCTGCCATCGCTGCCGCGGAAGCGGCCGCAATCGACGGCAGTCCGGAGTCCCAGGTGGCCGCCGGGGTAGCCGCTGAAGCTGCGAGCCAGGCACAGGCGGTGAGTGAAACTGCCGCCAGCTACGTTGAGGCCCGTTCGCATTCTTGGGCGAAAACCATCGACACCCCGCACATGACGAAGACCATGGCGCACAGCCTCAGTATCGCCAACGCGCGCGGTGATGGGCACGCGGTGGGCCACAGCCTGTCCCAGGCCAAGGCCATCCACACGCCCGGCAATACTTCGGTCAGCACCATGACTCAATCGATGGCCAAGGCAACAGGTAACGCCGAAGCCGAAGCCGAAGCCAACGCAACGGCCGAGTTCGATACGACCGAAACAGACCCCACCATGGATACCGGTGATGACGCGAACCCGCAGGCTCAGGTTCAGGCAGAAGCCGAATCTGGCGCCTGGGCGAGCATCGATCACGAATCCGATGAAGAGGCCTCGGAAGCCGTGCAGTGAATGCGTCGCGCAAGGAGCGCCCGTAGAACCGGAGAGCCGGGCGAGCGCAGCGGACGCGCTCGCCCAGCCCTCTTTGTCATACCCGGATCTGCAGCGCTGTTGTCATCGGAAGCACTGACAGCGCGTCATTACTCTGGAGAGAAACGCCATGATCACTCGTATTCTCATCGCTCTGCTGACCATGCTGTCCTTCACCCTGTGGTTATTGTGGGCTCCTGCACGAGCGGTTCAATCCCCAGAGGCTGGAGTGATTACCGCGGCCGAGGATCCCAACACCAGCCGGATGGAAAGCCGCACCGCGGCCAAGGCTTCGGCCTCCGCTTCCGCGAGCGCGTCGAGCAAATCCGGAAAGCGCGGTGACGGCAACTGCCAGGCCAGCGCATCCTCTCGCGCCGAAGCGCAATCCGGAAATCAGCGCGATGTCCAGGAGGACGAAGACCATGCCGAGGAATCGGGCAGCGGCTGCCGCGCCGACGCGGCTGCGCGGGCCCGAGCCCACAGCGATGACCGCGGTCAGGACTGATCGGAGCCGCCCAATACGATAGGCGGAAACCTTAACGAGCAGTGCCAGAAGGAGACCAACGGATGGAAAAGGTAACCATCATCTTTCAACGGGCCGCGTGGCTCATCTGCGTCCTCGCAATCTTGCTTGCCGGCTGTTCCGGCTTCGATGGCGTCCCCCGCAAGGCGGGACTTTATGCCGTCGAGGATGAGGTGCCGACGCGGCTCGATGGCGATTCCAAGTGGGAGCGCGAGACCTGGGATCAACGATCCAATTTTTCTCCCGGAGTTTCGTTCCTGATTCGCGACAGGAAGCTTGCCACCGCCACCGGCAGCCCGGAACCGTTGATCCAACTCCACAAGGTCGGCTGGGTCCGGAGCGAGATCACCCCGGCGGGAGAAATCCAACCGAGTGCCGGTAGTCAGTGGGCCAACGCCCGGATCGAGGCGCTCAAGGTCCCGGTGCGGTTATCCCGGCACGAAGACCATGAAGACGTTGTCCGGGTTACGCCCTTGGGCGCGCTGGCGCCCGGGCTCTACACACTGAGCGCGCTGCCGCCTGCCGGTATCCAGGCGCGCTTCGGAGTGCAGTGGCCCGCGGTCGATCAACGGGCATACTCCGCGGCCCACTGCGTCGACCGTTATCCGGAGCGCCCGGAAAGGTATCGAACCTGTGCAGAGCAGGACCTGGAGATCGCCAGCCGGCAGCTCAAGGTTCACCTGGTCAAGCCGGAGACGCACAACCTCCCCGGACAGCCCCGCCAGCTGGTCGTCAAGGGCGTGGCGATCAATACCTCGGATCGCAGTTCCCGGGTTCCCCCACTCGAGGCACGACTGGTAAATCGCGAGGGTATCGTCATCAAACGCTGGGAGTTCCTCGCCGACACCAGTTCGCTGGCGCCGGGTGCTTCGGTGCCTTTCGAAACCCGGCTGACCAATCCCCCGGCGGGCGCCAGCGACGTACAGGTGACCTTTGGATCTTTCCAACCCTCGCTCGGGCAAGCGACCGGGCACACCCGATAACACTCGTCAATCACAGAGGAGCCAAAACCCATGAAAACAAACGTTCTCCATCGCGCCGCCGCCTTGGGTGTGATCGCAATTGCCACAGGTGCGGTCACGCCCGCGGCCTTGGGATCCGCATGGACCCGACCGGACGGCGATCTGTTGATACTCTTGCCAACCTCCTACACCTATGCCGACGAGTCTTTCGACAGCAGCGGTGATCGCGTGGATCGGGCGGACGAGTTCACCATGGTGGAATTCAGCCCGCTCATCGAATACGGTGTCACCGACAGTTTCACTTTGGGGATGCAGCCAAAGTACCGCACAGTCTGGATCGAGACTGCCGAGGGCACGACGGACAGCAACTCGGGGCTTGCGGAGTCGGACTTCTTCGCCCGCCAGCGACTCTGGGGCCGGAACGAGGCTTCCCTGGCCCTGCAGGTCGGGGCCAAGGTCCCCATCAGCCCGGATGAGGACGCCACGGTCGCCCTGGGTCGGGATCAGTATGACGGAGAGATCGCACTCGCTTATGGCAATCGCCACACCCTGGGCAGCGGCCGTATCTTCTACAGCGGCGAGGTAGGCTACACCAAACGCTGGGAGGTGGCCGCCGACGAGGCCTTTTTCAATGCCTTCATCGGTTGGGCGCCGGGTGGTTCTTCGTGGTCGTTCATCCTGCGCTCCGCCAATACTGTCAGCGTGGGCAACGACGATGAAAATGATGAAGAAGTACTGACCACCTTTCCGGATTACAACCGCCATGCCGCGCAGTTGATGACCAGCTACCGGTTCAGCAACTCGATGTCCCTGGTCGGCGGAGTTTCCACCACCTACGCCGGAGAAAACGTGGGGATCGGGCATACAGGTTTCGTGGCCCTGTCGGTCCCCTACACCTTCTGATCATCACCGAGCGCTGATCCGGCCACGCCGGGTCAGCGCTCGGTGATGATCATCCGTCCTCCGCGCTCCGGTAGCGGAATTCATTGGGGTTGATCGCATGGCGCTTGACCAGCTTGTGGAGATCCGACCGGTTGCGATCGGCCAGCTCCGCCGCCTGTGTCATGTTGCCCTTGGTCACAGCCAGCAACTGCGCCAGGTACTGTCGCTCAAACTCCCGGCGGGCATCGCTGAAGGAACGGATCCTGGGCGCGGTATCCAGGGGCAGTGCCTGCTGCACCAGGGCTTCCGGAATGACCGGCCCGCGACTCAAGGCAAACAGTCGCTCCATGACATTCTGCAACTGGCGAATATTTCCCGGCCACCCATAGCACAGCAGCAACTCAAGTGCCTGCGGGGACAGGACTTTCTCCTGCTTGTTTCTCCGCTGAGCCATCTCCCGCAAAAAATGCTGCGCCAGGATGGCAATGTCCTCGGGCCGTTCCCGAAGCGGCGGGATATGTAGACTGACGACGTTCAACCGGTAATAGAGATCCTCGCGAAAACGGCCCTCGCCGATTGCCCTTTCCAGATCGACATGGGTCGACGAAATCACCCGGATATCGATGTCGATCAGCTCGTGTGCGCCCAGAGGCCGTATTTTGCCCTCTTGCAGTACACGCAATAACTTTGCCTGCAGCAGTAGGGGCATGTCCCCGATTTCGTCGAGCAACACGGTGCCGTGATCGGCGGAAACGAACAGCCCCTGCCGATCCCGGCTGGCACCGGTAAAAGCCCCTTTGGCATGCCCGAACAATTCGGATTCGAGCAATTCGTTGGGTATCGCGCTGCAATTGATGGCGACGAAAGGCGCTTCGGTGCGGGAACTGTGAGCGTGAACAAACTCGGCAAGCAATTCCTTGCCTGTGCCACTTTCACCAGTGATCAAAATATTGGCATTGCTTTCGGCATACAGACGCGCTTGCTCCAACAACTCGAACATCCGGGCGCACCGGGTCACCAGGCGCCCCTCATCCGCGGGGTCCCGGTTTTCCCCACCGGCCTGAAGCGCAATGGCCCTTCTCAGCACGGATTGCAGTTCGCCGGGATCGACGGGTTTGGTAAGAAACGAAAATACCCCTTTCACGGTAGCATCCACGGCCTCGCGAATGGTGCCGTGCGCGGTGATCATGATCACCGGAATGCTCGGCCACCGCTCACGCACTTTCTCGAAAAGCTCGAGACCATCCATGGGCCGCATGCGCAAGTCACTGACCAGCGCCTGAACCGTGTTCTTCTCCAGCAGCCGAAGCGCTTCGTCCCCCGACGCTGCGCACAGGGTGGCATAGCCAAATGACTCCAGCCGAATCTCCAGCAACTGGAGCAGTCCGGGGTCATCGTCCACGAGCAGTATGGTCGGCTGGCTCATCGCCCCCCTCCATTTTGGTGAATGTCATCGATATCGGTCTCGATATCCCGAATGCCGTTGATCGTCCTTTCGAGCTCCGCCTTGAGCTGTTCGTTGCGGGTCTCCAGGATGCGCGAGCTTCGGTCCAGCGCGGCAATCAGAGCGATCAGTTGGCGCCACTCCCCTTCCGGTACCTCGGCGCTGGCGACAGCACTCAAAGCCTCGCGCAACAGGCCGGGAGTCAATTCGGGCTGACAACTGGCCAGAGCCAGCTTTTGCAAGTCATCACTCAATGTGCGTTCTCGCTGAACTTGATCGAGGTGCTGCAAGCTTGCTTTCCGTTCGTCTGTCGAGAGCTGACACACCGCATACCGCTCCCGTAGCCACTGGTCAACGGCGGATTCCGTAGCTCGGGCGCAGGCTTCATCTACGACCATCGATGGCGGTACAACTTCATCGGAAATCTGCTGAACAGTGGTGCCCGATTGGCACCCCTGAACGAAAACACCGAGGCAGGACAGAACAACCAGAGCAGGACGCATAGTATTTTTCCTTACCTCAAGATCGGGAAATGGAGGACGAATTCCGCGCCGCTTCCGGGGGTGGATCGGGTGTCTATCCGGCCATGGAGCAGATGCACGCACTCGAGGACTATCGACAGCCCCATGCCGGTCTGGGCGCCGCGCTCCCGAGAATCATTGGCGCCAGAGAAAAATGGCGTATAGATATGCGCCATCTCGTCAGGCGCTATCCCGGGTCCGTTATCGGCGACGGTCAGTCGCCATTCGTGCTCCCCCTGCTCCCAATGAATGACGATATCGCCTCCGTTGGGGATGAACTGAAAGGCATTGCTCGCCAGGTTTCGGAGAATCATCTCGAGCAATCTCGGATCCGAGCGCACCACCCGCGACGGCCCGGAAATGTCCCAGCGCGGCTTCTTGTTCGGCTTCGAGGCCTCCAGACGCGTCCGGGTCGCCTCGCACAGTGCCTGGATATCCACCTCCTCCAACCGGGTCAGGATTCCATAGGATACGGCGTTGTAATTCAGCAGCTGCTCGATCAGGTGTTCCAGATTCCTCGCATTGGTACGCAACACGGTCAGGATCGATCGTTGCCGGGAAGTCAAGGGTCCGGGGACCTCCTCGTCCAACAGGCTGCCGGCTTCGATGATCGCGGCGATGGGTGTTTTCAGTTCATGGGTCACGTGCTGAATGAATGCCATGGTCTGGCGCTCGCTGCTGATGATCTGCCTGCGCATCCATTCGAGATTGCGACCCAAGGCAGCCAAGTCCTCCGGACCTTCAATCTCGATCGGCACCTGCCAATCCTGCTCGGCAAGCCGCTGGATCGCCTGACTCAAGCGCCACAGGGGGCGCGACACCATGTAGTTGCCGATGATCATCAGCCCCAGGGTGCCCGGCAAGGCCAGCGCAGTGAGCACGGTTAGCTGGCGGACGATCCGGTTGAAAGCCTGCTCGCCTTCGATCAGCGCGCGGCGCCGATAGGCCTCGACCTGCTTGGCTATACCTTCTCCCAACGACACCAACAACTGTAGCGAGACGGACAAACTCTGGTTGGAGCCCCCCGCCTCGAAGAGCACGCGCTCGATCTCCGCGGCGGTGCCCAGCAGCGCCTCCAGGGTGACCTGGCTTTCTCGGTCGTCGAGCATCGGTCGCAGAGAATCCACACTCGCCGCCATGGCGTCGGCTTTCTGTCGATAGAGGTCGAGAAAGCTGGGCTCCTGCAGCAACGCATATTGCCGCGACAGTCGGACCATTTCCTTGATGTGCTCGGCGATCGTGCCGCCCTCCGCGCCCACCCGATCGACACGCTCGAGCAGCGCGCGCTGGCTGCTGTTCTGCTGCTGCAGGGACAGCCCTGCATAGCTCACCGCTAGCAACAGCGGAAGCACCGACAGGATGGTGGCTGCCACCCATTGCTGCAACAACGAAAAGCGGCCGATGAGCGCCTTGACGCGCCTTCGGCCGCTACCGCGGGGAATGTCCGTCACAGTAGCGTTGCCTAAATGAAACAACGCAACTATATGACATCAAAGACCAATCATCCAGATTTCTGGAATTATGGCCAAATGGCAACACTCGTTTTTCAAGCGCATGAGACTCCGGGAATGGGCATCTCGGCGGGCTGCGGAAGCGCGTGTCCTGGCAGCCCGAGTGCTGAGCGCACTCCAGGAGAGCGTCACCGATCTGCGTGCCGAGGGCGATGAGCTGGACAACTTTACTGTGCAAGGGGTACGAGCCAGCCCCCCCAGGGCGAGTGATCAACGATCTGGCGCACTCGTTGCGGCACGCGCAGGATGGTTGCGCCCCCTGTCTTGAATCCGGCGCAGCTTCTCCAGTGGCTCACGCCCAGTCAGCTCGCGGATCGGGGAGTGACCGATCACGGGGAATATCCGGGTCCCGAAGCCGGGCCCTGTGAGGCGCAGGGCTTCCGGTTCCGGGGTGCGCCCCGTTTTTCTTGCTGATGGTTCTCGCGTAACTCTCAAGCTGCTCGCGCAGCATGATCTCGGCGTGTCGGTTACTGTCTTGGCGGCCTGCCTTTTGTGCCAGCGAAAATGCTCAACGCAAGAGCGGCGGTCGCCATCGGGGAGTGAACGGCCGGATCACCGGGAGCATCGGGCGTGATGCCATCGGTGACAATCTACGGCCGGCATCCCGTAACCGCGCACGGAAACAACAGGCAGGCCCGGAAATCGACCGTGCCGGCAAACCACCAACGTGACCCGTCAGCTCCGGTGCTATGGGATTTTCTTTGCCCGGACCAATCCGGCAGGGGAAAGATGGCGCTTGCCTGGTGCTCAAAAAACTTTCGATACCGATCATCATCACGGATGCCAAAGCCCATTTTAGGCAGTGGCAAGCCTGGCGCGACCTCGGGGCCGCAATAACCAGCGCGCGAGCGCCGGCAAAATCAAAGTGGCTCCCAGCATGTTGGTCACGAACAGAAAGGTCAGCAGTATCCCCATATCGGCCTGGAATTTCAGAGAAGCAAAAATCCAGGTACACACTCCCACGCCAAGCGTGATGCCGATGAAAATCACTGCCTTGCCGGTAAGCCTCATGGCCTTGTAGAACGCCTCGTTCAGCGAATCGCCAGCATGCACGAATCCGCGCATCGCCGCGTAAATGTAAATGGCGTAATCCACGCCAACACCAACTCCCAAGGCCATCATGGGAAGGGTGTTCACCTTCAGGCCAATCCCCAGGATTGCCATCATGGCATTCCCCAGCAGGGAGACCACGGCCAATGGAATGACGATGCACAGAGTGCCGGCTACGGATCGAAACGCGAGTAGCGACAGGACGATCGTCACTCCGTATACCCACGCCATCATTGGCCGTTCTGCCGCCGCGACGGTCTGGTTGGTGGCAGCGATAATGCCGACATTTCCGGTAGCGAGGCGAATATGGAATTTTTCCTTGGGAAGCGTGGACTGGAATGCGGTGATCCCGCTGATGATGGCATCTATTGTCTCGGCCTTGTGATCAGTCGTAAAAATATTCACCGGCATCGCGTCGCAGGAGGCGTTCATGTAGTCGTCGCCGCCGCCGCGCTCGAGATCATGGAGCGCTGACGCCATATTGTTCGGATCCCGGGAAACATCAAACCATCGGGGACTGCCTTCATTGTTGGCCGCAATAATCAATTTCATCGCGCGTGCAAGGGAATCGACCGAATGTACTCCGGGAAGGTTCTGCAAATGCCACGCAAATCGATCCATTTCCTTCATTACATCGTAATCGACACACGCATTCGGTTGTGCTTCGACAATTACCGACAACTTGTCAACGCCTATGGAAAAATTCTCGGCGATAACATGGCTATCTACGTTGTAACGAGCATCCTCACGCAATTCAGGAATGCCCGCATGAAGGTCCCCGATCTTCATTTCCCTTCCCTTGTAAACGCCCAGCAGGGTGACTATCACTACCAGGGCCAGTATGACCAGGGATGGCCCGGTCTCGGTAGCACGCGCCATGAATCGCCATAGCGGATCTCGCCGGGCTTCCGCAAGCCGATGCCGCTCGCGGTAGCGGCCGAGATTGCCGATCTTTACGTAAGAAAGCAGCACGGGCAGCAAGATCATTTTGGTCAGCAGCATGATCGCCATGCCCACACTTGCGGTAATGGCGGTCTCCCGGACTATTTGAATATCGATGAGGAGGATGGTGGCAAAGCTCACTGACGTAGTGATCACAGCCAGTGCTCCAGGTATCAATAACCGGCGAAAAGTGCGTTGGGCCGCCTCAAGACTATCGACGCCGAGGGAAGACTCGGAGGCCGGCACCACCGGCTGAGCGTTGGCGTCGGTATCGTCCCCGTACATCACCTCGCCCATCCAACCGCTTACCATTTGCACGCCATGACTGACTCCGATAGCAAATACCAGGAATGGAACCAGAATCGACATCGGATCCAGGCCATAGCCGAGCATATCGAGAGAGCCCAGAAGCCCGATGACTGCGACCAGTGCCACCAGAGGCGGAAGCAGGGACAAAATCACGGATCGGGTATAGAGCCAGAGAAGTACCCCGGTTATTGCCAAGGTAATACCGAAAAATGCCACTACATCGCCGGCACCATCGGCGATATCGCCAGTGGATTTCGCAAACCCGATTATGCGAACATCGATATTGTCACTTTCAAAGCGGCTGCGAATTTGTTTTTCAAGGTCATCAGATACCTTTCCATAATCCAAAGGCGTTCGGGTGGTAGGGTCGCGCTCGATCAATTCGGCCCTGATCAAGGCCCCGGAAAAATCATTGGCTACCAGGTCGCCGATACGTCCGGATTTGATGATGTTGTTTCGAATGATCGGCATCCATTCTTCAGTGGGCTGAAACTCAGCGGGAATGACATTGCCGCCGGAGAATCCATCTTCAATTACCTCGATGTAAATTACATTTGGAGTAAAAATCGATGTAACCGTTGATCGAGCTACCCCAGGCAGAAAAAATATCTCGTCGGTTGCCGATTGCATTACTCGGAAAAATTCTGGATTGAAAATAGTCCCTTGTTTTTGCATCAAGGCTACGATTATCTGATTTCCGGATCCAAAATCATCCTGGTACTTTTCCAGTGTCTTGATATAGTCGTGTTTAAAAGGCATTAGCTTTTCAAACCCGGATTCCATTCGCAGCTTTAAAGCATTGATGCCCATGAAAATGGTAAATGCAAAAAAGAAAAACAGAATGAGCGGTCGGTACGAAAATATCAGCTTTACGACGCGATTCATGACAGATTCTCTGGGAGCCATAGATATGCTTTTCCGGCGCTAATGTTTTGTGTTCGGTGCCAGAACTGGGCCTGCCAATCCACTGTGTAACTGGGCATTGTCACCGTGCCGATAGCGGCACGCTGTCTCGCCGGACATCGGCCGGAAGCCCTGTCCGGCTTCCAGTGATGGATGGCCTTTCAGTTCTTCGCGGCCTCCCGGATCGCCCGGAGCAGTGCTTTCAGTGCCGCGTCGTCGCAGGGAAAGATGCGACGGTTGCGGGCGTACTTGCGCGTCACCCTGTTCGGTGATTCGATCGCGTATAAATATATGGAGAGCTAGTTGACGTTGCTCTTCCGGTGGCGAACAGGGTGCGCAATCTGTTCGAAAATGAACGGTCGTCAGGTTCGACCGTTCATTTCACAGCATGCCGTCGAGGAGTTCGGATCCATTGGGTTCAACGAGTTCCCTGTGCTCGTATGGAGCCAGGCGAGAAATAGGAGTCGTCCGCTCTCCAGCTCATATCCGGGCCGGGATCCTCGTTATCAAGACCCATGAACATCATCCTGCCGGATTGAAGATCGTATGAGTCCAAAAGCGTGTAGAACATGGTTTGCGCGTCATAAAGGTTCACGATATGCAGTTCGATGGGACGCCACAGCTCTCCGCGGCGGTCATAGTTGTCCGCGAGTAAAACCCACCAACTGTCCTCGTCCAGAAACAACTCCCGGTAACCATAGATATGGCTCGTGCCTTCTCGCAACGTACCGGTAAGCTTCCATACCCGATGCAGTTCGTACCGCGGGAGGTCCTGGTTGAGTCGTCCATCCTTGGTAATTATGTCGGAGACCTTTATATCCCCGCTGTGCAGCCGGTATGAATTGTAGGGAACATATTTTTCATGCAGGCCCTCCAGCTTCCATTCAAACCGGTCGTTCGGGCCGTTATAGCCATATCCGGAATCCACCGTCATCAGGCCACTGCTGCCTGGAAACGGATACGCATAGTTTATTTGCGGCGCGCGCTTTACTCGCCGCTGGCCCGGGTTGTATTGCCAGGCGTGGCGAAGATTTTTGGTATAGGTGATTGGGTCATGAGCAAGCAGTACCTGTCCTGCCTGCTTGACTGGAGCGGTGATGGTTTGAAAATACCCGTAGCCCGTTCCGGGCGCGCTAGGATCGAAAGTTTCAATGGTGTTTCCGATCTCACCGTATAGCCAATGTATCTGTACCGATAATTTATTTACCTCATAGCCCCCGTTTGCAGTAGTCGCGGCGGTGTTGTCCCAAAAATTGATCCATGACGGCAACGGCCTGGTCAACGCGTTGACTATGGCTTCATTTCCATTTTTGGGTATTGGAAAGGGCCAGGAAATAACTGCATTCTTAAAGCCGATTTGATTCCCCGCGATTACCACTTCCGCTGTCTTGGCATTCTCCAATGCTGCCTTATAAAACCGCTCTGCATATACCGCGCTTCTGCGCGTCGGATAAATATCCATTTTGTACCCGGGAATCACCTCGAATAATTTTATCTGCCCCGGGGTCAGCTTGTCGGCGTACTGCTGGTAATTTGCAGTGGTTATGGTGAAAAGAACTTTATCTCCCGGGAATGGATCGGGGTGGTGATCGCCGGGTGTAAATCCCTGAGGAATTGGAAGCAGCTCATTTTTCCACTCGGGAATCGTTCCTGCGGCGTTCCCAGCCCGAATCGCACCGACCGGAGTCAGCTCGGTGCCGGACAGGCCGAGTTTCGCGATTTCGGCACTGGACAGCGGTGCGGCCGTCGCGTCAGCGGCGAGGCCAAGCAGTAGCATCCCGCCCATCGCCAGAACGCTGCGTGCTTGGCGAAGTTTCTTGTTATTGTCATGCTGCGAATTGAACATTGAGACCATCCTCAGAAACGGTATTTGAATGCCAATGACAGGTTGTCCCGGTCGAAATAGGCGCCGGCGGCGTTGTCACCCAGCCATTGTGAGTAGGCCAGCTCCAAAGAAGTGCTGGACAAATAGCTGAACTCGACGCTTGCGCGGGCAATCTGTTGGCCCTTTTGCAGGGCTCCGCCGATACCCGCAGCCTGTGGTTGATAGCCGTCTACGCCATGGATCCAGACCAGCGTGGGTCGCATGTCCAGGTTTGCAAAGATGTCGTTGTATTCGAGCTGACCGACCAATGCATATCCCCAGGAGAACGGGGTGACGGGCTGGTCAAGGCCGTCAGTTCCTTTGAAGTGTCCCTGGAACGCGGGACCGGAGCCGTTGTGCACGAAATCCGTAGGATCGCCGCCGTCAAGACCGTCTAGCCATTGCGCGTTGACGTTCAGTATCAGGCTGAGGGTGTTGGCTCCCAGCAATGTGGTCGCATCGGAATAGGTCAATGCTCCGAGGTAAGTCCACAGGTCGGTGGTTTCGGTTCCGCAACCGATTATTTCGCCGTCGGGCCCGGCCAATCCCGGGGGAAGCAGGCCAAGCGCCGTCTGGATGCCGCCCAGTCCAAACAGGTTTCCGCATTGTCTGACGTCGTGAAAATCCGGGCGGTAGTTCACTTCGGTCTGAAATGCGAGTCCCAGACTTCCTGGCACAACGCCATTCAGCGAAACGGCAAAGGTGTCGAGGTCTTGCGCGAATTTCCAGCGGTACCCGCCGAGTGTTACGGGCAGCAAGGAAAAGGGATCCGGAACATTATGGCTCTCGTCCACGGTCGGTGCCGGCATGAACGCATGGGACCGAACCCAGTAAAAGCCCAGGTCTGCGTTGTCCAATCCGCTGAGGATGGTGTGAACAGCCATACCCCACTGGCCGCCCTTGTCGGGCCGGTCGGTACCGGTATAGGGAATGCCCGGGATCAGCAGGTCGGGTTTGTAGCCCTTGCCGTAGAGATCGAGCGGGCTGAAGAAGGTACCGGTGCTGAAGAACTCTGACCTGCGCCAGTTCCAGACGTAATAGGCTTCTACGGTCACATCCTCCGTGACACCGAACTGCGCGTAGATCATCTCCTGGGGCATCAGGGTTTCCTTGATCTCCGTTCCCGGGGTCGTGGTCTTGCCGAAATCGACCGGGTTTTGCATCTGGCTTATGCCGCCGCCCAGGATGTCGCTTTCGCCCCAGTTGACGACCTGCTTGCCGATCCGGATATTCAACAGGTGACCCCCGGGGTTCCAGCTGCTGTAGCCGAATAAATCGAGTACCCGGAATTTATTGCCCGCGGCGTTTTGTCCCGCATTGGAAATGCCGTCGAGTTCACCAACCGGTGTGGGGCGGAAGCAGTTGTCACAGTCCTTGTGCATTATGGTGTAGTCGTAGGTATAGGACATGCGGGAAAAAAGACCGTAGTTGTCTTTCTTTACGCCCATGTCCGCCAACAACGATAGCGGTGAACTGTAGATATCGCCGCCATCAGGAAAGACCTGGGTATTTCCGGAATACGGTGCCGAAACGCCAGGAATGAACGAGCGTTCATCCGCACCTTGCGTGCGCATCGCCACGCTGGCGGTAACCGTGGTATCTATAAAGGCTTCGATCTCTCCAGATTTGAAGGTGAGCGCTACAGCCGGCCCGGTGACCAAGCTGGCGACACACGCCATGGCCTTGATCAAGACTCTTTCATGCGCCGAATGAGCTGGAGACCGGACCCGGAAAATGGGATGTCGGCAAGGTGATTCGGCTGATGAGGGTATCGATTGATACAAGGCACACCTCCTTTTTGTATTGGTTATTATCGTTTTGCGCCGACCGTCAGGCCCCGCTCGCCATTGGGACGTTCGGCCTCCCCGCTCGCGCCACAAGGGATAAAGGCGCGGGAGTGGAATCGCATGTCTGTGTACCGCGTGTCTGTGTACCGATTGTGGCGAAATCGATTATTGGTGGAGAAATGTTTCGCGCACCATGTGACGCTAACACCTATAACCAGATAATTGCAACAACCAGATAATTGCAACAACCAGATAATTGCAATAGGGTTTGTTTCCGCGTTTGAGATTGGGAAAGGTGGCACCAAGGTACCCCCCGGCGAGATTTTGTACGGCAAGATTTTGTGCGGCAAGACCATGGCGGCCAAAGGCAAGATTCAAACCACAATCGGTAAAATCCAGAACGGATATCTCAAGGAACATTTCAAGAACGAAAGTCGGTCCTTCCAGGCGCATGGTTCCCGAGCCTTGGCGCGGTTCCCCACGCGTCGCTGGCACCATAACGGAAGGTTGAATCAGTGGGGTAGCTGCCGCAATCGGAGGCGAACGCCGATCCTGCCCCCCGAACTGCGTAGTCTCGACAGACCGCTTTCGCTGCGGCAGCCCTGCTTCGCGTGGCGAGGCGCTGGCTGTCAACCGCGCGATCCCTCACTCCGCGGCAGCTCGAACCGGGTGCGCCACCGTATCTGCGTCCAGCCCTGCAGTAGGTAGCCCCGGGCTCACTAAGCGCATTGAGCCCGGCGCTTCATTTTGTGCCGCGTGGGATCCGCCGCAGCTCAGGGTGCCAACTGGCGAATTGCCGCGCGCGTCGCGCCGAGCCGGTCGGAATCGTTGACCGGGCTTACCGCCAGCAGTGGTAGCCGTGCCCCTGCCGCGCGAAACATGGCTAATTGCGAGCGGCACATTTGCGGTGATCCGTAGATGCAGATCTGATTCACCATGTCGTCGCTGATGCAGGCCGCGGCGGCGCGGCGGTCGCCGGTTTTCCAGGCTGCGGTGACCGCATCCATTTCGGTCTCGAAACCGCAGCGCCGCCATTGCAGTCGGTAGTTGGGCAGACGCGCAAAAAACGCCAGGTTGTGTTTTGCCGCCGAGATCGCGGCGCCGAGGTTGTTCGACATGAACGTCGGGATGCTGAGGATGCAATCCAGTGGTGTTGGATCGCGGCCGACCGCGGAGGCGCTTTCGCGTGTCGCGTTCAGCAGTTGCTTGAGGTAATCCAGCGACGGCAAAAATGGCATCAGGCCATCAGCCACTTCGCCCGCCACCCGTGCGCTTTCCACGGTGAGTCCGGCCATCAGCACCGGCACCGGCCAGGCGCAGGGACGGGACGCGAACAGCGGGTTGCGATCCTCGCCCGCCAGGATCTGTTTCACCTTTTGGGTGTAGTCGCGCAGGTAGTCCCGGGGATTGTTCATCTCGATGCCCTGGGCTTTCAGCAGTTGGCGGTGGCTCATGCCCAATCCCAGCACCAGCCTGCCCGCGGACAGCTCGGCGATGGTGGCCGCGGTCATCGCGGCAAGGAAGGGGTGACGGTAATAGATATTGGCGATGTTGGTGCCTACCTGGATGCGTTGCGTGGCCGCCGCGATGCCCTGAGCGCAGGCGAGTGCATCGCCGCGTCCCTCGTTGACCAGCACGGCGGCAAAACCCTGATCTTCGGCAAGCTGGCCGATGGCGGCCAGCTCCCGTGGCGGCGCCTCGGTGGCGGTGGAAAGAACCAGGCCGAGTGTGGTGGTACTCATAAGGGACCCCTCTGTGGTTTGTTATGGAGTTTGTTATGGAGTTTGCAGTCGGGTTTGTTATCTGGTTTGTCAGCGGATTCGATACCGGTTCCGGCCATGGTCCGTCGGCCGCACCCAGCCGTCAAACCTCCCCGTAGCGGGTTGCGTGGCCGAGCCAGCGCTGAATCAGCGGGACGATCGCTTCCGGATGCTCGGCCATCAGGGTCGCCGCGCCGCGCTGCACGCTGCCGAGCAGATCGGCGTCACGCTGCAAGTCGGCAATGCGCAGACTGATATCGCCGGTCTGACGGGTGCCCAGCACTTCCCCAGGGCCGCGCAGTTGCAGATCGCGTTCGGCGATCACGAAGCCGTCGTTGGTCTGGCGCAGGATGCGCAGGCGCTCGCGGGCGTGCTGCGACAACGGCGTGCCGTACAGCAGGACGCAGTGGCTCTCGGTCTCGCCGCGACCGACCCGGCCGCGCAACTGGTGGAGTTGCGCGAGGCCCAGGCGCTCGGGATTTTCGATCACCATCAGGGTCGCGTTGGGCACATCGACGCCCACCTCGATCACCGTCGTCGCGACCAGCAGATCGATTTCCCCGGCCTTGAAAGCCGTCATCGCAGCGGCCTTGTCGCCCGATTTCATGCGGCCGTGGACCAGGCCGATCCGCAAGTCTGGCAGCGCCAGCGCCAGTTCGGCAGCGGCGGTTTCGGCGGCCTGGGCCTGTAGCACCTCGGAATCCTCGATCAGGGTGCACACCCAGTAGGCCTGCCGCCCCGCGCGGCAAGCACCGTGAATGCGCGCGATCACCTCTGCGCGGCGGCTGTTGGCGATGGCGACGGTGTTGACGGGTTGCCGGCCCGGCGGCAGCTCGTCGATGGCGGAATAGTCCAGATCGGCGTAGCCGATCATGGCAAGCGTGCGGGGGATGGGCGTCGCGGTCATGATCAGCTGGTGGGGCACGGTTCCGGCGCAGCCTTTTTCGCGCAGGGAGAGGCGCTGATGGACGCCGAAGCGGTGCTGCTCGTCGATGATGGTGAGGCCGAGGCGGGCAAAGGTCACCTCGTCCTGGAACAGCGCATGCGTGCCGACGGCGAGCTGGGCGCTGCCGTCGGCGATGGCGGCCAGTTGCGCGGCGCGCGCGCGGCCCTTGAGCTTGCCGGTGAGCCAGGCGCTGTGGATGCCCAGCGGGCGCAGCCAGTGTTCGAGGGTATCGCGGTGCTGCTCGGCGAGGATCTCGGTGGGCGCCATCAAGGCTGCCTGAAAGCCGGCGCCCACTGCCTGCATCACCGCATGGGCGGCAACCGCGGTCTTGCCGGAGCCGACATCGCCCTGGAGCAGGCGCAGCATGGGCACGGGCGCGGCGAGGTCGGCGGCGATCTCGCGGCACACGCGCTGCTGCGCGCCGGTCAGCGTGAACGGCAGGCTGTCGAGAAAACGCTGCTCCAGCTCGATGGATGCTTTCAGTATCGGCGCGCGCTGGCTGCGCACCCGCGCGCGCAACTGCTGCAAGCTCAGGTGATGGGCGAGCAGCTCCTCGAATGCGAGCCGTCGCTGCGCTGGATGTTCGCCGCGCAGCAGCAGATCGAGGGGCGCGTCCGGAGGCGGCGCATGCAGGTAGCGCACGGCATCTGCGAGCGGCGGCAGATCCGGGCGCACCGACGCCGGCAGCCAGTCGCGAAGCAGCGCGCGGTGCGGACCGTCGCTCCCGCTTGCCAGGGCGAGCGCCTGGGTCATGAGTTGGCGCAACCGCGCCTGGGTGACGCCTTCGCCGGCCGGATAGACCGGGGTCAGCGATTGTTCCAGCGGCGCGGGCGCGGTGGTATCGAGCACCTGGTATTCGGGGTGGTACAGCTCCAGGCCCGCCGGGCCGAGTCGTACCTCGCCGTAGCAGCGCAGGCGAGTGCCGCGTGCCAGCGCATTGCGCTGCCCCGCCGAGAAATGAAAAAACCGCAGCGTAACGACGCCGGACCGGTCGCCCAGCTTGCAGATCAGGCTGCGCCGACGGCCCTGGACGATATCGGCACCCAGCACCTCGCCCTCGATCACCACTTCGGCCAGTTGCCGCAACGCGGCAATGGGAGTGATGCGGGTGCGATCAAGGTAACGGGTTGGTAGGTGGAACAGCAGATCCTGAACGCCGTGGATACCGATCCGCGCCAGCCGGTCGCGCAAGTGCGTACCCACGCCGCGCAGGCTGGTGATGGGCAGTTGATTGGCGGGCTGGGTGGAGTCAGCAATCATCCGGTGACTTTAGCAGCCCGGCACGGCGATGGATTGCAAAACTGCGCCGGCGGGTCGCTTGCGTCCCTGTCGCGGGGTTTGGAAAAACGTCGCGCGGGCAGCGGAAAGTCTGGTGCTACCCGTCCTGATCCCAATGAAACTTATGCAGCATGCGGTGAATTACCGGCGTGAAGATCACGCCCGCGCCGATCAGGGATATCAGTCCCGCGTAGAGTGCGTAAAGGCCGGCAAACAGCTTGCCGTTTTCCGTTTTCGGAGCATCGACGGGTCCCATGCCGCCCATCAGCATGGCGGAATTCAGAAATGCGTCCGGCCAGTTGAGGTGCTTGAAGTGCGCGTAGCCCGCCATGCCGGCGAGGAGAGACAACACGACAGGGCGAGCGCAGCGGCGGAGTGCAGCAGGACGCGCTGGATGAAGCGAATGCGGGTGAGCGGCGGCTGGGTTTTGGACTCGTACATGGAAGGTGATTCTGCCAGGGACGGTAGTGTTTGAATTTCGCGCCTGTGCCTACCAGAGTGGCTCGGCAATGGCACCGTGCATGGCGGCGAGTTACAAAATCGAGTCATGCCCTGAATCGCGATCGTCGCCGGTTACCTCGGGTGGCACTGGTCATGAACAGCTTTCACCCGCAAGCCTGGTGTCCAGCTGGACGCCTATGTTCGCGACCTGCACAGATCCCCTTGGTTACCCTGAAACCTTTGCTGGGGGTGTGCGCGCAGTGATTATTTGTTGTCGCCCTTTGCCGCGTCCTGAATGTTTTCGCCGGCTTTTTCGATCTTTTCTCCGACCTTCTCAGTGGCCTGATCGACGCTCTTGCCGGCTTGCTCCACGGGGCCTTCCTTTTTTTGGCATCCGGATAGAGTTGCCAGCAGTATGCTCATAACCAAAGCTGTGCTTAGCGTCCCGACCAGTTTCATGATCCGTATCTCCTGGTGAATTTTTGTTACCAAAAAAACGAGCGAAATCGCGGCTGCTCCTGATGGCCGATCAACGTGATCATCGACCGTCATTCCCAACCCTCCGGTGAGGCGCATCGCACGTAGGCCAGCATTTGGTTGCGTCGACTGCGTACCGAATGCGCCCGCCGGCAAGCAGCACCGCCGACGGGTTCGCTCATATTGGTTCTGGGAAGGATAGCGCGTCCGGCTCACCCAATGCCAGTTTTATTGCGTTGCCCAAAAACGAGCGGCGCTACTACCCAGGCCGCGGAAGCATGCGGCGGCAACCATGCTGAGCGCGAATTGGGTATCGCTCTCGCGGGATTGCCGCGTTTTCAAACATCGGGGCGCGGCAGTCCGCGCCCCGTCGAGCGCGGACTACTCGGCGCCGAAACTTGCCTTAGCCTGGTTGAGGCAGTTCGTCTTGGTATCGCCCGCAAACGCTTCGCACTTTTCCTTCGCTACTTCGTACTTGGCGTCGAGCTTCTCGGTCGCGGCACCCTCCTGGGCTTTGGCGGATTTTTGGTCGGCCTTGGTCTGTGCTTCGGTAGAGACCTCGGTGGCCTTGGCCTGCGCAGTTGAGGTTTTCAGCCACGACTCGGCATCGGCTTTGGCGGTGGTCTCCACTTCCTTCGCCTGCTTCACGCAAACATCCTTCGTGTTGCCGGCCAGATCGTCGCATCGCTCCTTCGCAACCCCGTAGTCGGCGTCCGCTTTGGCCACGCGCACCTGATAAAGATTGTTCGCGCTAGGATCATAGTGAGCATTGAGTTCGGCGATAGCGACTTTATCATCGCCTTCCGCGCTAGCCATGCAGATATCCTTGGCATTGGCGGACAACGAGTCACAATGCGTCTTGGCCGACGTGTACTTGGCCGCGATACGGTCTTTGCTCACTTTGTACTCGTCCTTTGAAACACCTTCCGCCATTGCCCCGGCGCTGACTGCAAGGCCAATCGCAAGTGCGATTGCATTGATATTGAATGATTTCATTGTCGTTCCTTCATGGGTAAGGCTTGAGGTTATGCTCCGGCAATCAACGCCGATACGCCGTCCTCATTGCCAAGAGTGTGGGGCTTGAGGTATTCACGGAGCCATTACAGCGTGGACACTGCATCGCTACTTGCGCCGAGAGCCACAGACTATGCTGAGCAATTTTCTTCGTCTGTCTGGTAGCACACATCACCTGTTCATGATGATCTGATCATGATGATCTGAATGGATTTTCAGGCATATTGTTCAGGAGATACCCCGAGCAACGCCATGTTTTTTCTGGCTGTAGAGCCTGAATTTCAACAGAGTCCAGTTTTATTTGGCGGATACTGCCAGGGTATCGGAAACGGCGGTTACCGTTGCGGCTTCAAGGTCCGGATGCTCCGCCAGCAGCTTCTCGATGCGGTCCATGAGCGCGTTGCAGCGCCGGATCACCGCGCGGTAGACCTCCGGTTGCGCCATGTCGATGCCCGCCCGCATCAATAGCGGGTAGGGATGCTCGGAGCCGCCAGCCCTCAGGATTGCCAGATACGCCTCCCGCTCGGCCGCGCCGCCGTTCTGCACCTTTTCCATCAGATCGTAGGCGGCGGCGAGCGAGGTGGCGTACTGATAGACGTAGAACTCGTTATAGAAGTGGGGCACATAGGCCCACTCGACCGCATAGGCGTCGTCGACGGTCATCACGCCCTGGGCGTGACCCAGATAGCGTTTGAGAATATCGCCATAGATGCGACTCAATTTTTCGCCCGACAGTGCATCGCCCTGTTCGATTTCGCGATGGGTGGCGAGTTCGAACTCGGCGAACTGCGTCTGACGAAAAAACGTGCCGCGCAAACCCTGAAGTTCCTGGAACAGATAAAACAATTCCTCGCGTGGGGCTTTCGCCGTCGCGCGCAAATGGTTGTAGAGCAGCACCTCGTTGGCGATCGAGGCGATCTCGGCGATGAAGGTAGGGTAGTCGGCCTTTGCAAAGGGTTGCGTGGTATTGGCCAGCAAGGAATGCATGGCGTGGCCCCACTCGTGGGCAAAGGTGGTGAGGGATTCGAAATCGTCGTTGTGGTTGAGCAGCAGATAGGGGTGGACGTCGTAGGCGGAACCCATCATGTAGGCGCCGCTGCGTTTGCCTTCCGCCGGGCGGACGTGCATCCAGTTGTGATTCAGCGCTTCGGTGAGGCGTTGTGCATACTCCGGTCCCAGGGGCGTCGCGGCGGCGCGTAACAATTCGCGGGCGTCGGCAATCGGATAGTTGCGCTGCTGGGGAACCGGGCTCGGATAGAGGTCGTAATAGTGCGGGTCCGCGATGCCCAGTACGCGGGCGTGGAGGTGCAGATAGCGGTGCAGGGTGCCCAGGTTGAGGTTCACTTCGCGCACCAGGGTTTCGTACACCGCGGGCGGGATGGCATCCACGTCGAGCGCCTGGGCGAGGCTGGAATCGAAGCCGCGCATGCGGGCGGTAAAGGTGCTGGCCTTGATCTGCCCGGACAGTGTATTCGCCAGGGTTTCGCTGAATTGGCCGTAGGCGCCGAAAAAGGCGTCGAACACCGCCTTGCGATCGGCGCGGTTGGGGTTCGTACGGTACTGGGAGTACTCGCTGGCGCGCAGGGTTATGGATTTCCCGTTGGAGAGGACGATGGTGGGCCAGGTGATTTCGGCGTTGGTGAGCACGGTGTACGTGTTGGCAACCGCGCTCAGGGGATCGGCGGCCGCCGCCAGGATCCGCTCCTCGCGCGGCGACAGGATATGGGCGCCTTTGCGCAGAATGTTGCGGATCAGGAAATCGTAGTCCGCGAGCGCGGGCGTGGTGGCGAGCCAGGCTTCCAGGGTATCGGCACCGATGCCGATCAACTCGGGATCCAGGAAGCTCAGCGCCTCGCCGTACTGGCTGTAGAGGGTCTGGGCGCGGGAGAAGCGCTCGTTGGCCGCCGCGTCGCGCAGGTCGGTGTCGCGGTCCAGATAGGTGTAGCTGAACAGCCGCATCAGCTCGCGATAGGTGACGTGGATGCGGTTCAGGCAGTCGGCGAGCACGGCGGCGCCTTCGGCCAGGTGGCCACGGCAGGTGGCGATTTCGGCGAGCTGCGGCTGGATGGTGCGAAAGGCGGTTTCCCAGGCGTCCAGGTCGGGGTAGAGATCGCCCAGATTCCAGACTTCGGCATTCGCGGTACTTTCCGGCGTTGCCTTGGCGGCCTTTGCGCCGGTTGGGGTGGCGTTGAGGGTGGTGGCAAAGGCAATCGCGATCAGGGTCGCGGTAACTAGCGGGCGCAAATACATCGCTTAGTCCTGTGGGGGTCAGTCCTGTGGGGGTTGATCCGGTGACGATTGCGCGCGGTGGGCGAAATCGCTTGTAGTGGATAGATGGTCCTCGGCGTTGATGCCGGTAACCGTGCAATCGAGGCGGCCGTCGCGGAGACGCACGCCGATCTCGGCACCGACGTGGGTGGCGGTCACCTGGCCGATGCTGCGGCTGCCGCGGTCGAGGACGATGGCGTACCCGCGCTCCAGGGTGCTCAGCGGGCTGACGGCGTGCAGCACGGCGGCGCGCGTTTCCAGATGCTCGCGGGTCTGGGCGAGCCGCTGGCGCATGTGCTGAAGCAGGCTCGCGTCCAGTTGTTCAACGCGCATGCGAGCCTGCGCCAGCCGCTGGCGCGGATCGTGGCGCTCCCGCCGCATATCCAGGTGGTGCAGTCGCGCGGCGTCTGTCGCGAGGCGCGCGCGTATCGCACTGACGAGACGGATTTCCAGATGATCCAGATGCTGGGCCTGACGTTCGAGGCGCTCGCGAGGATGACGCAGGCGGCGGCGCAGCGCTTCCAGGTGCGTGCCCAAGCGTTGCAATTGCGTTCCGAGGCTGCGCTCCAGCCGGCGCTGATAGCCGGCCAGCGCCGCCAGCAGTTCGTTCTGATCGGGGCTGGCCAGCTCGGCTGCCGCGGACGGCGTCGGGGCGCGGAGATCGGCGGCGAAATCGGCGATGGTCACATCGGTTTCGTGCCCCACGCCGCAGATGACGGGAATGGCGCTCGCCGCCACGGCCCGCGCCACGGCCGCTTCGTTGAAGGGCCACAGATCCTCCAGCGAGCCGCCGCCGCGGGTGAGAATCAACAGGTCGCAGGCGCCGTGGCGGTTGGCGAAGTCGAGTGCGGCGACGATAGCGGGCGCGGCGTCGCTGCCCTGCACGGGCGTCGGGTAGATGAGTACCGGCAGCGCCGGAAAGCGCCGCCGCAGTACGCGCAGGACATCCTGAATGGCCGCGCCGGTCGGCGATGTCACCACACCCAGACAGCGCGGCAGCGCCGGCAGGGCGCGCTTGCGCGCGGCGTCGAACAATCCCTCCGCGGCCAGGAGGGCCTTGAGTTCGTCGAAGCGGCGTTGCAGCAGACCCTGGCCCGCCGGCTCCATGTGATCGACGATCAGTTGATAGTCGCCCCGTGGCTCGTACAGGCCGATGCGTCCACGTACCAGAACTTGCTGACCGGATACGGGGCGCAGGTTGAGCAGCCGGTTGCGGGTGCGAAACATGGCTGCCCGTACCTGGGCGTGCTCGTCCTTGAGGGTGAAATACCAGTGTCCGGATGCCGGGCAGGAAAAATTGGTGAGTTCGCCTTCTACCCAGAGCAGCGGCAGATGGGTTTCGAGCAACTGGCGCGCGCGGCGGTTGAGCGCCGAGACGCTGAGTACCTGGCGAGCGGTAGCGGTGAATTCGATGGGGTCCGGGAGCTCAGCCATGGCGGCATTGTAACCTTCGTGTTCGCGGCATCGTTCCGGCGGTTTCGGTTTACCGGCTGCCGGGGCACCGATATAATCGGGCGCCTTCCGCGACCGGCCCGCCGGCACAGGCCATGCTCAGAATCGATCAGGAAGCCCTTACCTTCGACGATGTCCTGCTGCTGCCGGGTTATTCCGATGTAATGCCGCGCGACGTCAGTCTGCGTACCCGCCTCACCCGCGCCATCAAGCTCAATATCCCGCTGGTATCCGCCGCCATGGACACCGTCACCGAGGCGCGCCTGGCGATTGCCCTGGCCCAGGAAGGCGGCATCGGGATCATCCACAAGAGCATGAGCATCGAGCAGCAGGCAGCGGAAGTGCGCGCCGTGAAGAAGTTCGAGAGCGGGGTCGTCAAGGATCCGATCACCATCGAAGCGGATACGCCGATTCGCGATCTGCTCGCGCTCACCCGGGAGCACAACATCTCCGGCGTGCCCGTGTTGCGCGGCGGCGATCTGGTGGGCATCGTCACCCGGCGCGACGTGCGCTTTGAAACCAACCCCGATGCGCCGGTTGCCACCGTGATGACGCCGCGGGAGCGCCTGGTGACGGTGCGCGAGGGCGCGAGCCCGGAGGAAGTCAAACGTCTGCTGCACACCCACCGCATCGAGAAGGTGCTGGTGGTGAACGAGCGCTTCGAGCTGCGCGGTCTGGTGACTGTCAAGGACATCGACAAGGCCGAACGCTATCCGGATTCCTGCAAGGATGAGTTCGGCCGTCTGCGCGTGGGCGCTTCGGTCGGCACCGGTCCCGACACGGACGAACGTGTCGAGGCGCTGGTGGCGGCGGGGGCCGACGTGCTGGTGGTGGATACCGCGCACGGCCATTCCAGTGGTGTGCTGGCCCGCGTCGACTGGATCAAGCGCCGGTTTCCGGCGGTCCAGGTGATCGGTGGCAATATCGCGACCAGTGAAGCGGCCCTGGCCCTGGTCGAAGCGGGCGCCGATGCCGTCAAGGTGGGAATCGGACCCGGCTCGATCTGTACCACCCGGGTTGTCACCGGCGTTGGCGTGCCCCAGATCAGCGCCATCGCCAATGTGGTGAAGGCACTGGAGCACCTCGAAATCCCGGTCATCGCCGACGGCGGGATACGCTTTTCCGGCGACATCGCCAAAGCCATTGCCGCCGGCGCCGACGTGGTCATGGTGGGCTCGCTGCTCGCCGGTACCGAGGAAGCGCCCGGCGAGATCGAACTGTATCAGGGCCGCACCTACAAGGCCTATCGCGGCATGGGATCCATCGGCGCCATGGCGCAGACCCAGGGTTCGAGCGATCGCTATTTTCAGGATGTCCGCGTCGGCGCCGACAAGCTGGTGCCGGAAGGCATCGAGGGCCGGGTGCCCTACAAGGGACCGGTATCCACCATCATTCATCAACTGATGGGCGGTCTGCGCTCGGCCATGGGTTACACCGGCTGTCGCGACATCGAGCTGCTGCGCAACAAGCCGCGGTTTGTGCGCATCACCGGCGCGGGCATGCAGGAGAGCCACGTCCACGATGTCGGCATCACCAAGGAAACTCCCAATTATCCGGTCGGTGACCGCTAGTTCGCCGTACAGTCGCCGCCCCGTTCTCTCCCCACCGATCCGGCGCCGGCCGCGCCCTGGGTGAACTCATGTCCACCGACATCCACACCGACCGCATCCTGATTCTGGACTTCGGCTCCCAGTACACGCAGCTGATCGCCAGACGCGTGCGCGAACTCGGCGTCTACAGCGAGATCCACCCCTGGGACATGGACGAGGCGGCGCTGCGCGCCTTTGCGCCCAAAGGCATCATCCTCTCCGGCGGGCCGGCCTCGGTCACCGAGGCCGGTTCACCGCGCGCGTCCGATGTGGTCTGGTCGCTCGGCGTGCCGGTGCTGGGCATCTGCTACGGCATGCAGGCCATGGCGGTGCAGCTCGGCGGCGCCGTGGAGCCCGGCGAGGTCAAGGAATTCGGCTACGCCGAGATCCGCGCCCACGGCCATTCCCGGCTGCTCGACGGCATCGAGGACCGCGTCGACGCCGAGGGTCACGGCCTGCTGGATGTGTGGATGAGCCACGGCGACCGCGTCAGCGCGCTGCCTGAGGGCTTCAAAGGCATCGCCTCCACCCCCGATGTGCCGCTGGCCGGCATGGCCGATGAAGCGCGCGGCTACTATGCCTTTCAGTTTCATCCCGAGGTCACCCATACCCCCCAGGGCAAGCGTATCTACGCCCGCTTCGTGCACGACATCTGCGGCTGCGGCAACGCCTGGACGCCCGGCAACATCATCGAGGACGCCATCGCCGCGGTGCGCCGGCAGGTAGGTGACGGCAAGGTGCTGCTGGGCCTGTCGGGCGGGGTCGATTCGTCCGTGGTTGCTGCACTCCTGCACCGAGCCATCGGTGACCAGCTCACTTGCGTGTTCGTCGACAACGGTCTGCTGCGCCTGCACGAGGGCGACCAGGTGATGCAGGTGTTCGCGCGCAACCTCGGCGTCAAGGTGATCCGGGTCGATGCCGAGGCGCGCTTTCTGGATGCGCTGCGCGGCGTGGCCGACCCCGAGGCCAAGCGCAAGATCATCGGCGGGCTGTTCATCGAGGTATTCGACGAAGAGGCCACCCGGATCGAGGGCGTCGACTTCCTCGCCCAGGGCACCATCTACCCGGACGTGATCGAATCCGCCGGCAGCAAGACCGGCAAGGCGCACGTCATCAAGAGCCACCACAACGTCGGCGGTCTGCCCGAGCACATGAAGCTCAAACTCGTCGAGCCGCTGCGCGAGCTGTTCAAGGACGAGGTGCGCGCCATCGGACTGGAACTGGGCCTGCCCGCCGAGATGGTGCAGCGCCACCCCTTCCCGGGGCCGGGCCTGGGCGTGCGCATCCTGGGCGAAGTGACCAAGGCCGCCGCCGACACCCTGCGCCTGGCCGATCACATCTTCATCGAAGAACTGCGCCGTGCCGGCTGGTACGACAAGACCAGCCAGGCCTTTGCCGTGTTCCTGCCGGTGAAAAGCGTCGGCGTCACCGGCGACGGCCGCCGCTACGAGCCGGTGGTCGCGCTGCGCGCAGTTGAGACCGTGGACTTCATGACCGCCCGCTGGGCACACCTGCCCTACGAACTGCTGGATCTGTGCTCCCGGCGCATCATCAACGAAGTGCCGGGCCTGTCCCGCGTGGTCTACGACATCTCCGGAAAGCCGCCGGCGACGATTGAGTGGGAGTAGGGCTCCCAACCCGATGCGGAAGCGATTGCTGCTCATGATGTCCGAGTGAGTTCGAAGCGCTTTGGGGTAGGAGCCGCTCCGGCGAGGTTGGGTCGTTTGATCCATTGTTCTTGCGTCTTTTCCCTGAGCGGTCGCCTACGGGTATCGCGGGTAAAGCGAAGTGGGTATGCGGCTTCCACTCATCCTCGACCGCCTCCGCTGGTCATCTCAAAGTTCCTCGCTACGATCGTCCGGGATAGCAGCTCTCGTGGCACGCAGTCGGCAAACTTGATGGACTCGTGGAAGGCCGCAAGCTCGTCGCTCGTCAGATCGATGCGTTCAGGCAGCGTGGCGGACAGGGCCGCAACAGGTGCCTGCACGCTCAGCGCATCGAAGCGAACCTTCGCGGTACCGATCGACGCGTGGCGAGCCAAGGTACGGTTCGCTCGCGTGCCGGCGAACGTCCAGGTTTGCGCGGGCGCGCCGTCGGAACGAGACATCACGAAGTTCGTTCCCGAGGACATCGGTATCTCTTCGGACAGCGTCTCCAATGCTGCCCGTGCGCGCCGAGACAAAGTGACGTTGGGCGAGGTGCCGTTCGCGAGCACCGAGCGGATACCCTGACACACCTCGCGGCCCAGACTGCGTGCGCCGCCTATCCAGCGCGCTTTGCCACCGCCGGCGGCCGGCTCCAGCCACACGATCCGCCTAGACCAGTCGACGTCGGTGACGCGCCAGCTTCTGCCAGCCAGCAAGAGCAGACGTTCATCGCGCTCCCCGGTCAACACGGTCGGGTCGATGTAGCCGACTTCGGCGGCGCCGTGCCGGCCAGTCAGCAGTTGGGAGCCGCTGAAGGACGCAAGCAGATCGCGGTAGTGGCCGCGCGCGTAGCTGCTCTCGGTCTGCGGACCAACCCGCACCACGCCCTCGGACCGATCGAGGAACTGCTGTTCCACCAGGTGCTCGACGAGCACTTCAATGTCCGCGCTGTGCAGTTCGGGGAACGACCCGTGGAGTAGCTTGACCAACTCCTGCGTCGGGAGCTCGCCTCGCTCGAGGCTCAGAACCAACGCCTGTTGCGCGACGATGTGCCACGGCTCTGCGGGCGGCACAGCCGCCTCTACCCAAGCCTTGGACCACTTCTGCGTCACGCCAAGGGCCAGGAGGAAGGCGTTGTCGTTCGTCGCCAGGAAGAGGCAGTTGCGACGGCCACCGGTCCGCCGACCCGTGCGGCCCATTCGCTGGAGGAACGATGAGACGCTCGATGGTGAGTCGATCTGGACCACGCGATCGAGATCGCCCACGTCGATGCCGAGCTCCAGCGTCGACGTGGCGACAATGACGCAGTCCCGCTCCTCGGAGAAGGCCGCTTCGGCCTGCCGTCGCTCGGATAGGCTGAGCGAGGCATGGCTGACGAAAGTCCGGATCGCATGGGTCCGCAACATGCTGCTCAGTTGCTCCGCGCTGCTGCGGGAGTCGCAAAAGACGAGCCGCTTCTCACCGCGGTGCAGCCGCGCGATCACGGTGGCGGCGTTTTCGAGCGAGCCGACGTGGTCGATGGTGACGTCGGCGTCAGTGCTGACGCTCGCGCTGCCGACGACGTTTCTGCTTCCGATGGGTGCCAACCAGGCCAGCAACTCGCTCGGGTTGCTCACCGTCGCCGACAGACCGATGCGCTGCAGCGGTCGGTCGAGATACTGGTCGAGCCTGTGCAGCACTGATCGCAGGTGCCAGCCGCGGTCGTCGCCGGCGAACGCGTGCAGCTCGTCGACGATCACTGCCCGCAGGTTGCCGAACCATGCGGGACGATCGACTCTTGCAGAGATCAGCATGGCCTCGACGGATTCGGGCGTCGTGAGAAGGATGTCCGGCGCGTCCTTGAGCGCCCGGTTCTTGCGCGACTGGGAGACGTCCCCGTGCCAGACTTCGACGCGGCGCCCAACCAGGCCGGCGTAATGCGAGAGCCTGGGTTCGAGGTTGTTCAGCAACGCCTTGATCGGGCAGACATAGAGAACGCTCGTGCCTGGCCAGCTCTCGACGAGCATCCTCGACAGGATCGGGATCGCCGCCGCTTCCGTCTTGCCGCCGGCGGTCGGCGCGAGCAGCAGGCAGTGAGTGCCCGCGTGAATCGGGGCGATCGCCGCCAGTTGGGTCGGGCGCAGTGTGCTCCAGCCCAACGTGTTGACGACGTGGTACTGCAGGGAAGGGTGCAGTTGCTCGAATTCGCTCACGGCAGTTCGATGTCGTCCACCGAGGTGGCGTTTGCGGCTGCCCGTTCGACCACCGACATCTCGCTCTCGGCCAGCGTCAGGGTGTAGTGCCGGCGCGGATCGAAGTCTTCGTGCAGATCGACACGATCCAGAATGTCGGCGACGAGTTTCTTCAAGAACAATCGTGGCGCCACGCCGATCTTGCCGCCCAATCCGCCGGCCACGGCACGGGCCAGCGTGTCGAGGTAGCCGTCGTCCACGACGCTGCGCAGGCGTTGCTCGTGGGGTCGACCTTCGGCGTAGATGTCGCGGACGCGTCGTCCCACCGCCAGCAGGGCCGTATGGTCGAAGGGTGCCAGGCGGATCTGGACCGCCCGGGGGTTGTCGAAGCGACGGTCGGTGCCGAAGTCGACGTGCAGACGTTGGGCCAGCGGCGCGAGGCGCTGCACGCCCTGGGGGCCGTCGAAGAACGCCGGTGTTCCCGTCACCACCAGGTAGAGACCGGGATACCGCCCCGCATCGATCTCGTCGATCCATTGCCTGAGAGCGTTCAGACCCTTCTCGCGGGTGTCGGTGCGCATGCGCTGCAGCGTTTCCACCTCGTCCAGCACCATGACCAGACCGGAGTAGCCGCTGTCGCGCAGGATAGTGAGCAGGCCCACCAGGAAGTTCGTGGCGCCGAAATGATCGAGGTCACCCTTGATGCCCGCTGCGCGCTTGACGCTGGCCGCCACGTTCGGCTGCCCCGCCAGCCAACTGATGAGACCGTCCGCCAACATGCTATCGCCTGCTGCCAGCGCGCGGCGGTAAGTTCGCAGCACGGCCGAGAACGCCGGCGCGGTGTTGCTGATGGTGGCAATGCGTGCCTCCATCAGCGCATCGGTGCGCGACAGCAGTTCCTCGGCGTCGTTGGGGTCGATCGACGCGTCGGCCAGAACATCCTGCTCCAGTGCATAGAACCAGCCATCGACGACACCGCGGAAGGCGCCGCTGGCGGTGTCTGCCGTTCCAAGGTGTTCGACGAGTCGGCGGTACACCGTCTCCAGGCGGTGCAGCGGCGTTTCGGTTTCGTTGATCTGGACTTCCGTCGCCGCAAAGCCGCGGGCGCGCGCCCGCTCCTGCAGCCAACGCCCGAAGAAGGTCTTGCCGGTGCCGTACTCACCGCGTACCGTCTTGAATCCGCCACGCCCGGCGGCGACCGCTGCAAGCTCCTCGTCGAGCGTGGGCGCGAACGATTCGATGCCCACTGCGAGCACGTCCAGGCCGCTGCTCGGCACGGTGCCGCGACGCAGGGCACCGACGATGTCTTCCCGCCGCGCGGCGCTGATCATCGTTGACCCCCTGGGCCGCCGACGCGGAACTGCTGGTGCAACAGCGCGATATTCAACTCCACGGTTCCAGCCGCCTCATCGATGACCAGCACTGGGGCCTGGTCCACGTTCAACATCCGCCTGACCGCGCTCAGCATTCCGCCGACGCGGATCTCCGGCAGTGCGAGCCGCTGGGCCAGCGCAGCGCGCGAGAGCTTGCCGCCACGCTCGGACAACGCGCGCAGCAGTGCTCGCATCTTCTCGTCCGGCAGCGCAACCCGCGCAGCCAGTTGCTTTTGCGATGCGTAGATGGGCCCGCTCAACAAGTCCCTGATCCAGTCGGGTGCCGCCGGCGCGGGTGCCGGTGGCAGGTCGGTCTCCTCGAACAGCTGCGGCTGACCCACCTGCGCGGTCGGCTTGCGGCCAGCGGGCCGCACGGGTTGTGCGACCGCGGGCTTGGCTTCTTGTGATTTCGGGATCGGTGGCAGCTCCCACCACTCGGGCTGAGCAGGTGGTGCGGGCGTCCAGCCGGGCAGGTTCATGTGCAAGGGCACCATGACGGCGAGCGGCACCGTCACCTCCTGTGGCGACAGGCCGCCGTGGTAGCCGTTCTTGCGTCCGCCGTAGCGAGAGCTTTCTCCCCAGAGGCACACGACCGTGTTCGAGTCATCGCTCGTCACCACACGCCCGCCGCTCACCGCAACCTCGTGCGGCGCGCGGCTGTCCGTGCCCGGGCGCCAGCGATCGCTCTCGCTGCCGTTACTCATCTGGGTCGTGCCGTCTTCGAGCAGGTGTCCATGGTCGGCAGTGATCACCACCACGCGCCTTGCTTCCCGCGCTTCACGCAGCAGCGGCAGCAGCAGCCGCAGGTCTTCGAGTGTCCAGCGCTGATGCAGCTGGTCGGGACCACTCAGGTGATCGTCGACCGCGTTGTAGACCACGCCGATCACGCGCTGATGAGGGTCCGCGATCGCCGCGCGCACCTCGGAGGCCAGGTTGGTCGCGTCGGCCAGATCGCCCTTGTGGAACAACCGGGGCGGTGCTCCGGCGCGGCTGTGCGCCAGCAGCGCCGCATGCGAAGCGAATCCCGATCGCTCCTGCGCGGCGGCTCCCAGCGTGAGCCGCCCACAAAGCAGGCTGGTACGGCTGACCTCGGTGACGGTGGGCAGCGCCGCCACGCCGACCAGAGACTGCCCGAGGTCGCTCGGCACCATCTCGGCCCAGCCGTGGCTGGCGCTACGTTCGAACAGTTCGCGAAAGATGCTGATACTCAGCCCATCCATCACCAGCAACAACGTGAGATGGGCTGCCGCGATCGGCGCCACGACATGCTCGAGTACGGATTCGACCGGCACCAGGCGCCCATCAATGGACGGCTTGTTCGCGTTCCACTCGATCAATGCCTGGGCGAACGGCTTGGCGAACTTGTTCCGCCGCGCGATCAGCGCTTCGCGGCACGCGCCGTAGGCCTGCGAAAGCTCCGGAATCTCGTCGCCGCCGAGCAGACGGAAACGTGCCCAGTCCACGAAGGCGCCTTCGTCCGACTGCCAGGCCACGGCACTCGGCAGCGCCGTCACTGATCGGGGCGCGGTCAACAGCCAGCGGGCAAGACGGCGTGCCATCCCCACGCGCTCCGCGCGCGGCGGCTGGGCCGCCATCAACGTGTGTCTGAGCACGCGGTCGGCCTGCCGCTCAACCTGAGCCAGGTTGGCCTCGGTGGGTTCGGCGACATGCGCAGACAGGGCGAGCGCGAAGTCCTGCATCCGCTGATCCAGCGCAGCGGGAAGCAGATCGCTCAAGTGCGCGAACTCGGCAACGCGCAGGTCCCGCAGCAAGGCATCTGCACGGTCGAGCGTGGCGCGCGTCGCCTCCAACCCGGCTGCTCGCACCACTTGCTCCGCGGCGCGCGCCCAGGCCCGGCCTTCCGGCACGCCGATGTGCTTGTCGTTGACGAACCGCTCGAGGCGGATGGCAGCCTGGCCCAGCGCCGCCTGTCCTTCGCCTTCCGGTGCGAAGACCACGCCGCAAACCAGCCCCAGTGGCAAGGCTTCGATCGTTCGACCGGCCTCGACGCAGCCCAGGACCATTTCCCCGGCGCTGCCGGCCGCCTCCGAAAGCCAGCGCATCACGTCCGCTCTGGCTGCCGCAGGCAGCTGATCGAGCGTGGCGTCGGCGCCAGCGGTCATCGACCAGGTCAGCAGTGAAACGGCGTCCGGGCGAGCCGCCGGGATCCGGAGAAACCTTTGCAGCACTTCCTGCCACGCCGTCTCCAGGCCGAGAAAGCCATTGGCCACGGGCGGGTAGGGGCCCTGTGCCGCGCCGTCGATCAGGCACTGCGGCATCCAGGCAAAGCGCCCCAGCCGGGCGTCGGTCTCCTTGGCCTGGAACAGCTGACGGACGATGTCCCAGCCCTCGGGCTGAAAGACCCGCGCGCGCGCCAGGCGCGCCGCGATGTCCTCGGCGATCTCACGTGTCGCCAACGGTGTGAGGACCACCAGCCCCGCCGTTGCCGGGTCATGCTGCTCCACATCGCACAGCGCCTCGCGGATGGCCAGCGACGACTCGCACCACCGCAGCGCGAACTGTCGGCCACGCTGGTTCAGCGTCTCGGGCCACGGCTGGCGGGCTTTCGCCCGAATCGCCAAGGCCACGGTCGACGGATCGCTCGCCAGCACGCGCTCGAGCTGCGCCGCGATCTGCGGGGTCGACAAGCTCATAGCTTGGTGCCCTTGCGCTCCAGCCGCCAGCTGAGGGTGAGTTCCAGATCGCGGTCGCGTGCGATGCGCGCCTTCAGGTCATCCAACTCCGCCATCGCGGCGGCCCCGGTCAGATGAAGCGCCTGCTTCTCTTCCACCACTTCCGGGCCGTTGAATCCCGGCGGAGGTGGCAAGACCGGAGGCAGTGGCGTGGCCGGAGCAGTCCCACCGGGTGGGACCGGTGCAGGCGCGGGCGGCTGCAGGGGCGCAGCGGCCGCGAGCAACTGCATCGCGTCTCGCTCGAGCTCGGCCAGACGCGACTTAAGCGGGACGACATGCTCGTCGGCGGTCAGCACCTCGGCGAGGCGCGTCATGATGCCGGCCGCCGCTTCGCGTCGATGGTCCCCGAGATCGCGGACCACGTCGAACAACTGCCAGTTGCCGTTGGTGAGGGCATCGGCGCACGCCTGGGCCTGGCCCAGGGTACGGCTCACCGCCGCCTCCGACGTACTCAGGGTCGCGCTCGTCAGCGATGTCACGACATCGCCTTCCGCGGCCTGCGTGAGCGTGGCCAGCAGCGCTTGCGCAGATTCCGCCGACTGCTGCCGGGCACCGGTGGCGCCCGCTGCATAGCGGTTCGATCGGTCACGGACCTGTGCGACTAGCCGGCCCACTGCTTCGCGCTTGCCGCTGGCCGCTTGCTTCACGTCGTCGACCAGACGGCCGACGTTGGCCGCATTGAGCGTCTGCGCGAGCGTCAGGCCGAAGAGGCTGGAGGCACGCTGCAGTGCCGCCTGCCAGTCGGCGGCGTTGGGCAGCGCCTGTTCCTTCAACTCCAGGTCGTCGGACAGGCTGTCGATGGTGGGCTCTACCGGCCCGCCGCGCAGCGTGAAGCGGCGGTTGGTGGACGCGGCGTACGCCAGGATGATCAGGTTCTGCAGCTCGATTGGCAGGCCCATCGGCACCGGGCTGTCGATCCAGCGGCGCAGCTTGGCTACCGTGATCGGCCCGCCGCCGTCGCGCGCGTGGCTCTGCCCGAATCGGGACTGCCAGTGCGGCTCGATCAGCAGGTGGGTCTCGCCCATCTGCCCGAGCTGGGAGGGGTTCACGACGGCGCGTACCAGCTTGCGCGTCGAGCTGTCTTGCACCAGCCCGCGCTGTCCAGGTGATTCGATGGCCTTCTGCACTTCGGGCCAGACCTTCTTGATGACGCTGGTCTTGATCTCGGTGTCGAACTCGGGATGCGCCGGGTACTGGTGGGCGAACAGCTGGCCCAGCAGGCTCTCGAAGGCGCTGCGGAAGTCGGCGCCCACGGGAGGGCGCGGCGACAGCGTCGGGTCCAGCGACTGGAACTGCTGGTCTGCCGTGAGCGGATTGCTCACCGCGTCCCGCGGCTCGGTGCTGATCCCGTAGGCCACTTCGAGCTGTGACCGGAGCTTGATCCGCAACTGGTCGAGCTGGTTCCTGGCCAGCGCCCTGGCCTGCACACGGTCGACGAACGAAAGGTGCGCAGCGTAGTTGTCGAAGCGCTCGCCTTGCAGGATGTAGTCGAGCACCACCAGGCGGCCGAGGTCGGCCAGTGCCTTGTTGCTGAGGAAGGAGGGCAGCCACACGAGCGTCCGCGTGTCGCCGCCGCGGTACTCACCGAGGCGCGCCAGATCGTCCGCCGGGCCGAAGTTGGCGTCGTCGAACGGAAAGTCCATCACCACCGACCAGGCGCCCGAGCGGCCACGCAGGCGGTCGTCGGTCATCTCGCGGACGTTCTCGTACAGCAGCTCGACTTCGCGCCGCGTGCCGCGCCAGAGAAGCTCGTAGGTCGTGAACAACCCGCCGGCGTCGGGGATGCCCAACTGCTCGAACAGGGTCTCGCGGATCTTCTTGCGCCGATTGCCGGCGTTGTCGTTGGCCTCGGCCGCACGCAGGATCGGCTCGATGTCGACGCCGGTGACCTGGATCGAGATCACCGGGTTCTGGTCCTCGGTGATCTTGATCTCACCGATCTCGCTGGCCCAGTCGCGGCACTTGCGCAGCACGTCCTGCGCTTCGCGCCCGGGGATGGGCGAGCGGAAAGTGCCGTGGTTCAGCGCGGCCAGGCGCTGCGCGGTCAGGCCCTTGAGTGATTCCACCTCGGGCACCAGCGCGCCGAGCAGCAGAGTCTTGAGCAGTCGCGCGTCGTTGCGCAGGTTCCTGGCCGCCGTCGGGTCCGCCTGGCCGAGCTTGATGGCCTCCCAGGTGACGCTGTGGTGGCGCTCCAGCATGGGCAGCAGCCGCTGGTTGTACAGGCGCTTCGCGTTGTCGAAATGTAGTCGCATGCCTTCCGAGAACGGTTCGTCGCCTTCGGCAATGGCGTCGTAAAGGTCGCCTACCGGGATCAGCTGCCCGAGCTCGAGGTCCGCCCGGCGGTCGACCAGCAGTTGCAGCATCAGCTTCAGCGCGGTTCGCTCGCGCTGCAGCGCCGCCGAGACCGCGATCAGCGTCTGCACCAGCGCCGGGCTGAACGGATAGACCTTGCGGAACATCTCCCGGTCGGCCGTGGTGGTAAGCAAGGTGTCGAGCACGTCCTTGCGCATCTTCATCAGGTCGTCGAACGTGGTTTGCAGCGTTTGGCGCGCGGCTTCGTCCACCGGGCGCAGCACGCGCTTTTCGGCGATGGCCGGCAGGTTGCGGTCTTCCAGCGTGATGCGGTGGAAGCGCGCTTCCCAGTGCTTGAGCACATCGCTGAATTGCAACTGCACCGCGCCGGCGAGGTTCTCGCCCACCAGGTCGCGCAGGTCGCGCTGGCGCGCGACGAAGCTGATCAGCGGCACGGGCCGTTCGGCGTTGGTGGCTTCCACCAGCTTCACCAGCTTGGTGCCCTCGCGGCTGACGAAGCTGACGTCGGCGGCATGGCTCGCGAGCCAGAGCACCATCTCGTCCAGGAACAGGATCACCGCGTCGTAGCCGAGCGCCTGGGCATGACGGCTCATGATGCTGAGCCCGTCGTCGAGCGAGACGAACGACTCGCTGCTGCCGGCCAGGCTGCGGTACGCCGAGAAATACTGCGTGATCAGGTCGCCAACGAGGCGCGAACGCTCCTCGCCATTGGGCGGCTCCAGCATGGCCGCTTCGAAGCTGGCGGCATCCCAGCCGCTCTCGAAATCCCCCCAGCCGCCACCGCCGCCGCCCTTGTTCAACTGGGCGAAGAAGGGCTCATCGCCTATGCGTTCACGCAGCTCGCGCGCATCCTTGAACAAGCCCTCGGCCAGGTAGAAACCGGGCACCGGCGCCTCAGGGTGCTGCTTGCGCACGAACTCGGCGTACTGACCTAGGATGGCGGATTCCATGTCCCGCGCGCCGATCATGTGATACGGCACCAGCAGAAACTTGCGCCCATGCGTCCAGCTGTGGCGCGCCACGACATCGGCCAATTCGGGAATCGAGCGTGCCTGGGTGTTGCCCGCCAGCAGCAGGTTCAGCACCGCCATGAAGTGGCTCTTGCCGGAGCCGAAACTGCCGTGCAGGTAGGCGGCTTTGCTGCTGGCCGTCTGCACGGCCTGCTGGATGAAGCCCAGGGCATTGCTGAAGGCATCCACCAGCTGCGGCGTCACCACGTAGTCGCGCAGCGTCTGCTCCGGTTCGGTGACCCCTTTGGTGAGCTGCAGGACGAAGTCGCCCTGATGCACGCGCTCGGGAATCGATATCAGGTCTTTCAGCAGTGGCATCTAATGGTTCCTTCCCTGCAATCGGTCTCTTGGCGCAGACGTACTGCCAACACGAGGTGATTTCTGGGATCTTTCACAAAGGGGGCTTCTATCTGTATATCACTTCAGTGGCTTGACGCCGCCACGGCGGCCAAATCCGAACGCGACTCGGAAGACGTCCGGCATCTGGATGCGCTTGCCGTCGATTCCCTGCACCATGCCCAGCGCCTCTAGATCTATGAGCAGGCCGGCAGCCCCCTGTTCGAGGTGCTGCGGTGGCAGTTTTACGGCGTCCTTGCTCTTCGCAAGCAAGCCTTCCAGATGGTTCAGTGTCTGTTCGCTTTTCCAGATCCTTTCGATCTCGTTGGCAGCACAGGGCACGGTGAGGTTGCCACGCAGCGGCGCCATGACGGACGCCACCCACGGATAGTCCTCGGTGATCTCCTGCACCCGAATCTGGGACGCCTCCTGAACGCCACGCTGAATACCTCGATAGTCGAGAGGCAGCGCGAAATCGTCGGCTGTCTCTGCCGCAGCCTTGCCCAGGGCCGCCAGGAAACTGCGCGGGCTCACCTGGTTCAAGCCATCCTGAAGGTGGTTGACCAGCCAGGTGTATGGTTTGCCACGTTTGATGCTGCTTCCCATCGCCTTGCCCGCGATCCGCTCGAAAAGTGCCTCTTGGCGTTCTTCGTCTTTCCGTAGTGACGTTGGCACCGTCCAGTCGGCGCCTGCCATTGGTGCCGTGTGGTCCTTGCTCTTGGGAAGCCACGCGGCAAAGTGCTTGCGGCTGACGCCAGCATTGCCCAGACACTGGTACAGCAGCGCGTAGAGGTCAGCTCGTTGCCACACCAGCGACGCCTTCGTGGCCAGCAGTTTCGAATAGTCGGCAAAGCTCGTCACGCTGGCGTCTTGCAGGAGGTCCGGCCGGGCAAAGACCTTGCAACGGATCGCGCGCATGGAGCGCATGTCGAGGGCCACCTGGAGCAGGCCCTTAGCTTGTTGATGAACGTGCTGCCAGTCATCGGCCATTCGGTCCAAGGCGTCGAACAGCACGAGCAGCGTCTCGCCCCTTTCCGCAAGTCGCTTGTCAGCAGCCTCGATCCCATGCGCGAACAACTCGGAGTTTTCCTGAATCCATCGGACGCGCTCAGTCCAATTGGTCAGCGACTCGAACTTACCGCCAATGCCGGCATGATGCGCCACCACCGCGCGCCAGATGGAACGAGCTCGGAACTTGCCATCTAGGAGATCCGACAGCGTCTCGGCATTGGGTGCGTCCGCGATGGACAGGCCCATGCCGAAGCCCTGCGCCACCTTCACGCTCGCAGGAAGCCGCGCTTCCGGGAAGCTGGAGCGCACAAACGACAAGTGCTTCGGGGAGGCCAGCAGCGAGAACCAGAACGACTTGCCGGCACCACGAATGCCTTCGACGAGCGTGGCGTCGGGATCCAATGCACGGGCGTGGGATGGCGGCACATAGGTGAAGGCGGCGGGCCGGTTCGACGTGGCCTGCGCCTGATCGAGCACGGCGGCAGTCTCCTTGATGCCGCTGCGAATAGCCTGTACGGCAGTGTTCATGTTGCATCTCCTTCTATGCGTCGGAGCACCCAGTGAATCAGCATGCCGAAAGTGGCGTCGACCTGCGCCTCCGTCGCCCCGCCCTGCTCGGGTCGCAGGTTAGGGTCGAACTCCTGGAAGCGCTCGTCCCAGTCCACCAGAATGGGAAAGTGCGGAGCAGCCTCGTCCGTTTGGCTCGGATGGAAGTAGTCCGCTTCTGAGTCCGCAGCGTTGGGCGGAATGGCGTCGTACAAGGTCTCGGCAAAGAGTTCGTAGGCTCGCTGCTGGAATCGTTGCACCCCGGCCTCACGGTCGCTCTTCGGCGTCAGCGCCCGCACGATGGCCAGACGTTCCCGAACATGGCGAACCACGTCAGGCCGCCGCTGCCAGTGGATGAAGAGTTGTCGGTATCCCTGCCAAGTCTGGGCGCTGTCAGTGGCGAACAGCAAGGCTGTGTCTGCCAGCCCGGTAATGGCTGCGGCCGCCAGATCGTGCAGGCCGGCGCGACTGTCGATCAGCACGACGTCCGGCTTCTCACGCGCTTCCAGCGCCTCGAGCATCCGTCGCAACCGTTCGCCCAGTCGCTGCGGCCCTTCCGGCGTGGGTACATCGGCATAGGCTCGCGCCAGCTTGGATAAATAGTCGCTTTCCAGTTGCCCCATCGCTGGCGCAACACGCACCGCACCCTGGGTCGACTCGCCCAAGGGGCTCGCCGACACCATGCTCGCCAAGACGCTGTCACCCTGGCCGACGGCATCTTCAACCAACCAGTCCATCACGCCGAACGCGGCCACTCTTTCGGGCGGAAGCACCAGGCCCGACAGTCCCGGCGACTCGAGGTCGAAGTCGACCAGCAACACTTGCTTTCCGCGCCGTGCCAGCCCCCAGGCCACCATGCACAGCGCGGTCGAGCGGCCGACACCTCCTTTTAGGCCAAAGAACACCAAACGGTGCGGGTGACCGTTGCCCTCGCCCGCAGGCCGCAACCAGTCCTGGCCGGTCACCTGCCGATCCAGCAGCAAGACCTCTGCCTCTCCGAGCGGTTCGTCGTCCTCATTCACCCCCAGAGGGACAGTGGTTTGGTGCCAATCGGAGGTGCCGAACACGCGCTCCGGAAAGGAGAAGCTCTCCCGGAACAGCAGCTTATCGCCAGTTGCATACGGCGCCAGTTCCTTTTGGGCGGCTTCCAGATGCTGCCGCGCGTCCACTGGGAAGTCCGACTCGGCGCAGTCGATGGCGAAGCGCAGCCGCCCATAGATGTCGCGAATGATGAGAACCGGCTTGTCCGTCGGCAGTGCCGGATGTCGCAGGGCGAGTGCGGCCCTGCGTAGCGCGTCGTGAAACCGGATCGTTGTCATCACAGCACTCCGTCTTCGCTGGCCTGATCCAGCATGGCCATCACCTCTCCCGCAGCCAGGCGCCATTGGGGCACCGACCGGACCGGTAGGGCCGCATCAGCCCAATATCGATGGTCGATCGACCAGTCCTGAAAGTTGCCGAGGCTGTTTACTCTGGCCATGTAGATCGATCCGAAACGCCCGTCCGGGACAAGATGTCCGTCGGTCACAAGGCGGTCCCCGAGGACGGGAACGTGCTGACGAAGCCGATGCCCCTGGGGTATCCCTCCATCCGCATCGGTCGGCACGCGGCATGCAACGAGCATGGCCTTGAGACCGGACTCGGCGGCAAAGCCGAATAGTTGCCCGGCGGTCCCGGCGCGCCCGCGCTGCAGAAGCCCCTCGGCGTCACTAAAGTGACGTCTGGCTGACTGCGCGTAATTGACCCGCGCCGCACCCATCGCATTCATGCTCTCCGTCTCCTCCCTCGCCTTGCTGTCGTCGCCGCCGGCTTCCAGCCACGCAGATCGTCAAGCGTGAACCCCAGCGCCCGGGCTTCCTCGCTGACGACGCCCCGGTAGTACGTGCCCATGCGCTCGCCGTAGGTCGGGTTGATCTCGTTATGCCATTGCTCCAGCCAAGGCACCAGCTCCAGCAGGCCGGCGAGCAGCGGTTGCAGGCGCGCGGGCGCCCAGCCCTCGTTCTCCTTCATCTCCAAGTAGTACGCCGCCAGGGCCGTGGCCTGCTGCAGGTGGTTCCAGCCGGCCCAGGCGATGGGCAGGCTGGCGTCGGCGCCGCGTTCGCAGCCGGGATAACTGATCCAGCGCTCCTTGGGCACGTCCAGGCTACCGCGCAGGCGCCAGAAGTCGGCCTTCAGGAAGTCCTTGCTCTGATACTTGGGAGGCACGGGGATCTTGCCGACCTGCTCGCCGGCGTCTTCGCGGCGTTGCAGTGCCCAGGTGTCTTCCCACTGCGCGCGCTTGCGCAGGCCGGTGTCGGTGTAGCGCAGCACGGGCAGGAAGGGCACCGATTCACCGGCAACGAGGTCGGCCACGACCTGCGTCGGGTCGAAGCCCGAGTGGCCGGCGTACAACTCGGCGATCTGCATGAACGCGGCGTCCGCGCGCACCGCGTCGGCCAGCCGGTTGACGGTGGTGATCTGGGGTGGGTGATCGACGGTGGCAGGCCACAAGTGCGGCGCCTCCAGACGGTCGAGCAGCCCATCGCGCAGCGCGGCGCGTTCCAGGTCTTCCCAGGCCGGACTGTTCCAGCGGCGCTTGTACTCTGGGCGCTCGATCAGGCCAATGTTGCGGTCGCGCTCGATCAGGTCGATGCGGCGCTGGACAACCTGTCGGTAGTCTTCGGGCCAGTGAGACGGAATGTCGGTGATGGGCGTGGAGCCGTGGCGCTCGAACCAGGTGGTGGTCTCGCGGCCGGCGGCCATGCGGCGGGCCAGCACGATCTCGAAGGCGCGCTCGCCCAGTCGGACTTCTGGCGGCGCGCCTGACTCGTAGCGCAGCTGATCAGCATCGGCGGGTAGCAGGCCGTAGAGGCGGTAGCATTCCCAGTCGAGTTCCTCCTGCAGCGCGATCGCCTGACGACGCCGCGCAGCCGCACGCTCACGCATTTCATCGAGGGACTGTCGCGTCGGCAGTGGCTGCGAGCCTTCGGCAGCGAGGCGGAACTGGGCTGCTGGAAGGGAGGCCTCGATGTCGCGGGCCAGCTTGTCCAGCGTGTCCGCCAGGACAACGGGGCGGATATCGCAAAGCGGAAACTCGGACACCTTGGTCGAGTTGAAAGCGTAGAAGTCCTCGAAGGGAGCCGTTCGCTGTCGCGCGCCGTGCTGATCGACGGTGCTGCCCTTGTTGTGGCAGACCTGTTTCAACCAAAAGCACGCCACAGAGGAGTTCAGCAGCCCCAGCAGCCCCAAGTGCTCGTTCTCGCCGCTCTCGGGCTGCAGCTTGATCACTGGCGCGCTCTTGTTAAATACGTGACCTTCTCGGTCAAACGAAAAGTTCGGATGAGTCGACACCTCCGAGAAACACAATGTGTAAGGCGATTTCAACTTGTTCTTGACCACAATGGCGTACTCACGCCAATGCAATCCACGCTCTTCCTTTGTCTTGGAGAAGAACAGCGCTGGACGTAGGGTGGATCTGAATGCCCAGTAATATCTGTCGAGTTTCGGGTCTGGTGTAAACCGTCCCGCGTTGTCGTACTCGAATATCGTTACGGCGCGACTTCTGTGATTCCAGTCCCGAATTGCGTCGCCATCCACGAGCATTCGAAGCACCTGGCCAGGCAAGCCCAATCTCACGAAGCTTTCGTGTGAATCTCGGAAGTAAACGGAGTCTTCGCCCGCGATTGCCATAAAACCTATAGCGGAAGCTACCGACGCTAGTGTCTTTTCTCCGGCCTCCTCTATGAGTTCGCGGAGGTCGCTATTGCCGCCGCCACTAATGGTCCAAGGATGTCTTGAAAGCGTTGCCCGCGGCGTATCCGATACGCTGACGAAGTCGCTTGCACTGCCTGATTCATCGATCTGCCTGAGGATTGCACTCCACACCATTCCGCGCGCCGGATCGGGTGGCGTACTGGGTTCGCCTTTGATTCCCATCACAATGCGAACGCTTTCAGCAACGGGACCACGGTGGCGGCCAAACATGATCACGGTCGGGGTACCGTGGCCCGGTATATAGGCGCCGGAAGTGTCGATGACGTGTGTCAGGTCCAGCCGAGGGATTACCTGCTCGATTAGCTTGCTGCCGAACTCGCGCTTCATGAACGAATTGGCAGTAATCAATCCCACATATCCAGCAGGTTGGCCACCGTGCGCAGTTAGGGCGAGATCGAAGAATCGTTCGGTGAAGGGCGCGCCGAGGGAATACTTCCTATGACAGGCGGCATATCGCCGTCTATATGCCGCGTTCAGCGCGGAGTCTCTCACCAGTATGTATGGTGGGTTGCCAACTACGGCGTGGTACTGGCGGCCTAGGATGCGGTTCACCTCGGCAAGGTCCTCGCTGGCATAGGCGTGCGCCAATCCGGTGCCTGCGTAATGCTCGGCCCCCTCGAACATGCCATCGGTTGCGGTCATGCCGAATCGCTTGCCATGCAGCAGGCTGTCGCCGATGGCGACGTTCAGCTTGAAGTCGGGTGCCTCAGACAGCCGATGCACACGACTGACCTTCAGTGCCGCCACCAGCAGCCGGAAACGGGAGATCGCAACGGCGAACGGATTCAGGTCGACACCTGCAACAGAATCTAGCGCCCGCTGCGCGATGTCACGCGGATTGCGCGCCGGCTCGTGTCGAATCCATTCGTGCACCGACCGCCGGAAGCCGCCCAGCAGGAAATGGCCTGACCCGCAGGTGGGGTCGATCATCCGCACTTCGCGGAAACCGAACTCGCGGATGGCGGGCGTCAGCGTGCGGTCGAGGATGAATTCCTCGACGAACTCCGGCGTTTGCAGCAGCGCGTAGCGCTTGCGCGTGGCTTCCGACAGGTCCTGGTACAGGTCGCCCAGGAAGCGGGTGTTCCAGTCCGGGTCGGTGAAGTCGTGTGCCAACGTGCCGGTGTTCGGGTCCACCCGCTGCCAGAACTCGCGCAGCGCCATCGCGGCGTCGCCGCTTAGCCCCAAGCGAAACACCGGGTTGTGCGCTTCGTCGAAGAAGGTGTGCAGTCCCGGCAGCGCACCGGCTTCGCGGAAGCAGGCCAGCAAGTAGTCGCGGTCGCTCTCCAGCGGCCTATCGCGGAAGTAGGCCTCGTGCCGGTCGCGCGCCAGCGCCAGGCGGCCGGACTCCGGCGTGCCGCCCAGCCAGGGGCGCTCGACCAGTTCGTTGTCTTCGATGAAGCGCAGGAACACGCAGGAGAGCAGCCAGTGCACGCCGGCCTGCGTGATGACCTGGTCGAGCCAGCTCTCGAAGGTCTCTGCCGTGCGGTCGGCGTCGCGGGCGGCCTGCCATTCGGCTTGCAGGCCGGCTTTCAGCTCGGGCAGCTGCGCGATGCGCTGACGCAAATCGTCTTCGAGGCGCTTGAGCAGGCGGGTCAGGTCCGCGAGCAGTTGGGGGGCGTTGATCACTGAGCGGTTCTTCCCGTGGTGGCGTTCGGCATGGCGGCGTGGGTCCAGGAGACGACGCTCGCCCGGTGCTTGTTTTCCACCCAGGCCTGCGCCAGCGCCAAGGTACGGGTGTTCTGGATGTTGTTCACGATCGGCACCGCGACGCCATCGATGACCGGCAGGCCCTGGTGCGTCGTGGGCAGCAGCAACCACACAGCGGCTGTGTGGCCGGCCTGCTCCTCGATCTCGGTGATCAGCGTCATCAGGTCGTAGCGGGCGAGCAGGCCGGCACTGACCAGCAGGATCGGCGCGGTGCCTTGCAGCAGCGCGGCGCGCAGCGTGGGCAGCGTTCTTTGCACCAGCCGTTGCAGGTTGATCCAGTGCCGGCTGGCGCGGTCGGCGGCGTCGGCTTCGAGGACGACACTCCAGTCGACGCGCGCCGCGGTGGCCTGCTCGCGCAATGCGCCCAGCAGCAGCGCATCGAAGCTCACCCGCTGAAGGGGCGCGGGCTGCGTGCCGGGCTGGCCGAAGCGGTGCAGCAGTTCAGTTTCTGCCCGGCGCGCAATGCGCGGGTTGACGGTCAGTACCAGCAGGCCGCCTTGCTGAAGGCTGCGGGCGAGGCGTTCCTCGACCGCGGCGGCGTCGGCAATCTCGACAACAGCAGCGGCGCCGGCGCCGGCGGCCCGCAGGGTGAGCTCGGTGGTGTGACGCGAGAACAGCGTGGTGGTGCCGGCCGTCTGCGCGCTGCCCAGGGTCGAGAGCCGGTACGCGCCGGCGCCTTCCGCGGCGGACGGGTCCCAGCTCAGCGGCGCGCCGGCCTCTTCGAGCAGGCGGTCCAGCTCGGGGCGGCCGGGCAAGGCTGAGGCCTCGGGGTAGCGACCGCGCACACGGTCCTGGATTTCGCGCAGGCGCAATTGCGGCGCGCCGATCAGCGCGCCCAGGGACTGGCGCAAGGCCTGCAGCGGTGCCATGCCGCGGGGGTAGATCTCCTGCCGACTCGACAAGGCCGCCTTGCGCGACGCCGAGGCGGCCAGACGCAGCAGCCGGGTGGGAGTCAGCGCTGCGGTGGGCGCGCCTGCAGCGGCCAGGGCAGGGGGCAGGGGAACACCTTCCAGCGTTTCGAGCACGCGGGGCGGCGCGAGCAAAGGGTCTGCCAGGGCGCAGGCGTCGGCGGCGGCGCCGAGTTGCCGGGCGTAGTCGGCCCAGGCCGATGCGCTGGCAATCAGGGCGCAGGGCTGGTGGTCGAAGGCCTCGAATCGTGGCTGGTCGAGGTGCGACTCCGCTTCGACCGCGGCCCGCAGCACGGCACTGGCCTGGCGCAGCCGCTCCGCATCGTCCTGCGCCGCGCAGCCGCGCAGTGCGAGCAGGGCCATGGCGCTCTCGTGAGCGCTCATCACCTGGCCCTGGCTGCGCAGCAAGGTGTCGAGCTGCTGGCGCAGCTCGGTAAATGCGGGGTTCTTGAGCCAGCGCTGGCGCGCCTTGATGAGCGCGGCGGTCAGCGTGCCCCGGTCGACCTGGTTGGCCTGTGCCGACTCGCCAAGAGTGGGCCAGATGCCGGCCTGCACGCTGTCGTCCAGGCCCAGGTAGTGGGCGAGGGCGGCTTCCTCCGGGCGGTCATCGCCAGCGGGGCGGCGCGGTAGCAGCTGTGCCGCCAGCTCATTGACGCTGACGGCGCCGCCGGCCTCCTCGTCCGCGTCGTGGACGGTGCTGCGGCCCTGGGTGAGGTCCGGTCGCAGGCGGGCCAGTTCCTTGGCAGTGAGGCGAATCTCCTTGCGGATCTTGTCGCCTACCCCACGCAGATAGCGAAAGCGGATGCGATCGACGGCCAGCAATTCACGGGCGTTGTGGATGCCCATGCGCTCCAGGACGTCCTGCGCTTCGAGGCTGTAGCCCAGCTCGGCCATCGTCGTGAGCGGAGTGGCCGTCATGGCGATGGCAGCCAGGCCCTCCGCTGCGCCCGTTTCTCCAGGCTGAACGGCCTGGCGACCGGCAAAGATCGCGCGCCACGCACGAAGCATGTCTTCGGCGTTGTCGAAGCGCTCGCGGTAGTCGCGCTTCAATGCCTTGGCGAAGAACGCGGTGAAGCCCGCGCGCGTGACCGGGTCGAAGACGTCGCTCTCGATGGTGGCCTCGACGTCGAGCATGGCCGGCGAGGTCTGCCCATCGCCCCATACCGGCGGCTGGCCGACCGCCATCTCGTAGAGCGTGACGGCCAGCGCGAAGCGCTCGGCGTACAGGTCCCAGCGCGGTGGCCGGCGCAGCGACAGGAATGGGTCGAGGTAAGGGTGCGTGCCGGCCGTGATGTTGTCGGCCGGCGTGCGGCACAGCGAGAAGTCGAACAGCACGAGCTGGAGCTTGCGGTTGCGGTTCTCGGCAATGCCGATGTTCTCGGGCTTGATATCGCGATGGGCGACGCCTTCGGCCTCGAGGTGGTTCACCGCTTCGATCAGCTCTTCGCCGAAGCGTTGCAGCATGTCGAGCGACAGGCGTCCTTCCTCCTTGAGCTTCTCGGCCATCGTCCGGCTGCCGGCGCTCTTGAGCAGCAGCGCGGTGCGCCCAGCAACGGTGAGCGTCTCGCGGTGGGCGACGATGTTCTGGTGATGCAGGCGCGCAAGCACCTCGCCCTCTGCGTCCAGACGGTCGTTGTGCGCGACGTCGCAGGCGACCTTGAGAACGTGCTCTTCGTCGCTGCCGTCCTTGCGCACCAGCAGTGCGTCGCTGGAGGAGCCGCGCCCCATGCGCTTGATGACGGTGAAGCCGCCGTCCAGGCGATCGCCCGCGCTGGCGATGCTGGGGTCGACCGTGGTTTCCGGGTCGGGGGTGGTGAGCTCGTCCTCGACGCGATCCAGGTCATCGAGGAAGTCCTTAACCGTGTCGTAGCGGGCGAGCACGTCGGGGCAGGTAGCGAACTGGATCAGCTCCTGCTGCCGCGCGCCGCAGCCGTCCATCACATCCGACAGGCGCAGCCCCTGGCCAACGCGCAGCTTCTCGGCCAGGTCGAGTACCGATTCGGCAGGTGGCTGGCCGCTGAAGAGCTGGAACGCGATGCAGCCGAGCGAGAACACGTCCAAGCTCGGCCCATGCGCGGGATCGGCGCGCGTCGTCTCCGGGGCGAGGTAGATCATCCCCGGGTCTTCGACATAGTCCTCGACGTGCTGGGTGCCGGTGGTGTGGTGAACGGTGAACGGCGACGCGGAATCACCAACGCTGCGCGACGCGGTCTGCCAGTTCATCAGTCGCAGGTGCAACGCACCGCTGCCGATGCCATGAACGAGAATGCTCTGCGGCCCCAGGGCACGGTGGTACAGGCGCTTGGAGTGGGCGTACTTCAGCGTCTCGGCGATGTCGCGCACCAGCTGCACGCGCTGCGTGATCGAGAGGTCTTTGCCGCTGTCGCGCAGCAGGTGATCCAGTCGCACGGCCTTGGGGTCGTGATCGAAGATCAGTGCCGGGCCGAGCTCGGTCTCCTTGTAGTCCTTGACCTTCAGTATGCCCGGATGGTCGATGCCTTCGAGGATCTCGAACTCACGGCGCGCCTGGCGCACGCGCGTGGCGCGGATCTCCGGGCTCGAGGCGGTTGCGACGGTGTAGATGCGCACCCGGCGGTGCACCGTGTCGATGCTGACGTGTTGGGCTTCCCAATCCTGGAAGCCTTCACCTTCGGACAGCAGCTTGCCGAGGCGGTAGTCGCCCACCTGTCGGTGCTTGTTGGAAGGACGAATGCCGGCTTCGGTGAGTCCGCGAGCGATGGCGCGCGCCTGCTGCGAGTCGACGGTGGTCGCCGAGCGGTTGGTGATGCCGTTGGCCAGCGCACCCACGATGCCCGGATCGTCCAGGGTGTCGGGGCGGCCGCGTTGGAAGGTGGCCGTCTTCGCGAGCCCCTCCAGCTTGCAAGACAGACTGGTCGACGAAAGGAAAATAGCCGGCTCGACGAAGGGGAGGCGGATCTTCGCCTTGGTGATTGCTGGCTGCCGCTTCAGCAGACTGGCCAGGCGCTTGGCCTTGCGGTTCGCAAGGATGACCGGGTTGTCGACGGTGGCGGATCGGCCATCGGTCGTCCAGGTCCAGCTATGCACATCGCCGGTCAGCACTCCGGGACGGCTCTTGATCTCCACTAGGAATAGGCCGGCAGGCGAGAGCACCAGTGCGTCGACCTCGCTGACCTTGCCCTCGTCGTCGATGAATTCGAAGTTGGTCCAGACGTGCCAGGGATTGTGGTCGGGAAGGTGGTTTCTAAGCCACTCCAGTGCTTCGCGCTCCCACGCGAAGTTGGACTCGGCGATAACGTGCCAGCGGGCGGCGCCGAGCGTCACGGATTCACCTCGTGGCCGTCGTGGACGCACTCGAACAGGTCGCCGACCTGGCAGTTGAACAGCCGGCAGAGCTGCTCGATGGCCGGGAGATCGACCCGCGTGGTCGTCTCCTTGTAGAGAGCGGTGATCGTGCTGCGATTCAGCCCGGTGCGCCGAGAAACGTCCGCAATGCGAAGCTTGTCTCGGCCCATGAGCGTGGATAGGTGGCAGCGGATCATTTTCAACCTTCCGGGGTGATGCGTAGAATAGCAGAATACTTTTCAACGCATAACCCGGAATCGCTATCGTTGGAGCTTTGGCCGGACGAACCTGGCCGACGGCTCCGCGATCGATAATCTTTCGTCCATATCCGTTGACAGCCGATCACTCCGAAACCGGTGGTCCGAGTTCTTCGGCAGCCTGTGCACGCAGATCAGCGCAGCCTTCGCCGTGGGGCGGCCGGCCTTGACCTTGGCCCAGTGGCCCGAGTCAGCGCCGGAACACCGAGCCTCTTGCAGATCTTGACCAGGCCCACGTCGGACAGGCCGTAGCGGGGGCGACGACCGTAACCGGGTCGGTCCAGACCTCTTCGCGCAGAGCCTCCCGGTTGACGGGGGGCCCCAGCGTCGCATAGCGTCCCCCCGCCAGGGCCGGAGACCCTCGCATGGCCTAGATAGAAAGTGAATCGTGATGAGCGAATACCAGTACTACGAATTCGTCGCCATCGACACGCCACTGACCCAGAAGCAGATGGCGGAACTGCGTGCGCGCTCGTCTCGCGCCAGCATTACCCCGACCAGCTTCGTCAATGATTACCAGTGGGGCGATCTCAAGGGCGATCCTGCCGACTGGATGCGACGCTACTTTGATGCCCACGTCTATGTGGCCAACTGGTGTACTTGCCTTCTGTGCCTGCGCGTGCCGAAAAGTACTTTGGATGCCGATATCTTCCGCGCCTTCAAGACCAAAGCCGTTTTTTCGGTTGAGCAGACGAAGACACATTGGCTACTTGGATGGGAGCTGAACGAAAGTGACAACTACGATCGCTTTGCCGAAGAGGATGGGCGAGGCTGGATGGCCAGGCTGGTGCCATTGCGTGACGAACTGCTGCGTGGCGACATGCGTCCGCTGTATCTCGGCTGGCTGGCCGGAGTGAGCGCTGGCGGAGTTGACGAACAGGCCATTGAGCCCCAGCCGCCGCCCGGACTCTCCCGACTGACCGCTGCCCAGCAATCGCTGGCGGAATTTCTGGAAATCGATGCGGATCTGCTGGCTGCCACCGGTCTCTCCGACGGGCAAGGTTCAAAACCCGATAGCGAGAGCGACGCGGAACAGGATGTCTGGATCGCCGAGCTTCCCGCGGTAGAGAAAACCGCGACGCTCAAGCTGCTGTTGAGCGGGAATGCGCAGCAGGCCGAGCGTGAGCTGAAATTGCGTTTTCTGGCCTGGCAGCGCGAACAACAGTCGGATGCAAAACCGGAAACGCGGCGGCGCACGGTCGCAGAGCTTTATAAGCTGGCGGCGTCTATTGCCGAAACGAGAAAAAAGCAGGAAGCCGTGCGACGCAAAAAGGCTGAGGCCGAGTGGCGAGCCAAGCGGGAAACCTACCTGCGCACGCTGGCTGTCGACTTCGACCCGTACTGGCAGGCTGCCGACAAACTGGCCGAACGTGGTATCGCTTCTGCCTACGACGAGGTAAAGCGCGCGCTCGTCGATCTATCCGAAGCCTATGTGCTGTGCGTGACCCGAACTGACTTCGACCAAAAATTGGTGCAGTTCATGGCCCGGCATGGAAAGCGCGGCGCCTTGGTTCGGCGCCTCGCCGATGCGGGTCTCTGGAAGCAGCCTTCGCGATGATGAAAACGAAAAAGACGATGAAGTTCACCGCAAAATACCTGGATGAACTCATCGAGGAAGCGACCACGGACGCCTACAACGAATCGGAGCAGACTGGCGGGTTCTTCGCCATGATCAGCAGCAGATCCGCTTCCTCGGGCACACGGCCGTCCTCCAGACCGGTGACCTGGATCCGGGCGCTTTCTTCCAGTGCTCTGGTCAAGGTGTTGTAGTGCGCGCCGTCGCTGTCGCCGTAAGCCGAGGTGATGGGCTTGACCATGGCGATGGTCTTGAGGAAACCCGGCGCGAGGCGCTTGAAGGCGGCGTCGAGGGAGCGTTTCAGGGCGTCCCTGTCGAGGGTTTCCGGCAGCGGCACCTGCACCGGATCGCCCGCGCCTTCGATCACCATCGAGAACCAGAACGGCGTGGGGTCCACTAGGCTCGCGATCTGGGGTCCCAGGCCGTAGCGCTCCTGGAGTTCCTTCGCCAGCTTGCCCCCGTCGGCATCCGGGTCGGCAACGGCGACGGCGAGCTTGTCGCCGGCCTGTTTTCGGTAGTCGTCGAGCAGGGCATCGAGATCCTTGCGCAACGCCACGAGTGCGTCCGGAAGTTTGGCGTCCGGCGAGATATAACTCCGCAACGTCACCGGCCGGGATCTTTCACGCTGGCCGGTGCTGATAGGCGCGTACCTGCGCTAAAAATTCCACCGCACTATCCAGATTGAGCTCGGTGTCGTTACACAGTGGTAAATCGGGATAGCAGTTGTGAATGCGCTGGGCAAACAGGCCAGAGCCGTTGTCAGTAAGGGTCTGTTGTTGGCTGTCGTAAACAGGAGTGGTGCGGAAACCGCAGCTTGGTGAACGACTTTGCAGAACGTAGCCGCACAGCGCGGGATAGGTGGTTGCGATAATTTCGCCGACCGTGGTGATGCGGTCGGTGACATCACGCAAGGGTCGCGTTCAGCCGTC
>JAKFFI010000023.1:0-13176 GCA_036677085.1 Porticoccaceae bacterium
ATAGAAATGGCGGGCTGGATCGAGATCAATGTCGATATCATCAAAGGTGGCATGCAGAAATACGCGGTCACCAACCCGATCTTCCGCCCAAGTCCCCTCGAGCCCAGGTACAACGACTACCTGATTTTTGAAGGTATTTCGGTCGACGAATCCGGCAAACAGCATTATCTGGATGCCCACGTGGCCTACCGCCGCGCCTGCCTGAACGCCATCCAGTACCTGAAGCAATTCGGTTACACCGGCGAGCAGGCTTACGCGATTCTGGGCACGGCGCCCGTCGAGGGACATATCAGCGGCATCGTCGATATTCCCAACGCTTGCGCTACTCTGTGGTTGCCTACCGGGATTTTCGACTTCGATATCCGGTTGACGCCTCAGGGGCCGATCCGGCAGAACTTCGGCAGCATCGATCTCGCGGCGACGACCTGAGATTCGATCGGGGCCGCGCGCTGCGAACTGTCAACCACCGCGCGGCTGTGCTTCGTGGGATTGGATTCCGCTGAGGAGTAGTGACCTTATGCCGCTGTATGAATACCACTGTGTCTGTGGCAATCGCATCGATCAACTGCGGGCGCTGGCCATCCGCGATGTCCCCGCCGACTGTGAGCGCTGCGGGGCGCTGGCCGCGCGCGCGGTATCAGTCCCGCGCCTGGCGGTCGTCGCGGCGACCACGCGCCTTGCCCATGAGCGCAACGAGCGCAGCGCCCATGAACCGCAAAAGGTGACGCGCACGGCATCTCACCAGTCCTGCGCGACGAACAGTCAGCACAGCCACCATCGCGGGCGGCCCTGGATGCTGGGGCACTGATGGGTGTTGAAACGGGTATGCCGGGGAAAAGGGTATCCTCGCGTGCCGTGCCGTCGGCGATGAGGGAACCAAAGAGGCCCGCCGCCAGGGGCGGGCCCCTCAGGGCTCAGGCTTTCTTGTCGAAATAACGGATCGAGGGCGGCGCGGCAACCCAGTTGGCCAACTGGCCGATCACGCCGGTCTCGGTGCGCCAGGCGAAGTATTTTTCATAGGCCTGACGGGACTCCCATTGTTCGATGGCGACGATCGTGGTGGGATCGTCCTGATCCTGATGGGCGTAAACCTCGATACAGCCCGGGTAGGTGCGCGTCGACGGCAGCAGCGCGCCGAGGCCTTCGAGCGTGTCCTTGACGCATTCGGGTTTGACTTTGAGTTCGAGCAATACGGTGCAGGCCATGGGGTTCTCCTTCCGGTTTGTGGTGAGTTGTTGTAGTTAAGGGCCGCGCGTGCGGGCTCCGGATACTAGGGCAACCCCGCCGCCGTGCCAAGCGCGGGCTTGGCCGCTACCGGGTGCCGCGGTCGTTTTTCCGGAGCCTGTCAGGCGATCCGCGCCACGCCCCAATAGTTGTAACCGAACAGACGCGGCGTCGAGGGCAGGTACATTTTGTCGAGTTGCTCCATCGCAAAGCCGCTTTCCTCGATCAGCTCCGGGATCGGCCGGTTCAGGTTGCAGCCACCGGCGAATTTCTTCCACACCGGGTTGATGCGGTCCTGCCACTTGCGCACTCCGGCGTCGGGCGCGCGACCGTGCTCGGTGAACACCAGCTTGCCGCCCGGCTTCAGCACCCGCCGCATCTGCCGCAGCGCGCCGTGCCAGTCGGGAATCGTACACAGGGTGTAGGTGAGCAGCACCGTATCCACACTGTTGTCGTCGAGGGGAATCCGTTCGCCGGGCAGGTCGATGAGCTTCACTTCGATGGGCGACTTCGCCAGGTTCGCCCGCGCCTTGGCGCGCATCGCCGCCGAAGGCTCCAGGCCCCACACGAACTCCACCCTGGACTGATCGTAGAGCGCCAGATTGAGCGCCGATCCCATGCCCACCTCCAGCACCCGGCCCGTGCACAGGGGCACCACCTTCTTGCGCTGGTACATGATGGGTTTGGTGCCGCAGGCGCAGTTGATAAAGGGCGCCAGAAACATTTTTTCGTAGAGGCTCACGGGGCTTCTCTGAAGTGGATGAGTGAAAGTGGTTCGCCAACGCCGTCTTATCCCCCGGCACCGGAGGCTTTGTCAAGGGAGCATTCCGCGCGATAGAGGTTGAGGGTGGAGCATTGCGCAACCCCCGCGCGCAGCGGCATCGGACCCAGTCTTGAGCCAACACATCCCGGTGCCCTGTGATACTTTCTCACGGACCTACGTTATGGCGCCGCCCTCAGCGTGATAATGAGAGCAGCGCGCCATCGGGATAAGTCACGGCCGGCGCGGTGATGCAACCTGACAGGCAGGATCACTGACACCCGCGACGCACCGCCCTGCGGTCCCGCCAGCTGCGCATCCGACTTTCTGGTTTTGCGCCGATGGCGCGACGCGGGTTCTTTCCGAGCGAGCGTCTGATCGGGCGGCACGCATAACAATGTATCGAGGTGAAGCAATGCTGAGCGGACAACCCTTGCGCGACATCCGGGTGGTGGAACTGGGCCAGAATCTGGCGGCGCCCTTCGGCGCGCTTGTCCTCGCCGAACTTGGCGCCCGCGTGCTCAAGGTGGAAGCGCCCTCGGGCGACGACGCGCGTCACTACGGCGCCCGGGTGGGTGAGAAATCTTCCATCGCCTTCGAATCGGTCAACCGTGGCAAGGCGTCCATCACCCTGGATCTTGGCCGCGAGGGCGACCGCGACTGGTTGCGGGAGCACATCGCCGGTGACACCGATGTCTGTATCCAGAGCCTGCGGCCCGGGCGGGCGCGGGAGTTGGGCCTCGGCTCCGAAGACCTATTGGCGCGCAATCCGCGCCTGCTCTACTGCAACGTCGGCGCCTTCGGCGCGCAGGGTCCGCTGGCGAGCCAGCCCGGCTATGACCCGATGATGCAGGCGTTCAGCGGCATCATGAGCGTCACCGGCGAATACGACCGCCCGCCGTCGCGGGTCGGCGTGCCTCTGGTGGACTGGGGCACCGGCATGTGGCTCGCGCTCGCCGTGGTGGCGGCGCTGCGCGAGCGCGACCGCACCGGGCGCGGCGGGCTGGTGGACGTTTCGCTGCTCGAAACCGCGCTCTCCTTCATGAGTCTCAACATGGCCGCATGCCGGGTGACGGGCAAGGATCCCAGGCGCGCCGGCAGTGGCCTGCGCGGCGTCGCGCCCAACCGGGCCTACCGGACCGCCGACGGTCCCATCATGGTGTCGGCCCTGAACGACCGCCTGTTCGCCCGCCTCGCGCAAGTGCTCGGCCATCCGGAGTGGGCCCGGGAGCCGGATTTCGCCACCGCCACGGCGCGCGGCCAGCATCAGGACCGAGTGGATGCATTGCTGGAGGGCAGGTTCGCCACGCGCTCCCGCGCCGAATGGCTGAGCCTGCTGGAACAGGCGGGCGTGCCCTGCGCCCCCATCCACAGTGCCAGCGAGGCGCTGGCGCATCCCCAGGTCCAGGCGCTCGGCATGGTGGAGGAAGGCGGCGCCGGCGCCATGCCCCGGGTGCGGCTGCCACTGAGCTTCGACGGTGTGCGTCCCGCGGCGGGCGCGCCGGCACACGCGTTCGGGGAGTACGACAAAACGAGAGAATAGGTGCTTCTACCATTCGGCAGGCCCATGGCTGAGGACTAACGGTAACCTGCCGATCCCGTGCGCGGCGAGTCGCGGGTCCGACAAGGGGGCGGGACTTATCCCGACCGTCTCCAGTGGCGATGCTCTATGCTGTCGGGCCGCGAACTGTCTGCCGGAATCCAGTCCTTTGCTCAGCTACCGCCACATCTATCACGCCGGCAATTTCGCCGATGTGCTCAAGCACCTGGTGCTGGCGCAGGTGCTTCGCCATCTGATCGCCAAGGACAAGCCACTGTGCTATTTCGACACCCACGCGGGCAGCGGGAGTTATTCGTTGCAAAGCGTTGCCGCACTGCAGAACTGCGAATTCGATAGCGGCATCGGCAGGCTGTGGGAACGCGTCGACCTGCCGGATGCCGTTGCCGGCTATGTCGCGCTGGTGCGGGCAGCCAACCCCGGCGGTGCGCTGCACCAGTATCCGGGTTCGCCGTGGTTTGCCCGCCACCTGCTGCGGCAACGGGATCGCCTGCTGCTGTGCGAGCTGCATTCCGATGACTTCATGCGGCTGCGGCGTCATTGCGACGGCGACCGCCGTGTCCGTATCCGCGAGGCCGACGGTTTCCGCGAGCTGCTGGCGCTGCTGCCGCCTCCCGAGCGTCGCGGTCTGGCATTGATCGACCCGCCCTACGAAATCAAGACCGACTACCAGACGGTGGTGGATACCCTGATCGGGGCGCAGCGCCGCTTCGCCACCGGCGTCTACGCGCTCTGGTATCCGGTGGTGGAGCGCGAGCGCGTCCGGCTGCTGGAGCGGAAGGTAAGGGCCAGCGGAATCCGCTCTGTACAACTGTTCGAGCTGAGCGTGAAGCCGGACAGCATGGGCCACGGCATGACCGGCAGCGGGATGCTGGTGGTCAATCCGCCCTGGACGTTGGCGGCGGAGATGGCGACGGCGTTGCCGTACCTTGCGGAAGTCCTGGGTGAACGGGATGGCAGCGGGCGCCCCCTCGGCGGCTATCGCATCGAAACCCTGGCGGGGGAATAGCGGTCAGCGGGGCTCGCTCTACACCCCTTCCACCGCGATCATCCGCGAGCGCGTGGCACTCTGGCGCAGGGTGCGCGCGGCGCGGTATGCGGGGGAGTCGTGCCAGGCCCGGGCGCGGTCCAGGGAGTCGAATTCGAGAATCACCAGCCGTCCGGATTGCCAGCCGCCTTCAAGGCTGAGGGTGGCGCCGCCGCGCGCCACATAGCGCCCGCCGAAGGCGGCGACGGTCGCCGGTGCCAGGGTTTTGTAGCGCTCGTATTGCTGGGGATCGGTGATTTCGATATCCACGATGACGTAGGCAGGCATGCGGGCTCCTTACGCTGGGGTTCACGGTTGTTGATTGTAGGCCCCTTGGCTACCATGAGCGCCCCCTGCGCGACGGCCACTGCCTCCATGTCCCTGTTCGATTTCGCCGCTGGCCGGGAAGGCTATTACGGCGCCTATGGCGGCTGTTTCCTGCCGGAGATTCTCACCTCCACCATCACCGAGCTGCGCGACTGCTTCCGCATCTGCAAGGCCGACCCGGCGTTCTGGGACGAGTTCGTCGAAGTGATGCGCACCTATTCCGGGCGCCCGACCCCGGTGACCTTCCTGGAAAACCTGTCGAACCAGCTCGGCGGCGCGCGCATTTACGTCAAGCGCGAGGATCTCAATCACACCGGCTCCCACAAGATCAACAATGTGATGGGCCAGGGGCTGCTGTGCAAACGCCTGGGCAAGACCCGCGTGATCGCCGAGACCGGCGCCGGTCAGCACGGCTTCGCCACCGCCACCATGGCGGCGCGCTTTGGCCTCAAGTGCAAGATTTACATGGGTGCGGTGGACGTCGCGCGCCAGCGGCCCAATGTGTTCTGGATGGAAAACCTGGGCGCCGAGGTGATGGCGGTGCAGGACGGCCAGCGCACCCTCAAGGACGCGATCAACGAATGCCTGCGCGACTGGGTGACCAACATGGGCGACACCCACTATGTGCTGGGCACCGCCTGCGGGCCACATCCGTTCCCGGAGATGGTCAGCTATTTCCAGTCGATCATCGGGATCGAGGCGCGCGCGCAGATACTGACCGAGGCCGGCAAGCTGCCGGACCGGGTGTACGCCTGTGTCGGCGGCGGCTCCAATGCCATGGGCATTTTCCAGGGCTTTCTCGATGACGCCGGCGTCGAACTGGTCGGCTGCGAGGCCGGCGGCTTCGGCCCCGGGTCCGGCGGCCACGCTTCGCGCCTCGCCTACAAGGATGCCAGCCTGGGTGTCGCTCAGGGTTACAAGACCTATTTCCTGCAGAACGACGACGGCAACATGCTGGAGACCCACTCGATTGCCGCCGGGCTCGACTACATCGGCGTGAACCCGATCCTGGTACACCTGTGGGATCAGGGCCGCGTGCGTTTCGAGGCCGCGACCGACGCCGAGGTGCGCGACGCGCTGCGCCTGGTGATGCGCACGGAGGGCCTGATTCCCGCGCTCGAAAGCACCCATGCCTTTGTGCGGGCGATTGCCGAGGCGCCCACCATGGGGCGCGACGAGGTGATCCTGATCAACCAGTCCGGACGCGGCGACAAGGATATCTTCACGGTGGCGGATGCCATCGACGATCAGGCGTGGAAGGCGTTCATCCGCGCCAAGGCGGTCGACTATGGCGCTTGAGCCGTATCTGCGCGAGCGGCGGGCCCACAAGGACCTGCTGCTGATGACCCATGTGGTGTGCGGTTATCCCTCCTTCGAGGACAACTGGCGCGCGCTGGAAGTGATGGCCGAGTTCGACGTCGATCTGGTGGAGCTGCAATTTCCGTTTTCCGAGCCTTCCGCCGATGGGCCGCTGTTCGCGCGCGCCAATCAGCGCGCCATCGAGCTTGGCGTTCACACCCGCGACTGTTTCGCTTTCATGGCGCGCGCCGCCGCCCGGTTTCCGTTCAAGCTGCTGATGATGGGTTACTACAACACCGTCTTCAAAATGGGCGAGGCCGCGTTTATCGAACAACTGGCAGCGGCCGGGGGAGCGGGCTTCATCGTGCCCGATCTGCCAGTGGAGGAAGCGGGCGAGCTGCACCGGCTGGCCGCGGTGGCGGATCTCGATCCCATCATTCTGATGACGCCGACCAACACCGATGCGCGGCTTGCGCGTCTGGGGCAGGCGGCGCGCGGTTTCGTCTACGCCGTCGCGCGCAAGGGCGTGACCGGCACCAAGACCGCGATGGACGAGGGTCTGGTCGGCTTTGTCGAGCGCTGCCGGCGCGCCACCGACCTGCCGCTGGGTATCGGTTTCGGGGTGAGCGGCAGGGACGATATCGACTTCCTGCGCGGTCGCGCCGATATCGCCATCATCGGCACCGCGGCACTCGCCGCCTGGGAGCGGGGTGGCGCGCCGGTGCTGCGGGAATTCTTTGCGGAGCTGCTGGATCGGACTCAGGCCAAGGGCGCGTAGCGGTCCAGCCGACCGAGCGCCTCCGCCACCGGGCGGCAGGTGATACGGCCATCCCGTGTATTCAGTCCTTTGGCAAAGCCGGGGTCGTCCCGCAGGGCGTCGAGCCCGCCCGCCGCGAGGCGCCGCACATAGGGCAGGGTGGCCTCGGTGAGCGCCAGCGTCGAGAGCCGCGGATAGGCGCCCGGCATGTTGGTTACGCAGTAGTGGATGACGCCGTGCTTCTTGAACACCGGATCCTGGTGGGTGGTGGGGCGGGAGGTTGCCACGCAGCCGCCCTGGTCGATGCTGATATCGACGATGACGGCGCCGGGCGGCATGGTCTTCACCATGGCTTCGCTGATCACATGGGGTGCGCGGGCGCCGTGCAGCAATACCGCGCCGATCACGAGGTCGGCGTTGCGAATCTCGGCGGCCAGGGTTTCCGGAACCGATCGAACGAAGCGGAAATCCGCGCCGATGAACTGGCGCAACGCCGGCAGTCGATCAAGCTCCCACCCTGCCACACAAACCCGAGCGCCCAGGCCCGCCGCCGCGCGCGCCGCATGGCTGCCCGCGACGCCGTCGCCGACCACCAGTACTTCGCCGAAGCTGCGGTCGAAAATCCGTCCCAGCAGCATGCCGCGCCCGCCATTGCAGCGGGCGAGGTGGAAGTTGCCCATGGCGACCGCCATGGCTCCCGCCACCGCGCTCATGGGGGCGAGAAGCGGCAGACGGCCGGTGTCGTCTTCGACGGTTTCGTAGGCGATCGCCGTGGTGTGGCTGGCGAGCAGGGCTTCGGTCAGTGCCGGATCGACGCCGGCGAGATGCAGATAGGTGAAGAGGATCTGGCCAGCCAGACAGGGGTATTCCGCCGCGGTGGGCTCCTTCACCTTGAGCACGAGTTCGGCAGTCCAGGCCAATTCCGTTGCGACAATTCGCGCCCCGGCCTGTTCGTAATCCGCGTCCGCAAAGCCCGATCCGGCACCAGCGCTGCGTTCGATCAGTACCCTGTGGCCGTCGGCGATCAGGGTTGCGGCGCCGGCGGGCGTGAGGGCTACGCGGCTTTCGTCGGGTTTGATTTCCCGTGGTACTCCGATCTTCACTGTATTGCTACTCCATCGACATTCAGGATGCTGGCTTCGAGTCGATTCGGTGGCTGGTCAACCGAACCAGCGGCGCGGGCGTTGATTGGCAATCTCTGGCATGGCAACCGGCCAGGGCACGGCAACGGGAGTGTAGCAAGCGATGAAAGCCATGATGCGGTACGGTACGGTAATGGCAATGGTGTTTGCCGCAGTGCTTGCGGGTTGTGCGGGCCATCGGCACCGATCCGCAGACCGGGTGATCGTCGATACCAAAGGCGTCGACTTGAACGCCTATTACCGGGATCTGGACGAGTGTCAGGACTACGCTGACGACGTCGCCGTGGGGCGGCGCGCGGCTGGCGGCGCGGTAGCCGGCGCGGTGATTGGCGGTGCGGTCGGCGCCATTGCCGGTAACAGCCGAACCGCCGAGCGTGCAGCGGGCGTCGGTGGTGTGGTCGGCGGCGCCAAAGGTGTGGGCTCCGGCTTGCGCGAGCGCGACCGGGTGGTGAAAAACTGCCTGGTGGGGCGGGGTTACCCCGTACTCAACTGACCGGCCCGGACGCCACGCACTCCTGCAACAGGGCGATGGCGGCGCGCGCAAAGGTCCACATGTTGGCTTCGCGCTGATCGTTGCCCGTCGCCAGGGTCAGGGTTCGCTCGATGCTGCCGACCACGGCGAGACAGGCGTGGCCCGGCGGATCGCCATAGGGGTTGGCGGTCGGGCCGGTGGCGCCGGTTTCGGCGAGTGCCCAGGTGCAATTGAACCGTTTGCGCAGCTGTCGCGCGCAGGCCAGGGCGTAGGCTTCGCTGGCGGGACGCAGACCGGCCATGTCCTGCTCGGTAAACCCCAGCAAGAGCGAACGGGCGGCGAGCGTGTAGACCACGGCGCCGCCGACAAAGTAAGCGGACGAACCCGGAATCGCCACCAGGGCAGCCGCAATCAGGCCGCCGGCGGAGGACTCGCAGACGGCGACGGTTTCCCCGCGCGTTTTCAGCAGATCGGCGCAGGTCGCGGCAAGCCGCGTCAGGGGCAAGGGGAGTTCCGGGTCGTTGCAGCCTGTTGGCATGGCGGTGACCTCGATCACTTGAGCTATCGTTTGGGTGTGGTTAGAGTCGGTCAACGATTTTCCCATCGTGTTCCAACTCATCCAAACCAACGGGGGTATTTGTTATGGACGTCGGCATGCTGAGCGTCTTTCAGGCCGGTCTCGGCCAGAATCTGACCGATCTCGAAGTCTACAAAAACAATCTGCGCATCTGCGATCTCGTCGAGCCTCTGGGGTTCGATTCGATCTGGGCCGCCGAGCACCATTTCACCGATTACACCATGTGCCCGAGCGTGACCGAGTTCCTCGCCTACATGGCAGGCCGCAGCCAGCGCATCAAGCTGGGCACCGCGGTGCTGATCCTGCCCTGGCACAAGGATCCTGGCCGTATCGCGGTGGAAGTGGCGATGCTCGACAACCTGTCGGATGGCCGCGCCTTGATGGGCTTCGGGCGCGGCATCGGCCGGGTAGAGTATGACGGATTCGGCATTCCCATGGAGGAATCCCGCGACCGCTTCGACGAATCCGCGCAGATCATCATTCGGGGACTGGAGACAGGGTTCATCGAGTACAACGGCAAGTTCTTCAAGCAGGAGCGCCGCGAGCTCCGTCCGCGACCGTTCAAGTCGTTCAAGGATCGGCTCTATATGGCCTGCCAGTCGCCGGACTCAGCCGACGTGGTCGCCGACCTGGGTGCCACCATGATGGTGTTTGCGATCTCCCCCTGGGAGACCCGCGCCAAGGATGTGGAGCGCTACCGTGCGCGCTATCGCAAGGTGCAGGGAAAGGAGCCGCCACCGATCATCGCCAATATCTTCTGTGTCTGCGATGACGATGCCGCCCGCGCGGACCGGATGGCCGAGAAGTACATGCACGACTACTGGATCTCCGCCCTCGACCACTATGAGATGGATGGCACCCATTTCAGTGACAAGAAGGTGTATGACTACTACGCCCGCAGCGCCGCGATCATGCGCGATCGCGGCCGCGAGTCCGTCACCAGTCTGTTCACCAACAATCAGGTGCATGGCACGCCGGAGCAGATCCTGCGTCGCCTGGAGCGGATCCGTGAGATGGCTGGACCGCTGCACCTCAACGTATCCTTCAGCTTTGGCGGCATGCCCTTCGACTACGCCGAGCGCAGCATGCGATTGTTCGGTCGCGAAGTGTTGCCTGAGTTGCACCAATGGTCTTGCGCGGCTCCGGGGCAGTCCGTCCAGGCCAACGCCTGACGGTTCATGATGTGAAATAAACCGTGGGCCATTAGGCGCGGCGGCCCAGAGTTGGCCGCCGCGCGGCGAGTGGAATCCGGAACTGCTTTCGCGATATGAGTATTCGTTTCAAGCCAATTAAGTGTGGATTTTCCCCGCGGAGTTAGTCTTATAATACGGGTAACATAATTTCTGGTAATGATGATTGCTCTGTAATCATAACTTCGGGGGATAATATGACCGACTTCGATACTATCATCAAGGGCGGCACCATCGTTGATGGCACACGGCATCGCGCCCGTTTTGTCGGCGATATTGCCATCAAAAACGGATTGATCGCCGAGATCACCTCAGCCGGTGGGCTGAGTGCTCGCACCGCCGGGAAAGTCATCGATGCCAAGGGCTTGGTGGTTGCTCCCGGGTTCGTGGATCTGCACACCCACTACGACGGGCAATTGCTGTGGGATCCCTATCTGAGCTGCTCAAGCTGGCACGGTGTGACCTCGGTGGCCATCGGCAACTGCGGTTTTGGTTTCGCGCCGACGCATCCCGAGCAGCGTGAACGCATGATGCTTTCGATGGAGCGGGTGGAAGCCATTCCCCTCGCCACCATGAAAGCCGGCATGGATTGGGACTGGGAGACCTTCCCCCAGTGGCTCGATTCCATCGACCGACGCCCGAAAGGCATCAATGTCATGAGCTTCGTGCCCCTCAACCCCCTGATGATTTATGTCATGGGTGTGGAGGCCGCCAAGTCGCGCGACCCTGACGAGCGTGAACTGAAGGAAATGCTGCGGATGATGGAAGAATCCCTCGACGCCGGTGGTGTCGGCTTTTCCATGCAGCGCTTGGGCGATGGCTTTACGTCCGTGCAGCGCGACTATGACGGCACGCCGATGCCGACGGACACCATGTCCGACGAGCTCTGCATGGCTTTCGCGCGTATCCTGAAGCGTCGCGGTCAGGGCTTCATCCAGCTGACCCAGGCCAAGAACGAATTCACCGCCGATCTGGATTTCGGCCTCAAGCTGGCCGAAGCCTCCGATGCGGCAGTGCTCTGGAATGCCGTGCAGGTTAACGAGCGCCACCCCCACCAGCATCGCCGCATGCTGAAATGGGTAAATGAGGCTCGCGAGAAAGGGTTGAAAGTCTGGATGCAGGCCATTACGACGCCCAACGACATGCGCTTCAAGCTGGACAACTTCAACCTGTTCGACGGCAACGGCGCCTGGCGCGATGTCACCATCGGCGATGTCCCGACCCGCATCAGCAAGATGCAGGATCCCAAGCTGCGCGAGGCGGTGCGCCACGACTACGACTTCGGCAGCGCGCCGTTCGTGTCCGGGCCAATCGCCGAGATCGTCGTCGATTCTGTCGCCAATGAGGAGAATCGCAAGTACGTCGGTATGACCATTGCGCAACTGGGTATCGCGATGGGCCGCCACCCGGCCGACGCCATGCTCGACCTCGCCATCAGCGAGCAGCTGCAGACGGTCTTTTATGTGGTGCCCTTCAACTACCGCGAAGACCTGCTCGACGAAATCCTGCAAAATGAGTGGACGGTTCCCGGCGTGTCCGATGGCGGAGCCCATACCAAATTCCTCAACTTTGGCCGTTATCCGACCAATATGCTTCAGGATCTGGTGCGCGAACGTGGGTCATATACGCTCGAAGAAGCGCATTACCGGCTGTCCGCACTGCCCGCGGTAGCGGCGGGTTTCAGTGATCGGGGTACGCTCGAGGTAGGCCGAGCCGCGGACATCGTGGTCTACGACTATGAGAATCTGCGGATGCTGCCCACCGAGATCGTCCATGATCTGCCCGGCAACGAGTGGCGCTACGTCGAAAAGGCGGAGGGTTATCGCTATACCCTCGTCAATGGTGAAGTGACTTTTGTCGACGGCGTCTGTACTGGCGCCATCCCCGGCAAACTGCTTCGCCACGGCAAGGCGGCGGAGGTGACCAAGGCGGCCTGATCAGGGGTCGGGGCGTGACGAAAAACCGGGGCATAGCCCCGGTTTTTCTTTGTGCCGTGTGCGCGCGGCACCCTGATGCTGTTCCTCCCTGACGCTTCGCCGGGGTTGGCACGTTCGTGGGGGATCCCCCGGTCATTTGTACATGGGGGTGCGGCAGAAGGAGGTTGCTTACCAGAGTCCGTTCCAATAGAATCGCCCGTCCATTTTTCACCTGCTTAGCGCTGGCGTAGCTCAGTTGGTAGAGCAGCTGACTTGTAATCAGCAGGTCGGGGGTTCGACTCCTCTCGCCAGCTCCAAAGCCGTGCGGTCGCATCGATGCGAGTGCGCACCGCGTTTGACAGCGGCTGGATAGTGGACGAAGATGCCGGGCTTTTTCCGGAGGGGTTCCCGAGTGGCCAAAGGGATCAGACTGTAAATCTGACGCGCGAGCTTCGGTGGTTCGAATCCACCCCCCTCCACCATAGGTTTTTGCGAGGTCGGCGGCGGGAGTCGTCGCCAGTGCCGGGCTAACTGGAAGGCCAAGGTCCGCTTAGCGCGGGTATAGTTCAGTGGTAGAACCTCAGCCTTCCAAGCTGATGGTGCGGGTTCGATTCCCGCTACCCGCTCCAGGTGATTGAGTAGTAGATGCTCATATAGCTCAGTCGGTAGAGCACTTCCTTGGTAAGGAAGAGGTCACCGGTTCGAATCCGGTTATGAGCTCCATAATTGGGTGCTGCGCAGGCAAGGCTGCGCGGCGTTTTACGTTATTTTGTTGCACGACGTGCCGACGCCGGGAGACTGACATGGGAAAGGAAAAATTTCAGCGGAGCAAGCCGCACGTAAACGTGGGGACGATAGGACACGTGGACCATGGCAAGACGACGCTGACGGCGGCGTTGACGCGGGTATGTGCGGAGATCTGGGGTG
>JAKFFI010000024.1:0-3836 GCA_036677085.1 Porticoccaceae bacterium
CCAGAAAAAAACCGACAACCATGAAACTGCCCCGCGCTTCTGCTGTTGCTCCTCGCCCATTGTCGGACGGTGTTTTACCGTCCGACAATGGGGGGAAGGTGGACAGGCTGTTGCGAGAGCAACGGCCGGTCAGTCCACCGCGGGGCACCGCCCCGGCAGTCCGTAGCGAACAGCGAAGGACTGCGGAGCATGGCGAGAGCCATGCGACTGCCGCGCCTGCGGCTCCCTCCCCCTTATGCGAACAATGGGCGGAGAGGCACGCGGGAAAGCTGCGCACCCGTCAGCATGACGCACACACGGCAGCGCAACGCAGCGGCAAACCATGGACGCTACACGCCGACGAGCAGACCCGCGCCATCTTCGCGGACTGCCCGGCGCGTGAAGTGTCAGCGGTCACGGCAGCGAAATACCGACGCGCCTATGACAACCTGCGCGCCAGTGGCCTAACCGCACTGGAAGCAGCCAGCACGCGCGCCCATTGGGATTTCCTGCGAACCGCCACCCGGTTCTGTATGGAAGCCGATGTGAGGGCATGGCGGGCGGCGTCCGACCGGGCACGCAAGCGCGGCGACCTTGCCAGCGCCCAGCGACGGACAGAGCGGGCATGGCGGCTGGCAACGGCGCTGGATCTCCAGTTTCTCCAGCCCGACCGGCCGACATGGGCGAAGAAGGCGGCCCAGATGAAAGCCGCCGGCCAGCCGGTGCCTGACAAGAGCAAGCGCAAGGGCGCCCCGCCCCCAGATGCCATCTTGCTGTCCTTGGTTACCGGGGAGCGCAGGGGCACGGCACTGGCCGAGCGGCACGGCGAACGGTTGGCGATGGCGGCCCTGTTCTCCATGCGACCCGCCGAAGCAATGAAGGGCGTGCGGCTGGCAGTTGAAGGCAAGGGCAGCAAGCGCCTGCTAACGGCGCAAATCAAGGGCGCGAAGGTGGACGGCAAGCGCGGGCAGGCCCTGCGGCTGGTAGGTATTCCGGTCAAGGGCGCAGCGGCCGAATTGCTGGCGGCGCGCGTGGAAGCCCAGGGCGGGCGCTGGATGCTGGAAACCACGGCCGCCGACTATCGCAGCATGAACCGCGCGCTTCAGCCTCTCGGGTTGTCCTGGTATTCCCTGCGCCACCAGATCGGCAGCGAGTTGAAGGAGGCCGTTAGCACGGGCGCTATCGCCCCGGAAGAAGCGGCCGCCGTGATGGGTCATCGTTCCTCACTCTCGCTGTCCTACTACGGCACGCGCAGCCGTGCCCGTGGCGGCCGCAAGTTCCGGGGCAAGGCTGGCGAACCCGTGCGCGTGGTGCCCGTGTCGCGCGCGCAAAAAGCAAAAGCGAGGACGGAGCAGGATGCAGGGAAGAACATCAAAGCCGGGCAGGCATTGGCCCCCAGGGCCCGCCCCGCCGCGAAATCTAGGACCCGTCCCGCAGCCACAGCCCGGCCTTGGGATTACAGTCCGCCCGCCGTGCCAAAAGCGCCCAAGCCGCCTACGCGCTGAAGGTTGGCCGCTTTTGTCCTGTGTAAGCGTTTGATTTATAGTGTCTTTTGACATGAACGGCAGCGCGGATTTCGTGTCAACAACCTGTTGACAACTTTGTCTCACAACTCGATACTTACTCCGCTACTCGGTGCCCCAAAGGCACCTTACTATCGGTGCCCCAAAGGCACCCTACTTAGAGAAGGGCGCTCCGGCGCCCTTCTCGCTTTCTGCGGCGGGGGGGAAGTCGTGAGCAAAATCGCCGTTCTGGTCGATGCTGGTTATTTTTGGGTGCAAGCCGGCCATGTTGTCGTAGGAAGCAAGTCGAGCCGTGATAGCGTCAAGATTGATTACGCAGCACTACGGCAAGAAGTTTTAGACCATGCTATCGCTCAGTTTCCGGGTGCCGAACTGCTGCGCGTTTGCTGGTATGACGGCCCCGGCTCCCATGGCGCGAAGGCTCCCAGCCATTTGGCAATCGACGAACTGGACGATTTCAAGCTCAGGCTTGGGACGCGAAACGGGTATGGCGACCAAAAAGCAGTAGACGGCCTGATTATTGCGGACCTGATCAGCTTGGCCCAGTCCAAGGCGATTACCGGTGCAATCTTGATGTCAGGAGACGCCGATTTGACTCCGGGGGTTAGCGCCGCCCAAAGCCTTGGGATTAGGGTGCATTTGCTCTCGATGGGACCGACTACAGCAACGTCTCCATTCTTGCGTGCCGAAGTCGATCACAAGGCGCATTGGGCTGATCCAGTAGTTCAGAAGTTCGCGTCTCGCGCTGTCCGCATTCCTGCACCGGCGGAAGATGTTCAGAATGCCGATCATGGCGCTTCTCCAGCCTGCAAAGTAGAGTCAGCGCCCGGCGCCGAAACCGATCTAACTTCCGAAACCGCCTTGGCCGCTTACCACTCCCTTCGGGGGGAGGCAGCCGACATTCGACTCGAGAACGGCATGCTTCCGCGTGAAGTGGATGGCAGGCTGCTGTGGATGGCAAGAAAGAAGTTCGGACGAGAGTTGACGGACCTGGAGAAGCGAGCGGTCCGCAAGAAGTTCAAGGAATTGTTGGCCAAACAGCCCTAACATCCCTACACCCAGAACCGATGCCCAGCTACAATGCTGGGACACAAAACAGGACACAAATCCGGTTTGTGAAGGGCTCCAGAGCGAGGCGCGGCGGCAAGTCAACCGTGTCCCCCTCTCTCCGCCAGCTATGCGAGTCCCTCGCAAGAGCCCGCACATTCCCTGTGCGGACTTTTCCAGGAAAGGCCGCCTGATGAATGGGCGGTGTTTCACGTTTCTATGGTGGCCCTGTCGGCCCCTCGCGACGCTAGGTCGAAAACCCCGCCAGGGCCGGAAGGCAGCAACGGTATCGATCGACGCGGGTGCCGAGGTCAGCCGGCGGGGCCATCGCCATTTCTCCTCCACGCTTTCCCGCAAACAGCCGGCTATTCACCGGCGCTGGCCCGTGGCGACGGGCCAACCACTACAGCAACGGCCATGTCTGCCTGGCGCGGTCGAAAACCCCGCCAGGGCCGGAAGGCAGCAACGGTATCGATCGACGCGGGTGCCGAGGTCAGCCGGCGGGGCCATCGCCATTCATGTGCTGCGCACATGAATCCCAGGATTTGCTGCGCAAATCCTGGGCCCCGGCTCTTCGCTTCCAATTTCCCCGCGGCTGTCGCCGCGCCCTCTTTTACTAAAAGGGGCTTTCCACCAGATGGATCACCGCGATTGGTTGACTGTGCCTGATCACCGCAAGGTGGTTTTGCGGCGCGCGACGGCGCGTTGCGGTTACTCAGCCGACGGATCCTGGTCGCGGCGCGGATGCAGCCAGCCGGCATCGCCGTCGGCGTAGCGTTCGTGCTTCCAGATCGGCACGCGCGACTTGACCTCGTCGATGACGTAGCGGCAAGCGGCGAATGCGGCGTCGCGGTGCGCGGCGCTGACGCCGACCCAGACCGCCAGTTCGCCGATGGCCAGGTCGCCGGTGCGGTGCACGCAATGCGCGTCGAGGATCTCGAACTGCGCCATGGCCTCGGCCAGGATCGCCTCGCCCTCGGTTTCCGCCAGCGTCGCGTAGGCCTCGTAGCGCAGGCCATCGACATTGCGGCCATCGTTGTGGTCGCGGACCCAGCCCTCGAAGCTGGCGTAGCCGCCGACGCGCGCGTCGAGCAGTTCCGCGCGCAGGGTGGCGGTGTCGAACGGCGTCACCGAGAGCCGGAAGCGCGCCACGTCAACCACCCGACACCGGCGGGATGAAGGCGATCTCGCTGCCGGGCACCGGCGCCGCGCCCCAGTCCGCGAATGCGCCGTCCACAGCGACCCGCAGGCGTTCGACCGGCATGGCGAATCCATGGCGCGCCTGCA
>JAKFFI010000025.1:0-50254 GCA_036677085.1 Porticoccaceae bacterium
CCGTATCTGCTGCTCGACCTGCGAGCTCGATCACGTTACTCTTTTTCACGGCGGTGTATCTCCTGTGTTGATTGACTTGTTTGGCGACAACAAATCAACCAGATACGCCGCTTTTTTTCAAACTTTCAAACACCAGATTCAGTTATACCTCGATGTCGTGCAGCGCAGACTTCATCTTCGGTTGTACTGACTTGGGTACCCAGTTCAATACATTGCCGGTCTTGTGCATCCAGCAGCGCTGTTGACGCGTTTCACTGTAGACCTCCTCGATGGCTGCCCAGAATCCCATGGCACCATCGCCCACGGCCAATTTGGGGGCGTTCATGCCGCGAGCCTTGAGGCCCAGCAACACTTCACGCCAGCTCCTGTGTCGATTCCCGGACACCGTCTTCAATCGCCAGGAAACGCTTCTCACCCCGCTCGTTGACGCCAATGACCAACCAGGGCACACAGCTTGGCGTCTTCGCCCCGCAGGCCGCTGTAGATGCCGTCCACCCACAGGTAAACCCAGCGATCCTGGTCCAACCGAGTCTTCCGCCATGCCTGGTATTCCTCGCCCCATTGCTGCTTCAACCGCGCCACGGTGCTGGCCGAAAGACCTTTGGCCTCTGGTCCGATCAGTGCGGCCAATGCCGACTCCATCTCGCCGGTGGATACGCCTTTCAGGTAAAGCCACGGCAAGGCCGCTTCCAGCGAGCGCGTCTTGCGCACATACGGCGGTACCAGTGCCGAACGGAAGGTCACTGGTCGGCCGTCTTTGGCCCGTACCTTCGGTATCTTCACCGTCACGGGGCCAATGCCGGTCTGAATCGGTCGCTCAGGCTGATAGCCATTACGCACCACCGCTGCCCGGCCGTCCTCGAGACGACGTTCCTCAAAGCGATCCATAAACTCCGACAGCTCCGCTTCCACCACCTGCTGGATAAGCGCTCGTGCTGCACGGCGCAACAGGTCGGTCAACGGATCGGCAATCTCCTCTCGACCGGAAAACTCAACAACGTTACTCTTGCTCATAGCGGCGTATTCCTTGGTTGGCTGATTTGTTTGGCGACTAACAATCAACCAGATACGCCGCTTTCTTTCAATTCCTCAAACACCAGATTCAGTTATAACTCCGCGTAACTGGACGCACTGCGCACGAGCCGCACGCGCTAGACTGTGATCGGTCGGCAGCCGGCCAGTGTTGGGCTATGAAAATCCCGCGTACCAGAATCGTCTCGGCGGGCGATAAGTTTCCGGCATTCGCGCTGCCACGGGATATTTGGGTGCTTGGTGTTGGCTCCCTATTCATGGATATGTCCTCTGAGCTGATCCACTGTCTGTTGCCGCTCTTCATGGCATCCGGGCTCGGCGCGTCCATGGTTACCATTGGCCTTGTCGAGGGCATCGCCGAAGCCACCGCCGCGGTCACCAAGGTCTTTTCGGGGTCGCTCAGCGACTGGCTCGGCAAACGCAAGTTCCTGATGGTTTTGGGGTATGGGGTCGCCGCCCTGACCAAGCCGGTGTTTCCGCTCTCCAGTTCAGTGGCCTGGGTACTGGGCGCCCGCGTTGTCGATCGCCTCGGCAAGGGCATTCGCGGCGCACCTCGAGATGCATTGGTCGCCGATATTACCCCGCCGCCTTTGCGGGGCGCGGCCTACGGACTGCGGCAGGCACTCGATTCGGTGGGCGCCTTCGCCGGGCCACTGCTCGCGGTCGCCGGCATGGCTTGGTTCGCCAATGATTTCCGTGCGGCGATGTGGCTGGCGGTACCACCAGCCTTCATCGCCGTGGCATTGCTGCTTCGCTATGTCCGCGAACCTGAAGCAAAAGAGCCGGGCGCCGCCGTGCAGGAGCCGCTCGCGTTGCGCGACGCGTGGCGACTACCGCAGCGTTTCTGGTGGGTAGTGCTGTTGGGTGCGGTGTTCACTTTGGCGCGTTTCAGCGAGGCGTTTCTGGTACTGCGCGCCCAGAGTGTCGGTTTTGACTTGATGCTGATCCCTTTGGTGATGGTGGTCATGAACGTGTTTTACGCTCTGTGCGCTTATCCGGCGGGGGCTGCGGCCGATCGCCATAGGCCCCGCACTCTGCTGTTGGTCGGGCTCATGGTTCTGATAGCCTCCGATCTGTTACTCGCGGTGGCTGCGGGGCCCGCACTGGTGTTGGTCGGCGCCGCGCTTTGGGGCATCCACATGGCGCTTACCCAGGGTTTACTCGCCAAACTGGTCGCCGATACAGCGCCTGTGCGCCTGCGTGGAACAGCGTTTGGCATTTTCAACCTGGTCAGCGGTGGCGCGCTGCTTGCCGCCAGCGCCTTCGCCGGGGTGCTCTGGAGTGCCTTGGGCGCTCCGGCGACGTTTGTGGCAGGTGCCGCATTCGCCGGCATCGCGGCAGCGGGGTTGCTTGCGTATAGGGCAGCGCCCTCCGGTGGCACAGACTCTGCGGCTTGAGCCGGTTACCGTGCGCCGGAGTTGATCGCGGGATCTGTCCCGTCCGAGCGTCATTCTGTTGTTTTCAAGGGGGCTGGCTGCGGTAGCCGCGGCTGCAATTCGGCGATCAGGGGGTAACGGCGGTCGAAATGGTGATCCCCAGGGCGCTCAATGCGGGTGATGTTGCCCGCGCCCGGATCTGTACACAGGCTGTCGGCGGATTCGTTGGCGCCGCACCTCTTCCTTGTGGCGGGATAGATTCCTTGGTCGGCGTATGGCGTGGCCGGGAGCACACATTGCGCTAGCTAGATGGGTGGCGAGGAGAGGGCGACGACTGACACGGGATAATCGTTCGTCCCGGTCTGCTACCGGCGGTCATTGCAGCGACCACGCGCAGCGAGGTGTTTTAGGCAGACGTGGGTCCGGTTTCCCCGGCGCGACGCCAATCATGGGGATAGCTGCGCGTGCCCAAAAATGCCGGCAAAAAAACGGCGGGGCAAGCCCCGCCGAACAGGTTGGCAACACTGTCCCTGCAGGCAGCAAAGCTTCCAGCAGTCTTCTGAAGGAGCAATGCTGCTCCTTCATTCGGTGGTTCATCAGGCGGCCTGGTAACCCGGTGCTTCCCAGTCCCGGACGACGGGCACTACCTGTTCGGCAAATAACTTCATGCTCTTTTTGGCGTATTCGTAGGGCATGCCCGCAAAGCTGAAGCTGCAATTGATGTCCATGGCGCCGATGATGTTCTGGATGTGCTCGATCTTCTCCAGACACTGGGCGGGCGTGCCCCAGATCTGGAGATCCGCGAACTGGCGGCCCATGGCAGAATCCCCGGCGTTGCGCATCGCCTTGGCGGCCTCGTGGTAGAAATCGTAGGCGCCCTTGCCCCGGTCGCCGAAATGCTCGCCCTTCATTTCGTAGTGGACCATGGCGGAGATCCAGTAATCCGACATGTATTGGTAGGCCATGTCAGCGGCTTTTTTGGGGTCCTTGTCGCAGATCACGAACAGATTGGCGCTGGTCGGCGGCGGCGCCTTGCCGCCCTGCTCCTTGCGGTAGAACTCGCGCCAGCGCTCGATTTCCTGGGCGCGCTTTTCCCACGGGCCGATGGCGAAGGTCATGATGGATCCGCCCAGTCTGGCCGCGTGGGGCGCGGTGTCCGGCGACATGGAGACGATGAAGGTGCGGTCGCGGAAGCTTTTGAAAGGCCGCGGCCGAATCTCGCGGCGCTCCTGTTGGAAGTATTTTCCGCTGCCTTCCATGAAGCCGGTTTCCAGCGCTTCCAGCACCATGGCCGCCATTTCGTTCATGCGGTCGCGGGATTCAGCCATGTCGATGCCGAAGCCGTCGTACTCGATTTTGGCAAGGCCCCGGCCCATCCCCAGCAGCACCCGGCCCTTGGACATGTTGTCCAGCATGGCGATATCGGTCGCCACTCGGATGGGATCCTTGTGCCAGGGCAAAATGATCGCCGCCGTACCCAGCTTGATGGTCTTGGTCTGGCCCGCGACGAAGGCGAGGAATTCGGGGATGTTAGGACACAGGGTGTAATCGGTGAAATGATGTTCCACCGCCCACACCGAGTCGAGCCCGAGCGGTTCCGACATCAGTGCGATATCGAGCTCGTTCTGGTACATCTCGTAATCGCTCTGCGGCAGATTCGGGTGATTCTGAAACAGCATCAATTGACCGACTTTCATGGCGCTGACTCCTGCAAGCAATAAAGCTGTGATGGGATGTTGAATTAAAAGGCGCGTCGGACAGATGGTAGTGGCGACCCTTGGCGGTACGCCACCGAAAAGCGCGGCCTGGATGATCTGGCGCAACTGGGTCGATGCCGGGCTGGGCAATTCGCAGAGAATAAAAAAGGCGGCCGCAGCCGCCTTCAGGTTTTTCGTGCTTGGGGGGTTAGCCGGCCTTGCGCTCGGCCCAGCCATTTTTCAGTACCGGCAGCACTTTCTCGCCGAACAACTGCATGCTCTTCTTGGCCTGGTCATAGGGCAGGCCGGAGTAGCTGAAAGTGACGTTCACGTCGATGTCGCCGACCAGATCCTCGATCCCCTTGATCTGTTGCAGGATCTGATCCGGGGTGCCGAAGACCTGGCAGTTGGTGAACATTTTTCCCATGCCTTCGTCGCCGATGTGGCGCATGGCTTCAGCGGACTTGGCGTAGTGGTCGTACTGACCACCACCCTTGCCGGCGAAGTGATCGCCTTTCATTTCGTAGTGGGCAGTGGCGGTGTTCCAGTAGCCTGCCATGTATTTGTGCGCCGTGTCATGTGCGCGACTGGCATCGGTGTCGCAATAGGCGATCACGTTGGCGACCGAGGGCGGTGCCTTGCGGTTCCAGTTCTGCTCGTACAGCTCACGCCAGGCATCGATATCGGGCTTGCGCTTTTCCCAAGGGCCGATGGCAAAGGTCATCAGTGCGCCGCCGAGTTTGGCTGCATGGGGTACGGTGTCGGGCGACATCGACACCACATAGGTGCGGTCTTCGAAGCTGCGCAGCGGGCGCGGACGAATCTCCCGGCGCTCCTGTTTGAAGTATTTGCCGTTGCCTTCCATAAAGCCGGTGTTTAGACCCTGCAGAATCATCTCCGCCGCTTCGTTCATACGGCCACGGGATTCTTCCATGGGGATTCCGAACCCGTCGTATTCGACCTGCGCGAGACCGCGGCCGAAGCCGGCCAGGGCGCGGCCCTGGGACAGGTTGTCGAGCAGCGCGAAATCAGTCGCCACGCGCATCGGATCCTTGTGCCAGGGCAGGATCACGGCGGCGGTGCCGAGTTTCAGCTTGGTGGTGCGCCCGGCCATGTAGGCCAGGAATTCGATGATGTTGGGGGACAGCAGATAATCGGTGAAGTGGTGTTCGGTACACCAGATCGAGTCGAAGCCGAGGGCTTCGGTCATGTCGGCGACCGCCAGTTCATTGACATAGACTTCGGCGTCCGTCATCGGCAGCCAGGGGTGGTTCTGGAAAAACATCAGATTTCCGACTTGCATGCGTGGATCCTCGCGATTGCTATCGACGTAATTGAAGGTACGTAATTAAAGGTAAAAGTGGATGCAAAAAAAGCGCGGTAACGCCTGGTCCTGCCCGAAGCCGTTGGGCGGGCTGGGTGACGTCGGACTCGGAATTACCGCAAGATGGTCTGATTTGCGCGCGCGATGCTACGCACCCACAGCGCCAAAAGCAAATTGCGATCGGCGCGGGAGCGCTGCGCGACCGCGCAAACGCCGACGGCGGGTCGGTCAGGACTCCGGAAACACCGTCATTTGTTCGCCAGCTTGGCGGCGGTGCCGGCGCCCGGTGGCCCCAGATGCAGCACCTGTTGGCCGAGCAGCTTCAGCAGTGGCTCGCAGGCTTTGAAATCCGCCGCGTCGGCGCCGACCTGAAGTGTCAGGCTCGCTTCCTTGGCGTTCAGTACGCCCCCGGTCATGGGCGCGTCCAGCACGCGCACACCCTTGTTTGCTGCGGCCGCGGCCACTTTGCCCATGGTGGCGGCCGAGCTGGTGGTGAGGTCAATATAAAAGGCGCCACGATCCATACCGTTGAGGACGCCGTTGGCGCCCAGCATCACTTCCTCCACGTCCGCCGGCCCCGGCAGCGCGGTGAACACCACCTCGCAGCCCACGCCGAGCTTGGTCAGGTCGTCGCACCATTTGGCGCCCTGGAGTTCGAGATTGCTCTGGAGTTCGCGCGCGAGATCGTTGATGACCAGCTTGTGGCCCGCCTTGAGCAAATTCACGGCAATGGCGTTGCCCATGTTGCCGAGTCCGACAAATCCGATTTTCATGATCCACCCCTGTATTGTTGTTAGTGAAGGCTGAATTCAGTTAGCCCATTCTCTCACTACCTCGGAGGCTCCGGCTCCAGCGCGCCGGCTTGCGGCACAGGCTTGACTTCTACCAAGTGCGGGACCCAGTGCAGGCGGCTGCGCTTGTGGACGTCGATAGCCGGCGTGAAGGCGTCCGGATGATCCAGGCTGCCCAAGGTGATATCGATATGGTCCGGCCGGGTTTCCAACACACAGGCGACCGGGGTGCCGCAGACTGCGCAGAAATAGCGGTCGCCGCGCGGGGACGATTTCAGATGTGTCGGTGTTCCCTGGGTGTAAGCAAAGTGGTTCCGCGGCACTACCAGCGAGGACACGAAAGGCGCGCCGCTGGTGCGCCGGCACATCGAGCAATGGCAGTTGGCGATCTGATCCACCTGGTCGATCCGGTAGCGCAGAGCGCCGCAAAAGCAACCGCCGGTAACGGGCTCCGTGGCCATGTCCGCTTTCTCCACCATTGTCTTGCCCGCATCAGACCTTGGCGATGACCGCCTCCGCGAATTCGTTGAGCCCGCGCCGGATCCCGTCGGCATCGAAGGCCGGCGGGTTGATCATCATCCGTTGGGTGCCGATCTCCTCGTACTGCCGGACCCGACCCGGGTCGGGCATGCCGGCCGCTACCGTGAGTTCGATCTCCGCCGGGTTGCGGCCGATTTTGGCGCACTCGTCACGCATGGCATCGAGCAGTGTCGGCAAGGTCTTGAGACTGCCGGACGCAGGATAAAAGCCGTCCCCCACCCGCGCCGCGCGCCGCGCCGCACCCTCGACATTGCCGCCGATCACGATGGGGACGCCCGGTTTCTGCACCGGCTTGGGATTGGAGTTGAGCGGACCCCAGTTGAAATAGGTGCCCTGGAAGGCCTCGGGTTCGCCCTTCCACAGTGAGCGGATGGCACGGATTGCCTCCTCGGTGCGCGGTCCCCGCTCGGCGAAGGGAATGCCGACGGTTTCCATCTCCTCGCGCAGCCAGCCGATGCCCACGCCCATCATGGCGCGGCCGCGTGAGAGCACGTCGAGGCTGGCCCATTCCTTTGCCACATAGAGCGGGTTGCGCTGGGGCAGGATCATGATGCCGGTGGCGAGGCGCAGTTTCTTGGTCATTCCTGCCGCATAGGAGAGTGCGACGATCGGATCGGGAATCGGCGCCCGCTCGCCGCCGGGAAAGCCGCCGTCCTTGCTGTAGGGGTATTTGGTCTTGAAGCCAGCGGGCAGAACCACATGCTCAACGGCCCAGATGGATTCGATGCCCACTTCGTCCGCCGTCCGTACCAGGACTTCGAACAGATCGGGGTTGGCGAGTGGACCGGCGGTGGCAAACGCGATGCCGAATTTCATGGGGCGACTCCTCTGGTCGGTTGTTATCGGGTCAGGCGGAGCATAGCAGCGGCGGCTGGATTCACGCCATGGCGATCGACGCAGTCTCGGCAGCACCGGTTTTGACATCGGTCGGCAGGGCCATACACTGTCACCGATCCAGCGCTTAGCGTCGAACCCTGGTGCGGCCCGCCTTGCGCCGTTCCGATGCGGGCGTGTGACACCTTTGACAAGCCGACCTTGAATGTGGAGAAGCAGTATGACCGACCAACAACGCCTTGCCGACGCCGTCGCCATCGCCAACATTCCCACCCTGTTGATGGTGCTCGTGCAAATGACCGGCGACCGGCGCTGGCTGCACGATCCCTACCGGCCGCGACGCGCCAGTGGCGTCAGCGACAACGACAGCGGGGGTTTGGGCGCTGATATCCAGCAGGAGATTCGCGCCGCCGCGCTGGACGCCATCCTGGCATGGAAAGCCGGCAAGCCGCTGGCCCTCCCCGAACCTTCCAACGCCGAACTCGTGGAGATGCTGACCGTCGCCATGGGCGAAAAGGTGCCCAGTCAGTACGGCGAAATGACCGCCGCCCAGCTCGGTCAGACGGCCATGCTGTGGGACCGCAAGATCGACGTACCGCCGGGCTTCAAGGTGATCGTGATCGGCGCCGGCGCTTCCGGGCTGTGCGCCGCGGTCAATCTGAAATCGGCTGGGGTGCCGTTTCAGGTGTTCGAGCGCCGCGAATCCGTGGGTGGCGTGTGGCAGGACAACCGTTACCCCGGCGCCGGCGTCGATACCCCGAACCACCTCTATTCGTTTTCCTTCGCGCCCTACGACTGGTCACAGTACTTCGTGCTGCGCGATGAGCTGCACGATTATTTCGAAGGTGTTGCCGACCAATTCGAGTTGCGCGAGCACATCAGCTTCAACACCGATGTCCTGTCCGCTGCCTACAACGCCGACCGCCAGCTCTGGGAACTGAAAGTCAGGAATCCCGATGGCTCGGTGTCGAATCATGCGGCGAATGTACTGATCAGCGCCGCGGGTATTTTCAACCCGCCGGCGTTTCCCGATATTCCTGGGCTCGACAGCTTCACCGGCGAAAAGTGGCATTCCGCGGAATGGCCGGCAGGCAAGAGCGTCGCCGGCAAGCGGGTGCTGATGATCGGCAATGGTGCGACCGCGATGCAGATCGGACCGGAAATCCAGAATCAGGTGGAATCGCTCACCATCTTCCAGCGCAGTCCACACTGGGCTTCACCGTTCGAACAGTTCCGCACCCCGGTGCCCGATCCGATCCGGTTTCTCTTCAACGAGGTACCGCTGTATCGCAACTGGTATCGCATGCGACTCGGCTGGACCTACAACGACCGCGTCTACGATTCGTTGCACAAGGATCCCAGCTGGGCGCATCCCGAGCGCTCGCTGAACGCCGTCAACGACGGCCACCGCGCCTATTTCACCGACTATATCAAGCGGGAGCTCGGTGACCGCATCGACCTGCTGGACAAGGTGTTGCCCACCTTCCCGCCCTTTGGCAAGCGCATGCTGATGGACAACGGCTGGTACCGCATGCTCCGCAATCCCAGGGTCGAACTGGTGGATGCCGCCATCGATCACATCGAGGGCAACAAGCTCGTAACCAGGGATGGTGCGGCCCACGAAGGGGATGTGCTGCTGATCGCCACGGGTTTCAACGTGCTGCAATTTCTGTCGACCTACGATCTCGTGGGCCGATCCGGCAAGAATCTGCGCGAGGTCTGGGGCGATGAAGACGCCAGCGCCTACCTGGGCACCGTGATTCCGGATTTTCCGAATTTCTTCACCCTTTACGGTCCCAACCTGCAACCAGGACACGGCGGGAGTTTTATTTTCGTCGCCGAAATGCAGGTGCGTTACGCGATGCAGATGATCGGCGTAATGGCCCGCAACGCCCTTGGCGCGATCGAGTGCCGTCCGGATGTTCATGACAGTTACATCGAAAAAGTAGATGCCATCCACGAAAACATGGTATGGACGCACCCGGGCATGACGACCTATTACCGCAATTCCAAGGGCCGTATCGTGGTCAATTCGCCGTACCGGAATGTGGACTTTTTCGAGATGACCAGGAAGGTGAATCTGGATGATTATGTCGCCGAGCCACGCAACGCCGCCAGTTAGCATTCTGTCGGGAGCGACGCCGGGCAACGCGAAGACCCGCAGCCCGGCTTCGCACCTTGTGCTGGCGTCGCTTCTTGGAGATGTTCAGCGCTGTTAACGGATCGCACCGCCGCGGATGATCGCAGGGTATTTGCAGTATGAAACCAGGGATCGCAAAAGCACCGGCAAAATTCGGCACCCTGCTGGGGGTTGCGCCCGGCGGTGTGCCGATCTATTCGTCGGACTACGATTCCGTCGACGAACGGGAATACCCCACGCGGCAGTCGTACCAAAGCCATGTCGACGGCGTTTTCATGGGCTACAAGTGGCAGTGTGTCGAATTCGCCCGGCGCTGGCTGTACCTCAACAAGGGTTATATTTTCGAAGACATCCCGATGGCGTACGACATCTTCAACCTGAGGTTCGTGCGCCGCGTTGCCGACAACGCCGCGTTGCCGTTACACGCCTTCGGCAACGGCTCCAAGCGCCTTCCGGAACCGGGCTGCCTGCTGATCTGGAACGAAGGCGGCGAATTCGCGCGCACCGGCCATGTCGCCATCGTCACCGAAGTCGACCCGGAATTCATCCGGGTGGTGGAGCAGAATGTCGACCATCAACCCTGGGAAGCCGGGCAGGGCTGCTCGCGGGAAATCAAGGCGACGCTGACCATCGATGGCGAATACTGGATCCGCTGCAATTTTGCCGGCGCGGAGATTCTGGGCTGGGTCATCCAGACCGACAACGCGGCGTTGTCGGAGGATAGGGCAGAGATCGAAGCGCGCCTGCTGAATCTGCAAATCCGCGCGGCCGATTCATCCATCGAACGCGGCCACTCCTGGCTCAACATGGCCAACGAGGACGAAGCCGCCTATGTCCATATGATGGATGGCCATCGATTGGCGCATGCCGAGGAACATCGGTTCCGCTATTTCGCGTTGTCGCGCGCCGCGGAGCGGGAATTGCGGCTGGCGACGAACGATCTCCACGCCAAGTTCATGTATGCGACAGACCATGTCCTGCGCAGTGACAAGCTACTCGCGAAATTCAATCTGCCGCCGGCGGTGTGGCCGAAAATCCGTAAATCCTGGAGTAACCGCCACAACGAGATGATTACCGGGCGATTTGATTTTGCCGTTAGCGAGCGGGGCATAAAGCTGTACGAATACAACGCCGATTCGGCGTCGTGCTACATGGAATGCGGCAAGGTGCAGGGTAAATGGGCAACCCATTTTGGTGTTCAGGAAGGCCATGATCCCGGCGCGGATTTGTTTGGCGCACTGATGCAGGCGTGGCAGAAAAGTGGCGTCAACGACGTGCTCCACATCATGCAGGACCGGGATCTCGAAGAAACCTACCATGCCCTGTTCATGAAATCGGCCATCGAAGCGGCCGGCATCAAATGCAAGATCATCAGCGGCATCGAGGGATTGTCCTGGCGCGATTGCGGCAGCATCGTCGATGCCGACGGTGTACAGATCAAGTGGGTCTGGAAAACCTGGGCCTGGGAAACGGCGCTCGACCAGATCCGGGCCGAGTGCGAAGCCGACGCGAGTGAGCTCAGCGACTACCGCTTCGACGTGGTGCGCCAGAGCGCGCCCCGCCTGGTGGATGTGCTGTTGCGTGACGATGTCATGGTATTCGAACCGCTGTGGACGCTGATTCCCAGCAACAAGGCGATCCTTGCCGTTCTTTGGTCGCTGTTTCCGGACTGTCCCTATCTGCTGGAGTCTCAACTTTCACTGACTGATGGGCTTGGCGCGAAGGGTTATGTTGCCAAGCCCATAGCAGGCCGTTGCGGGAGTAACGTCAGTCTGGTAGACCGCGACAGCACCGTGCTCGACAAGACCGCCGGGCGCTTCCAGCATCAGGATCAGATGTTCCAGGAGCTCTGGCCACTGCCCTCATTCGAAGGTCAGTTCGTCCAGATGTGTACGTTCACGGTAAGCGGCTGGTATGCCGGCACCTGTCTGCGCGCCGATCCGTCGCGCGTCATTACCAGCGGTAGCGAAGTGCTGCCGCTGCGTGTGGTGGAAGACAGCGAGTTTTGATAAGTGCGCGCCGTCTGAGCGCTCACAGGGTCTTCAGGTACTCCAGCAACGCCGCCTTGTCGGCATCCGCCAGTCCGGTGCCAAAGTCGTGGCCCAGGTTGCCGTTGCCGCGCAGGCGCGTGTCGAACTCAGTTCCCGCCTGCTGTGCCGCTGAGCCCTGCACAACAAAGCCGATTTTGGTCTGGTCGTAGACGTCATAACCGCGCCAGAAGCTTTGCGGGCGCTGCGCGGGCGGCGTAAGCAGATCGGCGAGGCTCGGCACCGAGCCGTTGTGCAGATAGGGCGCGCGCAGCCAGATGCCGTCCAGGAACTGCGCCACATAGCCGGTTAGCGGCGCTTCCACCAATCCTTTGCGTTCGATGCCCATCTTTTTGACGACCTGGTTGGCCTCGATGGCGGCTTGTTCGCCCCAGGTGTCGATGCGGCCGCGGTCGGTGCCGATTTCGGGGAGCGGAATCACGGTGCCGGTGCGCGCGCTGGCGTGGCAGGCGGCGCAGTTGGCGTCGAACACGGGCTTGCCCTGCGCGGCCAGGGCCTTGTCGATGGGGAACGGATAGACCGGCGCCGGCAGGTTTTTCAGGTAGTCCACCAACCAGTCGATTTGGCCCAGGAAGGCGCGCTTGTCCTTGGGCTCCGCGCCCATCAGGCCGAGCGCCGAGTCGATGATGACCGAGTAGGGATCGTGCGAGTCGCCGGCGAAGTTCATGCGCTGGCCGTTCTCGGGCTGGTATTTCTTCAGGTTCCACACCGAGGGCATGTCGGTGGGTCCGAAGCTGTCGTCCATCGGCCAGCGGATCATGAAGTACTTGGTGAGGTTCATGGCGTCGTCGCGGCCGCGTCCCCATTCGGGAAAATCGTGCCGGTACAGCCACTGGAACTGCTCTTCGCGGGCGATCAGCGTTTTCTTGGTGATGGGGATGATCAGGTAGCGGTAGGCGAGACGGTCGATCAGGTCCAGGTCCGCAGCCAGGCTGATTTCCGCCATCAGCGTGTCGGCGTTGAAGCGCGGGTCCTTGGCGCAATCGACCAGGAAACGGAAAAACGCCTCCAGATCCAGTGTGTGATTGGGGCCGGCGACGACCAGCGTCGGGGTTTCGTCCGGCTGCGAGCGGTAGCTCGCCACGTGGCAGGCGGCACAGGTGTTGGCGACGCGGTCGAAGCCGATGCGCCGCTTGGAGAAGCCGATCGGTAGTTCCTGGCCCTGCTCCCAGTTGACGCCAAAGGCGGCGTAGCCGATGCCGGGTTTGGGCAGCAGGTCGGGAAACACACGCGGCAGTACGTAGAAGATCCAGTACGGAATTCCGGAGTCGTTTTCCGCGCCGATGGAACCGTATTTGAAACGGTCGGCCGGATTGTCGAACTGCGCCGCGCCGTAGTCGCGCAAAAAGCGGTTGTAGCCCACGACCGCGGCCACCGCGCCCAGGATCAGTACCAGCGCAAGCGCAATCTTCAGCCAGCGCGGCCAGCGGGATAGTTTGGTCATGGTCCGATCCTCAGAAGGTCTTCAGGTATTCCAGCAGTGCCCATTTGTCGCTGTCGGAAAGGCTGGTGCCGTAGGCCGCGCCCTCGTGACCGGCGTTGCCGTTGCCCGGCCGGCTGGTATCGAAGGCAAACAGGGTGTGGCCGTTTGCGGTCGACTGGTCGGCGACAAAGCCCAGATGCTGAGGGTCGTAAAGATCGTTGCCGCGATAGAAGTGCGCCGGGCGCGCGGCCGCCGGTTGCAGCAAATCCCACAGCGTCGGCACCGAACCGTTGTGCAGGTACGGCGCCCGCAGCCAGATGCCGTCCAGTGGCGCATTGGCATAGCCGTAGGTTTTGCGAAAGTGCCGAAAGCGGCGTTCCGGATGCGCCGAATACAACATGCCCTGGTTCTGCGCCAGTTGCAGGGTGTAGGAATCGAGCCGCCCGCGATCGGTGCCGATGGCAGCGATGGGCGTGACCTTGCCGACGTACTCGCCGCTAAAGTGCTTGCCGCTCTGGCCATGGCAGGCAGCGCAGGTGGTGGCGTAAATGGCCTGGCCGCGCGCCGCCAGGGCCTTGTCGATGGGATAGTGATCGGCAAACGCGGGCGGCGTGGCGGTGGCGATCCAGGCCTCGATGCGCGCCATGGCCGCGTAGTCGATGATACGGGGCAGGGCACCGGCGCCAAAGGCGGCCGACAGGTTGCGCTCCTCGACGCGGTCGTTGTTGCCGTCCCAGTGCAGCTGCATGTCCTGCTTCTTGGCCTGGCTCCAGATCGCCGGAAAGTCGGAAACACCCACCAGTTCTTCGGGCGGCAGCTGCTCGAAGGGCGCCTGAAAAATGCCCTTGGCCGAGTTGAAGGTATCGACCCGGCCCGGCCCCCAGTCATCCTGCATGTGAATGAAGCGCAGCCGCCCGAGCAGTCCGGCGACCCCGTCACGCATCAGATGAATGCCCAGTGGATAGACCACCAGCTTGTCGAGCAGGCTGAGGCCGCCGGCTTTCTCGGCGATGCGCGGCACTACCTGTGACGGCGTGAAGCGGCGGTCGTTGACGCAGGCCTGCACGAATTTCTGAAAGCCCATCAGATCGAGTCGGTTGGCGGGCATGCCCGGCACCAGCATCGGCTCTGCATCCGGGGATGTGCGCACCGTGGAGGTGTGGCACACGGCGCAGTTCAGGAACACGCGGTCGATACCCAGCTGGCGGCGTTTGGACATGCCCACCGGCAGATCGTGGCCGGGCTCGAAGATGAAGCCGAGCGACGCATAGCCCTGGCCCGGCAGCAGGTCCGGACAGACTTCCGGCAGCACTGCGAACAGCCAGTAGGGAAAGCCCATGTTGCGCTCGCCGCCCAGCGAGCCGTACTTGAAGTGCTCGACCGGGTCGGCGTAGGCCACCGGGCGATCGGGCAGGAAGCGCAGCGCGGCGTAGAGCCCGATCAATAGCACCAGCACCAGTGTGATGCTGACGAGCACGCGACAGACAGACCAGCGGGACGGACTCATTGCATGTGCTCCGCGTAAGAGGATGACGGCAGACAGGGCCGTAGTTGTGCGTAGGGTTGGCGCAGCAAGGCCTGCGGGTCGCGATCACCGAGGCGCGCCCGGATGGCGGCTTTCAGCGCGGCGAATTCGGGCGATGCGGTCCAATGCGCGGTGTCGATACCGCGCCCCGCGAGCGCCGCGGCCGGCGGCATGGGCGGCTTGCTGCGCGTTGCTTCCGGCCGGTCCGCCTGGCTCAGGCGCACGAAAATGCGCTCGGCGCACTGATCGAGCTGGCCGGCAACTTCAGCCGGGCTGCCGTGCAGGAAGTTCGGCGGATGCGGGAGCGTGGTGTCGTGGCAGGCGGCGCAGGTGCTTCGAAACGGCGCAACGAGCGGGTCTTGCGCGCGCGCGACCGTGGTGGGCTCCAGGCGTGGGGCGGGCAGCTGGACGTGAGCGAGCTTGCGCGGCTTGCCGATCTGGGCCAGCAATGCGTCCAGCACCTGCGGCCCGAAGGGGCGCGCGGCGAAGACGCCCCGGGCGCGCAGCCGGTCGAGCGGTGCGGAAAGCTCCGCGGTGCCCAGCTTCTCGACGCCGGTGGCATTGAGCATGCCGGCCAGACCGACCACGAAGGCGGTCTTGTCCGGCGCCCGCCACAGTTCCAGCGGCGGACGCAGCAGCAGCGGATCGTTGGCCGGGTCGCTCAGCGCGGCCAGCGGATCGCGGTTGGGCAGGTCCGGGTTAGGGATGGGCAGACCGTCGGGCCAGAGCGCGGGCCAGGTCTGGTCGAGTCGGAGCAGGGCGCCGGGCGCGGGCAACTGGAGTTTGCGCGCGTAGGCAAGCGCCGCCGTGAAAACCTCCTGACGGCAGGCGTCGCCGTCCGACTCCGCGCCGCAACCCTGCTGCCAGAGCAGCTGCCAGACCGAAAACTTGTTGGCGCGGTCGGTGGCGGCGTCGATCAGATAGGCGATGTCGGTGCCGGTCACCTTCACGCCGTAAAAGTTCCGATCGGTCGCCCGCAAACGGGCGGCGATGGCTGGATTGGCCGGAGTCTCGTCCCACAGCGGGCGGGAAAAAATGGGTGCCGCGTTCTGGTGGCAGGCCAGGCACAGGTCGCGCCGTGCATAGAACACTTGCGGTGTCTTGCCGGGCGCGTAGTCGCGCACCACCTGAAACTCGAAGCGCGCGGCGTCGTCGTTGTAGCTGATGACCTCGACCACTTCTCCTTTTTCGTGAAAGCCGAGGAACAGCCGATCCTTGAGCGGCGCGAAGCCCGGCCGGTTGGCGCCATCCGCGGCGGCAACCACGCGCGGAAAGCGAAAGAAATCCGGCGTCCCGGCATCCCGTTGCAGCGAACGGCCCAGCGGAATCAGGGTGATCTTTAGCGGCGGCAGGCCGCCCGGATCGGTATGCATCTGGCGGTTGATGGTTTCCGCGAGACGTTCGAACGGGTAGGGCACCGGCTGTTCCCCGAGCAACTGATCGAAGCGTGAGTGCCCCACCGGCGGCAGGTCGTCGTTGGCTGGCGCGGGAAGGGCGTGGCCAGGCAACAGGGCGCCCACCAGCGCGATCCAGGCTGCCTTCACGGCCCTACCGGGTCGCCGCCACCCGTGCCTGGGTGCCTTCCCAGCAGTCGTTGGGAATCTTGCCGGCGATGAAATCGGCGCGCCCGGCTTGGTCCAGCTTTTTGTTGTAGAGCACGAAATTCAGGCCGAAGGCGTGGTCCATGTAGGCGCGTCCCAGGTACAGGCCGGGGCGCACCATGCGGATTTCGTCTCGCACGCGCAGACCGCGCCGTCCGGCCAGAAAGTCCGGCCGCTCGCGATAACCGGGCAGTTCGTCGGTGAAGGCATAGTCGATGATGATGGACTCGCGGCGCGAGTCGATCAGGCTCTGGCCGCAGTAGAGCTTGGCCGGAAACAGCAACCAGGCGTCCTTGCCGTCGAGGTCGATCCTGGCGATGTCGCCCGGGCCGATGACCGGCCGCAGCACGGCGAGGTCCTGGATGCGGTTGCGCAGCACTTTCTGGTCGCGGTAGAACACCTTGCCTTTCCACAGGGCCTCGCCGAGTGTTTCCAGCGTCTTGCCCTTGAAGTCGACGGCCAGACCCTTGAAGCCGCCGACGATTTCGGCTGCCCGCAAACGGCCCGAGCTGCCGCGCGGAAACACGACTTCGCCGTCGAAGGCGCCGTCCGGGATCGGCCCCGACGCCAGGCGGGCATAGAGTTGGTCGAGCTGTTCCTGCTCCAGTCCGGCCAGATAGCGGGGCGTGATTTTGGCTAGTTCCGCCGCCGCGATGGGGTGCTCGTATTCCACCTGGGCCAGATCGGGCTTGCGGGCATAGCCCTCGCCGTAGGGTGCGTAGACGATGTTGGGTTTTTTCGCGAACAGATCGCTGACCCGGTCGCCGATTCGGTCACAGCCGGACAAGGTCAGCAGCAGCGCGGCGGCGCACAGGACGTAGGAGGTTCTCATGGCGCAGTCTCCTTACAGGGTCGCCAGGAAGGCGATCAGGGCATTTTTGTCGGCCTCGGAAAGGTCCTCGCCGAAGCGGTGGCCGTCGTTTTCGATCTCGGTGCTGCACGACGAATACACCTGCCACAGTGCCGGGGTGCGGGCGCGGGCCTCCTTCACCACCTCCACCAGGCGATCGGGGTCGGCCACGATGGCCTTGCCGATGATCTGCATCTCGGCCGCGAGTTGCTTGGCCTCATTGGCCGGCAGCAAACCCGCAAGCCGGGCTTCGAGCGCGTCCGGCTTGAGCCTGGCCTGGACCAGATCGACGATGAAATCCTTGTGGCGGAAGTTGCCGACGTTGCCCGCGGTGGCGCCGGCCGGCACCCGCACGGTGAAGCCGGCGAGCCGTTTTTCCTCAGTGCCGTCGAAGATGCGCGGGCCGATGTCGAGCACGATGTCCTGGTCGAGCTTGGTCGCCTTGGGGATGCGCTGGGTCGGGTTCAGCAACTCCTGCATGGAGGCGACGTAGAGCTTGAAGCGACCGTCCACCGAGGGGTCGTACGCCCAGCACGCGGGTTGCCGGTCCGCCGCCAGGGGCGGGTTGCCGGGCTGGCTGGTATCGACGTAGCTGGAGCGATACAGCTCGTAGGGATTGCCCTTGGCGCCACCCCAGCCGCACAGCTCCGGGCCCACGGCGTTGTTGTGCAGGAAGGGCGCGTGTGCCCACAGGTTCAGCAGTGAGATGTTGCGGTAATAGCCGCGCCCGCCGTCGTGCGGTTCGAGGATGCCGGAGACGGTCTTGCGCGCGTGGTAGTCGGCGTCGGCGAACTGTTCCCACACATGGCCCTGTAGATGGTTCGAATGCAGCGCGCGGCAGCGGTCGGTACCGACCTCGGTGACGGGCGTCGGCACGTCGTTGCCCAGCCAGTCGGTGCGCAGGCCGGTCTTGCCGTCGATAGCGTGGAAGTCGACCGCCTCGAACGGCGCCTTGTTGCTGGAATGGCACTGGGCGCAGTTGGTGGCGAACACCTGCTGGCCGCGCGCCACGGCTCCGGTGCCGAAGTTCTGCTCCAGCTCGTGCGTCAGGTCGTCGGGGGTATACGGCGCGGCGCGCTCGTTGGCGCGTGCCTGATGAAGGTCCCGGGCCTGGCCTTCCGGGGCGGTCAGGAAGAAATCGAGCATGTTGGGCAGCCGGTCCTCGATGGCGCGGAAGTTCGGGCAGTCACGCCGGCACTGGCCGATGTCGAACGGCGTCTGGCCGAAGTTGCGTCCGTTCGGGTCCATCTGGCGCAGGTCGGTGAGATGGTTCAGCCAGCACTGCTCGGCGCAGGAGCCGATGTTGAAGTACACGCGCTGAATGGCGTCCAGCGCGCCGATCGAGTCGCTGCCGTCCTTCAGGATGTGATGGACGGTTTCGGTCGCGACGCCTTTGGCCCAGCACTTGCCGGGTTTGCCGGGTTCGCACCAGCAGGCGGATTCGGCGGCGCCGGCCGGACACTCCGCCACCTTGCGCCAGCGGTTGACCGATTCGCCGGCAAAGGTCGGGCGCTGGGCGGTATTGATCAGGGCGTTGATGGTGCCGGCGTTGTTCACCTGGTCGTTGGGAATCGCCGAGGTGTCCGAGGTGCCGGGGCGCGCGTGGGCGAAGGTCTGCCACAGCAGGTCGTCGTGGGGCATGCCGGAAATCAGGATCTCCGAGATGCGGATGTACTGGTTGCCCACCAGGCCGGAGAGGTTTTCCCACTGCGGGTGCGCGGGGTCGGCCGGTGGCTTGGCGGGATCGAAGGCGACATGGCAGGACGCGCAGGCAGTGCCGATCAGAAACGGCGGCTCGACGGCGCCGTCGGCCAGCTTGCGCATGCGGTAGTCGGCGCGCTTGGGGTCGTCCGACAGGCGGCGGCTGTAGCCCTCCCAGGTGCCCAAGCTGCCGTTGAGCTGTTTCCAGGCCGCCGCATCGAAGCGCGGGTTGGGGAACTTGCGAAAGCCGAGCGCGCCCGCGGAAGTGCCGAAGGCGAGGTTGCAGCTGTCCTCGCGGCCGCTGCGGTGGCCTTCGGGGTCGGTGTCGACGGCACTCGCGTCCATGAAATCACAGGCAGGGTCGCGATAGCCCGGCTTGCCGACGAAGTTCAGCAACTGGTCGTCGCCCGGGCACCAGTCGAAGCCGTAGGTATCCTCGTAACTTTGGACCGGGCAACCGGCCGAGCCGGGCGTGCAGCAGCCGGGGTCATTGATCAGCCCCCAGGTCTTGAAGCGGTCTTCGCGGCGGTCGCCGCGCAGCACTCCGAACCAGTCGATCAATGCCGTGACGCGCTGCTGAAAGGTATAGGTATGAAAGCGCGCGTTGCCGGCGGTGGCCTTGAACCAGATTTCCCGCCCGGCGCGTGCCGAAGGCGACAGACCGGCCGCGGCCGCGTGAAAACCGGCGTCGGTATGGGACGGCGCCACGTCCGGGGGCGGCGCCACCGGCACCGCCTCTACCGCACCGGCGGCGTTGAACCCGGCCAGTGCAGCCAGCATCGCCATCCCGGCAAGACCCAGTCTGCTCCATGTTTTCATGATGTCCTCCGCGTTGTGGGAGCGGCCGCTCGCGGCCTGATTGTGGAATCGTTCAAGCCGGCGCCCCGTCCTGTCGTTCCCGCAACACCGAGCACAGCCAGGTCAGTATCGAATTGGTCTGGTCATCGCCCGCCTGTTGTCGCCGTTGCGACGCGGTCTCGAGGGCTCCGCCGAACACCGCCAGGCCAATGTGGTGGCCGAGCTTGCGGTAACTTTCGAACTGCGATTCGTCGAACCACTGATCGGTGGTCGATTGGTGAGGAAAGCCGGGATGCGTGAGTTTGTAATTGAGCAGGTCGGCGGGTTCGCCGCCCACCAGGCGTGGCTTGATGTAGAGCAGATCGGCCGTGGGCGCGTCGGGATAACGGATATGGCCAACCGCCACATAGCCATCGCGCAAATCCTCGCCGCGGATGTCGATCACGACGCCGAAATCCGCGTAGCACTTGCGGATGGCGTTGCCGAGGTCGTCGAATTGGCCGGCACCGTCCTGGCCCGCATCGATGGCGACGATACAGGCGCAGCGCCGTCGCACCAGTTCGTAGACGCCGAGATTTTCAAAATGGCCGCCGTCGGACAGGTAAACGAACGGCGAGCTGTGGTCGGTCTGGCCGAACAGCTCCCTGAGCAGATAGCCTCCGCCGAAACGCGGGTCGTGGTGGGTCCACACCCGCGCTGCAGCGGGATTGGGGCTCCAGTGGCCGAGACGGACGTTGAATACCGTCATCAGGAAGGTCAGCGCGGGCGAGCTGTGATAGCCCATATTGGGGGAGGCGGCGGCGCCTGAAATGGCCATTGCCGTGCCCAGCCACACGCCGCCCATGTAGTGCGCGGTGGGCCGGTAGTGATCGATCCCAGCGCCCGGGTCGTCCGGCAGCGCGAAGCTGTATCCGGATGTCAACGGTGTGAAGGCAAAGGCCGCTGCCCGCCGTTCCTGCCAGGCCAGCTGCTGGCCGGCGACCAGATTCATGGCGGTGTTGTGGATGGGGTAGGGGCGCTGGCAGCGGCCCGGTTCCGCAGCGGTCGTGGTCAGCGCGGCCAGTGCGAGGTCGTCGGCAGGATCGAATCCGGTGAACGGGTGGGGCGCGCGCTCCCCGCCCCGTGAAGCGCCCAGATAACAGCGCGTCAACCGCTGACGATAAAAGTAGTAGATCGAGAACAGGTTGACGTCGAGGCGCCGGGCCAGCACGACGGTACCGGCGACGCAGATCGCGAACACCAGGCTTGTCCAGCGGATGTCGATGTGTTTGAAATTCGGGGCCTCGCCCAACAGCGCCGGTAGAAAATGCATTTGCGCGCCGAGTTCCGACTGCGTGCAGGCAGGGCACAACGCCGGCAGTGTCAGCAACTCGTGCAAACCCAGCGACAGCAGTCCCAGCAGGCCCAGGATGAACACATGGGGCATGAGTTGCGCGGCGCGGTCGCGCCAGGTCGTTTGGTTGTCGCCAGCGGTCCTGGCGCCCCGTCCCAGCACCACGCCCGCGAGCGTCGACAGCGCCCAGGTGATGCCGCCCGCGGCGATGAAGGCGTCGTGGGCCCAATGAAAAAACGCCGGCGCCACGAAAACGATACTGAACAGGGTCGCCCAGATCACCGCGAACAGCAGCAGCCAACCGCCCAGCCGCGACCACCATTCCCGCGCGTCGTGAGAGAAATGGCGACCCATCAGGCCGATGTGGCCCACCACCACGAGCGAATAGGTGTTCAACACCAGGGCGGTGCCCAGCGCCGACACCGGCCAGGAACCCCGGTAGCTGCGGTCGAAGTGACTAACGCCGCGAATGTACTGCATGAATTCCGCGGTTCCCGCCAGCAGCAGGCCGCCGAGGGCGCCGGCAAGCGCCGTGTAGAGTCCGATCAGCAACACGGGGCGAGCACACACGGGGGCCGACGGCGCCTTATCGCGGCGGCTGAGCAGGCAGCTGCCCAGCCAGCCGAGCAGCCAGGGCGGGCCGTAGATGAGCATGCCGCCGGCCATCCAGGCGCCGAGCGGAACCTCCGTGATGCGGGCCGACCCGGCATAGAGGCCATAGGCGATGAACCAGGCCGACACCACCACCGGCAGGACCACCAGGGTCAGCACGCCGGCCTGGCGCGCGTAGAACGGCCGTGTCCGGTGGGTGGTACCGCTGATGTTGAGTCCGATGAACACTATGCCCAGGGCGAGCGCGGCGACTCCGCCGCCGAACAGCGGCGTCAGGTCGGCGTGCACTCCCTTCCAGTCGGCCAGCCAGCGGATACCCCACATCAGCAGTCGCGGCAACAACAACAGGGCGCTCAGCGCCAGCAGCAGCAGGCTCAGGTTCAGATACAGGTTGCGGAGATAGGTGGCCACCGCGGCGAGCGTATCGGCGGACAAAAAACTTGGGCGTGGGGTGAGGTAATTACTGTAGCTGCGCAGAAACCGTATGGCGGGGTTTTCCGTGCCGCCGGTGCGCAATTTCTCCTCGGCGTCCTCGATGCGCCCGGCGCACTCGCGATGGATCAAGGCCGACAGCCAGCCGCCGGCATAACCGCCGCCGGACACGCAGGAGAGGTAGTCGAATTGCCGCAGTAACCTGAGCTCGGCCAGCGCCTGCAGGATGCCGAGATTGAAGGTCGCGCTGCGGATGCCGCCGCCGGAGAACGCCAGTCCGGTCAGCGGACGTTCGGGGCCGTCGGACTGGCCATCGGGTTCGCGGATGGCGGCACGCTCGCGCGCAAGAACCCTGTCCCAGTCGAGGGGGCTGTTCAGTTCGATACGGTCGCGTTCCGGTCCATCTTTTTTGCGATGCGGCACGCTTGACCTCCCTGTGCCACACCCTGAGGTGCGGTGGCAATCTGTGCGGTACCTGCTTTTAACGATAGAGCAAATCTCCGGGTCGCGCAAAGACCGCCAGAGGCTTGCGTCTAGTGCGCAGCGATAACCGGGTCACGTATCTGCCGGGAGGGGCCGCAATGACTTGCAGGTTGATTTGGTGCACTGACCCGGGACTGATCGCAAGGCGGAAGCATCGAAGCCGATGCCGACGATGTCCGGGCGGTTCCAGTATCGGGATCCACTGTTACCGGACAGGCTGGCCGTTTTGCGGTCATCGCTCCCGGCGTCCGGACTTGCGCCGGACATCTTCCAGATTCTGGCCGGGCTCCCAGGGCTGTCCCAAACGCTGCTCCATGTAGTCTCGGATCAACCGCCGTACCACCTGCGAGGGGGTCTGGTCCTCCTGCGCGCACAGGTGCTCGAAGACCGCCTTCTTGTCGGGATCGATCAAGACCGTCAGGCGCGCGGTGCGGGATTCGGTTGCCATATCGTGATAATCCGATGCACATCAAGCTTGCAGCAAATGATAACATGGCCGCCGTGATGCCCACTCTGGGCGATGGCTGACGCAGGCGGCATTTCTGGTGGTGTGTTCTGACTGGGCATGGGTCGGGGTACAGGCGGCGCCGCTGGCGTGGCTGCTGCTCGGCCTGCTCGGTCTGGCACGCCCGCGCAGCCTGCGTTTGGTGGCCCATGGGCTGTTTCCGGCGGGCGCCCTGGTCGGCGTGATGCTGGCGGTGTGCGCCTGGCAGGCGCTCGGCGCGGGAAGCTGCGCCACGGTGCTGCCGCTGGGTCTGCCCGACCTGCCCATGCACCTGCGCCTGGACGCTCTGTCGGCGTTCTTTCTGGTGCTGCTGGGCGGCGTGGCGGCGGCGGTATCGATCTTTTCCGCCGGCTACTTTCGCACCGGCGAGGGCGCCGCGCCGGGCCTGCTGGCGCTGCAATACCACCTGTTTCTGGCCGCCATGGCCTGGGTGCTGCTGGCCGACGACGCCTACGCGTTCATGGTCGCCTGGGAGGTGATGGCGCTGGCGTCGTTTTTCCTGGTCACCTCCCAACACCGGGTGCCGGAAGTGCGCCGCGCCGGATTCCTGTATCTGCTGCTCGCCCATCTGGGCGCGATCGGCTTGCTGCTGTGCTTCGGCGTCATGCAGGGCGGCAGTTGGCAGTTCACCTTCGATGCGATGCGCGCGGCGCACCTCTCACCCGGCTGGGCGAGTGTCGCCTTCGGCCTGGCGCTGTTCGGTTTCGGTGCCAAGGCGGGCCTGGTGCCGCTGCACGCCTGGCTGCCCGAAGCCCATCCGGCGGCGCCCTCGCCGGTGTCGGCGCTGATGAGTGGCGTGATGCTCAAGACCGCCGTCTATGGTCTGCTGCGGGTCAGTTTCGATCTGCTCGGCACGCCGCAGTGGGGTTGGGGAGCGACCCTGCTGGCGGTCGGTCTGTTCAGCGCGCTGTTCGGGGTGATGTTCGCCGCCGTGCAGACCGACATGAAACGCCTGCTGGCCTATTCGTCGATCGAAAACATCGGCGTGATCTTCGCCGGCATCGGCCTGGCCATGCTGTTCCAGGGCACTGGGCTGCACGCGTTCGCCGCGCTGGCGCTGGCGGCGGCGCTGTTCCACTGCCTCAATCACGCGCTGTTCAAGGCGCTGCTGTTCCTCGCGACCGGCTCGGTGCTGCACGCCACCCGGCAGCGCAGCCTCGGCAAGCTCGGCGGGCTGATCCGGCGCATGCCCTGGGTGGCCTGGACCACGCTGGTGGCGGCGCTCGCCATCGCCGGTCTGCCGCCGCTGAACGGCTTCGTGTCCGAGTGGCTGCTGTTGCAGGCGTTTCTGGTGTCGCCGCAGCTGCCGCTGCCGTTCGTCAACATGCTGGTGCCGGTCGGCGCGGCGCTGCTGGTGCTGGCCTCAGCGCTCGCCGGCTATGTGATGGTGAAGTTCTACGGGGTGATCTTTCTGGGCCGCATGCGCGAGCCCCAGCTCGAACAGGCCCACGACGCCGGGCGCTTCGAGCGCAGTGCACTGGTCGCGCTGGCCGCGGCCTGTGTCGGCCTGGGATTGCTGCCGAGTGTGCTGCTGGAGCGCCTCGATGCCACCGTCAGCCTGCTGGTCGGGCCGACCACCACGACCTGGGGCGAGCTCGGCTGGTTGCGCGCCGGCACGGTCAGTCAAGCCAGTTTCAGCCCGCTGCTGTTCGCGGTCGGTATCGTGGCGGTGATGCTGGGCAGTTTTCTGGCGATCCGGCGCGTCTATCACGGCCGGGTGGCGCGCGGCCCGGCCTGGGACTGCGGCTATCCCTGGCAGGACGCCCGCATGCAGGACACCGCCGAGGGTTTCGGGCAGCCGATCCGCCAGCTGTTCGAGCCGTTCTTTCGCATGCAGCGGCATTTGCCCTCACCTTTTGATGATGCGCCGCGCTACCAGGTGACCGTGGAAGATCGCTTCTGGTACCTGTTCTACCAGCCGGTGGTGCGCTGGGTGGAGGCCGCCGCGCGGGTGATCGGCCGGCTCCAGCAGGGGAGCATCGCGATCTACCTGCTGTATGGCTTCGCCACCCTGGTGGCCCTGTTGGTAATGGTGTTGTGACCTGGTCGGCACTGCTGACCCAAGCCGCCGCCATCGCCGTCGCCGGGGCGCTGGCGCCGCTGCTGGTGGGCTGGGTCAACCAGTGCCGCGCCTGGCTGCAGAACCGCAGCGCCCCGCCGCTGTTGCTGCCCTATCACCTGCTGCGCAAGCTGCTGCACAAGGATGCGGTGCTGGCCGAGTCCGCCTCGCCGCTGTTTCGCGCCGTGCCCTATGTGGTGTTCGGCTGCATGCTGGTGGCCGCCGCCATCATCCCGTCGCTGGGCACGGATCTACCGGCTGGCCGCGCCGCCGATGCCATCGCGCTGGTCGGCCTGTTCGCCACCGCGCGCATGTTCATCGCGCTGGGCGCCATGGACGTTGGCACCGCCTTTGGCACGCTTGGCGCCAGGCGGGAGATGCTGATCGGCTTTCTGGCCGAGCCCGCGCTGCTGATGGTGCTGTTCAATGTCGCGCTGATCGGTGGCAGCACGGCGGTGCCGGCGCTTGCCGACCGGTTGCTCGGACAGGGTTTCGCCGTCAGTCCCGGTCTGGCGTTCGCGGCGCTCGCCTTCGTCATGGTGTTGCTGGCGGAAAACGCGCGCCTGCCCATCGACAACCCGGCCACGCACCTCGAACTGACCATGATCCACGAGGCCATGGTGCTGGAGTATTCGGCCCGGCACCTGGCACTGATCGAATGGGCCTCAGCGCTCAAGCTGTTCAATTACGCCTGTCTGGGCTTCGCCTTTTTCGTGCCGGCGGGCCTGGTCGGGCGGGACGCGGGTGCGCTGGACCTGCTGCTGGCGGCGGTCGCGCTGATGACCAAACTGGCATTGGCCGGCGCGGCGCTGGCACTGTTCGAGACGCTGAGCGCCAAGCTGCGGGTGTTCCGGGCGCCCGAATTCCTGGCCATGGCCTTCATGCTGGCGGTGCTGGGCCTGCTGACGCAGTTGCTGTTCTCCGGAGGCGTGGCGTGAACGACGTGCCGCTGGCCATGCAGCTGGTCGAACTGCTCGCCTCGCTGCTGTTGCTGCTGTCGTTCGCGATGCTGGCCCAGCGGCGCATCGCCTCGCTGGTCAACCTGTTCGCCCTGCAAGGGGCGGTGCTCGCCGCCTCGACGGTGGCGGTGGCGGCCAGCGCCGGCCTGCACCACCTCTACTATTCGGCCGCCCTCACGCTGGTGCTCAAGGTGGTGTTGCTGCCCTGGTTCCTGCACCGCCTGATCGTGCGGCTTGGCCTGCAATGGGACACCGAGACCCTGGTGGCCATCCCGCTGCAGATGCTGGCCGGTCTCGGGCTCGTGATCTTTGCCTTTGGTCTCGCCCAGCCGATCTCCCAGTTCGGCCACCAGATCACCCGGGAGACCCTCGGCATCGCCATCGCCATGGTACTGCTGTCGCTGTTGATGATGATCGGCCGGCGCAAGGCGGTGTCCCAGGTGGTGGGCTTTCTGGCGCTCGAAAACGGCATGGTGTTCGCCGCAACCACCGCCACCCAGGGCATGCCGATGGTGGTCGAGTTCGGCATCGCGCTGGATGTGCTGGTCGGGGCGGTGATCCTGGGCGTGTTCTTTTTTCAGATTCGCGAGCAGTTCGACAGCCTGGAACTGCGCCATCTCGAGACCCTGAAGGAGGATTGAAGCGGTGACGGGGTGGTCATGGAGTTGATCGCGCTGCTCGGCCTGCCGCTGCTGGGTGGGGCGGCGTTGGCGCTGTGGGGCGCGAGTGCCCGCGCCGCGGAGCTGAACGCGCTGTTCAGCCTTGTCACCTTCCTGGCCGGTTGCGCGCTGACGGCGCGGGTGATCCTGGGCGGGCCGCTGGTGATCGGCAACGAGCAGTTTTTCGTCGATGCCTTCAATGTCTTTCTGGTCGCGCTGACCAGCCTGGTCGGCTTCACCACGGCGCTGTTCTCGCGCCCCTACATGCGCATCGAGACCGACCGCGGCCACCTTACGCCCGGCCGCCTGCGGCTCTACCACAGCATGTACCAATTGTTCATGTTCACCATGCTGCTGGCGCTGACCACCAACAACATGGGCATCCTGTGGGTCGCCCTGGAAGCGGCCACGCTGACCACGGTGCTGCTGGTGTCGCTGTACCGCACCGCCGCCTCGCTGGAGGCTGCCTGGAAGTACTTCATCCTGTGCGGCGTCGGCATTGCCCAGGCGCTGTTCGGCACCATCCTGCTCTACTTCGCCGCCGAGCGCCTGTTGGGGGCCAGTGGCGGCGCGCTGCTGTGGACGCACCTGGACGCCGTCAAGGGCCAGCTCGAACCCACGGTGCTGGCGATCGCGTTCGTGTTTCTGCTAGTCGGCTACGGCACCAAGGTGGGCCTGGTGCCGCTGCACAACTGGCTGCCGGACGCCCACGCCGAAGGCCCGACGCCGGTGTCGGCGGTGCTGTCCGGGCTGCTGCTGAATGTCGCCCTGTACGCGGTGGTGCGCTGCAAGATCCTGGTGGCGGGCGCGCTGCACAGCGATCTGCCGGGGCGCATGCTGATGGGCTTCGGCCTGCTGTCGGTGCTGGTGGCGGCGTTTTTCCTGTGGCGCCAGCGCGATGTGAAGCGGCTGTTCGCCTACTCGTCGATCGAGCACATGGGCATCATCACCTTCGCCTTCGGCATGGGCGGCCCGGTGGCCAATTTCGCGGCGCTGTTGCACATGACCGTGCATTCGCTGACCAAGAGCGCCATTTTCTTTGCGGTCGGCCACGCCACCCAGCTCGCCCGCACCCAGCGCATGGAGGACATCCGCGGCCTGCTGCTGCGCTCGCCCACCATCGGCTGGGGCCTGATGGTGGGCACGCTGGCCATTCTCGGCATGCCGCCGTTCGGCGTGTTCGCCAGCGAGTTCCTGATCCTGACCACGGCCATGCGCGAGCAGCCCTGGGCGACGCCGATCCTGCTGCTGGCGCTCGGCGTCGCCTTCGGCGCCATCTTCCGGCGCGTGCAGCCGATGGTGTTCGGCGAGCCCCACTCGCTGCCGTTGCCGCACTCGCCGGCGCTGCTGCCGGTGTTCGCGCACCTGCTGCTGGTGCTGATGCTGGGGCTGGGGCTCTACATTCCGGGCCAGCTCGCGGCCTGGTTCCGCGTCGCCGCGGGGCTGATCGGGTGAGCGCCATGGACCTGGAGATGGCACCGGTACCGGGTTTCACGGCCGTACGACGCCAGCGGCTCAGTGCCGATGCCTGGCTCGACCAGATCGTGCAGGCGCGCGCCGCCGGGGCGCGGCTGGGCGCCCTGTGGGCGAGCGACGCACGGGTCACCGAGGGCGCGTACCGCGTCTGCGTGGTTCTGCAACAGGGCCGCGCGCTGGACTGGCTGGAACTGGCGCTGCCGGCCGAGGGCGCACTCGACTACCCCGACCTCAGCGGGTTGTTCCCCGCCGCCGGGCGGATGCAGCGCGCCGCCCATGACCTGCTCGGCGTGCGCGCCGCGGCCGCCGATCAACGGCCCTGGCTCCGCCACGCCTGGCCCACTGGCCTGTTTCCGCTGCGCGCCGACGCCCCTGGAGATACAGCGAGAGAGGTCGGCGAGGTGCCCTCCGGCCCCTATCCCTTTGTCGCCGTCGCCGGCGACGGCGTGCACGAGATTCCGGTCGGCCCGGTGCACGCCGGCATCATCGAGCCCGGCCACTTTCGTTTCTCGGTGGTCGGCGAGAAAGTGCTGCGCCTCGAAGCGCGCCTGGGCTATGTCCACAAGGGTATCGAAAAACGTTTCGAGAGCTTCCCGGCCGCCGATGGCCAGCGGCTCGCGGCGCGGGTCAGCGGCGACAGCGCGGTGGGTTTCTCCTGGGCCTACTGCATGGCGCTCGAAGCGCTGTGCGGTACGCAACCGCCGCCGCGGGCGCTTTATCTGCGCGCCTTGGCGCTGGAGCGCGAGCGGCTCGCCAACCACCTGGGCGATCTGGGCGCGCTGGGCAACGATGCCGGCTTCGCCTTCGGCCTCAGCCAATTCGGGCACCTGAAGGAGTGCCTGCTGCGCACCAATGCCGACATTTACGGCTGCCGCTACCCCATGGACGAAGTGGTGCCGGGCGGCGTCGCGCACGACCTGTCACCCGCGGCGGTCGCGCGAGTGCTCGCGGACCTCGACGCGCTGACTGCGCAGCTCGCGCAACTCGAGGCCATCTACACCGATCACCCGGGCTTGCAGGATCGCTTCGTCGGGGCTGGTCGAGTGAGTCCGGAGCTGGCGGCGCGGCTGGGTCTCGCCGGGCTCGCCGGCCGCGCCAGTGGGCAGGCGTTCGATCTGCGCTGCGACTGTCCGGCGCCGCCCTACGACCGGCTCGACGTGCGCAAGGTGGTACGTGACGAGGGCGATGTGGCGGCGCGAGTCATGGTGCGCTTCGAGGAGACACGGGTGGCCATCGAGCTGTGCCGCCAATTGTTGCGCGACCTGCCGTCGGGCGACATCCGCGGCCCGCTGCCGGCGCCGCGCAGCGACCGGCCCGGGCTGGGGGTGGTCGAGGGCTGGCGCGGCCCGCTGCTGGTGGCGCTCGAAGTCGGCGGCGACGGCCGCATCGCCCGCTGCCGCCCGCAGGATCCGTCGTGGCACAACTGGCCGGTGCTCGAACACGCCATCATCGACAATATCGTGCCGGACTTTCCGCTGATCAATAAATCGTTCAACCTCGCCTACAGCGGTCACGACCTGTGAACATCGGGGAACTGCCATGCTGAAAACCCTGCGCGTCATCGCCCGCAGCGGCCTGCGCACGGAACCGCTGCCGAGCGCCGACGCCGCGCGCCTGCCCGAACAGCGCCTGCACGCCGACCTGCGCCAATTGCTCGGCCGCGCGCTGTGCATCCGCCAGGTGGACGCCGGCTCCTGCAACGGCTGCGAACTGGAGATTCACGCGCTCGGCAACGCCTACTACAACCTCGAGGGCGCCGGCATCCACTTCGTCGCCAGCCCGCGCCATGCCGACCTGCTGCTGGTGACCGGTCCGGTGACCCGCAACATGCGCGAGGCGCTGCTGCGCACTTATCAGGCCACGCCGCCGCCGCGGCTGGTGGTGGCGGTCGGCGATTGCGGCTGCAACGGCGGCATCTTCGGCGAGAGCTACGCGAGCTGTGGCGCGGTCGCCAACGTGCTGCCGGTCGATGCGAGCGTCCCCGGCTGTCCGCCGTCCCCGGCCGCGATCCTGCAGGTCATCGTCGATCTGGTGCGCGCCCGGCACGGCTGAACCAATCGCAATCGCTGTCCCGGACAGCGACCGAAGTTCGACAAGGTAGTTCAACCGCGATCTTCTCTACCGGGTGCCGCCAAAAGCCGCGTGGCGTGGTCGACCGGAAGCACACTGAAAGCCGCCGGCGTTTCCTGTCTTCGGCAGCGCTCCCACAGGAGGATATAAGCGGATTCAAGGTGGCGTCGAAACCGGTCCGTGGCGAAGAGCGGACAGGTGCCGCGGTTGTGCGCGAGGCGGGCCCGGATGTCGCGCAGCCGCGCGGGGTTGCGGGCGAGTTCCAGCGCCAGGGCCGCGTAGTGATCGAGATCCCGGGTGATCAGCTCGGGCAGACCGGCCGCATTCAGCAGACTGGCGGCGACCCGCCCCGCAAAGGTTTCTCCCGCACAGGTCAGCACCGGCAAGCCCGCCCACAGGGCGTCGCTCGCCGTGGTGTGCGCGTTGTAAGGCAGGGTATCGAGACACAGATCAGCGCGCCGGTGGCGGGCGAGATGGGCTCCCGCGGCGACACGCGGCGCAAACACCAGCCGCTCCGGCGCAATGCCGTGCAGTTGCGCCTGTGCCCGCAGGTTGCGCGTCGCGACCGGGTTGTCCTCCAGCAACCAGAGCACGCTGCCCGACACCTGGTGCAGCAGCCGCATCCAGAGCGTGAAAAGATCCGGCGTGATCTTGTAGTTATTGTTGAAGCAGCAAAAAACGAAACCCTGTTCCGGCAGGGAGAGATCGGCGCGGGAGGGGGTGTGAGCATCGATGTTCCGGCTGTCGTCGGTCGCCTGATAGCTGTCCGGCAGGTACAGGATCTGCTCCGCGTAATGCAGGTGGTGGTCCGGCGGAATGACCCAGGCATCCGCGATGATGTAGTCCATGCAGCTCGTGCCCATGGTGGCCGGCATGCCCAGATAGTTGATCTGAACCGGTGCCGGGCGCTGGGCCAGAATTCCCGGGCGGCTGCCCTGGGTGTAGCCTTTGAGATCAACGGCGATATCGATTTCCATCTCGCGCAGCAAGAGCGCGACTTCGCGATCGCTCTTGCTGCGCACGTCGATAAAACGGCCGAAGGCTTTGCTCAGACGCTGGCGCATGTCGTCCTGCCGGTCCGGGCCAAAGGAAATGGCCGTGATCTCAAAGCGGTCCGCATCGTGATGCTCGAACAGTCCCGCCATCAGATGCGTGGTGGCATGTTCGTGAAAATCCGCCGACAGGTATGCAACCCGGATTTTGTCGTGATCGTAACGTTCTCCTGACCACAGGGGCGGGGCTGCCGGCGGATACCTGTCCGCGGCATAGGTTCTTGCACAGACAAGTTGTGCCGCCGCCGAGTTCGACATGGCAGCGAACGAAAACGGATCGCACACGCGTTGACCGGCGCGGACGTCGCCGATGAGCTGGGCCAGCTGGTCGTGGCAGGACGTCCAGTCGCAACACAGTAACCGCAGGTACCCCAGTTTGCCGGCCGCGTAGGGGCAAGCGGGCGCGAGTTCCAGCAACTGTGCAAATGCCAGCGCGGCATCCTCGTAGCGCCTGCTGTCCTGCAATACCACGCCGCGGTTGTAGCGCGCCTCGATATACCCGGGCCGCAGCGCGAGCGCGCGGTCGTATTCGGCCAGGGCATCGTCATGGCGCTGCAACTCCTGCAACGCCAAGGCACGGTTGTAACGGGTTTCCGCCGAATCCGGTCGGATGCCGAGCGCGCGGTCGTAGCAGGTCAGCGCCTGCGCGTGACGACCCCGCTCGCGCAGCGCGTTGCCGAGGTTGGTCAGGGCATCCGCGCTGCGGGGGTTTACGCGGATCGCCTGGCTGATCAGGGTCACTGCTGCCTCGGGGTCACCACCTTGCAGGCAGGCCACGCCCAACAGGTGCAGCGCGTCGAAGTGCCCGGGCTGGCGTTGCAGAATCTCCTGATACAAAGCCGCCGCCCGGGCGATCTGGCCCTCCTGGTGCAAAACCACGGCCTGCTGGAGCGTGTCGGCAATCCCTGATGCCATGGCAGGATTCCGGGGTTATCGATGCGCTCTATTGTGGCAGAAGTGCATGGCCCGCCGGCATCCGGCGCAGCGCTTTTGGTTGTGCGGTGTCGCGTCAACTTGCCTACAATGCCGGTCCCGATTCGTACCGCCAACTGGATCAGACGATGGCCGATGAAGCAGCTGCCCCGCGCCCGCGTATCATGGTCGTGCTGTTTTCGCCCAGCTGGCTCGGTGCAGCGCGATTACCGGGGGCGCTTACCCGGGCGGGCTTCAGCGTCGCCTCCTACTGTCACCCGGAAAGTTATCTGTCGAAAACCCGCTACAACGAATACGCCTTCACCGCGCCGGCGACGGGCAGCGCCTTTCCCAATCTGGTGGCATCGGTGCGGCAGTATCAGCCGCTGTTCCTAATCCCGGCCTGCGAGCTCGCGGTACGTTTTTTTCTCAATGTCATCGCCGCGGACGCCAACGGGCAGGTGCACGCGCAATTTGCCGATGTGGTGGATCTGGTCCGGCGTTCGCTGGGCGAACCCGCATTTCACCGGGCCATGCTGAGCAAGATCGAAACTCAAGCCATTGTGGAGGAGCTCGGCCTGCGCGTGCCGGAGCAGCGAGTGGTCCAGTGTCCGGCGGATGTAACGGATTTTGGCGACGCCTACGGCTACCCCCTGGTGCTCAAGGGCGAGTACGGTCATGCCGGCAACGCGGTGCGCATCTGTGCGACCGCCGCCGAGGCCATCGCCGTTTACCGCGATCTCGGCGGCAGCGCTGAGGGTCAACGGATACTGGTGCAGCGGTATATCCGGGGTGTCGTGGCCACGCAGTCCAGCGTGGCTCTGGCGGGCCAGGTGCTTGAGACCGTGACCCTGGTCAAGCACCTCACTCACCCTGCACCCATGGGCCCGAGCAGTGTCCTGCGCTGGGTCGAGAATCCGGAGGTGGAGCAGGCCACCCGGGCGCTGCTTGGCACGTGCGGCACCAGTGGCTTCAGCGCTGCCAACTTTATCCTTGAGCACGAAACCAATGCAGCCTACTTTATCGAAATCAATCCGCGCGTGACGCCGCCCTGCATGGTCGCAGGGCTGTTTGGCCGCGATCTCTGCCGTGCGCTCTGGTGTCGGCTTTCCGGCGTCGCTTACGAACGGCGGGTGCCTGCGGACCATCCGGAAACCGTTGCGCTGTTTCCGAACGAATGGCTGCGCGACCCGCACAGCGCGTATTTGACCCAGGGCTATCACGATGTGCCCTGGGATGATCCGACGCTGCTGAAAGCCTATGTCAACGGCTTTGTCCGCTGATTATCTGAAGCGCGGATTCCCTAACGCCGGAAGTGCTGTGAAGTACCGGCATGGTCGGTACTTCGGGCAAGTGTTTTAGCGACAATGTTGGTCGGAATGCCATCGATGGTGTTTTGGTTTTTCCCCGCCCAGTACCGCGCTATACCGTCCTGACCCTTACTTCACTGTCGGCAAGGGGCGCGACGATTCAGGCGTTACTGGCGGTCACGATCCACACCGCACAGGGCATGACCACGCCGGCCGACGTCAGATAGGGTTTCAGAACATCGCCAACGGATGCGCGAATCGCCGCCTTGCTCTGTTCATTGAAATCCGCGCTCATCAGCGCGCGACTCAGGGGACCGACGTTGAACAGGAAATCGACGCAGGCGTCGAGGTCGCCGCCGCCACCGATCACACAGGGCGCGTCGTGTTTCTGAATTTCGATGCCGCGCAAGCCGGCTTCGTCGAGTATGCGCAGCACCCGCGCGGGGTCCGCGAACGCCATCGGACCGGGGGCGTCTGCGGGCGGGGCCGGCGGCAGCGCCACATGCCGTGCGGCCGCCTTGACCGGTTCGCTCATCCAGGGATTTTCGTCCGCGCCGCGCCAGCACACGAATGCGAGGCGTCCCCCCGGCGCCATCACCGCGCGGATGTTTCTGAAAGCGGCGACCGGATCGGTGAAAAACATCACGCCAAACCGCGAGATGACGCGGTCGTACAATGCTGCACCAAGGGAATCCATCTGGGCGTCGGCTTCCATGAAGCTCACCCGGCTCAAGCCCGCCTGACGCGCCCGTGCGCGCGCCCGTTCGAGCATGGGTGCGGACACATCGACGCCCGTGACCGCCCCGGAAGCGCCCACCATCGCTGCCGCCTGCAACGCGGTGGCGCCACAGCCGCAGCCAATATCGAGCACCCGCTGACCCGTGCCAAGCTTCGCCGCGCTCAGCATGGCATCGCCCAGCATGCCGATCTGCTGGTCGAGCTGCGCCTGGTATTCCACCCACTTGTTGCCCGCCTTCGCATTCCAGAAGGCAATCTGATCCGCGTTGGTTGCCTGCGCGCTCATGCTGTTCTCCGCGATGGGTTTGGATGACGAACGGTGCCTCGGCCGCGATGTCCGCCGGGCAGCCGCTTCCGCTCGGGGTCGTCGACCGACAGCGCCCGCCGACTCCGTAGCGTAACGCGATTGCCTCCGCAGCGGGCGGGGTCCGTGCCGGACCTGTCTTCCCCTACCCATCGTCCGCGCAAATGGGGCACTATGCGCCGCTCATGAGGGCATCCCGCGTCCCGGTCTGTTCGACCGGCAGTGCGCCCGGGTTGCCGGATCACTTCATCCACAGGGCGTGACGACCATGGCCAATCCCCTGCAAGACCAGTTGCTCAAAGCGGGCCTGGTCAAGCCTCATCAGATCAAGAAAGCGACCAAGGAAAAGCGGCAGGCACAGCGCGGCAACACGCCGGATGCTGTGGCTGAACAGGCGCGTCTGGCCCAGCAGCACAAGGCGAAAAGCGACCGCGACCGCAATCGCGAACAGGTGGCGGAACGGGAGCGCAGGGCCCAGATCGCCCAGATCCGCCAGTTGATCGAGACCCAGCGGCTGGCGCGCAGCGGCGGCGACAGTACGTTTCAGTTCGTCGATGCCGGCAAGATAAAGAAAATCGCTCTGCACAAGGCGCAGCGCGCCCAGATCATCAGCGGCGTCCTGGCGGTGGTCAGATTCGATTCGACCTATGAACTGGTGCCGTCGGCGACCGCCGAGAAAATCGCCCGGCGCGACCCGGGTTGCGTGGTTGTCCTCAATGCGCAGTCCTCGCCGCAGGCGAATCCGGAAGCCGATCCCTACGCGGATTATCCGGTGCCCGATGATTTGATGTGGTGAATGCCCCCCCGGGCATAAGGCAGGCCTGCACCTGCGCGCGGAACAGCCCGTGCCGATGTGCCGGAAAAAAATCCGTCCCGAATCGATCGTCCCGAATCGATCGACACTATCACCCCGTGAGTACAGGCGGTGTCATCGGACCGAACCCTTCATCCGCGTGAGGATGTCCATGGTGTCGACACTGACGCGGGTGACGCGGGCCAGTAGGTCGATGACCTGTTCCTTGTGGTCGGCGAAGCGGTAGGTGTTGAAGCGGGCGCGAATGGTCGGGTCCTTGGGCGTCTTTTCCTTGTATTGGTCGAGTATCCATTCCAGCGCGCTGCGGTTGCCGAGCCGGTAATCCCAGGCTTCGGCGGGCACACCGGCGAGGGTTGTTTCGCTGTCGAGGCGAATCAGGCCAGCGTTCTTGTCCGCCTTGAGCATGGCCTTGGGCGACTGGCCGGCGGCGCGGGCCTTGTCGTCCGGCACATCGGTGCGGGTGAGCGGCCACGGCTCGACGCTCTCGTAGCCGATGTGCAGGGCCATCAGCGTCACGCCCCAGTCGGCCCATTGCCAGAAATCCGGATAGAACGGGATGCGCGGAAACTCGCGTTTCAGGTTGATGGCGTACTTTTCCCGGTACACAGGGTCGTGCAGTACCGCGTAGACGTAGTGGAAGATCGCTTCCTTGGTAATCGGGCGCGTCTTCGCCGCTCGCGCTGAGCCTGTCGAAGCGCGGCCGGGCTGGTAGTGTTTCCTGAACTGATTAAGCGCCCAGTCAGTGATGTTGTCGAGACGGGCACCAGATGCATCGAGTATCGTCGCCGAAAAACACAATGTGCCAGCTGCAGCGCCGACAAAATGAAGATCGGGAATGCGGTCGACGGCCATGGTCATCCAAGGCTTCTGGGCAGTGGGGTCTGATATGACAATGGACTGGGCGGCTTGTGAGCCATCGCCAAATATCTCTGGCGTGCGGTAAACCATCTCGTTGAGCTTACGGCTCGAATACAACCAGCGACGCACGAAAGGTCGATAACTCGCAGCCACCACCGTTCCGTCGCCGTAGTCGTAGGGCAAATCATTTGCAAGATCTCGTTTTACTGCGCGCGTCCATTTGATCGAGTTGTCGGGTACGTTGCCTCGGATCCCTTTCTTGGCACGTTCGGCGTTGTAGATATCGATCAAATACCGGACTTGATTCTCGGCATGGCGTGGATTGTCGGAGTAGACCCACTCGTCTCGATTGGTCACTACACCGAGCGAGAAGAGTTTGAAGATCGCCCTATCACGCGACACCGCCTTGCTCGCCTTCACGTCCTTTGAAGCAATAGGCATCAACTCATCGAAATCATTGCTCGTCAGATTGAGCCAATTCCCCTTCGCATCCGGCCGCACTTCCTCGAACTCCAACTCCGACGCCCGCGCGCTGCCCAGCCAAGCCAACTTCTCCTCCGCCGTCTCCATCTCCGGCCGCCGTGCATAGAACACGCGCGCGCCCTTCTTGCCCGCCGCGCCGTGGCGCTTGACGAAAAAGCTGATCGCCACGCCGGTCTGGATGCCAAAGACGTTGTGTTTCGTTCCGCTCAGCTTCGGGTTCGCGCGCACGTCGCCGCCCAGGTCCATGACGTAGACCTCGGCGAACTCCTGCGCCACCACCTTGCGAAAGCCGTCGAAGGTGCGGCTGTCAATGAAGCTGCGGTTGGTGATGAAGGCCAGCACACCGTCCGCCGCCAGCCGGTCGCTGGCCCAGCGGAAGAAGCGCGCGTACATGTCGTACAGCTTGGTCTTCCGCGCCGTGCTCGCGTGGATGTAGGTGTTCTTGATGCGCAGGTCGATCTGCGGGTATTCGCGGTTCTTGTTGTTGTCGTTCTCGTTCGCCTGGTTGGCGTTGTAGGGCGGGTTGCCGATGACGACGCTGATCTTGCGGGCGTTCTGGCGCTTGATGCGCGCAACGTTCTCCTCGCTGACGCTGCCGAACAGATCGTGGGTCACGCCGTGGGCGGCGGTGTGCAGGCCGACGTTGTCGAGGGTATCGACAAAGCACAGGTTCCTGAACTCCTCGTACTCGCCGGTGATGGCGGCGTAGGTGGCCTCGATATTCAGGTTGGCCACATAGTAGGGCAGGATCGCGACCTCGTTGGCATGCAGTTCTTCGCGGTATTTGTGCGCGAGCTTGGCCGGCTGGCCGCGAAAGTGTTCAAGCAGTTCGCAGATAAAGGTGCCTGTGCCGGTCGCCGGGTCGAGGATTTCGACGTTCCTGTCGATCAGATTGCGGCCGAAGTGTTTTTCGCACAACCAGTCGGCACCTTCGATCATGAAGCGCACGATCTCGTTGGGCGTATAGACCACGCCCAGCCGGTCGGCGGCCTTGGCGTTGTAGACCTTGTAGAAATTCTCGTAGATAACCTTGAGGAACGTCTGCTTCTCGTGATGGCTGCCGATCTGCGCAGCGGCGGCGCGGATCGCGGCGTAGTAGGCTTCCAGGCCCTTGAGCGTGGTTTTCTTCAGGCTGCCGGTGAAAAAGGTTTCTTCCAGCGCGTAGAGTTTCTTGGCGACGTTGTTGTCGCGGTGGAACTCGCTGTCGAAGACCTTGGCGAAGATTTCCTCGGTCAGGATGTGCTGGATCAGCATTTCGCGCACGTCGGCCGCCGTGAGCGCCGGGTTGATCGCCTCCTGTGCGTGCGTCAGAAACGCGCTCGATGCCTCACGGAATGCTGTATTGCTCGCGTGCTGCGCCTCGATCATGCTGCGCAGGGCTTCCAGCACCGCCGGCAGATCGGTCTTGAACTGCGCCACCGCCTTGCGGAAGTCGGCAATTTCGGCGCGCTCGTAGCCGAAAAACAGCTTGAGCAGTTTCTCGAGCGCCTTCACGTCAGTGACGTCGCAGCGCATCACCTCATTACGGTTCTGGATCAGCACCGCCTGGGTGCTGTCCTCGAAAAGGATGTTGTCCTGTGGGTAGCCGCGCTTGAACTTGTATTCGATCTCGGCGTCGAGGTCGTCTTTCGCGTCCTTGGCCTCCCAGTAGCCAAAGGGCACGCGCAGCTCGTGCAGCAGCGCGCCATCGACGAAGCGCGTGTCCCGGGTGGCGCTGTCGAGCTTGTACTCGGGGATAAAGACCAGGTCGTGCTGGCGGCCCCAGCCCTTGAGCAGGTCCTTGAAGGCCTCGCGCACCACCGACTCGCGGTCCGTGCCGCCGACCTTTTTCAGACGGTCGAGCTGGGCGAGGTACTGGTTGATGAGAACCTGGCTCATGGGCGGGGCGCCGGTACAGGTAGGGGGAATGCGTTAGTCATGGAGATGAGTGCCGGCCGGTAAATGGATGGAAGATCGCCCCGCTGTCGGCTCTATGGGGCGGCGCGGTGAACATTGGCTCCATCCGCGGGGCGGGCGTAACTTCGGCTCGTGGTTGCACGTCCGCTAGCTTTTTCCGGAACGCTTTTTTGGTGGCTGCTTGTGTGCCAGGGTATAGGCATCCAGCAACCGGCGGATCATCTTCTGATACTGGGTGTATCTGGTTTTCGCGTGCATAGATCAGCTTCCCGTTATGCCGCTGCCGCACGCAGTTTTACACCGAGGGCTCGGGCAACTTTCAACACCGTGGCGAAACTGGGATTGCCATCCGCGCTGAGCGCCCGATACAGGCTTTCACGGCTCAGACCGGCATCTTTGGCGACCTGGGTCATGCCCTTGGCGCGCGCGATGTCTCCCAGGGCTCTGGCGATACCAGCGGCGTCGTCTGGCGCCTCTTCAAACCAGGCATCCAGGTAGGCGGCCATTTCTTCCGGCGTGCGCAGTTGTTCCGCGACGTCATAGGGGACCGTTTTGGTCCTTGAGGTTTTCCTTGCGGCGGGCTTGGACATGGCTTGCTACTCTTGAAAATTACGGGCCAGTTCGATGGCCTTGTCGATGTCTTTCCGTTGCGTGGATTTGGCACCTCCGGCGAGCAAAAGCAGGAGGCGGTCACCACGTTGGGTGTAGTAGACACGGTATCCGGGTCCGAAGTCGATTTTCAGTTCGGATACACCTTCGGTCAGGATTCGGTGCTTACCCGGGTTCCCATGCACCAGGCGGTCAACGCGCACCTGGATTCGGGCTCTTCCAACCAGATCCTTCAGCGAGTTGATCCACTCGCGATACACCGCAGTCTCTTCAACGAGCATCTTCAGAGTGTAGCCTGAGGGCTACGATAGTCAAGTGTCATGTAAAGCCCTTGCGAAGGGATCAAAATACAGGACGCACCTTGATTTCACGTTTCTTCATGCGGTAAAGCCGACGCCCACCTCCCCCATCAACAACTCCGCCAGTTTGGCGCGCTGATAACTCGCATCCCCATAAAACATCTGGTTGTGCTTCTGCCGTTTGGTGTAGAGGTGCACAGAGCATTCCCAGGTGAAGCCGATGCCGCCGTGAAACTGGATGGCGCGGTTTGATCCATAGGCGGCGACATCGGACGCCGCGGCCTTGGCCATGCGCGCGAAGGCAGGCGCCCGCTCCGGTTCGTTGTCCACCGCGCAGGCGGCGTTGTAAACGAGGGATTTGGCCTGGTCGAGCGCGATCATCAGATTGACGAGCGGGTGTTTTACGGCCTGGAAGAAACCGATCTGGCGGCCGAACTGTTCGCGCAGCCGGGCGTATTCGGCAGTGGTCTGCAACAGCCATTCGGCGGCGCCGCACATGTCTGCCGCCACAATGGTGAGCAGGGCGGGTTCGGCGGCGGCGAGTGCGGCGGCGCCTGTGCCCGGCGCGGCGAGCAACTGGTCTGGCGCTACTGCGACGTCGTTGAACCGGATATGCGCCTGATCGCGGGTCAGATCGATGATGGCATCCGGCACTATGTCGACGCCCGCGCTTTTGGCCGGCACTGCACAGAGTGCGATGCCGCCCGCGCTCGCGGCTTTCACGATCAGCACGTCGGCCTTGCGGGCGTCCTGCACGAACCAGGCGCTGCCCTGGAGCTTGCCGTCTTCGAGGCGCACATCGCAGACGTCCACTTCCCAGGCGCCGCTGCGTGGCGTGGTGGCCAGGGTCGCGGCGCGGCCGGTGGCGATTTCACCGAGCAGTTTGCGCGCGGGCTCGGTTTTGCATTCGCGCAGCACGAGCGTGGCGAGCGCGGTGGCGATAAAGGGCGAGGGCAGCGCGGCGCGGCCGACCTCTTCGGCGAGTGCGGCGAGCGCGGTCAGGTTCATGCCCATGCCGCCATCGGCTTCGGGCACGGCCACGGTGGTCCAGCCCAGCTCGACGATCTGCCGCCACAGCACTTGATCCCAGTCGCATGTGGGTGCGCGATAGGGATCGGAGTTGGCGGCGACCAGGCGGTGCAGTTTGTCGGTGGGCAAGCTGTCGGCGAGAAATTTGCGCGCGGTGTCGCGCAGCATGGCGGCATCGTCGTCGAAGCCGAAGTCCTTGGGCTGGGTCATGGTGCGGGTCTCGTGTTTCCTGATCTGGATTTTTTATTTAGTTCGGCTTTTATCTATTTCGATTTGGCCAGTCCCAGCACCCGCTCGCCGAGGATATTGCGCTGGATTTCGTTGGTACCGGCGGCGATGGTGACGCCGTAGGAGTTCATGTAGCCGAGCGCCCATTCGCCGCCGTCCGGGGCATTGGCATCGCCGAACGCGAGCGAACTGGACGCGCCCTGAATTTCCATCGCGAGCGCGCAGGCATCCTGGCGGATCTCCGACATCACCAGCTTGGCCTGCAGCGGAATCCGCTGCGGGTGCTCGCACAGCGCCGGCACCCGCGCCCGCCGCGCGCCCTGGCGTGAACCTTCCTGGCGGATGATGAGCTGCATGATGCGATCGCGCAGCACCGGGTCGTCCGCCGCGGTCTTGCCGGCGCGCGGGGATTTGCGCGCGAGTTCGAGGAGGCCGTAGGCGTCGGCGATCGCCCGCTCGGGATCGCCGCCGCGTCCGCTCGACGGCGTCACCATGGGCCCCGCGCCACGCTCGTGCAGCAGCGTGGTCTGCGCCACCTGCCAGCCCTGACCGATGTCGCCGACGCGGTAATCGTCGGGAATTTCCAGATTGTCGAAGAACACCTCGTTGAAGCCGGTCTCGCCGGTGATCTTGATCAGCGGGCGCACCGTCACCGAGCGCCCGAGTTCGGCCTTGATGGGCACCACGAAATAGGTCATGCCCTCGTATTTGTTCGCGCGGTCGCTGCGCGCGAGCAGGATCATCCAGTCGGCGAAATGGGCGAGCGAGGTCCACACCTTGTGGCCGTTGATCACCCAGCGGTCGCCGCGCCGTTCGGCGAAGGTCTGCACATTGGCGAGATCGGAACCGGCGCCCGGCTCGCTGAAACCCTGACACCAGATATCCGCGCAGGAAAACAGCCGCGGCAGCAGGGTTTCGCGCACAGTCTGGCTGCCGTGAATGTGGATGGTGGGCGCGGCCATGCCGAGGCCGAGAATGTTGGGCAGGAACGGGCGTCCGGCGCGCTGCATCTCCTGGTTGGCGACGATCTGGCAATCCGTGCGACCGCCGCCGCCCTCGGCCACCGGGTAGTCGCAGCCGACCATGCCGGCCTCGTAGGCCAGGCGCTGCCACTCGCGCAAGTAGTCGAGCTGGGTGGTATGCATGATCTCGATGGCGGACTGCGGCAATCGCACCGGCGCTTCGGGCAGCGGGTTGGCGGCCAGCCAGGCGCGGCAGTCGGCGCGGAATTCCGCTTGCTCCGCGGTGTCTCTGCGTTGATCGGCCATGGAAGGGTTTCCTGTCAGTGGCGGTGAGCGATGCCGGCGCCGGAGGGAATGCGGAGGTCATCCACCATTTCCTGTACGGCGACGGGTGGCGGGGCGGTGACGCGGCTGACGACGACCGTTGTCGCGACGTTGAGCAGCGCGCCCAGGGCGCCGATCCCGGTCGGCGAAATGCCGAGCAGCCAGTGTTCCGGTCGGTTCAGTTCCGGCGCCATGAAATTGAAGTAGACGATATAGCCGAGCGTGAACACCAGCCCCGCCAGCATTCCGGCCACCGCTCCCGGCTGGTTGACGCGCTTGGAAAATATCCCGAGCACGATGGCGGGAAACAGCGTGGCCGCCGCCAGACCAAAGGCGAAGGCGACGGTCTGGGCCACGAAGGCGGGCGGATTGATGCCGAACCAGCCCGCGATCAGGATCGCCGCCACCGCCGCCAGGCGTGCCAACCGCAGCTCGGCGCGCTCGCTGATGGTCGGCGCGAACGTGCGTTTGAGCAGGTCGTGGGAAACCGAACTGGAAATGACCAGCAACAACCCGGCGGCGGTGGACAGTGCGGCGGCGATGGCGCCGGCGGCGATCAGACCGATTACCCAGCCGGGCAGGCCGGCGATTTCCGGGTTTGCCATCACCATGATGTCGGGGTCCACATAAAGCTCGTTGGCATTGGCGCTGGGCGCATTGCGCAGCAAGCGCTCGCCGTGGCGGCCGCGCGCTGCGGTGAACTCGGGTTTGTCCGGGCTCAACGCGGAACCGGCGCGGTACTGGATGATGCCGTCGTCGTTCTTGTCCTGCCAGGCGATCAGGCCGGTGTTCTCCCAGTTCTTCACCCAGGCCGGTGCGGTCGCATAGGGCGCTCCGTTGATGCTTTCCGAGAGGTTGAGGCGTGCAAACACCGCGACCGCCGGGATGGTGGTATACACCACGCAGATGAACGCCAGTGCCCAACCCGCCGAGCGGCGCGCGTCCGACACCCGCGGCACGGTGAAGAAACGCACGATCACATGGGGCAGACCGGCGGTGCCGATCATGAGCGCGGCCACGATGGCGGTGGAATCGATCAGGCTGCGGTTGCGCTCGGAATAGGCGCGGAAACCCAGCTCGGTGGTCACCTGATCCAGCTTCTGCAGCACACTGAGTCCGGAGCCGTCATTGAGTGTACTACCGAAGCCCAGCTGGGGTACCGGGTTGCCGGTCCACATGATCGATAGAAAGATCGCCGGTACCAGGAAAGCGAAAACCAGCACGCAGTACTGGGCCACCTGGGTATAGGTGATGCCCTTCATGCCGCCCATCACGGCGTACACGAACACGATGGCCATGCCGACCACCACGCCCGTGTTGATGTCCACTTCGAGGAACCGTGAAAACACGATACCCACGCCGCGCATCTGCCCGGCGATATAGGTGAAGGAGATGAACAGCAGGCAGATCACCGCCACCACGCGGGCAGTATTGGAGTAGTAGCGATCACCGATGAACTCGGGCACGGTGAAACGCCCGAACTTACGCAGATAGGGCGCGAGCAGCAACGCCAGCAGCACGAAGCCGCCCGTCCAGCCGATCAGATAGACCGAGCCGTCGCGGCCGGCGAAGGCGATCAATCCCGCCACCGACAGGAACGAGGCCGCGCTCATCCAGTCCGCCGCGGTCGCCATGCCATTGACGATCGGATGCACACCGCCGCCGGCGACATAGAATTCGCGGGTGGAGGCGGCGCGCGACCAGAAGGCGATGCCGATATAGAGCGCGAACGACAGTCCGACAAACAGAAAGCTGTAGGCCTGGGTGCTCATCGGCCGCGCTTCCCGGTGGATGGCAGGCTGCGATCGGGATCGTCATCCACGCCGTGGGCGCGCTCGATGCGTGACATCCACAGGTGATAGACCGCGATCAGCGCCACGAACACCAGCATCGCGCCCTGCTGGGTGAACCAGAAGCCGAGTGGGAAGCCACCGATATGAAACTGGTCGAGCCAGTCGCCCAGCACAATACCGCAGCCGAAGGCGACGAACGCCCAGATGCCGAGCAAGGTGGTCAGCACCCGCAGATTCGCGCGCCAGTAGCGTCGTGCGCGGTCCTCCGCGAGCACTTCGACATCGTGGTGGGAATGCGCCGGCAGGTTTTCCGCCCCATCGTGGTGATACACCGCATCCGTCCGCGCAGCCTGAGGGTCTGCCTCGGCCATAGGTCCTCCGGTTCAGAGTTATTGGTTGTTGTCGGCGCCGCACACTCGCAAGACGGCCTGCGCTTGTCAACTTGACGCAGCCCGCAGCGGCGCGGATGGCCTGGGCTAGGCAACGTCCGCAGCAGTACCCAGCGTGGTTCCAATGGCGGCATGCATCACCAGATCCGCAATCGAATCGAGCGGCGTCGGCTCGGCATTCACGATGGCCAGGCGTGCGCCCTCGCGCTTGGCGCGCGCGGGGAAGTCCGCCGCCGGGTGGACCACCAGCGAGGACCCCAGCACCAGAAACAGATCACAGGCCAGCGTCGCCTGCCCGGCGCGCGCCATGGCGTCTTCCGGCATCGGCTGGCCGAAGGAGATGGTGGCGGTCTTGACCAGCCCCCCGCACTGCTCGCAGATCGGCAGGGTCTCGTCGCGCAGAAACGCGGCGCGGATGGGTGCGAGATCGTGGCGCTCGCCGCAAGCGAGGCAGTGGGCATAGGTGCTATTGCCGTGCAGCTCGATGACCTGGGCGTCCGGCACCCCGGCGGCCTGGTGCAGGCCGTCGACATTCTGGGTGATGACATTGGTCACGACTTCCCGGCGCACCAGCTCCGCTACCGCGCGGTGACCGCGGTTGGGCCGCGCTGCGCGCAAAGATTCGTCGAATTTGAACTTGAGCCGCCAGGCATCGCGCCGCGCGCTTTCCGAGCCCAGGAAGTCGTCGAACATCACCGGCTTGTATCTGGACCAGAGGCCGCCCGGGCTGCGGAAATCCGGAATCCCCGACTCGGTGCTGATGCCGGCACCGGTGAACACCACCGCGCGACGGCAGGTCGCCAGCAGTTGGGTGAGATGGTCGATCGCTGAAGTTTCCGCCACGGTTGCGCGCTCCGCCCGGGGTAGGGGAGCGATGGTAGCACCGCGCTTCTGGCAGCTTGGTGAAAAGCTGCCAGGTTCCGGAGCCGGGCACTGGCCGGGCGCGGAGGGCGCAGTCAGAGCGTCCCGCGTTCCCAGGGTCCGGTAATGGCGAAGGTGACGCCCGGGGTCTGGATGTTGACGAACAGCCAGCGGCCGCTGGGATCGAAGCACGCCCCCGTGAACTCGATCTGGCGGTAGTCGCCGGGAGCGATCCAGGGCCGGGCGGGCGGCGCGCCGGCGAGTACCAGGTTGTTTTCGGCGAAGGCAAAGGTGCGGCCGGCGGCGTCCAGTCCGAGCAGGCGGTTGCCCGCTACCTCGTTTGCGTGGTCGCGGCCGTTGCCGTCCTCGCACAGCAGCAGGCCGCCGCGCGGGCTGATGGCAATATTGTCCGGGTTGTCCGCGGTCGCTTCGTTCGGCGCCACGAAGATGGCGGTCAGGGTGCCGCGGTCGCTGCCTTGCGTCGACTGATCCTGATAAGCCCACACTGCTCCCCCGCCGGCCGCGCCGCCACTGGTGTCCACCATGTAGATCACGCCCTGGTGGTATTGGCAGCCCTCGCCGCGGCTGAAACAAGCGGCGCCGCGCGCTTCACCCTGTAAAAACGGTCCCGATTTACCGGCACCCCGGATCTTGGGCAGGCCGGGGGCCGGCGCTTCCAGACGCTCGGGATCGGCCGAGGGATCGGGGATCGGCACCCACTCGACCGCGAAGCTGGCGCCCATGTCGGGTGCGGTGAGGTCGGCATTGTCGCGCTCGACCACCTTGAGCATGGCGAGCTGTCCGCCGGCTTCCAGTGCACCGACGCGGGCCGCGCGGTCGTGGGGGGTGAAGCGGTAGAAGCCGGAATGGGAGCCGTTGTCCTCGGTGAGATACACCCGCCCGGTGGCCGGATCGCGTGCCGCGGCCTCGTGTCGCATCAGGCCCATGTCGCGGATCGGGCGGGCGCTGGCGGGGCCGAGTTCGGGTGCCGGGACTTCGAACACATAGCCATGATCGCGGGCACCCAGCAGCGAACCGCGCAGGACGATCTCCTCGCAGCTCAGCCAGGAGCCAAACCCGGTCGGGCCGCCGGAGCAGTTCACCAAGGTGCCGGCCAGGGTGGCGCGCGCGTCGATCAGCGTGCCCTCGCGAAACCGCAGTGCCGTGGTGCCGCCGCCGTTGCCGGCAATCTGGCCCGGCAGTACGAAGCTGTCGTAGATCGGCGTCGCCGGGCCGCCGATGAAGGGCATGGCGCTGCCGGGTGGCATGAGGCCGCGTTCGTGATTGCGGATCAGCGTGATCTCGCCGCCGGACGCGACCTGGACCACCGCCATGCCATCGTGGCGGTCGGGAGTCAGGTGTCCGTCGCTCATGGGATCGCCGGACCAGCCCGCCGAGGCGTAACTGAAGTCCGGGGGCAGCATCAGGAGCGGCAGGCCGGTGGTGAGGTCGGCGGTGGGGCGCGGGTGCCCGTAAGGACTTTCACGCTGGAATTCGCGCGTTTCATCCCGGAGTTTGCTGGCTCTCAACCGGTGCAAGATCGCCGCGAGCGCAATCCCGCCAGCGCCGGCGGTCGCTCCCCACAACAGCCGGCGGCGGCTGAAATCAATGCCCGTGCGCCTGACCATGGTTGCCTCGTCGGTGGCGATGTCGTTGTGGTCCGCAGTCCGGTCGGCGCGCCAGCGCAGATGTCGGGCCGCGGTCGGGGATCATAGATGATCCAGCAGCCCCTCACCCAGGAACAGGCTGCCGTGACCGGGATAGACCGCTGTGGGATGCAGCGCCTTGAGACGGCGCAGGGTGCGCGCCATCTGGAGCGGATTGGCGTACACCGAGGGCGCCACCAGGCGGCCCTTGCTGCTGCTGCCGAGCAGGGTATCGCCGCTGATCAGGCTGCCGCTCGCGGCGTGGAAATAGCAGACACTGTCCCAGGAATGGCCCGGGGTGTGGATCACCTGCCAGCCGGGGAAGCCGGGCAGTTCGCGGTTGTGCTTGAGGCGATGGTCGGGTTTGCGGCGGCCTTTCTCCGCAGGCGCCGACGTGCTGTCAGCGGGCGGCGCGTCCGGCAGCCACATCGGCAGTTCCCGGGCGCGGGCCCCGCGGCTGGGGCTCGCGTACATGGCCCAGGCGCGCGGACGCAGGCCTTCGAGCAGGGCGGTGATGGGCTTGATCACCAAACCGGCCGGGTCTCCGATCAGGTGGCGGCGCAGGGAGTGAGTGGCCTTGGGAAAGCCCGTTTGTGCGCCGCAGATCCGCGCCAGCGCATGGACGCCGCCGCTGTGATCCGGATCGCCGTGGGTGCAGACTACCAGGCGAATATCGCGCGGGTCGCGGCCCAGCACTGCGCGCACATGGCCGAGTACATATTTTTCGCCGCGCCAGGCGACGTCGACCACACACAGGGCGCTGTTCCGCTGGGTGGCGTCCTGCTCGATGATGTAGCTGTTGACGAGCCGGCCCTTGACCTGATGAATGCGCATGGACTGGATCGGCTGGCGTCTGGTGGCGGAACGCGATTCTAGCAGGCGGTTCGCACACCGGCGGTAACTTCGCGTCCGATGGTTCGCGTCCGATGGTTCGCGTTCGATAGTCCGCGTTCAATGCAGGGAGATTGGCACTGATGACCGACACCCGAAATCCGCCCGCCGGCGCTGGCCGCATCGAATCCATCAATGCGGTAACCCTGGCCACCGGCGACATGGCCGCCAGCCTGGCGTTTTATCGGGCGCTGGGCATGGGGCTTCGTTACGGTGGCGCGGATGCCCGCTTCACCAGCCTGCAATCCGGCGCCTGCCATGTGAATCTCAGCGCGGCGCTGGTGGTGTCCGCGGCGCCGTTTCCGGGCCGGGTGATCTTTTACGTCGACGACGTGGATGCGCTGTATGCGAAGATCTGCGCGGCGGGCTATGTCCCCGAGACGACGCCGGCGGACGCGCCCTGGGGCGAGCGCTTTTTTCACATCCGCGACCCCAGTGGTCACGAACTGAGCTTCGCGCGGCCGCTGGCGTCGGCGCTGGGGAAAATCGACTAGACTCGGATCATTACCAACAACAAACGGGGGTTTGCCATGCGCAAGGGCGCGATTTTTCCGATCACCGAAATCGGCACCGACCCGGTCGCCATTCGCGATTACGCCCAGGCCATCGAAGCCATGGGCTACGACCACCTCGTGGTGTTCGACCATGTGCTGGGCGCCAATCCGGCGCATCACAAGCTGTGGGGGCCTTACACCCACGAATTCCAGTTTCACGAACCCTTTGTGCTGCTGGGCTTTCTGGCGGCGGCGACGAAAAAGCTCGAACTCGCCACCGGCATCGTCATCCTGCCGCAGCGCCAGACCGCGCTGGTGGCCAAGCAGGCAGCGGAAGTGGACATTCTCTCCGGCGGGCGTCTGCGCCTTGGCGTCGGCATCGGCTGGAACCAGGTGGAATACGAAGCGCTCGGCCAGGATTTCGCCACCCGCGGCCAGCGCGTGGAGGAGCAGATCGCTCTGCTGCGTGAGCTGTGGTCGAAGGACCTGGTGGATTTCGACGGCCGCTGGGACAGGATCGTCCAGGCGGGCATCAATCCACTGCCCCTTCAGCAGCCGATGCCGATCTGGATGGGCGGCTGGGCCGACGCCATGGTCAGGCGCATCGCGCGCATCGCCGACGGCTGGTTCGCCTTCTTCAAGCCCGATGACGCCGGCAAGCACATGATCGAGAAACTGCACCGCTACGCGCGCGAGGCTGGCCGCGATCCGGCGGCGATCGGCATCGAAGCCTGGGTCACGGTCAACAATGCCAGCGTGATGGCCGGGAAAAAACAGAAACCACAGGACATCGCGCTGCGCTCGCCCGATGCCTGGTGCGAGGAGATCAACGCCTGGAAGGCGCTCGGGGCCAGCCATCTCGCCTGCTGGACCATGTACGCGGGCCTGTCGGTCGACCAGCACATCGAAGTCGCGCGCCGCTTCAAGGTCGCCGCCGACAGCGTCGTTTGACGCTCGCGCCAATCCGGCGCCAACCCCGCGCGTCCCAACCGCTCCGGAGACCGAATTGCATGAAGGATTCAAACGCTGTTCTGGACGAAGGCTTCGTCCAGGTGCCCACGGCCGATGGCAGCATGGAGTGCTTCGCCGCCCGCCCGCGCGCCGGCGGACCTTTTCCGCCGGTGATTCTGTACATGGACGCCCCCGGCGTGCGTGGCGAGCTCTACGACTTCGTGCGCCGCATCGCGGGGCAGGGCTATTTCGCGATCATGCCGAATCTCTACTACCGCTACGGCGTGCGCGAAGCCGGCGGTCGCATGATGGAAATGCTGCAAGCCCACACCAATGCCATGATCGTGCGCGACACCGGCGCGCTCATCGCCTGGCTCGACGCCCAGCCCGCGGCCGCGCCCGGCCCCATGGGCTGCATCGGCTACTGCATGAGCGGCAAGTTCGTGCTCGCGGTCACCGGCAGTTTTCCGGAACGTTTCAAGGCCATGCTGTCGCTCTATGGGGTATCCCACGTCACCCGCGGTGCCGACTCGGCGCATTTGCGGATTCCCGATATCCTGCCCGACTGCAGCCTGTACTTCGGCTTTGCCGAACACGATCCCTATGTGCCGGACGCCGAGATCGCGGCGCTCGACGCGGCGCTCAAACAGCACGGCGCGGATTATGTGCTGGAAAAAATCCCTGACACTCACCACGGCTTCGCTTTCCCCGAGCGCATGGGCTACCACCACGAAGCCGCCGAGCGCCATTGGCGGATCGCCTTCGAATTGTTCGGGCAAAAATTGCGGTAGCGGTACGGATTAGCAGCTTGTTGAAAAACGTCGCGAGGCGGCCAGCTGCGAGGCGCACGGCGCGCAGCGACCGAGACATATCAGACAGATAGGCGAGGGAACGAGCACCGCGCAACGAAGCAGATGGCTGCCGCAGCAGTTTTTCAACAAGCTGTTAGGGCATGGCGACACGAGCTGGCCTGATCCGGCGCGCCGTCGCCGGGTTCTGCGGAGATTCTTTCCGAATCACTGATCTTCCCGTCGAATGACGGACACCGGCACTACGCTATTTTTCTTGCTTCAAACTGCGCGGGGCTCATGTAGCCAAGCGACGAGTGTAAGCGGTGACGATTGTAGTAGACCTCGATGTACT
>JAKFFI010000026.1:0-1679 GCA_036677085.1 Porticoccaceae bacterium
CAACGCGACCGACCGGGGCGACGGCGGCACGGTGATCGTCTGGGCCGACGACACGACGCGTGCTTACGGCCGGATTGAAGCCAAGGGCGGCGCCAACGGCGGCGACGGCGGCTTCGTGGAGACTTCGGGCAAGCGGTACCTGGACGTGAACGGGGCGCGGGTCGATGCGTCGGCGGCTGCCGGTAAGGCCGGCACTTGGCTGCTGGACCCGAGCGACATCCGCATCGTGGAAAACGCAACGGACACTGTTGTTGGCTCTGGTGACGTGATGTCTCCGTTCACGAGTGCGGGAACTGCTGGGAGTTCCGAACTGTCGACTGCAACGCTGACAAGCGCTCTAAATGCAGGCAACGGCACCAATGTCGTTGTGGAAACCAATGCGGCTGGAGTTGGAGGCAACGGCGACATCATCTTCAGCGCAAGTGGAGGCAGTTATCTCAACCTTGAGCGAACCAATGCCGGCACGGCAACGCTGACGCTTAACGCTGCTCGCAATATTCACTTCGAAGCTGGGACCAATACAGTTTTCTTTGCGGGAAGTCCGCCACAGCAGCTCCCACCGGACACCAGCCCAAGAGTTCTGAACGTCTCACTGAATGCGGGTGGCGAAGTTCTGACCGACTTCGGGGCTTCTGTCCGGTTCTGGACGAACGAAACCGACCATCGCCTGAATGTGGTGCTTCCGGACGGCAAGAATTGGCAGAACGACGGCAATGTCACCTTTGATCTCAATAGCATGCTGCGAATGGACGGGGCGACCTTCCACAACACATCGTCGGGCTGGCTGGGCGGCGCAGGCGGCCCCTTCGGCGGCATCGGCGGTTATGGCAGCCTGGGATCGTTCACCAACGATGGGACGGTTTACCTGACCGAAGGCCAGTTCCGCGTCGCCCATCTCGCCAACAACAACGACCTGGAAGTGGTGTGGAACAGCGACCTCGCCGCCACACAGTCCTTCTCGTCCACCGGGCGTTTCTACTTCGCCGGCAACAACCTGAGCATCACGCAGCAATGGGGTCAGCTCGCGCTCGGGACGGGCACCAGCACCTACGTCGGCGCCAGTGGCGCTGTCCAGCTGGCGGCCATGAACGGCAACGTCGACGTGACAGCGAGCCTGGCGGGCGCCGCCGTCACCCTCTCCGCCCCGAACGGCGGCGTTTCCTTCACCGACATCGATACCAGCCCCGGCGAATCCTTTCGCATGGCCGGCGGCCCGGTGAGCATCAATGCCCGCGACCACGTCAACGGCTATTCGATCTATACATCAGGCGTTGGTTGGGGCGAAGACGCTCCAGGTGCAGGCGGCAACATCCATATCAGCAGCGCCACCGGCAACGTCATCCTGTCCGGATCCATCGATGCAGCCGGTGGCGGCGGCAACAGTGTCGCGGGCGGCGCCTCGGGCGCCATCGTGAATCTGCAATCGAGTTCCGGTAGCGTGTCGGTTCTCGGGGGCATCCAGGCGTATGGCGGCAGCGGAGGCAATGCTGCATCAGCATCCGGCGGCCAGGGCGGCACGGTGCGCATTCGCGCCGCCGCCAACGTGGACGTCGACCACATCGACGTGGCCGGCGGCTATTCCTATGCCAGCGCTTCGGCTGGCGGTCACGGCGGCGTGGTGGACATCGAGGGCGGCAAGCTCACGCTGGTGGACATCTACGCCCATGGCGGTAGTGGCG
>JAKFFI010000027.1:0-3625 GCA_036677085.1 Porticoccaceae bacterium
CTTGGCCTGGGCGGCGGTGATCACCGCCACCTCGCGGCTGATCTCGGCGCCGCGCACGTTCTTCACCTGCACCACGTCCATTTCCTTGGCCGCGGTTTCGCGCTGCTGCACCTTCACCTGCTGCTCGGCCTGCTCGTTGGCCACGCCCACGTTCTTGTCCTTCTCGGCGGTGCGCAGGCCCACCTGCTCGGCGGCCTGCTGGCGCGACATCTCGATCTCGCGCGTGGCGGCGATCTCGGCCATCTCGGCCTGGCGGGTGTTGTCCGCCACCACCAGCCGCGACTCGCGTTCGATGCCCGAGGTACGCTTGGCCATGATGTTCTGGATGACTTCGCTGTCCTTCGAATCGCGGATGTCCATCAGCTCGATGTTCTTGATCGCCTCCACGCCCCACCCGCCCAACTGCGGCATCACCTCCTTGGTGAAGGCCTCGCCGAAGCGGCTGCGGTCCAGCATGATCTGGTCGATTTCGTGCGCGGCCAGCACGGTGCGGACCGAGCCCTGCACGATGGCGGTCAGCTGGTCCTTGAGTTCCTCGAACGAGGCCACGCGCTGGGCGGCGGTATTGGAGTCGCTGATGCGGAAGAAGGCCATCACGTGCACCAGGAAGGGCACGCGCTCCTTGTCGTAGGCGGCGTAGTCCGGCAGGTCGATGGAGAAGTTGGAGACCGGCAACGTCACCCGCACCAGGCCGATCAACGGAATCCGCGACGGCCATTCGTAGTAGGTGTTGCTGCTGAAGCCCTTGCCGTAGGAAACGGTGTTCTTGCGGGTCTGGACGATGTGGACTTCGTTGACCGGGACGACCCGGCGCAGGGCGATGGTCCAGAAGAACAGCACGAGGCCGATGATGCCGGCGACGATGGCGACGGCGGCGAGGATTAGGGACGTGCCGAACATGGGAGGACCTGGGGTGGGTGCAAGGACGGCCAGTATAGGGGACCCCAAGGCGGCGCCTTACGCCCTTATCTCGTCACATATCCTTCTTGCATGCCCACCAGCAGCACGTACTCGAAGTTCTGGACCATGCGGTGGTAACCGCCTTCCGGCGCACCGTAATTGGCCCCCACCGTGATGGTGTGCCGCCCGGGCGGCAGGGGCTCGATCATCAGCCAGTAGCCGTCGCTGGCCGCGATGGGAGTGAGGTAACGATCATCCTTCAGGTCGGGATACAACGGGAAACATCCGTTGCTGCGTGCCCGGTACGTGGCGGGATTCTTCACGCTTACCCCATCGATCAACACCACTGCGCTGACCAGGTGGTCGTTGTTGACGGCTGCCGACCCCTGCAGCGTCTTGCAGGACATCACCTTGCCGTCCTTCTTCACCCCCAGCGGGGTCTGGTGGATCATGTTGATGATTGGCAGGAACAGGTATTTCCCGGTCGGAATCCGGCATTGGCGATGCGCATCGAAACTACCGTCGGTACCCGCCAGGAACCACACCGCTCCCTTCTGGCCCAGTTCGCAGTAGCGTCCGTCCGGATCCAGGTAAGGCTCGAGCGGCAACGACATCGCCCATTGCCACCACGCCGCCGAAAGTTCGCGATAACCGCCTTCCACCTTGGTCGACAGCGGCATGACGGGAACGCGCGATGGCGACGGCACCGCAGCCGGTGCAACGGAGGTGGCTGCGGGCGAAACAGGCGTCTGTGCGAATGCATCCGCGAAGGCCAGGGCGCTGTACGCAGCCACCAGCATCAATGCCGTGAGTCGCTTCATTGGCCGGAGTTCCCTATCAATTTTTCATCCCCCGGTGCCGGTTTCTGCCCCAGCATGTGACGCTTTATCGCCTGCTGCATGGGATCGGCCGGATCGGCATGCAGGAGGAACTGCCGGCTGGCTTCCTGGAACTCCGGCCCCGTGCCAACGTTGCCCAGCACCATGACCCGCCATCCCCAATATTCGCCCTTCTCGGGAAAGCGCTTGACCAGTTGCGCCGTGCATTCGCGTGCCTTGCGGCTGCCCACATCCTCGGCCGCGGCCAGGTAGGAGAGGCAATGGAAGTGGGACGCCCTGTCGGCGAAATCAGGATCTTTTTCGGCCACCTGCAGATAAGGGCGTGCCTCGGCAGGTTTGGCGACCAGGACCCGCAAGGCGCCGGCAAGGAATTGCGCGCGCATGTCGGTCTTGTCCCGGGTTGCGATCTCCAGGTCGCGCAGCGCCCATTCCAGCAGGCCCAGTTCGTCCAGGGCCTGGGCGCGCAGGCTGTGCGTTTCCGGATCGGCGGGCGCGAACCTCACCGCCTGCGAGAAGTAAGCCAGGGCCGCCCAGTCATTCTTCTTGGCGAAATAGCCGCGCCCGGCGCCGGTGATGTTGCTGAAGCCGGGCGCGATCAGCGCGGCGGCGGTGTAGTCCTCGAGGCTCTCATCCCAGGTCTTGGCGATGGTGGCCGGATAGGAAACCTTTTCCCCCAGCAAGGCATACAGCAATGGATTCTGCGGCCCGTATTCGTGCACGTGGGCAATGACCGCATCCATCATCTGGTAGGAACCGCCCCACTTCGGCATGGCCGCACGCATCCATTCCTTGGTCAGGTCGTAGGACGCCGGATCGGCTTTCAGGCAACGCGGCAACGTGGACCATTGCAAGTCGTCCGACGTCATTCGGCCTATCTCGGCCAGCGCCATGCAGGCGGGCGTCAATCGCGGCTCGTCCTTCCAGGCGTCCTGCAGCATGGGCACCGCCGCCATGAACAGCTGGTCCATCCGCTTCACCTGCGCCTGCGAGGTGTCGGCCATGTATTTTTTGCCGCGTGCAGCCCATGCCTGATGTAACCGTTGCGTGCCCATGGCCGTCCTGGCGTAAGGGCTATCGGGTGTTTGCCGCAGCCATTCGATGGCGATGCCCATGGCCTTGTCGCCGCCGTTGAACTGCGAAAGCACATCGGCCAGGCGGTCGCGCTCGGTGGGCACGGCATAGTGCGCGTCCAGCAATTCATCGAACCGCCGTTGCAGCCATGCCGCGCCTTCGGGCGTCGCCAGTTGCGATTGGATCTGGTCCAGCGCGACGGCGAACGGTCGTTGCAACTGGCAGCGCGCGGCAACCACGCCTTCATGCCATGTGTTGCCGGGCAGATCGGGATAGGCCAGGCAACGCTGGATGGGATCGGCGATGGTTTCCGCCGCGCGCACTTGCTGCAGATACGCCGCCCATTCGGGTGGCGGGACAGGCTCGCGGCGGTTGGAAGTGGGTGCCGGCGGCGGCTCTGCCGCGGCGTGTGGTGTTGAAGCTGGTCCAGCCTGTTGCGATTCGGCCGCATGCGATGAACCGGCACAAGCAAGCAGCAGTAGTGCCGCAATCCGCAATTGCATTGATGAATTCCCCTTTCCCCGCTACGAATCTACAGGAGGCGAGCGGTTGTCGGAAGGGTCGGATACGCGGATATCGCTTCCGGAAAGGCACAAGGCGGGCTTTTAACCGCGCAGCGGGTCATCCGCTACGCGGGTTCCGCCTTGCGAACGTATCCCGGGCTCTTACTTGAATACCAGTTCGCGCAACACTTCCTGGCCCAGCAGCGTGCGCATCACGGTGCGCTTGCCGGAGGCTTCGTCGGCCTGCTTGTAGTCCATCTTGGTGACCTTGGCCATGATCGGATCCATCTTCGCGTCGATGCCGTCGAACGC
>JAKFFI010000028.1:0-50385 GCA_036677085.1 Porticoccaceae bacterium
CCGGCGCAGCACCTGCTCCAGGCTCGCCAGACCGTGGTACATCTGGTCGTGCAGATAGGCGTCGAGAATCGCCGACATGGTGCGGGCGTATTCGCCCTTGCGGCCGGCCACGCGGTGGGACAGGACAATGGGAATCGCGCCCAGCAGGTGGCTCGGGTATTCCTCCAGAATGATCCGCTCCACCTGTTTTTCATGGGCCGGATTGACCACCGAGTTCACCAGCGCCACCACGAAGGCCTGGGCGCCGCGATCCACCAGCTGCCGCACGGCGGTGCGGATGTTGTCCGGATCGATGGCAAACACCACCCCGCCACGAAAATCGATGCGCTCGTCGATACCCTCGATCATGGCGCGCGGCACGATGGGCACCGGCCGGGTCGCGGCCGGCAGATCCTGCTGCCGCGCGTCGCTGAGGCCGTCGCCGTAGCCCCGCGCCCGCATCAGGGGAACCGAGAACTCGAAGCCCGAGGTGGTGAGCAGGCCGACGCGCGGACCCTTGCGCTCGATCAGCGCGTTGGTGCCGAGCGTGGTGGCGTAGCGCACCGCATCCACCTCGGACAACACCTGCTCGACCTCGAGGCCGAGCTGGCCACAGGCATCCTCGAGCGCCGCCATGAAACCGGACGCCAGATTGTGGTGCGTGGTGAGCGCCTTGCCCTCGGCGCGGCGTTCGTTCCACACCAGAAAGCAGTCGGTGAAGGTCCCCCCGATATCGACGCTGACCCGCTTCATCGCACCGGCGGCGTCGGCGCCCGCCGCTGTCATCGCTGCCGCCTGACTCACGACCGGCCCTCCCCGTGGCGCGCCTTGAGGCTGTCGATATCGAGCTGCAGATCGTCCAACGTCAACGGATGTCCGGGCGGCAGGTATTCGACCTCGATCTGGGTCGCGCACTGCGGGCAGTAGTATTCGATGATCCGGCACCAGGTCGGGTCGGGCGCAAAGGTGAACGCGTAGCGCTCGGGATCGATCTTGGGATGATGCACCTCCCGGGGATCGCGCTCGCACACCAGCAGCGCCTCCTTGTAAGGTCCACGCGCGCTGCCCAGCGCCGCGTCGCAGCGGCGGCAGTGCCAGGTCTCGCGCGTGAGATCGATGGCGAGATATTCGGTGATGGCTACCCGATTGGGTTCAGACATGGGCTTGTGCCTCCAGAATCAGATCGCCATTGGCGGATACCCGAAACGACCAGCCGGGCCGCACCAGACAGGTGAGATAGGCGTCGCGAAACAGCGCGGGTCCAGCACCCGCGCTGCCGGGTGACAGGTCTTTCAGGGCGTAAACCGGCACCTCGGTGGGCTCCCCGTCCAGCTGCACCCGGGCCGCACCGGTTGCGCTCGCCGCCTGCGTCGACACCTCCGTGCTGGCGGGCAATCGGGGTTGCCGCAGGCCATGGGTCGCCACCAGGCGCAGGCCGGCATCGTCGAGGCCGGACGGGAACGCGCCCTGCCAGGGTTGCGCCTCCAGGCGCCCGTCCACCGCGCCGCACACTTCGACCACCTCGGTCCAGGCGCCGGCGGCCAGACCTTCGCCGAACATGTCGCGGCGGGCGCGCTCGCGCAGCTCGGCGAGCACCACGTCGGCACCACGCGCCGTCACCTCCGCGGCCGGCACCCGGTACTGGTGGGACAGATCGCTGAAGCCGATACCGTAGGCGCTGAACACCGACGCATAGGCCGGCACGATCACCCGTCGGAATCCCGCCGCCGCCGCGATACCACAGGCGTTCATGGGTCCGCCGCCACCGAAGGCGAGCAGATCGCCGCCGGGCGCAATGCCGCGACTGGCGAGAATATCCCGCAGGTGCGTCGCGACCTGGGATTCGTAGGCCGCGATCATGCGCTGCACGGCCGCGCCCAGCGCCAATCCCAAAGGCTCGGCGATGTTTTCACCGATCACCTTTTCGGCCAGGCCGGGATCGAGCTTGAGCTCGCCGCCGAGATAATTGTCCGGGTCCAGGACACCGGCGAGCAGCAGGGCATCGGTGATGGTGGGCAGGCTGCCGCCGCGGCCAAAGCAGGCGGGGCCGGGCGCGGCGCCGACACTCTCCGGCCCGATCCGGATTGTGTCGCCATCGAGACGAAAGACGGAGCTGCCCCCGTAGCCGATGCTGACGATATCCCCCATCGCAAAGGACGAGGGAATCTCCTCGTCGCCGATCAGCCCGTGGGCGAACTCGGTGGCCGCGCCATCCACCAGCGTGGAGATATCGGTAGTGGTGCCGCCGATATCCACGGCGACCAGCAGCGGCGAGCCGTACCAGCGCGCGTAGGCGGCGGCGCCGGCCAGGCCACCGCGCGGTCCCGAGCCATAGGTCTTGATCGCGGTGGTCTTGGCCACCCGGGCCGAATCACCGTCGTTGCGATAGATCAGCAGCGGACTGCCCAGATGGTGCTGCTGGGTGACGCGCTCGGCACCGTACAGAAACAGTTCCATGCCGGGATGAAGATAGGAATTCACCACCGCGGAAAACAGGCGGCGGCCGTGATCGTCGTCGCGCACCAGCTCGTGCGAAAACAGCACCGGAATGGCGCCCAGCAGATGGCGCGGATAGCGTTCCAGCACTTCGTCCTTGACGCACAGCTCCTGCGCCGGCTCCGGCAGTGCCACCACGATGCGCGACACGCCCTGGGAGATGAGCTGGCTGACGCTGGCCATCAGCCCGGTGGCATCCACCGCGCCGCCGTCAAACCGCAGGCTCACCACCGGGCTCGGCACCATGGCGGCCCACAGGGCCGTGCCACCCAGGCGGTCGGCGCCGTACAGGCGACTCTCCTCACCCGCCAGCACCATGACACCCACCGGGGTGCCCTTGTGCTCCACCACGGCGTTGGTGCCGGACGTCGTCGAATAGCGCAGATACTCGGTCTCGCCGAGCAGGCGCGCGAGATCGGTTTCGCCGTAACACGCCAGCGCCAGGCGCTCCAGCACCGCAATGAAACACTGCGACAGGTCGTGGGGCGTGGTCGGCGACTTGACGTGCAGCACACGTTCGCCGTCGGTGGCGATGGCGTCCGTGAAGGAGCCTCCGTTGTCGATATTGACCAGGAATGCCATGAAATATCGTCCAGTGCTTGATGAAGACTGGCCGCGGGAAGCGCAGCGACCGGCCCCGCCACGCCGTCAAAACCCGGTGTGGTCAGCGTCGCACTACGGGTTTCCCGGCCTCGGCCGCACGCGCCGGCCTGTAGTTATGGGGATAGCTATCGAGATAGCTATCGGGCTCGCCGGCGCGGCACCCATGACAATACAAGGACCCCGGTACTGTCAACCTGGGCCTTACCGGTCGTAGTCGTCGGTCTCTCTCAATCCCTTCTTTTTCAGGTCTGCTTTCGAACCACCACCGAGAAAATTGCGCACTGCCGCGAGGGCCGGGAATCCCCCGACTGGATAGTAGGCGCCAAAATCAGCAGTGCCGGCCGTTCGCCTGGCTGCCGGCGAAGCTCGGCAAACCTGCGCCGCTCGCGCCGCCGGCGACCGATGACAACCCCACCAGATCCAGAACAGCGGCGCCAACGCCAGCAGCCCCAGCACGATGCCACGCGGGGCGAGCACCTTGGTGATGAACTCGCGCAGCGTCTCCAGCATCAGATGAGTTCCGCTGGATAGGCTTCGAGCCGCGCACCGCAGACGGCCATCGGCGGCGGACAGTTACCGCCCGCGCCGCTCCGGCGGCAGGTCGAGTGTAAGGTCCACATAGCGCGCGTCCTTGCTGCAAACCGCTGCGGCTAGGTTCACCGACAGGGTGCCGATGAGACGTCCCTGAAGTCCTGTCCGAGGTATTCGGGCACTGCGGCGATGCTCATGGCGTGTTTTCCTAGTGTTACGATGTCTTACGTTTGTTTGGAGGGCAGCCCATGGCCACGCTCACCATCCGCCTCGACGATGAACTCGACCACACCCTGACCCGCCTTGCTGCGGAGAGCCACCGCACCAAGAGCGAGCTGGTGCGCGATATGCTGCGGCGGCAGGCGGCGCTGGCCGAACTGCGGCGGTCGAGGGAATTGCTCAAGCCCTTTGCCGAACGAGCCGGGTATCTGACCGACGAAGATTTCTTCCGCGACTTCTCGTGAAGGTCTTCGTCGACACCAACGTCTGGCTGAGCGGCCGTTTCCGCCCGGGCTGTGCGCCGAATTTCTGGAAGCACTGGTCGAATCGGACGCCGCCATCCTGCTCGACACGCGGGTGCTGGACGAATTCATGCGGATTGCCCGCGACAAACTGAAGGTGGACGAGCCCCTGCTGGCGCGCGCTGCGGCGTTTTTCCACCAGTCCGGGGTACCGGTGCCGGCCGCTGCGGCACCGACCGCAGGCGTGCCCGACCCGGACGATGCCTGGATCATCGCCGCCGCGCTGAACGCCGGGGCGGATCTGTTCGTCACCGGCGACAAGGCCCTGCTCGAACTCGGCGCCGTTCAGGGCCTGCCCATCATCGATCCGCGCACGGCTTACGCGCGCCTCCGGGGGCTGGGATAAGGGTACGGACGGCATTTTCCGCCCCTGTCCGCAGTCATCTGCCGCAACCGCGCAGGCAGGCGCCTTGAAATCACTGGGTTTCCGCCTGCACTGGCATGGCAGATGTTCAGAATGCGTCCGCCGCCAGCTGGCCATAGAGGTCATAGTCGTCGGCTTCCTCGACCAGCACCTGCACCAGATCACCGGGGCGCAGTACGATGCCCTCCGGTTCCGGATCGATGTAGACGTGACCGTCGATCTCCGGCGCGTCGCCCCGGGACCGGCCGATGGCGCCCTCCTCTGTCACTTCATCGACCAGCACCTCAAGGGTGCGCCCGACTTTCACTTGGAGGCGCGCCGCGCTGATTTCCTGCTGGGCCGCCATCAGCCGTTCCCAGCGCTCGCGCTTGACCTCTTCCGGTACCGCGCCCGGCAGTGCGTTGGCGCGGGCGCCGGCCACCGCCTCGTATTGAAAACAGCCGACACGGTCGAGCTGTGCTTCGCTGAGCCAGTCGAGCAGGAGTTGAAAATCCGCTTCCGTTTCGCCGGGAAACCCGACGATGAAGGTGCTGCGCAGCACCAGGTCGGGACACTGGGCGCGCCAGTCGCGGATGCGGTCGAGGGTCTTCTCCTGATGCGCCGGCCGCTTCATGGCCTTGAGCACGGCGGGACTCGCGTGCTGAAAGGGAATATCGAGGTAGGGCAGGATGCGGCCCTCCGCCAGCAGCGGAATCACCGCGTCCACATGGGGATAGGGATAGACATAGTGCAGGCGCACCCACACACCCAGTTCGCCCAGCGCCCGGCACAGCTCCAGCATGTTGGTTTTCACCGGCCGGCCCTGCCAGAAGCCGGTGCGGTACTTGAGGTCGACGCCGTAGGCGCTGGTGTCCTGGGAGATCACCAGCAGCTCGCGCACGCCGGCGGCGACCAGCCGCTCGGCCTCGTCCAGCACCTCGCCCACCGGGCGACTGACCAGGCGGCCGCGCAGATCGGGGATGATGCAGAAGGTGCAGGCATGGTTACAGCCCTCGGCGATCTTGAGGTAGGCGTAGTGGCGCGGCGTCAGCTTGATGCCCTGGGGCGGCACCAGATCGAGATAGGGATCGTGCGCCGCCGGGGCCGGCGCCCACGCGCGTACCGCCGCCACCACCTGCTCGTACTGCTGGGGTCCGCTGACCGCGAGCACGTCGGGGTGTACCGCGCGGATCGCGGCCTCGTCGCCGCCCATGCAGCCAGTGACGATCACGCGGCCGTTCTCGGCCAGCGCCTCGCCGATCGCCTCCAGGGATTCCTGCTTGGCGCTGTCGAGAAAACCACAGGTGTTCACCACCACCACGTCGGCGCCGTCGTAGCTGGGCGCGACTTCGTAACCTTCCAGCCGCAACTGGGTGAGGATGCGCTCGGAATCGACCAGCGCCTTGGGACAACCGAGGCTGACGAAACCGACCCGTCCTGCTTTGCTTTCTGTCATGGGGAATACCGATCGAAGGGCCGCCGGAACCGGCCCTGTTGAAGACCGGCGCAGGGTTGCGCCGGGCGCGCATTATCGCGGCAGTGTCAGGCGCACGCCAGTTGCCGGCAATTTCAGGACGGCTCTGGCTGCCCCCTCCTCAACCCATCATTCCCGCAACGCGGGATATTTCGGATTCGCGATCGCGAGCTTGTCGCGCACCGTCTGGCGCACATGGGCGATGACTTCCGCGCGGCGGTCGTCGAGCGCGCCGGCGCGAATCCGCGCGCACAGCTCCGCATTGCCGGCATCGAGGGCGGCGCGTATGTCGCATTCATCGCGGTCCGGCCCCACCAAGGCTTGCAGCATGCGCACCGCGATGTCGTCGATAACCTCGCCCTGGGCACCGCGGTCGTTCCCCAGTAGTGCCTGCAACCCGGCCAGCTCGGCGCGATCCGCCTGGTCGCCCAGCGTGAATTCGCGCTGCACGATGGCGAGGATGTTGGCGGCCACCCGACATTTGTAGGCGCTGGCGCCGCCAAGCTGGGGCAGCACTTCATCGCGCAGAAAGGCTGCGACGCCGGCGAGCAGTTCATCCGCGGTGGCGCGGTCCTGGGGCATGCTCAACCCTCCTCGATCAGTTGCAGGAGATCCAGTTCGTTTTCGCAGGCGCGGCGGCCGATGGCCATGTGCTCGAAGGAATCGATCAGGCCGGAAAGATGTTTGTACGCCTGGAACATGCACACGATGCCCCACTTGAGGGTGCCGAACACTTCCCAGAAATGCACCGCTTGGGGGTCCACTTTGCGCCCGCCTGCGGCCTCGTAGCCCGCGAACAGATCCTCGCGCCGGCCGAAGCCGCCCACCGGATGCCGGTGCTGGCCGAAACGCCAGGCGCGCACGCACAGCCAGCCGAGGTCTTCCATGCCGTCGCCGATGTGGCCCAGCTCCCAGTCGAGCACGGCGCGGATGCCGTCCGGCCCCACCACGAAGTTGCCGTTGCGGAAATCGCCGTGCACGAGCCCGGCCGGGGCATCGTCGGGGCAGTGCTGCTCCAGCCAGCGGAAGGCGAGCTCGAAGGCCGGGTGGTACTCCGGCCGCGCCACCGCCGTATTGTCCCGGTAGAAATCGCTGATGCCGTCGAGCAGGTCGCGGTAGTAGGCCAGCAGCGCCCGCACCGGCATGCGGGTGAGACCGGCCGGCAATTTCGTCACGTCGATGGCGTGCAGCCCGGCGAGGATCTCGCCGCACTGGCGCGCCATGGTCGCGCGCGCGCCAGCAAAGGCATCGTCGCGCAGGATGCGCGGCGCCAGCACTTCGCCCGCAATGCGATCCATCACATAGCAGCCGCCCAGGGCGTGCTCCGCGGGCAGGCTGAAATGCACGCGGGCGACCAAGCCGCCGGCTTCGAACACCAGGCGCTGGAGTTCGGCTTCGGTCTCGCGGTCGAGGGAATAGGCGGTCTTGCCGCCCCGCCAACCCTCGGGGCCGGCGCTGCCGGTGTCGCCCGGATCGCGGCGCAGGATCAGCTCGCGGCGTTCGCCGTCCGCGCCCACCACGTCGAAGGACCAGGTCTCGCGCGAGGCGCCACCCGAGAGACGCACCAGATGCTCGATGGTCGCCGCGCCAAAATGCCGCACGACGTCCGGGGCCAGCAGCGCGCCGACGCGAGCCGGATCGAGATCGACCGCCGGCTTCACGCGCCGATTCCCACGGGTTTGCCGTCGACGATCTGGTCGAGGTACTCGGAGAGGCCATAGCCCACCAAACCATTGCAGCGGTATTCGGTCATGCCCTCGGTAATGCGTGTCATCAGTTCGATGCCGTCTTCGAGCGTGCGGCGGTTGCGCAGCGGGATCAGCGACAGCACGCGGCCTTCGATGTGGTATTCGGCGTGATCGGTTTTCGCCCAGGCCCGCAGCCGGGTCTGATAGAAGTTGGCGTCCCACTCGGTCTCGACCGTGGCGGCGCGGATCAGGTCGTAGCGGCCCTCGTTCAGCACCATGCCGCCGACGATCCTGCTGCCGTCGCCGAGGGTCTTGTTGAGCACCATGATGGCGAAGTCCTCGGTGAAGTTCATCGGCAGCCAGCGGTAGAAATGCACGTTCTGCCAGTAGCGCGGCCCCCAGCTGTGGTCGCGCAGGCCGAGGCCCTTGAGGTGCCACTCCTGCTCGCCCACGCGGATCACGCCCTGCCCGGCGATGTGCTGCTCGTAATGGCCCACATAGAGCCCGGTGTTGGGATTCTCGAGCCAGGGACTGCCGTCGGCGTGGACCGGCTCGCCGCCGTACATGGGCGAGACGCCGTGATAGTGGATGTCCACCGTGCAGGGCAGTTTGGGATTGTTCTTGAAGGCGCGGCCGGGATCGATCATCTCGCCCGGATTTTTCAGCAGCAGCACATCACCCTGATACTGCACGGAGAGGCGCTTGAAGGGTTCGGCCACGGTAAAGCGCATGCCGCCGGCATCGAAGGCCTCGTTGTGGCTGATGTGGGGCCGGTGATACATGAACGCGACCGAACCGTCCGGCAGGTACAGGCAGTTGGTCATCTCGGCGTAGCCTTCGTTGACGCGGTTGCCGATCCGGAACCAGCCGCCCATGCGCTGCTCGGCGTCGTAGAGATTGAAGTACATGCTCTCGTTGTAGTTCACCGCCGCGGTCGGCGGATGCATGTATTCGTCCCAGGTTTCCAGCTTCAGGTGGACGTCGGCGGGCAATTCCATGGGGGGCTCCGGTGGCTGCGAATGCGGCGGTTCAGGCGTAGCGCGCGCCGGCGGCGGCACCCGGCGGAAAGATCGCCGCGAGCTGCCCGAGTTCGGCCGCGCTGAGCACGACATCGGCGGCGCCGCTATTGTTGTCGAGATTGGCGATGCGGCGGGTGCCCGGGATCGGCACGATGCGGTCCCACTGGGCGAGCAGCCAGGCCAGCGCGAGCTGGGACGCGGTGCAGCCCTTGGCGGCGGCGATGGCTTTCACCTGCTCCGCCAGCTCCAGGTTGCGCTCGATGTTGCCGGGCTGGAAGCGCGGATTGGTCTTGCGGAAATCCTTGTCCTCCAGGTTCGCCACGGTGGTGATGGCGCCGGTCAGAAAACCGCGCCCGAGGGGGCTGTAGGGCACCAGGGCGATGTCCAGCTCGCGGCACAGGGGCAGCGCCTCGGCTTCGGGGTCGCGAGTCCACAGCGAGTATTCGGTCTGCACCGCCGCGATGGGGTGTACGGCATGGGCGCGGCGGATCAGCGCCGGGTCCATGGAGGCCTCGGACAGCCCCAGGCAACGCACCTTGCCGGCGCGCACCAGCTCGGCCATGGCGCCGACGGTCTCCTCGATGGGCACATGGGGATCGACCCGGTGCTGGTAATAGAGATCGATGCACGCGACGCCGAGCCGCTTGAGGCTGGCATCGCAGGCGCTTTTGACATACTCGGGCCGGCCGTTGACCTGGAGTTCGAGCCCCCCTTCGGGCCGGCGCCTGGCGCCGGCGATGCCGAACTTGGTGGCGATGAAGGCCTGTTCGCGCCGGCCCTGGAGCGCCTTGCCGATCAAGGTCTCGTTGTGGCCGCTGCCGTAGACATCGGCGGTGTCGAGGAAATTGAGGCCGGCGTCGAGGGCGTGGTGCAGGGTGGCGATGGATTCGCGCTCATCCGCCGGACCGTAGAAGTCGGACATGCCCATGCAGCCGAGACCGATGGCCGATACCTCGCAGCCGCTGTTGCCGAGAATTCGATAGTGCATTGTCACCTCCGCGCCCTGCTGGGCTATGGGTTGTAAGCCCGATTCTAGTGGACCCGGCGTGGCGGAACCGCCCGGCGCGGAAGAATCCGCGAACCCGCGCCGGGCCGCGGTCAGCCCAGGTTGCCGCCGAGTACGCTGTGGCGGCGGGCATAGAAGAAATAGGCCGCGATGCCGATCAGCATCCAGATCACAAAGCGCACCAGGGTCACCCAGTCCAGACTGACGATCAGATAACCGCAAGTGAGGATGGCAAGAATGGGAATCCAGGGCATGAAGGGGGTACGGAACGGGCGATGCAGATCCGGTTGGGTGCGGCGCAGATAGAGCACCGCCACGGACACCACCACGAAGGCCGCGAGCGTGCCCACATTGACCAGCTCTGCCACCTGACCGATGGGCAACAGGCCGGCAGCAAAGGCGATCAGGATGCCGGTGGCCATGGTGGTGCGCGCCGGCGTGCGAAAGCGGGGATGCAGCGCCGAGAACACCGGCGGCAGCAGGCCGTCGCGGGACATGGCGTAAAACAGCCGGGTCTGGCCGTACAGCATCACCAGCAGCACCGAGGTGAGACCGGCCACCGCGCCTACCGCGATCACCGCGGCGGCGAAGCGCTCGCCCACCTGCACCAGCGCAAAGGCGATGGGGTCGGACACATTGAGCGATGCGTAGGGCGCGACCCCGGTCAACACCACGGTGACGGCGATGTAGATGAGGGTGCAGATGGCCAGCGAGCCGAGGATGCCCAGCGGCATGTCGCGCTGGGGGTTTTTGGCTTCCTCCGCCGCCGTGGATACGGCGTCGAAGCCGATATAGGCAAAGAAAATCAGTCCGGCACCGGCCATGACCCCGGACCACCCGAAGGGCATGAAGGGTTCCCAGTGGGCCGGTTCCACATGGGGTACCGCCGCGTAGAGAAAAATGCCGATCACCGCCAGCTTCAGGATCACGATGATCGTGTTGACGACGCTGGTCTGGCGCACACCGAGCGCCAGCACCGCGCTGATCAGCAGCATCACGGCGAACGCCGGCAAATTGATGATGCCACCCTGGGACGGCCCGCGCGTCAGCTCCGGCGGCAGATGAATCCCGAAGCCATCGAGCAGGCGCAGAAAATACCCCGACCAGCCGATCGCCACCACGGCGCAGGCCAGCGCGTATTCGAGAATCAGATCCCAGCCGATGATCCAGGCCGGGAATTCTCCGAGCGTGACATAGGTGTAGGAATAGGCGCTGCCCGCGACCGGCACGGTGGAGGCGAACTCGGCATACACCAGCGCCGCGAACAGGCAGGCCATGCCGCCGACGATGAACGACAGCGACAGCGCGGGCCCGGCCTTGGTGGCGGCCGCCACCCCGGTGAGCACGAAGATGCCGGCGCCGATCACGGCGCCGATCCCCAGTACCGTGAGATCGAATCCCGAGAGACTGCGCGCCAGACCGTGGTGGCCGTTGTCATCCACGGCAGCAATGGGTTTCTTGCGGGTCAGGGCTCGCATCGAGTGCACTCTCTGGTCATGGAAAACAAGCATGAAGCACGGCTCGTGCCGGGCGGCCCTGAGGGCAGCCCGGCACGGACGATGGCATCGGGATCGGTTACAGGGTGATATCGGTTTGCTGATCGGCTTTTTTGAGGGCGTCGCACTGATCCGCCCAGTCGTAGCCTTTCAGAATGCGGTCGAAGCGGGCCTGCACGTATTTGCGCAGCCCCGGGTCGGTGAAGATGTAGGGCTGGTCGGCGCGGATGGCTTCCAGCACCTGCTCGCCCACCACATCGGGATTCAGGCCTTTCTTGAGCATCTCGACCATCTGCTCGGATTTGGAATCCGTGGCCCCGCCGTATTCCGCCGGGCGGTTGCGCGCCGAGGTACCCAGGTTGGTGTTGACCACGCCCGGACAGAGCACGGAGACGCCGATGTTGTCGTTGAGATGTTCGGCCATGGCGGTTTCCGAGATCGCCACCACCGCGTATTTGGAGGCGTTGTAGGCGGAGAGTTCGCCCCAGGCGTACATGCCCGCCATCGAGGCGGTGTTGACGACGTGGCCGCCTTCGCCGTGGGATTCGATCAGGGGCATGAAGGCTTGCAGGCCCCAGACCACGCCCCACAGGTTGACGTCGATGGTCCAGCGCCAGTTCTTCTCGCTGGTGGTCTCGGCGCGGCCGCTGGCGCCGATGCCGGCGTTGTTCACCACCACATGCACCTTGCCGAAGGTGTCGATGGTGGCCTGGGCGGCGGCAAACACCGAATCCCGCTTGGTCACGTCAGTCACCACGCCCGCGACGTCGCGGCCCTGGGCCTTGAGTTCGGCGACCGCCTTGTCGAGGGCGGTTTTTTCGATATCGCCCAGCATCACTTTCATGCCGGCGGCGGAAAACGCGCGCGCCATGCCGAGGCCCATGCCGCTGGCGGCGCCGGTGATGAAGGCCACTTTACCTGCTACATCTTTCATGCTGATTTCCTCTTATTGGGTAGGCGGGATCGACACCACCAGGCGCGCATGGGGAGCGGCTGATGGCGATCGGAGAAAGTTGACGATCAGTCAACTATAGCCCATCGACTCCAGGCTGCGGTAGTTGACGCCAGCGGCCGCCGCGCTGCCCATCGCGGCGTCAGGCCGCGCGCCTTGCTTCCCCTGTCATGGGCGACTATCTTGCAGATCGACCTTGCAGATCGACGAGCGGCCGCTGCAACGCCACCGGGGCGGGACACAACAATAATTCGCCGGGAGAAAAATCCATGAATGCGCGCCATCAAATGCTCTGCACCTGGAGCGGACCGGTTTTTGTCGCGGTGTTTACGATCGGCTTCTGGTGGCTCGCGCACTACCTGCCACCGCCGTCACCGAACGCCAGCGCCGCGGACATCACCGCACTCTATCAGCAGAATACCGGGCAAATTCGCCTCGGCATGTTGTTGATGATGGCCTGCTCGGGCCTGGTCGCGCCCTTTGTCGCCGTCATTGCGGTGCAGATGAAACGCATGGAAGGCGGCGCCGGCGTTTTGACTTACACCCAGTTGTCGGCCGGCACGGTGGGGATGCTGTTTCTGATCCTGCCGGCCCTGCTGTGGACGGTCGCGGCATTTCGGCCCGAGCGCGACCCGAACCTCATTTTGCTGCTCAACGACCTGGGCTGGATTTTCTTTCTGATGCCGTTCGGTAGCTTCGTGGTACAGAATCTTGCCATCGGCATCGCCATTCTCGCCCACACTGGGCCGCACGTTTTTCCACGCTGGGCCGGCTATTTCAACTTGTGGGTCGCGGTGCTGTTCATCCCCGGCGGCCTGTTGACCTTCTTCAAAACCGGACCCTTCGCGTGGGATGGCCTGTTTGTGTTCTGGGTGCCGCTGGTGGTGTTTTTCCTGTGGTACGGCGCCATGTTCGTGCTCCTGCGCCAGGCGATCGCCCGCACCGCGCCGGCCGGCGCCGCAGCCTGAACCGGCCGCCGTCTTGCCAGCCCCGCACGATCAGACCGCTGCGCCGCAACCCGCGTTGACCCATCTGCCCGGCGAGCCGGGGGTGTGGGTTTTCATTGTCGGCGACCTGCTGATGTTTGCGCTGTTTTTCGGCGCCTTTGCCCATTACCGGGCCCAGGATCCAGCGCTCTACCTCCAGTCCCAGGCGACCCTGAATCAGGGGCTTGGCGCCATCAACACAGTGCTGCTGCTGACCAGCTCCTGGTTTGTGGTCGGAGCGGTGCAGGATACCCGCGGCCAGCGCGCTGGCCGGGCCGGCACCCGGATCATCCTTGCGTTCCTGTGCGGTGCCGGATTCATCGCGGTCAAATTTTTCGAATATCGGGAGAAAATCAGCGCCGGGATCAATCTCACCAGCAACGATTTCTACATGTACTACTACATGCTCACCGGCATCCATCTGCTGCATGTGGTGATCGGCATGGGCGTACTGATATTTCTCTGGCGCCTGTTGCGGCAAAGCGCTTTGCGCGACAGCACGGTTTCTCATGAGTCCGTCATCGGCCACCTCGAAAGCGGCGCCAGCTTCTGGCATCTGGTGGACATGCTCTGGATTTTTCTGTTCGCGCTTTTATATCTGATGAAGTGACCCATGCGTTCATCCCTGCAAGCCGCATCGCGGCACTCGCCGATGACCCATCGAACCACCTGGATATGGGCGTTGCTCATCCTGGCCACGGTACTGTCGTGGGAACTCGGCCACGGGCCGGGATTTGGCAGCCACCCTGAGCGCGCCACCGTCGCCGTGATGCTCATCGCCTACCTGAAAGTCCGCTTCGTGTTTCTCGACTTCATGGAGTTGCGCGCGGCACCCCTGCCTTTGCGGCTGACCTTCGAAGCCTGGGCCGCCCTCGTGTGCGGCGCCGTCATTGCGCTCTATTGGTCCGGCCTCGCGCGCTACCCGGCGAGTCTGTAACAGGCTGTTAACGCTCACCGCTACCGGACGCACCCGATCATGATCACCGAACCCGTTTTTCGATACCTTCAAACCAACGGGGTCACCCTGCGCACAGTGGTGAAAGGCGAAGGCCCGCTGGTGATTCTGCTGCACGGCTTTCCCGAGTTCCGGCATCTGTGGCGCCACCAGTACGCCTGCGGGCAGTAATCCACCGTCTGCCGTTGAAAATGGCCCTCGGCAGATACTTCGGCTTCGGGATCGAACTCGGCGGCGCGGCCAGTTACAGCGCCTTGTTGAAAGCGACTGCAAACTTTTGATCGACACCGGGGATAGAATCCGGGGTATCAGGACCGCCGACGGCGCCCCGACTCGGGAGGCAGCGCATGAAATTCATCTTCGAGGTGCGGGTCAAGCCGGGCTACAGCGTCGAGGAGTACGCCGCCGCCTGGGTGCAGGCCAGCGAAATCATCCAGCGCACTCCGGGGGCGCGCGGAACCTACCTGCACCGCAGGATCGGCGATCCCGACTGTCTCCTGGCCATCGCCCACTGGGACTCCAAGGCGGCGCGCGACGCCAAGGACGACCGCCGCGACGCGACCGTGCGGGCGATTCTCGAAAAACACGCGCAGACCTGCGAGATTCGGGTCATCGGCGAGTTCGAGGATCCCGAGTGGCAGGTGCTGCCCGAGCGCCCGGAAGACGCCGCCGACTGAACCCGGCGGATTTCGTTCGGGAATGGGCGGACTGAAGGGACGCGAATTGGCCCAGCCGCCGATGCGCCAGCTCGGTTTTCAGACCCCGCTGTGTCACCGCCGGGAGGTAGACGCTAGCTCCGCTCCGCACCCAGGCGCGTCTGTGGCGGGCGCCGGACCATCACTCCCGGTCGAGGTTGATGCGTACGCCCGCCACGGTGTTGGAGGCGATCGCCAGGCCGAAGTCCGCGGCGCCCTCCAGCTTCTTGACCAGCACGTCTTCGCCGTCGTCCCGTTCGATACGGTAGGCCTCGGGCGGCAACTGTGCCTGCAACCCCAGCGTCACGGCCTGGGCGATTTCGTTCTCGTCGCTCTCGTTCTGAATGGTCACCACGGCGTCGATGGGCACGCCGCCCTGGGGGGTCACGCGGAAGAGGATCTCTCCGCTCGATTCGGCGTCACCGCTGAATTCGAGCCGCCATTTGTTGGAAAGATCGGCGAGCGCTGCGCTCGACACGACCAGCAATCCGGCGGCTCCGGCTTTGATCGCGGTCAGCCAATTGGGGGCGGGGGTCTTCTGCTTCACGATGAATTCTCCTTGCGGCCAGTGGTTGTCGAGCGATATGGATCAGCCCCGAGGGCCAAGTGAATCAAGCACCGGGGGTGACTCGGCCACATCACCTCGATTCAAAGATTGAGAGCGCGTGCAAGGTGATTTAGTTCATCGCTGGGCGCTTGCCGCGCCGGGCTCGTGCCGGGCACCAGGCGCGGTCCGTTTTCTGGACCCCGCCGCCCCGCGGCGCTACATTCGTCGTCCAGGCCGTTGTCCAGACCGTTGTCCAGACAGCGCGGAACCTTCGGGGGAGACGATGGCGGAGTTTGTTGTTCCTCAATCCTCCAACATACCCGCCCATCCCTTCCTGGCCCATTGTCGCGCGGACGAGAATCCGTTGGTGGCGGCATTGCTCGCGGAGGCGGAAGCTTGCGCCCTGCCGTCCGGACCGGCGGCGGCGCGCGCCGCCGCCTGGATCGAAGCGGTGCGCGCCGACGCCCGCGAACATCGCAGCCTGAATGCCCTGCTGCGCGAATACGATCTCTCCACTGCCGAAGGGATCGCCCTCCTGTGTCTCGCCGAGGCCCTGCTGCGGGTCCCGGACGCGGATACCGCCGATCTGTTGATTCACGAAAAACTGGCCGCGCCCGACTGGGAGCGGCACCTGGGCCACAGCGATTCCCTGTTCGTCAACGCCACCACCTGGGCTCTGCTGTTCGGCGAGCGCCTGGTGGAGGTCCCCGAGCGCGGCGGACTGGGGGCGATCCTGCACCGGCTGGCGGCGCGGGTCGGAGAGCCGGTGATCCGCGTCGTCGCCCGGCGGATGATGCGGGTACTGGGCGACGCCTTCGTGCTGGGCGAGGACCTGGGCGAGGCCCGGCGGCGCGCGGCGCGACAGGTCGATGCGGGATATCGGTATTCCTTCGACATGCTCGGCGAGGCGGCGCGCACCGCGGGCGACGCCGCGGACTACCTGGCCGCCTACCGGGAGGCGATCGCCGCTGCAGGCGCCCTGGGTGGTGCCAGCCTGCGCGAGCGGCCGGGCGTATCCATCAAGCTTTCCGCGCTGCACCCGCGCTACGAATTCGCGCAGCGGGGGCGTGTGCGCGCCGAGTTGCTGCCGCGCCTGCGGGAGCTGTGCCGCGCGGCCCGGGACGCCGAGGTCGCGCTCACCATCGATGCCGAGGAGGCCGATCGCCTGCCGCTGCAGATCGAGCTCCTGGAAGCGGTGGGCGGAGAGGCGGAACTGCGCGACTGGAACGGGTTGGGCCTGGCGGTGCAGGCCTATCAGAAGTGCGCATTGCCGCTGCTCGCCCATCTCGCCGGCTGGGCCCGGTCGGCGGGGCGGCAGTTGCAGGTGCGCCTGGTCAAGGGCGCGTACTGGGACAGCGAGATCAAGCACACCCAGGAACAGGGCCTCACGGACTACCCGGTGTTCACCCGCAAGGCCGCCACCGACCTGCACTATCTGCTGTGCGCGCAGCGCCTGCTGGCGGCGCCCGATGCCTTCTACCCCCAGTTCGCCACCCACAACGCCCATACCCTGGCCGCGGTGCTGGCCATGGCGCCGCCCGGGGCCGCGTTCGAGTGCCAGCGCCTGCACGGCATGGGCGCAGCCCTGTTCGAGCGGGTGCGCGCCGAGTGCCCGGAACTCGCCTGCCGCATCTATGCGCCGGTGGGCAGTCACGATCGACTGCTCGCCTACCTGGTGCGCCGGCTGCTGGAGAACGGCGCCAACAGCTCCTTCGTCAATCGCATCCAGGATCCCGGGGTGCCGATCGCCCAGCTGATCGAGGATCCAGCGGCGGCCCTGCGCGCCGCGCGCCCGCGCCGCCATCCGCGCATCCCGGTGCCCGCCGAACTGCTGCCCGGGCGGCGCAATTCCGCCGGCGTGGATCTGACCTCCCCCGCGACCCTGGCCGAACTGGGCGCGGCCATGGCGGCAGCGCTGCGCCAGCGCTGGCGTGGCGGCCCGCTGATCGACGGCCGGTCAGCGGCGGGAAATGCGCGCCCGGTGCGCGATCCGGCCGCGCGCGATCGTATCCTCGGCGAGACCGTCGATACCCGCGCCGAGGATGTGACCCGGGCGCTGGCCGTGGCGCAGGATGCCGCATCCGGCTGGGAACGCACCCCGGCCGAGGCACGCGCCGGGCTGCTGGAGCGCATCGCCGATGCCTACGAGGCGCACCGCCCGGCACTGCTGGCGCTGCTGGTGCGCGAGGCCGGCAAGACCCTGCCCGACGCCGTCGCCGAAGTGCGCGAGGCCGTGGACTTCTGCCGCTATTACGCGGTCGAGGCGCGGCGCCTGCTGGCCGCGCCCCAGGCACTGCCGGGGCCGACCGGGGAGCGCAACAGCCTGGCGCTGCGCGGGCGCGGACCCTTCGTCTGCATCAGTCCCTGGAACTTTCCCCTGGCGATCTTCACCGGGCAGATCGCCGCGGCCCTGGCGGCCGGCAACCCGGTGCTCGCCAAGCCGGCCGAGCAGACCTCGCTGATCGCCGCCTTCGCAACCCGGCTCATGCACCAGGCCGGAGTGCCGGGCCCGGTGCTGCAACTGCTGCCCGGAGACGGCGCGACTCTGGGCGGCCTGTTGCTTGCGGACGCCCGGGTGCAGGGCGTGGCCTTCACCGGCTCCACTGCGGTGGCGCGGCTGCTGGCCCGCCAGCTGGCCGCGCGGGACCGGCCTCTGGTGCCCCTGATCGCCGAGACCGGCGGCCAGAACGCCATGATCGTGGATTCCACGGCGCTGCCCGAGCAGGTCACCCGCGATGTGCTGCGCTCGGCCTTTGCCAGCGCCGGCCAGCGCTGCTCGGCGCTGCGCGTGCTCTGCGTGCAGGAGGAGATCGCCGACCGCACCCTGGCAATGCTCCGCGGCGCCATCGCCGAACTGCACGTCGGCGACCCCGGACTGCTGGCCACCGACGTCGGCCCGGTGATCGACGAACAGGCGCGCGCGACCCTGCTCGATCACCGCGCGCGCCTCACCGCGCAGGGGCGGTTGCTGGCCGAGGTGCCCCTGCCGGAGGCGGCCGGGAACGGCTGCTTCGTGGCTCCGGCACTGTTCGCCCTGGAGCGCATCGACGAACTGGCCGGCGAGGTGTTCGGCCCCTTCCTCCATGTGGTGCGCTACCGGGCTGCGGCGCTCGACGAACTGGTCGACCGGATCAACGCCACCGGCTACGGCCTCACGCTCGGCGTGCACTCACGCATCGACGCCCGGGCGGAGCGGATCCGCGCCCGCGCCCGGGTGGGGAATATCTACGTCAACCGCAACCAGATCGGCGCCGTGGTCGGCTGCCAGCCATTCGGCGGCGTGGGCCTCTCCGGCACCGGGCCCAAGGCCGGCGGGCCGCACTATTTGCCGCGCTTCACCTGGGAGCAGACCCTGAGCGTCGACACCACCGCCGCCGGCGGCAACGCCAGCCTGTTCGCCCAGACGACGGATTGAGCTGGCCTCGGCCGCCCCGGCACGCTGGTCGGCCAGAGATCGATGGACGCCGGTCGCTCCGGAGATCATCCACCTGCCGGAGATCAACACGGCGACCCTGGAGGCCAACCCCGCCTTCGGCAAGGCGGCCGTCCCGGTGACCTGCCCCAGCGTCACCGCCGAACAATTCCTGAAGGCCCCTGCCGAATCACCGCCGCCGGACCAATAGCGTCCGATCGGGCGCAGACGCCAGCACCTACAGTGCACCCGCGGGTAGCGGTGGCGGCTGGGGCCGGCGCGGCGCCGCGATCCACAACATGCAGGGCGCGCAGATGGCCAGACTTCCCGCCACCAGCAACATCGCGTGGTAATCGCCGGTGAGGTCGTAGAGCGCGCCGCCCAGCCAGGAGCCGGTGGCGCCGCCCAGCGCCGCGAACATCGAGAGGGTTCCGAAGATGCTCGGAAATTTCGGCCCGGCGAACAGATCGCGCGCCGCGGCCGGAATGATGGGCGCGTTGGCGGCATAGCCGGTGCCCAGCAGCAGCGCGAAGGCGATGGGCAGGGCGAGCCCGGGCAATGCGCCGATGAATGCCAGACAGAGCACCGAGAGCAAAATGCACGCGAGGCCGATGCTGTAGGTGAGTTCGCGTCCGATACGATCGGAGAGTGTTCCCCACAGAATCTTGGCGGGAATGCTCGTGATCCCGATGACGCCGACGATCAGCGAACCTGCGGTTTTCGCCACGCCGTGATCCACCATGAAGGCGAACTGGTGCATCAACAGCATCTGGCTCAGGCTGCCGCCGGTAAAAAACGCCAGCACGGCAAAACGAAAGGCGCGCGAACGCAGCGCGCCGCGCACCGTCCAGTAGTGCGCGGGCAGCGGAGCACTCGCCCCTCCCGGTTGCGGCTTTGCCACCGGCGGCGGCAGTTTCGGTTCGCGCAGAATGAACAGCGCTGCCGGTGCGATCACGACGGCCACCAGTACCGCCAGCACCTGAAACGCCCGGCGCCAATCGAACGCCTCCACCAGGAAATTGGCGAGCGGCACCACGCCCAGAATCCCCACGCCGATACCGGCGGTGACGATGCCGAGCGCGGTGCCAACGCGGTTGGGAAACCATTTTTCGGCGAGGATCACCGATGGCACCCAGCCGCAGGCGCCGAGACCGATGGCGGTGAGGACGCCGTAGCTGAGATAAAGCTGCCACCACGTCTGGATCAACGAAGTGAGCGCGAGCCCGCTCGCCATCACCAGGCTGCCCACCAGCATCAGCCGGCGCGGCCCGAAGCGCTCCACCAGCCGGCCCGCAATGGGACCGAAACTGCCATGCACCAGGATGAATACCGACATGGCGCCTGCGGTGACCGAACGCGACCACCCGAAGTGCCCGACCAGCGCCACCAGAAACACCGAATAGGAATACCAGACGCCGTACAGCAGCCCGAGCGTGCAGAACAGGGTGGCGACAATGATCGCCCCCGAGCGGAAAGCATTGGATTCGCGCAACAAATACTCCGGGAACCTTGCAAGGAAAGCGGGTTGTGGGAAACGGCGCTCCGCACATCAAAACCGGCGTGCCACCGGGGAGCGCGAAACGGTTACGCGCGCGGGTCCGATCCCTCTGGAATCGCGGGACATCCCGGTCCCGCGCTAATCACCATAGCCGCGAACGGCACCCGTCGCGCGCTATTGCGCGCCCCAGCCGCCATCCACGACAAACTCGGAGCCGGTAATGAACTTGGCTTCGTCCGAGCACAGGAACAGCGACATGGTGGCGATGTCGATCGGCTCGCCCATTCGACCCATGGGCGTGGTCTCGCAGATCGTCTCCAGATATTCCGCAGGCAGGGTCTTGGCCAGCGGCGTCCCGATGATGCCCGGATGCACCGAGTTCACCCGCACACCCTGACGCGCGTATTCCAGCGCCGCCGATTTGGTCATCAGTCGCACCGCGCCCTTGGCGCCGTGGTAGGAGATCATGCTGGGCGTGCCGATGATGCCGTACAGCGACGAGATGTTGACGATGGCGCCATTGCCGGATTTTTTCAGCGCCGGCATCGCGGCTTTCATGCCCAGCCAGACGCCGGTCTGGCACACGGCGACGATGGCGTTGAAACCTTCCAGGGTTTCTTCCTCGACGCCCTTGAGGTTGGCAAAACCGGCGTTGTTGACCAGGGTGGAGAGGCCGCCGTACTGCTTGATGGTGTCCGCGACCACGCTCGCCCAGTCGGCTTCCTTGGTTACATCATGCCGCAGAAAAATGGCGTCGCCGCCGCTGGCCTTGATGGACGCCACCGTCTCCTGGCCTTCGGCGGCGAGGATGTCGGTGACCACAACCTTGGCGCCCTCCGCGGCGAACAGCCGCGCGTGCGCTTCGCCGATGCCGCGCGCACCGCCGGTGATGATGGCGATCTTGCCTTGCAGTCGATTACCCATGGTATTGCCCTCGGTTGGTTGAAGTGGATTGTGTGTGAATGAAACAAAAAATCAGCGAAATTCCGGAATCACTTCTTCCGCCAGCAGCTTGATGTTGGCATCAATGTAATCATCGGGACAGGCCGACGTCAGCATGAACAGGGTGGCACCGGTATCCACGTATTGGCGCAAGCGCTGGCGGCACTCGGCGGGCGTGCCGATGAGCGCGTACTTGCCCACCAGGTTGTCGAAATTCTGGGCGTACTGTCGTCCCAGGCGCTCGGCCGCCATTTTGCGTGCGACATCGCCGTCGCGGTGCACCGCGCTGAAGATAAAGATCCCGTAGTTGAACTCGGTTGCGGCCACCGGATTTTCGGCGCGCAATTTTCCGATGCTTGCCATGCTGTCGGCGAGCAGCTCCGGCGTGTACATGTAGGGTATCCAGCCATCGCCAAACAGCGCGGCGCGGCGCATCGCCGCTTCCTTGCGCCCGGCGACCCAGATGGGCGGTGGCTGTTGCACCGGCGGCGGATCGAGCGTGATCTGGTTGAGCGTATTGAAGCGGCCCTGAAAGCTGACCTCGCGTTCGGTCCAGAGCTTGCGGATCACCTGCATGGCTTCGGTGGCGCGCGCGCCGCGCTCGGCGACCGGCACGCCGCAGGCTTCGAACTCCTTGGGAAACTCGCCGCCGACGCCGATGCCACACATGTAGCGACCGCCCGAGGCGACATCGAGCACCGAGCCCATCTTCGCGGCCAGTGTGGCCGGGTACAGGGGCAGCAGCGCGATGGTGCTCATCAGCCGGATGCGTTCGGTGGCGCCGGCGGCCACCGCGAGCTGCACGAAGGTGTTACCGATGGGGCCGTGGAACATGACGTGTTCGCCGCAGCCCAGCACATCGTAACCGAGCGCCTCGGCGCGGCGCGCGAATTGGGCGGTGTCGGCGACGCTGCGCAGGCCGGTACCGAATTGCAGTTTGCTCATGGCGTTACCTCGCGGTGGTCAGCGGGAATCGTTGGTCGGGAATCGTTAGCCGGAAATGTGCTCACCCGGGTATGTACAAGCCACCATTGACGTGAAACGTCTGCCCGGTGATGTAGGACGCATCGTCGGACAGCAGAAACGCCACGGTGGCGGCGATTTCGTGGGGCTTGCCGGCGCGGCGCATGGGCACCTGCCTGAGCATGGCTTCATACACATGGTCGGGCATCACGCCCTTGAGTCCTTCGTGCATGATCAGCCCCGGCGCGATGGCGTTCGCGGTGACACCGTACTGCGCGAGATCGAGTGCGATGGAATGGGTGTATCCCAGCACACCGGCCTTGGCGGCTGCATAGCAGGCCTGGCCGGCCGGCGGGGTGTAGGCCGCCAGGGAGGCGAAGTTGACGATGCGGCCGAAGCCCGCGTCCACCATGGCTTTCGAAAACGCGCGGCTGCAAAAAAACGTGCCGTTGATGTTCACCTTGATGACGCGGTCATGGGTCTTGGTGTCCAGCTCCCAGGGTTTGCCGTAGCCCTGGATACCGGCGTTGTTGACCAGATAGGCGACGTGCATATTGCGGTTCTTGAGTTCCGCCGCGAGATCGTCCACCTGTTCGTCCTTGGTCACATCGAGTGGAAACAGCGTCACCTGCGCGGCTTCCGCCGGGGTCAGCGCTTTTTGCCGCCAGGCTTCGAGTTCCGCGGCCGTCTTGCGGTCGCAGCCGATGACGGGAATGCCGTCGGCGACCAGGCGCTTGGTCATGGCGGTGCCGAGTCCGCCGATGGCGCCGGTGATCAGTGCATGGCCTTTGCTCATGTGTTCTCCAATGCGTGCGTTGTCAGTGCGTATGCAGACCGGCCGGCTGATGCTGCGGCGCGTTGCTGATCAGTGCCTGCGGGTCGTGAGCGACACCGCCGCGATAGGTGGTTTCCAAAGTGCGCAGTTCGCGCACATCGCGCAGCGGATCGCCGGCGACGACGAGGAAATCCGCATAGCGGCCGGGCGCGATGGCGCCGATATCCTGGCCGGCACGCAGATAATTCGCGGCCACGCTGGTCACCGCCTGCAGTGCCGCCATGTTGCCGATGGCTTCCGCGAGCAGCTCGATTTCCCGCAGCAATGCAAAACCCGGCGGCGGATAGGCGAGCGCCCCGCAGTCGGTGCCGCCGACGACGCGGCCGCCGGAACGGTGCAGCATGCGCACCACTTCCTGGTGCTTCTCCAGTGCCTTGCTGCCTTCGCCGACGTCATAGAAGCCGGGATGGATGTCCCAGTCGGGGCGATCACCGAGGAATTTTTTCATCTTCGCCTGGCGGGCGAGCGCAGCGGGCGGGATCAGCTTGCGATCCGGGTCCTGCATGCAGGCGGCGGCGCCGGCTTTCGCGGTCCACAGCAGGTCGAGCGTGGTGCCCATATGCACCTGTTTCTCGACCATGGCGGCGATCCATTTGCGCGCCCGTTCGCCGTTCAGATCGGCCGCTTCCCAGCCCGCCATGGTCTGGGTCCAGAATTCCTTTTTCATCATCGAGGCGTCATTGCCAAAGCGCATGTTGAGCGCGCAGATGTCGTTATAGGGCGAAATCCACACATGTTCGAGGCCATCGATGCCGGCCTCGATCGCGTCCATGGACGAGCAGTAACCCAGGTGTCCGGTGATGGGCACACGCTTGTCGACGAAGCGGATCACCTCGCGGACGATGTCGGCGGTCATGGTGAAATAGCATTTGATGCCGTCGACACCGGCCTCGAGCAGGCTGCCGATTTTGTCGGGCACCGCAGCCACCGACTGCACGCGGTCGAGCATGATGGTGAAGCCGGGGCTCTCGAAGCTGGCACCGGGACCGTCGAGCAATGGCCCGCAGACAAACAACCGCGGCCCGAGTTTTTTCCCGGAATTGAGATCGGCGCGGTTCTGCAACACCAGATCGAGCCGGCCGCCCACATCGCGCGCGGTGGTGACACCGGCGGCGAGAAACAGTGGGAAGCACTCGGCGTCCATCATCACGGTGTGAATGTGCGTATCGATCAGGCCCGGCAGTACGGTCTTGCCGGCGAGATCCACCACGGTGGCGCCGGCGGCCGCGATGGGCCTTTCAGACACCTGACTGATGCGTTCGCCCTCGACCAGGATCGACACGCCGGTGCGCGCGCTGGCGCTCAGCCCGTCGATCACACGCGCATTGGTAAACACGGTGGCTTGCGCCATGACTTCCTCCCCCCGGGCCCTGCGGACCTCTGATTTATGGATTTGCAGCGCGCTGCGCGCTGCCGGTCAATCGTCGAGCGCGAACAGAATCTTGAGCTCGACTTCGTAACTTTTTATTTCGCCGCGCTCGACCAGCGCGCGCTCGGCAATGACCTCGACCCGGTGAATGCCGCGCAGGGTCTTGCGCGCCCGCGCGATGCCGCGCGTGACGGCGTCCTGCCAGCTCTCCGGCGAACTGGCGGTAAGGGTCGAAACACTGGATACGGTCATGGCGCCATTCTCCCCACAGGAATCACAGATGCAGTTCATCGGGCGGCGTCACGTCGAAACGCAACTGGGCGCGCACCCGGTAGGTCAGTTCGCCGGCGGCATTCACCTCGATGTCCTTGGCTATCACATCGAGGCGGCGCACGCCGCGCAGCGTTTGGTTGGCGCGGGTGAGGATCGCCTGCAAGGCATCCTCGAACGCGCGTGGCGAGGTCCCGATCAGTTCATTGGATTTGGTGTGTTTCAGCATGGTCCTGTCCTGGTTTGGACGAATCTAGGCCGCCGCACCGAAAATTTCGCCCGGGCCGGGTACCCGCAGCAGTCGGTAGCGAAGCAGCCCGCCGCGCTCCTCGGTTGCCACCATGGCGTAATCGAGCAGCATGTCGAGATGCCCCATCACCTCGGAGATCACCGCATAGAGCTGATCTTCCCAGGCTTTGGGAAACAGATGCTGACCCACTTCGAGCGGGGTCAGCGTGCCGTGCTGCTCCAGTATGCGCGCGATTTTCAGCAGGCGGCGGTCGGTGGACAGCTTGTAGCCGGCGATCAGCTCGCGGTGATCGCGAAACACGTCGCCGTGGCTGGGGTAAACCGTGCGCACGTCCAGCGGCAGTATCTTGTCCGCGGACTGGTAATACTGGGTGAGCGCATGGACACGCTCGCCATCGGGCGTCGCGGGAATGTGCAACAGGCACACCGGCGTGATGTCGGGCAGCAGGTGATCGCCGGAGAACATCTGGCGGGTCTCGCTCTGCCAGTAGACGACCTCCTCGGGACAGTGGCCGGGCGTGTGGATGGTCTCCAGCTCGAAGCCCTCGACGGGAATACGGTCGCCGTCCGCCAGGAGGCGATCGGGCTCGCAGGGTGTGTAGACATTGGCAATGTAAGACCGGTACGCATAGGCCTTGTCGTAGAGCGCATCGGTGATGCCGAAGCGGCGCAGAAACGCGCGCTCTTCGGCTTCCCGTTCCGGCGACGGCAGGTAGCGGGAGACGGTCATGTTGATGGCCTCGTGACCCCAGATGACACAACCCGATGCCGCGCGGATGCGCGTCGCCTGGCCGAAATGGTCGGTGTGGCCGTGGGTGAGCAGCAGCAGCCGGATATCCTCGATGCGATAACCGAACTGGCCGAGCCCTGCCTGCAGCGCGTCCCAGGCGGTCTGACTGCCGACCCCGGTATCGATCAGCACCAGTTGATCGGAGCCCTCCGGCGGCAGGATGACGTAGCTGTTGATATCGCCGACGCTGAACCCCGTGGGCGAGGGAATCCGCACCACGCGGCCGTATTGCTTGACGCTCAGTTCGCCGGTCATGTTCCGCTCCGGTGCCGCATTGCGGGCGCGGCAGTCACCGCTCGCCGCCGACGATCTTCACCACCTCCACCCGGGTGTCGTTGACCGGGCCGGTGTAATGGGCGGGATAGTCCCGCTGCACCACCGGGCTGTCGCTGCGCCAGGTGTGGCAGCCGTTCAGCATGAAGAGCGCTTCGCCGTCTTCGGCGCCGCCCTCGCCACCGGAAGCGGCGCCACGCTTGCGCGGCGGCTTGCCCATCAGTTCGCGCGGATAGTCCCCGGACAGGGTCTGGAAGGTCACCGTGGCCAGCGGTCCCAGCAGTTCGCCCAAATGCGTGCAGCCCTCGACGCCACCCACCGCCTCACGGACGCGCTTGTTCCAGCCCGCGCCGATGCGCAATCCCACCAGGCGCTGAAAATTGTCGAGCACTTCGGAGCAGATGTCATAGGGCTGCACGTCCATCACGACGTCCACTTCCCGCACCACCAGATCGCCGTCGACGGAAAGTCGCAGCGACATGTCGTGCACCGGGTGGCCGGACGCGACCACGCCCCGCCACTGGCTGTCGTAGCTGTAGGTCTTGCGATCGACGATATGGGCCTCGATATCGAACAGGCCGTCGTCACGGTAATAGCCGGTGAGATCGATGGTGCGCGTGTGCAAATGGCGGCGCGCCTTGGGAGGTGATAACGGCATGGCGGTACCTCTTACTGCTTTCTCGACAGGTGAATTGGCAACAAATGAAATGAATGGATTCGCCGTGTTCAGGGCGTCAACACCACGCGGCCGCGCACATCGCCGGCGTGCAGGCGGGCGATCACCTCGTTGATGGCCGCCAGCGGCTGACGCTCGATGTGCGGCCTGATGAGACCGCGCCGGGCCAACTCCAGCACTTCCTTCAGTTCGCGCCGGTTGCCCCAGATGCTGGTGGTGACCTCGCATTCCAGGGGAACCTTCCAGAACGAAAACGGCAGTGTACCGCCGGCGATGCCCACCACCACCAGCTTGCCGGCGATGGCGACACTGGCCACCGCGTTGGCGAGGGTGGCGTCATTGCCGACGAAGTCGATCACCGCATCGGCGCCCGCGCCGCCGGTGGCCGCCTTCACGGCCGCTCCCACTTCCGCTGTCGCGTTGACGCAGTGATCCGCGCCCAGGTCCTTTGCCATGGCGAGCTTTGCGTCGCTGACATCGATCGCGATGAGCTGGGTCGCGGGCGTCAGGGCACGGGCGATCTGCAACGCCATGTGGCCCAATCCGCCCACCCCGATGATGGCGAGCGTGCGGCCCGGCCCGAGCCGCGCCAACGCCTTGCGCACGGCGCGATAGGGCGTCAGCGCCGCGTCGGTGAGCGGCGCGGCAATGACGGGATCGAGGCCGTTCAACTTGACCAGATTGCGCGGGTGCGGCACCAGGAGTTTTTCCGCCCAGCCGCCATCGACCATCACGCCGGGATAAATCGGCTTCTGGCACAGGTTTTCCTCGCCCTGCTCGCACAGAGCGCAGACGCCGCAGCCCCAGGCGCCGAATACCGCCACGCCGTCGCCGGGCTTGACCTCGGTGACCAGGCTGCCGACGCGCTCGACGATGCCGGCGTTTTCATGACCCAGGGTGATGGGCTTCTGACGCACATTGACCTCGCCGTCGATGACGTGGAGATCGGAGTGACAGACACCGGCACCGGAAATCCGCACCAGCACATCGGTGGGTCCGACCTCAGGATCGGGAAGATCCACCAACTGGATGGGCTGCCCCACTTCGATGAAACGTGTCGCCTTCATGATCCGTCCTCAAATATCCAAGCAAATCGGTCAGCAGTCGAGCCGGTAATTGTCGCCGTCGCGCACGATGTGGCCGGCGGTGGGCGGCGAGAAATGCGTGCCGATCACCAGCACCCCGGTGCCGGCGTAGCGGGCGTAGAAATCCCGTCGCGTCTGGATCGCCGCCGCGGCGTCGTAGTCCGCATAGCAGCGCCATTCCGGGCGCGCGAACTGGCAGGGATGGTGGGTCATGTCGCCGGTGATGACGGCGTCCGCACCCCGCGAGGCAATCCTCACGCTGATGTGGCCCTTGGTGTGGCCATGGGTCGGCTCGAACCAGACTTCGTCGTTGACACGATGGTCGCTCGCCACCAGATCGGCGAGCCCGGCGTCCAGGATCGGCGTCACCGAATCCTGCATCACCGGACCGAAGTGCTCATCCTGGGGATCGGCGTTCCAGGCCTCCCATTCGGTGCGGCCGAATAGATAGCGGGCATTGGGAAAGGTTGGCACCCAGCGGCCGTCGACCAGCATGGTGTTCCAGCCCACATGGTCCACGTGCAGATGGGTGCAAATCACATAGTCGATGCTTTCGCGGGGAAAACCGGCGGCGGCGAGATCCCGCAGGAACGGACCCGAGCGCATCGACCAGGCCTTGGTGGTGCGCTCCTTGTCGTTGCCAACGCAGGTATCCACCAGGATGCGCAGCCCCTGGCTCTCGATCACGAGAGCATGGATCGACATCTTGAGCCAGCCCTTTTCGGTGACGAAATTCGGGGCCAGCCAGGGAATCTCGGCGAGCGCGGCGGGCTGCGCATCCGGCAACACGAAGGGGCCGGGCACGGGCGCATCTTCTTCGATGATCTTGGTGACGGTCACCTCACCAATCTGCCACTGGGTCATATTGTCCTCCGGGCGCTAGGCGTTGCGGATCCAGAGACCGCCGTCGACCTGCAGGGTCGTCCCGGTCATGAAGGATGCGGCGGGCAGCGCGAAATTCAGGGTCGCGTGGGCGACTTCCTCGGGTTCGCCATAGCGCTGCAGGGCGACCCTGCGGCGGGCAAAGGTCGCCTTGTCCTTGTCGTCGATAAAGCTGGTGAGCTTGGTATTGATGGGCCCGGGACACACGCAATTGACGGTGATGCCCTCGCGCCCCAACTCCACCGCGAGTGCGCGCGTCAGACCCACCACGCCGTGCTTGGCCGCCGTATAGGCACTCGCCCCCTCGGTGGCGCCGAGACCCTCGGTGGAGGCGATATTGATGATGCGCCCGTGAGTGGATGCGCGAATCATGGGCAGGGAAGCGCGGACCAGGCGCATGGGACCATTGAGCAGAATATCCATGCCCCAGTTCCACTTTTCCTCGTAGCGGTCGCCGTCGATCTTCGAAAAGACCCCGACCCCGGCGTTGTTGACCAGGATATCGAGGCCGCCGAAACGCTCGCCGATGGCGCGGGTGACAGTGATGATGGCGTCGGGATCGGCCACATCCAGCTCCCAGGCCTCGGCGTCACCGCCCGCCGCGCGGATGGCGGCGGCGACTTTCTCGGCATCCTCCCCGAAGCGGTCGGTGACCGCGACCTTGGCCCCTTCATCGCCAAACAGATAGGCGGTGGCGCGGCCCATGCCGCTGGCGGCGCCGGTGACGTGGACGACCTTGCCGGCGACAGAACGGCTCAACTGGCTCAAACGTGCCATGGGAAATCTCCTGCTACTGTTGTTTGGGAATGCGCGCGTTGCGGAACCGGCGAGCGGTTCGGCGCGGGGATCAGCGGATGGCGCCCGCGCCTGGCGGCCACGCCGGACGCGAATAATCCTGCAACAACGCCTGGACGCCGATATCCATGATGAACCCCTGTAATGTGGAGTGACGAAGGTGATAACCCTGGATTGTACACGCTCGACTCACGGGTAACAGAGCCCCGCGGAGCGCACTCATGAGGTTCGCGTTTCCCCCCGAAAACTTTTATATTGGCCCGCGCCTGCGACCCCGTCGGCCGGCAATGCCGACCGGAAACGGGATCAGCGATAAACCGACAACCCGTATCGACGCCCTCGGCGTCGACCGCTGTCCAGCTACCGGAACAACCAACCACCCAATCAACCACCACCTAAACAAGCAACCACAGGGGAACCCAGCCATGGCAAGTCTCGACGGAAAAGTAGCACTGATAACCGGCGCCGCCCGCGGCCAGGGCGCCGCCGAGGCCCGCCTGTTCGCCAAGCGCGGCGCCAAGGTGATGCTGTGCGATGTACTCGACGCCGAAGGCCAGGCGGTCGCCGCCGAAATCGGCGCCAATGCGGCTTATATGCGCCTGGATGTCACCAGCGAAAGCGCCTGGAAGGAAGTCGTCGCTGCCACGGTCGCCAAGTTTGGCAAGCTCAATGTCCTGGTCAACAACGCTGGGATCATCACCCCGGTCAAGGAAATCGGGGACACCAGCCTCGCCGAATACATGAAAGTCGTGCAGGTCAATCAGGTCGGCGTGTTCCTGGGCATGCGCGAAGTGGTCGAGCCGATGAAGAAAGCCGGCGGCGGTTCCATCGTCAACATCGCGTCCATTGACGGTTTGATCGGCATGTACGGCGCCACCGCCTACTGCGCCACCAAATTCGCCGTGCGGGGCATGACCAAGGTGGCGGCGCTGGAGCTCGGAAAACATGGCATTCGCGTCAACTCCATCCACCCGGGTGGCGTGCAAACCAAGATCCTGGATGACACCGGACTCAGCGAAAGCCAGGCGGTCGAAGCGTTCAAAAAGATTCCGCTGGGCCGCATCGGCCAATCCGAGGAAATGGCCACCCTGGCCGCCTACCTCGCGTCGGATGATGCGTCCTACTCCACCGGCTCCGAATTCATCGCCGATGGCGGCCTTACCGCCGGTTTCGCACTCGGATGAAGACCCGGTAGTGCCGGCACGATCCCAAGACCAGTAAAGCCCGCCAGTTAGCGGGCTTTACTTTTTCGATGAACAGCCTTGTCCATGCAGGTTTTGTCCGTCAAACCATCTCGCGCATACTCGGGCTGCCTGCTGGGACAGCTTTCCCAAACACCGACCACCAACAACCGCTAATAGACGGAGTTACACCATGAGCAATCTCAATGGCAAAGTGGCATTGATCACCGGCGCCGCCCGGGGCCAGGGCGCTGCCGAAGCACGCCTGTTCGCCCAACGCGGTGCCAAAGTGATGCTGTGCGATATTCTGGACGATGAAGGCCAGGCAGTGGCGGCCGAAATCGGCGCGAACGCCGCCTACCTGCGCCTGGATGTCACCAGCGAAGCGAGCTGGCAAGCCGCGGTCAAGGCGACTGTCAGCAAGTTCGGCAAGCTCAATGTGCTGGTCAACAATGCCGGCATCGTCAAGGTCACCGCCCTGGCGGACTGTCCGCTCGAAGAGTACATGCAGGTCATCCAGGTTAATCAGGTCGGTGTGTTTCTCGGCATGAAAACCGTGGCGCCCGCGATGAAGCAGGCCGGCAGCGGATCCATTGTCAACATCTCATCCATCGACGGCCTCATCGGCATGACCGGCGGCACCGCCTATTGCGCCAGTAAATTCGCGGTACGGGGGATGACCAAGGTGGCCGCGCTGGAACTGGGGAAAGACGGGATTCGCGTCAACTCCATCCACCCGGGCGGCATCCTCACCCCGATGATTACCGGTGCCGGACTGGACGCCCAGACTGCCGGCGAGATTTTCGGTCGGGTGCCGCTGCAGCGCATTGGCCAGCCGGAAGAGATCGCCACGCTGGCGGCCTACCTTGCCTCCGACGATGCGTCTTATTCGACCGGCTCCGAATTTATCGCGGATGGCGGCCTGACGGCCGGCTTCGCGCTGGAAGCCTGACTCCGGATCGAAGGGAAAAACCGAAAAAAAAGAGGGCGCCGCAAGGCGCCCTCTTTATGCCCTTCCCGGGAAAAGCTACCCGGGAGAAGCTCGCTCTCAGGGCAGATTGAGCGCCGCCAGAGCCGCGCGATCCACCACCGGCAACCGCTTGGTGCCCGGCGCCAGCTTGACCGACCCGGGGAATCGGTCGAAGGGTCCTTGCAGGTCCTGTTGCTTGCCGAATGCACGCACGGCTGGCAACACTTCCTTGCCGAGCAATTCGACGCTGCGCAGGCGATCCTTGTCGCTGACATTGCCCTGCACGGCGAAGACCGTGAACACACCGGGACGGATAACCTTGAGAATATCCGTGATTTTCTTGATGCAGGTCTCGGGGCTACCGACCACGACTTGCAGGTTTTCCTGCACTTTTTCGTAGCCCTTGATCAGCTTCTGTCGCAGACCTTCATAGGCCGAGGCATCCCAGGAATCCTCCTGGCCGGCCATCATCTTGGCTTTGCTGACACCCAGCCAGCTACCGCCGGGCTGATTGGCCAGCATGCGGATCGCCGCCTTCGAGTTGTAGCCCGGGGGCAGGGTGTGCTCGGGACGGGAGAACGCGTTCTGACCACCCCCGAAGATGAACCCGCGGCCGAGATCCTGGGCCTTTTCGTCGGTGTCGGCACAGAAGACGGGGAGCAGGTAGCCAAAGTTCTCCGGACCGGCCTGATAACCCAGTTCCGCTGCCTTGTCGGCGTACATGTCCCACATGTCACAGGTCGGTCCGAGCGCCGTGCCAAGACCGAGGTAGGGGTAACGCTTCTCGGCACACCAGAGGATGGTTTCCGGACTCAGCACGCCCGGGATCCACTGCTGGGGAACCGGCTTCTGATAAGGCTTGACCCAGGGGTTCACATGGCGGTAGTGAAAGTGCTTGCCCTCATAGCGCCATGGCCCTTCGCGCGTCCAGCACTGCATGATGAACTCATGCGCCTCGTTGAACATCTCGCGGTTGTAGGCCGGGTTGGCGTTGTTGAAGAACTGCTCGCTGCCCGCGCCGCGTACCCAGCCGGATACCAGGCGGCCACGGGAAATGATGTCGATGGTGGCCAATTCCTCGGCCGCCCGCAGCGGGTGTTTGATGACCGGGAGCGGGGTGCCAATCAGCACGATCTTCACCTTGGAGGTGATACGCGCCAGGATGGCGGCCTCGGTGGTCAGCACGTTGCCCGAGCAGAACGGGTTGCCGTGGTGTTCGTTGATGGCCACGGCGTCAAAACCCACTTCTTCACAGTAACAGGCTTCGTCCAGATAGAAGTTGTAATCGTGCGCGGATTTCTCGGCATCGAAGTATTTGTTGGAAACCCCGAAGAACGCACGGTTTTGCAGCACCGGTGCTTCGGGTACATAGCGGATCGGACGCTCGGTAAAATGTGCAATTTGCATGACTCAGACCTCCGTGAGGTTAGGCGAGAATTTTCTTGACTGCTGCGACGAACTCGTCTTTCTTTTCGATCTCCACCCGGTGGCCCGCACCGGCGATGGATACCACCTGGGCCTGCGGCAGCGCTTCCTTGTACTTGCGGATGCAATCTTCCGGGACGATGCCGTCGTCGCTGCCGCGGATCAACAGGGTGGGCAGCTTCACGTTGGCGGCACTGCGCAGCAGCGCCGGCAGGCTGGGGTTGAACATGTAGGGCTCCCAGCCGATGCGGGCGCTCTCCGCGCGCGCATCCTCGAACAACTCGAACTGTTCCGGTGACATTTCGCCACCGTAGATATTCTTGAACTCATTCTCCTGGTCGGCGACGCTGGCGCGCAGATAGGTGTTGATCGTGCAGGCGAACATGTCGTAGATCTCGCCCTTGTCGGGCTTGATGCCCATGGGGCCCACCAGGGTCAGGCTCGCCAACTGTTCAGGGTTGGCTGCCGCCATTTCCGCGGCGATATAGCCCCCGGCGGAAAAGCCGAGCAGATCGACCTTGCCCAGATTCAGTTCACGAATCATGTTCTGGTAAAAGTTGGCGATGTCCCGGTGCCGCCAGGCCCAGTCGAGGCGCGGCGACTTGCCGAAACCGGGCTGCAAGGGAATGATCAACTCGCGCCCCTTGGCGAGTTCCTCGTTCCAGCCCATCCAGCCGGTGTAGCCCATTTCGTCATGTAACACCAGTAGCGGCTTGCCGGATCCACCCCGGACGACAACCAGCTCGCTGCCGGCGACCTTAACGGTTTCTTCTTTCCAAGTAGCCAATGTTTCCCCCTTGCTATCGTTTGAAAGGTTGATGATGCAGTCTACAAACCAGTGATGGCGTGTAAGGTTGGAAATCGCTTATGTGACAAAACGTTAGGCTGGTCGACAGGTCATTCTTCGACCACGCTGGCGATCGAAAGTCCGCGTTTTGTGTCAGATCGGATTGATTCAATCACAAAGCGGATTGGCGGAGCAACCTGTTTTTGGGGCCGTCAATTGGCCTGCGTCAATTGCCGGATACTCCACCTGACGGAGCGCAGCCGGCCAAAGACCTGCGGGCGGGCCGGGCGGAAATGTCGCAAACGGCGGTTTGACTCTCTGGCGCGTTCTGTCGTCCAATACCGTGCCTAGATCGACGTGCCGCGCAAGAAGCCCCGCGATTCAGTCAAGTACCCGAATTCTTTCAATTTACCCCTGACCGCTTGGCCCCGAGCACGCGCTCGCCGCGAGAATACCTGTAACATGTTGATTACCCTGCCTAGACCTGACATCGCCCTGCTGATCGGAGTACTGGCCTTGACGGCCTGCGACTCCCGCGAACCCACCCCCACGACAACCCCTCCGGCAAGCCGCGCCACTGCGGTCACGGCCGCACCACCGCTGCGGCAGGACGTCGCGGTGATCGAGCGCTCGGTCGGGCAGCTCGAGAGCCTGATCACCCCGGAAGTGGCCGCTGAGGTGGAAGGAAGGATTCTCCGGGGTTTCGCCAAAACCGGCGAGCGCGTCAAGGAAGGCCAGTTGATCGCGGAACTCGATCCTGAGGACTATCGCATAGCCATCGCAGCCGCCGGCGCCGAGCTGCGGCAGCTAACCGCGCTGCGGGACAATCAGCGCCGCACCGTCGAGCGCTACCAGGCCCTGCTGGCCGGCCATCAGATCTCGATGGATCGCCACGATGAAGCGGTCGCCCAGCTGCGCGCCCTGAATGAACAGATCAAGGCGGCGCAGGCGCGACTGGAACAGAGCGAACGCGCATTGACGAAAACCCGGGTGCTCTCGCGCTACGACGGCGTGGTGGATGCCGAGCTGATCAGCCCCGGGGACTTTGTCAAAGTCGGCGATCCGTTGTTTCGCATCACCACTTCCAATCGCCTGCGCGCCCGCTTGCCATTGCCGGAAACCCTGGCCAGCAAGCTGTCGGTGGGCCAGGAAATCGAACTCCACTCCCCGCTCGCGCCGGAGACCCGGGTGACGAGTACCCTATCGGAGATCCGCCCCACCATCGGCGTCCGCAACCGCGCGATCGACGTATTCGCCATTGTCGAGAATCCCGGCGGCTGGCAACCGGGCGGCAGCGTCAACGCGACCATTGTCATCGACCGACGGCCTGGCGCATTACTGGTACCCGAGTCCGCCGTCGTGCCACGACCGGCCGGCGATGTGGTCTATGTAGTCAAGGACGATGTGGCCCACCCGCGCAGGGTGGAGACCGGCATCTTCCTTGATGGCCTGGTGGAAATCCGCTCCGGCGTGACCGCAACCGATCTGGTCGTTCACACCGGCGCCAGCTTCCTCACCGAGGGCGCTCCCGTGACGGTTATTCCAGCGGGCACGACAGCGCGAGCTGACTGAGCCATGAACCTTCCCGCGCTTTCAATCAACCGTCATGTGCTCACCACCATGCTGTCGGCGGTGCTGGTGCTGTTTGGCGTCATCGGCTACCAGCGCCTCGGGGTCGATCGCTTTCCGTACACCGAATTTCCCCTGGTGGCGGTAACCACCACTCTGACCGGCGCTTCGCCGGAAGTCATCGACGCCTCCATCACGAACGTGATCGAAACCGCCGTCAACAGCGTACCGGGGATCGAACACATCGAATCGAGCTCGAGTCCGGGCACCTCCAGCGTGGTGGTGACCTTCAACCTCGACAAGGACATCAACATCGCCTTCAACGAGGCGCAGTCGAAAATCAACCAGGTGCTGCGGCAACTGCCCACCGACGCCGATCCCCCGGTGGTGGCGAAAGTCGAATTCGGAGCTCAGCCCATCATGTGGCTGGCCCTCGAGGGCGACCGCACCCTTCAGCAGCTCAACACCTATGCCATCAACGATATAAAGAAGACGCTGGAAACCATCGATGGTGTGGGGGAAGTACTGATCGGCGGCAAGCGCGAGCGCACGGTACGCGTCAACCTCGATCCCGAGCGCATGGCCGCGTTCAATGTAACCGCCGGCGAGGTGCTGGCAGCGATCAGCAACGAGCACTTCATGATGGCGGGCGGCTTCCTCACCAGTGGCGCGCGCGAACACCTGGTCAAGCTCGATCTCGAATACCACAAGGTGCGGGATCTCGAAGCGCTTGTCGTCGCCTACCGCGATGGCGCACCCCTGCATCTCGTGGATATCGCGAGCGTTACCGACAGCCTGGAGGATCGCCGCAGCGCGGCCAAATTCAACGGTCGCGAGTCGGTTGGTTTGGGTATCGTCAAGGTGTCCGACGCCAACACCGTGGCTATTGTCGATGAGGTCTATCGGCGTATCGAAACCGAGATCAACCCGCAGTTGCCCCCCGGGCTAAAGCTGTCGATCTCGTCCGATGACTCGGTGTTCGTACGCGAGCTGGTGACCGCGCTGCAAGAACACCTGCTGCTCGGCACCCTGCTGACCGCAGTGGTGGTATGGCTGTTTCTGAAAAATATCCGCTCGACGCTGATCATCGCCGTCGCCATTCCGGTCTCCCTGCTGGGCTCGGTCGCCCTGATCTACTTCATGGGTTATACCCTCAACTCCATGACCCTGCTGGCGCTGCTGCTGCTGATCGGGATCGTGGTCGACGACGCCATCGTGGTGCTGGAGAACATCTACCGTCACCGCGAGGGCCTGGACCCGGATCCCTACAGCGCCGCCATCAACGGTACTCGCGAAGTGGTCTTCGCCGTATTGGCGGCAACGCTCTCGCTGGTATCGATTTTCGTTCCCGTGATTTTCATGGGCGGCATCATCGGTCGCTTCTTCGAGTCCTTCGCCATGGTGGTGGCGGCGGGGGTGCTGGTGTCCTGGTTTGTCTCCATGACACTCACGCCCATGCTCTGCTCACGCTTTCTCGAGGTGGAAGAGCACCACAAAGGCCTCTACTACTGGCTGGAGCGCTCTTTCCGCGCCATGGAAAGCTTCTACGCAAAGCTGCTCGCCCTGGCGCTGAGCTGGCGCTGGACGGTGGTTGGAATCACCTGGCTGACTGTGGTGGGCTGCGTATTTTTTCTCAAGGATATCGGCAAGGAATTCTCCCCGGAGCAGGATGAGAGCCGCTTCATGGTGATGGTGCGCGCACCCCTGGGTTCGGGTATCGATTACGTACTCGGAAAAGTTGACGAAGTCGAGTCGGTGCTGGCCCGTCACAACGATGTCGTGCAGTCATTTTTTATCGGGGTCGGCACCAGCGGCCGGCAGATGAACGAAGCCTGGGGGTTTGCGCGCATGACCCCCAAAGAGGAGCGCGCCATCAGCCAGCAGGACCTGCTCAAGGAACTGGGCGCCGAGTTTGCCGCCATCCCCGGCGTGCGCGCCTTTCCGATCCCGATTCCCAACCTGGGAGGAACCCGGGGTGAACCGCTGCAATTTGTTATCCGCGGACCCAATCTGGTCGAAGTCGGCCGCCTGGGGCGGGAGCTGCAGCAGCGCCTGCTCGCCGAACCCGGATTCGGCTATGTGGATCTCGATCTGAACCTCGAACTCCCCCAATTCAAGCTCAATATCGACCGCGTCCGCGCCGCCGACCTGGGGTTCTCCGCCCTGGACGTCGCCACCGCAGTCAACGTCATGATCGGCGGCGTGGATGCCGCCAAATACAACGACGACCCAGGGGATGGCGAGCGCTACGATCTGCGCCTCAAAGGCAATGAGACTGCCTTTCTTAACCGCGCCGACCTGAGCAAGATCTATCTGCGCAGCCGCGAAGGTCAGATGATTCGCATCGACACTGTCGCCTCGCTGGATGAGGCACTTGGCCCGGCGTCGATTCCCCGCTACGACCTGCGCTACTCGGCGCCGTTTTACGGCAAACCACAGATCCCCCTGGCCACCGCCATAGCCAAGGTGCGGGAGCACGCCGACGCCATTCTCATTCCCGGGTACAGCCTGAAATTCAAGGGGCAATCCGAGGAATTCGCGAAGACCGCGAGCAACATGCTGTTTGCCTTTGTATTGGCCACCGGGCTCCTGTACATGGTGCTCGCCAGCCAGTTCAATTCCTTTTTGCAGCCGTTCATCATCATGACCGCCCAGCCCCTCGCCATGGTGGGCGGCATTGCCGCGCTATGGCTCACCGGACAGACGCTCAACACCTATTCGATGATCGGTCTGGTGCTGCTGATCGGTCTGGTGGCGAAAAACTCCATCCTGCTGGTGGACATCACCAACCAGCGGCGCCAACAGGGACTGGCGATCGATGCGGCACTGCTGACCGCCTGCCCGATTCGTCTGCGGCCCGTGCTGATGACCTCCCTGACGGTGATCCTGGCTATGGTGCCCGCAGCGCTGGGCGTCGGCGCCGGGGCCGAGACCAACCGCCCGCTGGCGGTTGCGGTCATCGGCGGAATGATATCCTCCACGCTGTTGACCCTGGTGGTGATTCCCCCGGTGTACTCGATCCTTGAAGGCTTCCTGGAATGGCGGCAAGCGCGCCAGGCGACCGCCTGACCACGCCGCCGGGCCGGCGCGCGATCCGCTCCGACGGCATGCAACCGTGACACGGGGCCTGTTCATCACGGGCACCGACACCGGCGTGGGTAAAACCCGTACCGGGACCTTGCTGATTCGCGAACTGGTCGGCCGCGGCATACACATCTGTGCGCGCAAGCCGGTGGAATCCGGTTGCACGCGCCAGGGTAACGAACTGCTCCCGTCCGACGCTCTTGCCCTCCAGGCAGCCGCCGGGGGCCGTGAAGCACTGGATCGCATCTGCGCCTTTCCGCTGGAAGCGCCCGTCTCGCCGACCCGCGCAGCCGGGCTCGCCGGCCAGTCCCTGAAGCTCGAACAACTGGTCGCCGCCTGCCGGGATGAAGTGGGTGCCGAAGACTTTCTGGTCGTCGAAGGGGCCGGCGGCTTCCTTTCGCCGCTCACGGGGGACGCGCTCAACGCGGATCTCGCCCAGCGGATCGGTCTGCCGGTAGTCCTGGTCGCCGCAGACCGGCTGGGCGCGATCCACCAGGTGCTGGTCACCGCCGAGGCTATCGAGCGTCGCGGCCTGCTGCTGGCCGCCGTGGTGCTGAATCGGCTGGATCCCGCGCTCGATCCCCGGCTCGACAACGCCGCCGAGCTCGCGCACTGGCTCGGAATGGCGGTCATCGCACTGCCTCACCAGGCTGGCGCCGGCCCGCTCCCGCAACTGGCCGCGCTGGCCGAGCAGCTCGCACACCCCAGCTAACACTCCCTGCCGGCGGTGCGCGTGGCACAATGCGGCCTTCATTCCTGTCCGGGAGACCGCGATGCGCTACGACAGCGTGGACTACGAACGGCGCGGCGCCACCGCCCTGATTACCCTCGACGAACCGAGCAAGCTCAATGCGCTGAGCCCCGGCATCCGCTCGGGCCTCACCGCCGCATTCGCCGCTGCGCGCGATGACGACGCGGTCCGCGTTCTGGTCGTGACGGGCGCGGGCGAGAAAGCCTTCTGCGCGGGTGCCGACATCAGCGGCTTCGAATTCACCACCCGCTACGCCCGCGAATTCATCGACAAGGTGCTCGACGTGCTGGCGCTGCCGGAAAACATCGGCAAGCCGGTGATCGCGGCCGTCAACGGCTTCGCCTACGGCGGCGGCTTCGAGATCGCCATCGCCTGCGATTTCATCATCGCGTCCGAGCGCGCCCGGTTTGCGGTGCCGGAAATCCAGCTCGGTCTGTTGCCCGGTTTCGCCATCGTGCGTCTGGCCGAACTGGTCGGACGCCAGCGCGCCAAGTACCTGAGCATGCTCGGCGAACCCGTTTCGGCGCAGGAAGCGCAAGCCATGGGTCTGGTGCTGGAGGTCGTCCCCCACGCCGACCTGCTCACCCGCGCGCTGGAACTGGCGGACAAGCTGGCCCGCAAGCCACAGATGGCGATCCGCTACGCCAAATCGGTGTACAACCGGGAGCTCGGCGGCGCCGACATCACCTACGCCAAGGACGTAATGCCGTTTTTGTTTCTGGATGAAGACACGCGCGAAGGGGTCAGCGCGTTTCGCGAAAAGCGCAAGCCGGTATTCAAATAGTTCGGGAAGCTCCCGGGGCGTGGAGCGCTTCCGCGCCTCGGGGTCAGATCAGCCGGCGGCTGTTGCTGGAAAATTGCGCGGCCAGAAAATCCATCTGGTCGGCGAGGATCCGCCGCGAATTGATCAGCGCCAGGTATTCCGCGTTGTTGGGCCGGTAGGGCAGCGCCACCAACTCCCAACCAATTTCCTCGAGCAGTCGATTGCCCTTGAACTGGTTGCAGCGGCGGCAGGCAGCCACCACATTCTGCCAACGGTCGCGGCCACCCCGCGACAGCGGCACCACATGGTCGCGGGTGAGCGCGCCAGCGGCAAACTGGCGCGAGCAATACAGGCAGTGAAAGCGGTCCCGGGCAAAGAGCGCCGGATTGGTGAGCGGGTAATTGGTCCGTGGCCGCGCCATCTGACCACCGCCGCAGGCAATGATGCTGGGCAGTTCGATCAGCGACCGCGTCCCCGTCGCACGGCTCAGACCGCCGTAAACTTTCTGCACGATGTCGCCCAGCGACCAGGCCACGAGATCGCGTGCATAGAGGCATACCGCCTCCTGCCAGTTGAGCCACTCGATCGGCAGACCCGCGAGATTCAACCGCAGTATTTTCGGCTGCCGGTCCACCACCATGAGTTCCGGCACGAGATTCATGCGGCCTCGCTCACCGGCGCGCGCCGAACCAGAAACCCCTCCCCGAGGCCGCGCAGCGCAACCAGCCACGCTGGCCTGCCGGGTGGCACAGCATTCGCGAACAACCTCGCTGACATCGATCGTGCGCTGAAGTCGGCACCCTCCACCCGTTGACGCAAACCGTGCCCCATCATAGGGAACCGCGAAAGGCTGTCAATATAGCGGCCTGTGCCGCGCCGGTTCGGGTCCGCGGCAAGGGAAACTGAAACCCCGCAAAAGAAAAGCGCCCTTTTGCTGGAGAAACAAAAGGGCGCCAAAGGCATTACGAAAGAAATAGAGTTACCAAACGCTTCACTAGATCAAGAACAACGCGGGGAATATCCTGCGACTTCCCTGTCCCCGCCTGAAGACATCCTTTCCAGGCTCCGGGCTCCCTCAGCGGCAAAGCACTCCCTGTGCTCCGATTCCCCGCGCGCCAGCCAATCCGTACCAGCTGCCCGTCCCTGCGCAACATCCCCGTCCTCTGGCAACCAATCCTTGCACCAGAGCAACATCCGTATTTCGCGTGTCCTTGCGGGTGACATCATGTGGCGCAACCCGTGTAACGCCCAGTCCGAAAATGCCTCACCCTGCTGTAGGATATATCGCACACGCCCATCACGTTGACCGCCTCTGGGCCCTCGGTTAGGGTGCTGGCTGGATCACTCGCAACCGGGGACTGGCTTGGCTACCCGAAAGAAAGCGCCGGATTTTGAAGCGAATCTGTCCCAACTTGAGGCCATCGTCGCCGTGCTGGAAGAAGGCAAGCTCAGCCTGGATGAAGCGCTGGACCGCTTCGAGCAAGGGGTTCGCATCACGCGGCAATGCCAGCAGGCGCTGCGGGAAGCCGAACAACGGGTGCTGTTACTCACCCAGGGTGATGCGGGTGAAAGCCCGACGGCGACCACTTTTACCGCCTCCTCCGGAGAGGCTGACGACGAGTGACCGGTACCCTGACGGACTTCCTCTCCGCATGCCGCGCCCGGCTGGAGCCAAGACTCGCTGCCACCCTGGCCACTGACCACACCCTGTCCCCGGTTCCGGATGCCAGCCCGTCGCCGCTGATCGCCGCCATGGCGCACAGTCTGCTGGGCGGCGGCAAACGCCTGCGCCCCTGCCTCGCCTACGCCGCGGCGGCGGCGGCGGGAGAACCTTCCGCCGCCACCGACCACGTGGCTGTGGCGGTGGAATTGCTGCACACCTATTCGCTGATCCACGATGACCTGCCCGCCATGGACGACGACGACCTGCGCCGTGGCCGCCCCGCCTGTCATCGCGTGTTCGGCGAGGCGATGGCGATCCTGGCCGGTGACGCACTACAGGCGCTTGCGTTCACGCAGCTCAGTGCCATCGATTCGTTGCCGGCCCAGGCAACGCTGCGCCTGATCCAGCGACTTGCCCACGCGGCCGGGGCACAGGGGATGGTGTTGGGGCAGGCCATGGACCTCCAGGCAACGGGGAAAAAACTGGACCGGGATGCGCTCGAAACCATGCATCGCCGCAAGACCGGCGACCTGATTGCCGCCAGCGTGGTCATGGGCGCCATGTCGACCGGCACGGACGATGCCGCCCTGCTCGCTGCCCTCGATGACTACGGCCATCAGCTCGGGCTCGCCTTCCAGGTACGCGATGACCTCCTCGACGCGGAGGAAAGCACGGTTACCCTCGGCAAGCACAGCGGCACCGATCAACGTCTGGGAAAAGCAACCTTCGTCACCTTGCTGGGCCCCGAGGCAGCGCGCGCCAGTCTGCGCGAACTGCACGCCCGCGGTCTGGCTGCGATAGCACACCTCGACGCGCGCGCCGAGCCCCTGCGCCAGCTCGCCGACTATGCGGTAGCCCGGCGCGACTGATTCTGGCACGGGCATTTGCGGTAGAATTCCCGCCCCCGCGCACCCCCTCCTGCCATGGCACTCAGCTTTACCGACATTCCCCGGGTCCGCCCCGCTACACCGCTGCTCGACACCATCGCGAGCCCGGCGGCGCTGCGCTCCTTGGGGCTCGACGAGCTGGAATTGCTCGCCGATGAATTGCGCGCCTATCTGCTCTACGCCATCGGCCAGACCGGAGGCCATTTTGGTGCCGGTCTCGGCGTAATCGAGCTCACCATAGCATTGCACCATGTCTTCAACACCCCCGACGACCGGCTGGTTTGGGACGTCGGCCACCAGACCTACCCCCACAAAATCCTCACCGGGCGACGCGAAGAGATTCTGAGTGTGCGCCGGGGCGGTGGCATCGCGGGGTTTCCCAAGCGCAGCGAAAGCGAATACGACACCTTCGGCGTCGGCCATTCCAGCACATCGATCAGTGCCGCCCTGGGCATGGCGCTTGCCGCGCACCTGGCGGGCAGCGACCGGCGCGCCATCGCCGTGATCGGCGACGGTGCGATGACCGCCGGCATGGCTTTCGAAGCACTGAATCACAGCGCCCACCTGGACCTCGACCTCCTGGTGGTGCTGAACGATAACCAGATGTCGATCTCCCGCAATGTGGGAGGACTCTCCACCTATTTTTCCAAGCTGTGGTCGAGCCGGATCTACAACTGGGTGCGCGAGGCCGGCAAGCGCGTACTGAAAGCCTTTCCCTCCACCGCGACCCTGGTGCGCAAGACCGAGGAGTTGATGAAAGCTCTGGTCGCGCCCGGCATCGTGTTCGAGGAGCTCGGTTTCACCTATATCGGCCCCATCGACGGCCACAATCTGCCGCTCCTGGTAAACACCCTGACCAACCTCAAGCAGGTGACGGGTCCGGTGCTGCTCCATGTCGCCACCGTCAAGGGCAAGGGTTTTCTCCCCGCCGAGGCCGACCCCATCGGCTACCACGCGCTGACCAAGCTCGAACCGACGGCGCCGCCGGTCCCGCCCGCGCCCCGCAAACCCCCCGCGCCCGGCAAACCCAAGTACCAGGATCTGTTCGGCGCCTGGCTGTGCGACATGGCCAGCGCGGAACCACGTCTGGTGGGCATCACCCCGGCGATGACCGAGGGTTCGGGGATGATCGAATTCGCCCAGCGCTTTCCCGAGCGCTTTCAGGATGTCGCAATCGCCGAGCAACACGCCGTCACCCTGGCCGCCGGCCTCGCCTGCGCGGGGATGAAACCCGTGGTGGCGATCTACTCCACCTTCCTGCAGCGCGCCTACGACCAGCTCATCCATGATGTCGCCTTGCAGAATCTCGATGTGCTGTTCGCCATCGACCGCGCCGGGCTGGTGGGCGAAGACGGCCCCACCCACGCCGGCAGCTTCGACCTGAGCTATCTGCGCTGCATCCCCAACCTGATCGTGATGGCGCCGTCCGACGAAAACGAGACCCGCCAGCTGCTCAATACCGGCTTTCGGCATCCGGGTCCGGCGGCGGTGCGCTACCCGCGCGGCACCGGCCCGGGCGTCGCCGTCGATCCCGGCCTGGAGCCGCTACCCATCGGCTACGGCCGCCGATGCCGCAGCGGGCGCGCCATCGCGCTACTCAATTTCGGCGCCCTGCTGCCTACCGTAATGGCGGCGGCCGAGCGCCTGGATGCCAGTGTCGCGGACATGCGTTTCGTGAAGCCCCTGGATGTCGAGCTGATTGCGCAACTGGCGGACGCTCACCAGTTGCTGATCACCGTGGAAGACAATGTCATCGCAGGTGGCGCCGGGGCCGGCGTCGCCGAGTACCTGGCGGCTTGCGGCCGCACCAGCCCCATCCTGCATCTGGGGTTACCCGACGCCTTCATCGAGCACGACACCCGGAGCGCGCAGTTGACGCGGGTGGGACTGGATGTCGACGGCATCTGTCGCGCGGCAGGCGCGCGCGCCGCCATGCTCGGTATCGCGATTGCGCCGCCAGCGAACCAGGCCACGCGCGGCTGAATCAGTCCCGCCCGAAGGGCGGCAGCGCCGCCAGCAGTTCACGCCCGTAACTTTTCGAGATCAGCCGCCGATCCAGAATGGTAACCCGGCCGCTGTCAGCCTCCGTGCGCAACAGGCGTCCGCAGGCCTGCACCAGACGCAGGCAGGCATCGGCGAGCGACAGGGTGCGAAAGGCGTTGCCGCCGCCGGCCTGGATCCACTCCGCACGGGCCTCCTGCACCGGATCGTCGGGGACCGCGAACGGCAGTTTGGCGATGATCACGTGACGGCAGTAATCGCCCGGCAGATCGATACCCTCGGCAAAGCTCGCCAGACCGAAGATCACGCTGCGCTCGCCGCGATCAACGCGCTCCCGATGGCGGGCGATGATCTCCGCCACCGGCAGTTCGCCTTGCACCAGCAGGCATTCCACCACCGTCGCGGGCAAGGCCTCGCGCACCCGCTCCAGTTGCTGTCGCGAGGCGAACAGCACCAGGCTGCCGCCGGACTCCATGCCCAGCAGCGCCGGCAGCAGGGCGCTCACCGCCGCGGTGTGGGCTTCATTGTCGCCGCCATCGACGGCCTTCGCCGGAATTGCCAGCACGGCGCGCCGCCGGTAGTCGAAGCCACCCGCCAGCGCATGGGTGGCACTGCCTTCCGGAATGCCCGTATCCAGCCGCAGGCGGTCGAAACTGCCCAGCGACCGCAGCGTGGCGGAAGTCAGCACCGCCGCATGGCAGCGCGACCAGAGCTGCTCGGCAAGCGTATGCCCGGCGCTGACCGGCGTGATGACGACCCGCAGCTCGCCATTCGCCTCGCGCGCCACCCAGCGCGCCAGCGGCGGGACAGCGGGCAGGTCGGGCTCGGCCATGGCCCGCCACAGCCGCGCGATCCCCTCGGCGCGGCCGAGCCATTGGCCGACTGCCTGGAAATGCGCTTCGAGTTCCGGCCGGGGGAGCGGGAATTCCGTTTTTTCCAGTGCCGCCTCCAGGCCCTCGCGGCAACGCTCCAGATTTTGTACGAGGCTGCCGAAGCACGCCGCCAGCTCGCCGCTCGGGACGCGCAGTGCATCCGGTACCAGGCCGCCGGCAAAGCGGTAGCGGGAATTCCGGGCGTCCGCCAGCAGCAGCGCGAACAAAGGCATGGTCTGCCGCAGCAGGAGCGCCGCGGCAGCCGCCGGGGGCACCAGTGCCTGCGCGCGGGCGGCATCCTCCGGCGCCACCGCCAGCCGGGCGGCGTTGCGCGCGCTCTGGGTCTCCAGACGCTCCAGCCAGTCGCCGGTCGCCTCCAGTCCGCATTGGGCGCCGAAGTGGGCCAGCGCGGTGTCCCCGAGCCGGTGGGCTTCGTCGAACACATAGATGGTTTCTTCCGGCGCCGGCAACACCACGCCGCCACCGAGCGCCAGATCCGCCATCACCAGATCCTGGTTGGCGACGATGCAATCCGCCGCATCCACCGTCGACCGGGCACGGTAATAGCAACAGGACGCAATCAGGCGACAGCGCCGACCGCCGCACTGACGGCCGTCGATGGAGAGCGCCCGCCACAGGGAATCGGGCAGCGTTTGCTCCCAGCGGTCACGATCGCCGTCCCATTCGCCCTCCCGCCAGGCGCGGCCCAGCGCTTCGATGCGCCCTTCGTCACCGGCACCTGGCACGAACGCGAGCTCATCTTCGAACAGAAACTGGCCACTGCGCGCCTGGCTGGTCTGGGCCTCGCACTGCTCCAGCCGCAGCGGACACAGATAGCGGCCGCGACCCTTGGCAAGTGCAAAGGCATGATCCCAGCCGGTTGCCGCCAACAGATCGGGAATGTCGCGATCCACCAGTTGCGCCTGAAGTGCCACGGTACCTGTGGCGATCACCAGCTTCTTGCCCTGCGCGCGCGCCAGCGGCAGCGCCGCCAGCAGATAGGCGAGCGTCTTGCCGGTGCCGGTGCCCGCTTCAACGGCGCACACCCGGGCGTCCGGCTCCGGATTGTCCTCGCGTTCGCCGAGAAAGCCGGCAATGGCGGCGATCATCTGGCGTTGTCCGGCGCGGGGCCGCAACCCGCGCTTGGCGAGAAAGGCGCGATAGCCGGCCTGAATCTGCTCCCTGAGCTCGGCGGCGAGCGCCATATCAGGTAGCGAGTTCCAGGCGTCGGCGCAGGGGATTGGCGTACATGGCCAGGAAAATGTCGCGCTCGGCCTCGGGCACTTCGGCCAGGCGGGCGTGAAACTGCTGCTCGGAAGCCGCCCAGCCGGGCTGCTGTTCCAGGCTCGCGCGCAGCGCGTCTGCGCGCTGATCCGCTCCGTACAACAGGGAGTAAGCGGCGAAGTTGGTCGCATGAAGCCGGTATTCGCGCAGAATCTCGCGATCGATCGCGGCGGCCGCGGCTTCGGCGGTGGCCAACCCCGGCGGCAGGGGTGCGCCGAATGCCACATGCACCGCGCCCTTCGCGCCCATGATGCCGCGATAAATGCTCTGGAGATCTTCGTGCGCGCCCTTGCAGTATTCGCCCTCGCTCCGCATGGCGTGCAGCTCGTGAGCCTTGTCGCGGTCGCAGGGATCAAATTCATAGCTGATCGCCACCGGCACCAGATGGAGATCGTCCAGGGCCTGGGTCACGTCCTGTCCCGGCCCCCGGCTCAGGGCGAGCATTTTCAGGATCGCGGGTTCGGTAGCGTCAATGCCGTCTTTGGCGCGACCTTCGCGCTGGGCGATCCACACCGAACAGCGCTCGGTAAGCACGGAATGACGGATGTAAGCCGACAGCTGCTGCAAGGCCGCGAGCTTCTCGCGCCTGCCCTGGGGCGCGCGCTTGACGATAAAGCTCTTGTTGATGCGCATCAGGTCGCTTGCGAATGGCTTGCTCAGGAGATTGTCGCCGATGGCGATGCGCACCGTGTCCATGCCGTTACCGTAAAGCATGAGATTGACCAGTGCCGGATCCATGGCGATGTCGCGGTGATTGCTGATGTAGACGTGTGCCCGGGTCCGGTCCAGCCGATCCAGACCGCTGACGGTCAGTGCGGTCGCGACCTTCTCCATGTGGGGCCGCAAGTGGCGCTCGACCAGCCGCTGGAAATCTCCCACGGTGCGGATACCGCGCAGTACCCGCCACAGAGTGAGGCGCACCAGGGCACGGCCCAGCGGCATGCAGTAACGCCCGAGCCGCGGTAGGAACATTTGCACCAGGACGTTGGCGAACTCCGGATCGTTGCGCAGCCGCGCCAGTACGCCGGGCACCTCGTCGTCCCGGTAGGGCCGGATGTCGGCGAAGGGGTCGGCGGCGATGGCGGCCAGCCGGTCCGAAGCCATTCAGGTACCCCGGCTGGGGGTGTGCCAGGGCACTTCCCGGGCGTACTTGTCGACCAGGTCCACCACGTCCAGCACCAGCGCGAACAGGGCCATGCGAATCAGCAGGCCATTGTCGGTCTGGCGGAAAATGGCCAGGTTGGGATTCTCGTCGAGATCGCGATCGAGCTCGTTGGCCTCGGCGCGCGAGTCCCGCGGCAGTGGGTGCATGATGACGGTGTTGGGTTCACAGTGCTGGGTATAGATCGCCTGGTTGAGACGCAGGCGACCGCGATAGCTGTCCGCCTGCGCGCGGTCCGGAAAGCGCTCTTCCTGAATCCGGGTCGAATAGACGATATCGACGTGAGCGATGCTCGCCTCCAGGTTCCCCGACTCATCCACCCGCTGGCCGGAAGTCCGCAGTTCGTCAACCAGTGACGGCGGCATCCGCAGCTCCGGGGGCGATACCAGCACCACATGGACCCGCTCGAACAGCGTCAGCAGCTTGCTCAGGGAATGCACGGTGCGGCCATACTTGAGATCGCCCACCATGGCGATGCGCAGGCCGTCGATGCCGCGACCACGGCCGGCCATTTCTTTCTGGATGGTGTAGAGATCGAGCAGGGCCTGACTCGGATGCTCGTTGCTGCCGTCGCCGCCGTTCAGTACCGGCACCCGGCTGGCACCGGCAAATTCCGCCACCGAACCTGCCAGGGGGTGGCGCATGCAGATCACATCGCTGAATCCGGACAGCACGCGCGCAGTGTCCTGGAGCGACTCTCCCTTGACCAGCGACAGACTGTCCATGCCCACCGACTCCCGTACCTCGCCGCCCAGCAGGTTGAAGGCGGAGCCGAAACTGATGCGGGTGCGGGTACTGGCCTCGAAAAACATGTTGCCGAGAATCGCGCCCTCGAGCACGCGGGTGACCCGTCGGCGTTGGGCATAGGGCTCCATGCAATCCGCAATACGGAAGATACGATTGATGTCATCGCGCTCGAATTGCGCGACAGAAAGGATATGGGAGCCCCTGAACTTCACACACATCCCCGCCGCTGGAACGGTCCGGATTCTAGCGGCTTTACCGCACCTCAACCAGCATCGCCGAGTCCGTGGCGCCCGGCGACCGTCTCGCCCCAGGCCTGTAATTCCTCCAGCAAAGCTCGCCGCGCGGAATCCGCCGGTTGTTGCGCCAGTAGCGACAATTCGGCGCGAAATGCCGCGAGGCCGAGATAACCCGACTCCGGATCGGTCAGCCGCCAACGGCAAAAATCACTCCAGCTTTCCTGCTCAACGGGGGTCAGCGTCTCGGGGAAATACCGTGCGCGATAGCGAAACAACAGTTCCCGGTAGCGGGGATCGCGAAACGCCAACCGCGCCGGATCGAGCTCCATACCACGACCCGTGCGCACCGCGGCCAGCAAGCCGCGTTCGGCGTCGGAGAGAAATCCGGCATAGAGCGCAGTTTCGGCATCCGCGGGCAGCGGCATGGCCTGCGGCGCGAACACCTGCCCGAGCTTGGCGGTGAGATCGACCGCCAACAGCTTGTGCCAGTTGGTTTCACAACGACCCAGATCGATGCCGAGCCGGCGCGCGGCGGCCGCATCCAGCAATTTCGGTGTCGCCACCACCGGGCAGCGATTGAGGTGGATCGCCTTGAGCGGCAGACGTTCGATTCCCGCCGCAAACTCAGCCGCCGGCGTGAACACCCGCGCGCGGATCGCCTCCGCATCCAGGGCGATGAGCGCATCGGCGTCGCCCAGGAGATCGAAACAGATCACGGCATTGGCGTTCGCCGGGTGCCGGGCGAGCGGCAGGACCAGAGCGGTATAGCCCCGCTCCCGGGGCAAACGGCCGGACACGTGCAACACCGGCCGCCGCCGGGCGGGATCGAGGAGCGGCAGCAGCTGGCGCTTGTGGCGGTGCGCGTAGACATAGCGGTAAAGCTCGGGCTGGCACTCCCGTACCCGACGCGCCAGCGCAATGGTGGCCAGCACGTCGGACAGCGCATCATGGGCATTGTCGTGGACGATGCCGTTGGCGGCCGCCAGATCCCCGAGGCGAAAGCTGGAACTGCCATCCTCCCGATCGGGCCAGTTCATGCCGTCCGGTCGCAGCGCCCGTGCCAGCCGCAGCATGTCGATGATGTCCCAGCGCGAGTTGCCGCCGCGCCACTCCCGCTCGTAGGGATCATGGAAATTACGATAGAGCAGGAAGCGCGTGAACTCGTCGTCGAAGCGCAGACTGTTGTAGCCGACGCCGCAGGTGCCCGGCGCCCCGAGCTCGGCGACGATACGGGCGGCGAACTCGGGTTCCGCGACACCTTCACGCGCGGCCTTCTGTGGGGTGATTCCGGTCAGTAGACAGGCAGCGGGCTGGGGCAGCAGATCCGGATCCGGCTGGCAGTACAGACGCAATGGCGCGCCAATCAGCTCCAGGTTTTCGTCGGTACGCACACCGGCAAATTGCAGCGGCCGATCCCGTGCGGGATCAATGCCGCTGGTCTCGTAATCGTGCCAGTAGAGCGTCGTCATCCGCAGGCTCGCCCGCTATCGCATTCCGAGATTTCCACCCGCTCCGGTCCGATATGAAAACGGCGCCCGCAGGCGCCGTTTTCAGTCAGACCCAGGGGTGACCCGTTTATTCGGGCGCCACTTCCGTATAGCTCAGCTGCCCGATCACGCGCCGGTTTTTCGCCCGACCCTCGGCAGTGGCGTTGTCGGCAATCGGCCGGCTCT
>JAKFFI010000029.1:0-55794 GCA_036677085.1 Porticoccaceae bacterium
CAACCTCTACGACCCGGCACTGCTGGCGGAACAGGGTTTTGACTACATGGCGATCGGTCGCGGCGCCGATCCCCAGCGAGCCGGCGTGCGTGCCCGGCGCCAGGGCCTGCCGGTGCGGGCGGCTTGACCCGTGCGCCTCTTGTCGCAGAGCAATGCGAGCTTAGGGGATACGCCCTTCCATGTGACGGCACGATGCCGGCGAGATGACAAAAGGACAACTGCGGGCGATCGTTCGGCCAGCGGGGGGCGATGACCGAAACACGGTCGGAATGGAAACGGGCCCGGAAAGGGCCCGTAATCAGAGCTGGGTGGAGGTAATCCCGGGTAACGGGTCAGCGCAGGCCGCGGCGGCGCACTTCCGCCGGCGTGAAATAACTCGGTTCGGCACGGAAACTGAAATCGACCCCTTTTTCCTGGTTGTCGAGACTGCGGATCACCATCCGACCGGCCTGCATGTCGTACTGGTTTTCCGTCGTGAGGTCCATGGCCTTCTGGTCGTAGTACATCAGTGTGTGCAACTCATAGAGCCGCCACAGTTCGCCGCGGCGGTCATAGTGATCCCCGAGCATGGCCCACCAGCTGTCCTCATCCAGATAGAGCACCCTTATACCGTAGTCATGTGTTGTGCCTTCCTTGAGTGTGCCTTTCAGCTTCCACACCCGATGCAGTTCGTAGCGTGCCAGATTCTGATTGAGACGCCCTTCCGGGGTGACGATATCGGAAGGCTGCAAGTCTCCCGAGTGTAATCGGTAAGCGTTGTAGGGCACATAGATCTCTTCCCGACCCTCCAGCGTCCAGTGGAAGCGGTCATTGGGCCCGTTGAAGCCCCAGCCCTGATCGGTGGTCATGAGCCCATCGCTGGAGGTAGCCGGATTGTCGTGTACGATTTGGGGCGCCCGCTTCACCCGACGTTGTCCGGGACTGTAGGCCCAGGCTTGGCGAAACTGCTTGGCGAAGCTGATCGGATCACGCGCCAACACCACTTGGCCGGCCTGCTTGGCAGGCGCGGTGGTGGTCTGATAGTACAGGGCCGCACTGCCGGGGGCCGTTAAATCGAAATCGGGATTGTTCCAGCCGTTGGCGGGATCACTGTAGGGTCTGTTCACCTGCACCGACAGCGTGACGATCTCGTAGTTACCGGACGCTGTGATCGGCGCGATGTTGTCGAAGCCGTCGCGCCATGGCACCTGGGGTCTGGTATACAGATTACTGAGCGCCTGTGGACCATTCTTGGCGACCGGAAAGGCCCAGCACAGGCGGGCGTTCTCGAACCCCAGCAATCCGGGGAACCTGTCCGACGGCACGATCCGGGATCGCTTGGCATTCTCCAGTGCTGCCTCGTAGCAGTAGGGCTGGAACACGGCGGTGCGCCGGGTCGGGTAGATGTTCATGAAATAGTCGGGATAGGTCTCGAACATCTTTTCCTGACCGGGAGTGAGCTTGTCGGCGTGCTCCCGGTAATTCTGTGCAGTGATGGTGAACAGCGGCTGATCTTCCGGAAAGGGGTCCGGATGAAAGGAACCGGGCTCGAAACCATCGGGAACCGGCAGCGGTGCGTTTTCCCAGGGGGGGATGGTGCCCTCGGCGTTCCCGGCGCGAATCGCACCGGACGGCGTCCACTCGGTCCCCTCCAGGCCCAACTTTGCCAACTCCTCGGCGGTTGGCGGCTGATTGAAATCCTCGGCCCAGGCGGCTTGTAACAGCCCCCCGGCAATGAGGGCTCCGACGAACAGGTGACGGATGTTGCCCCCCCGGCAATGCTGAATGCTCATGCTTACTGTCCTTACGGCTATTGTTATCGGTACTTCATACGCTACTCAAAATCGGGACGATACAAGTGTGGGTTGCGTATGCCCTGCTTGAGGATAGCAGCCATCATTTAGGATCATGATGAAAAGCGGGCGACCCACCAGTCACCAAGCTCAGTTGTGCAAGGTGCGCGCCTGGCTGGCGCGCCGGCCGCGTTACCACGTGCACTTCATCCCCACCTATGCGTCTTGGCTCAATCAGGTCGAGCGCTGGTTCGGCCTGATTACCCAGTAGGCCATCCGGCGTGGTTCCTTGAATAGCGTTCCCGGCCTGATCGGACGCATCAAGGGTTACAGCGAGCGCTACAACCTGACCGCCAGACTGTTCATCTGGACCGCCACGGCTGATTCGATCCTCGGCAAGATCGCTCGATTGTGTAAAGTTATCGGCGGAACGCGACACTAGCGCGCCGACAGGCGCGGCAACTGCAGCAACTGGAACTCTCCCCCCGTGCTCGCGGCATGTTCGCACTTGATGGGCTGTTGCAGATCGCCCCAGTGCACCAGTTCGAGCCGGCCGCTCCGGTGCTCCACCAGCGCGGTGCAGCTTTCGACCCAGTCGCCGTCGTTGCAGTAGAGGAGATCGTCGATCACGCGCAGCTCCGGCTGATGGATGTGGCCGCAGACCACGCCGTCGAAACCCCGTCGACGCGCTTCGTGTACCGCGGCGCGCTCAAAGGTTTCGATCGCCGCGCGGGCATTGCCGACCCGGTTCTTCACATAGTAGGCGAGCGACCAGTAAGGCAGCCGCAGCCCGCGCCGCACACCGTTGGCCAGCTGATTCAGCGCCAGCAACAGCGAATAACTCGCGTTGCCGACCCAGCGGTTGAAACGTGAACACAACACCACGTGATCGAACTGGTCGCCGTGGATCAGCAACAGCCGACGGCCATCCGCGGTGGTGTGAACCGCCTCCGTCGCGACCTCGATATCGAGAAACTGCCGGGCGGCGATATCGCGCGCCAGCATGTCGTGGTTGCCGGGCACATACACCACGCGGGTGCCTTCAGCGGCCTTGGCGATGATCCTGCGCAAGACGGCCTGATGGCTGCCGGGCCAGTAAAAACTCCGTTTCAGTGCCCACAGATCGACGATGTCGCCGATCAGATAAAGCACGTTGCACTGGGTATGCTCAAGAAAGTCGAGCAGGAACTCGGCGCGGCAGCCGCGGCTGCCCAGGTGGATATCGGAAAGCCAGACGGCGTTGAGGCGTTGCATCAGCGGAGAGATGTCCGGTTTGTCGGGGGTGCGCCGTCCGGGAAACGGCAGCGCGCCGGGTGTGTTGCCTTCAGGTGTGCCGGATTCAGGGTTCCGAGCCAACAGGATGCATCTCCAGCGGGGGAAACAGCGGGACGTCAGGGAACCGGGTGGTGCGCCACAGCGCCGCCGACAGTGTCTGAATGTCCTGGGGGCGGTGTCCGGCAGCGATCCAGCGCGCGATGGCGGCCGCCACATCCGGGTAGCGCACGCGCACCGCGCGCCCGCCTTCGAGCCAATCACGCACCCGCGCGCCATCGAGGCGGTCCATGGTGTAACCCACCCCCAGCTGTACCAGCGCCATGGCGTTGGCGTGCTGCTCGGATTGCCCCCGCACGGGCTTGACCAGCAGCTTGATGCCCAGTTGCAGGGCCTCGCTGGCCAGTTCAAAGCCGGCACTGCAAATCACGCCGCCGGAGCGGGCGAGTTCCTGGTGAAAGCCGTGGCGATTGGGTCGCTGCCAGTGGATGTGTGCCGCGCAGGCTGCGACCTCGTCGGCGTCCGGGTGATACACCGCGAACCGGAAGTCGACAAAAGGTTTGAGCAGCGCGTCGATGGCGGCGGGTCTCTCGAAGGGCAGGTAGACCACGATCAGCCGCGCATCCTGCTCGCTGCCCAGCTCGGGCACAGGTGCCACGGGGGGCAACAGCGGTGCATCGAAGTGGTACCAGTGCAAACCCAGGCAGCTGTCCGCTGGCGCCGTCCAGCGCAGCAGCAGGCGCTGATGGTAGTTGCCGGCCGGTCGCGGAACCGGATAGCGAAACGCGTACTGGTGGCTGATTCCGACGCAGGGTTTGTTGCGCAGGCGAGCCGCCCAGGCAGTGACCGGTTCGAAGTCGGTGAGGACGAGATCGTAGGGGGACAGATCCAGCGCGCGGATTTCGTTCAGCAGCCGGCGCGGAGCGAATTTCCGCAGGGTTCCGAAGCTGCGCAGCCGACCCGCTTCAATGGCGAGCGTGAGGCCCTTGCAGAGGCGGTAGTCGCCGAACGGCTCCATGTCGAAGAACTGGTCGGGTTCCCGCCCGGAAAACAGGTAGTCCACGGCAAGGCCCTGATCGGCCATGGCTTTGGCCATGGCGCGGGCGCGCGTGATATGGCCGTTGCCGGTACCCTGAACGCCATAGAGGATACGCGTCAAGGGACAAACCCGGAGGCCAGCACACCGGTCGCCAGTGACGCGACGCTGGTGCCCATCAGGGCGCCGGCGGCGATATCGGACGGAAAATGAACGCCCAGAAATACGCGCGAGGTCCCCACCAGAACGGCCCAGCAGTACAGCGGTACCAGCAGGATTGGAAAAGCCCAGGCGGTCGCGGTAGCGACCAGGAACGCACCGCTGGTATGGCCGGATGGAAAGCTGAACTTGTCCGCCGGAACGATGAAGCTTTCGAAGCCGGGCAGGGCGTCTGCCGGGCGGTTGCGCTTGAGGCCGCGCTTGAGGATGGCATAGAGCGGTCGTTCGATCGCAAATGCGCCGGCCAACACCGCGAACAGGGTGACGGCGGCATGGCTGTCGGCCAGCAACAAGGCCAACGGCACGATGAAGTAGTACGGGCCGTCAGCGGTCCTGGATATCAGGCGACCGACGGCGGTGAACAACTCGCGGCGCTTGCGGCGCATGCACCAGTTGAAGGTAAGGATATCGCTGTGCTGGATATAGCCCAGTACGGAATGGCGATCGGGTCGGACTCTGTTCATGTCCGCCAAGGTTAGGGCGGGAATGTGTCAGGCTGAAAACCGCGGCATGACCGAGGGGTGACAAAGCTGCCCGGCGCGTCGACGCTGGAGGATACGGCGCGCGCCAGATTGCGACAGGCGGGAAACAATTCCAGGCGGTGCGGGGTGCACTCCACCAAAGCACGCTATGGGCGCGTCGCTGTCCGCGCTTCCACGCGGATTGTGGTGCGCAGAAAAACCGGGGCCGCGCGAAACGCCGCCACGGCCCGGGTCTGGATCAATCCTTCTTGTAACCGGCGGTAGGACAACCCAGGCACCGCTCGAAGGTGTTTCTCGCCGGCCAGCCAATCAGCGCTTCGGCGGAGTCCTTGACATTGCCGCCAAGCGCCGAGAACGGCAGGGCGACGAGCCAGATCGCGGTCCCCAGCACTGTGGCGGTGAGCAACAGCGGTCGCCCGACCAGCAGATCGCCGGTCATTTCCATCGCGGACACCTTGTTCGGATCTGCATCCTCATCGGTGGTCGCGAACGCCGGCTGGCACAACAGCAGCGCTGCGACTAACGCCAGCGGACGTGCCACCGTACTTTTCCTGAAGGCTTGCAGTTTCACTGATGCTCCCTCCTGAGTGAACCACGCCGACGCTCGCCCAGGTGCGGGGCGGGTCGCTTCACCCGGAGTATAGAGAGAGTACTCGCGGAAGCCAACGCCGGGGCGAGGGCGAGTTCACAGAGTACTCACAAAGCTGGCGCCCCAGTCTGCGTTGCCGGGGACGTCCCACCGGTCATCCGAGGCGTTCGTCGAATTGCAGGATGATTCCGTCGGGATCCTGAAACAGGCAGGTCAGCACAGTGCCACCGGGCGCCTCGCCATAGGCAAGGGTGTCGGACTCGGTGGCGGGGACCAGGATGGGTACGCCCGCCGCGCGCAGCTTGTTGAGTCTGACGCGGAGATCCTTCACCCAGAAGGAAAAATGGTGGATGCCGACCTGATCAAGTTTGATGGCTGTCCCGGTCGGCGCACCGATCGGCGCCGAGAGGACGATGAAGCTGGCATCCGGGCCATCTTCCCAGCGCAGATAGACGGCGCGGCGTTGACCTTTGTCGGGGTTGCGAAACAGCGTGGCCAAGCCCCCGATGTTTTCGACCGTGTCGAGTGTCACGGTGAGGCCTAGCAAATCGCGGTAGAACGGCAGCGAGCGCTCGATGTCGCTGACGCCGATGGCAACGTGGGAAAGTGCACGCATAGCATCTCCGACGGGTTTCCCCTGTAGTTTCCCTGGTTGAAGCGGCTTCCCTGATGGCTCACGGGAGCGTAGTGGTCCGGGTCGGTGCGCGGAATAACGTCGTTGCCCGGCGCGGCGAACTCGTGAGCCCCGCGCCCCGCGGGTAATCGCCCGATCCTAACTCGACCGGAGCGTGCCGCTCGCGCCAACAAAAAACGGCAGCGGCATCGATGTAGGTTGATTTAGGTTAGCGCGGCTGAACGGTGCGGGTCTATAATCGCGGCCCGCTGGCGCCGGGTCAACTCGAGACGGTTGCCTGCACACCGGGTCAACCGCCGCTGGTAACCCACAGTCGGTAAACCGGTGCGGGGCTTGCCCATGCGATTGGCGGAGGCCGATCTGGCCCGGAACCCTGATCTACCCCTGAACATGACGGCCTTGTACGGCGGACTCCGCCAAGCCTAGCGAAGCTTTAACATGACCGAGCTATTGAAAATCTTCCCGGACTCCCCGGAATTCTGGGGCACCCTGGTGTATGTGGTGGCGGTGTTCTGGCTCTGTGGCCTGATGCTGGGGCTGTCCTGGCTGCTGGGGGGACGCAGCGGCGCGCGCGCGCGCAACGAGCCCTTCGAGTCGGGGGTGGTGTCCGCGTCTCCGGAGCGTCTGCGGCTGTCGGCCAAGTTTTACCTGGTTGCGGTGTTCTTCGTGATCTTCGATGTCGAGGCGCTGTTTCTGTACGCCTGGGCGGTATCCGTGCGCGAAGCCGGTTGGCCTGGCCTGATCGAAGCAGCGATCTTCGTCGGGGTGCTCGGCGCCAGCCTGGTGTATCTGATCCGCGTCGGCGCGCTCGACTGGTCGCCGCACACCTACCGCCGGCGTCAGTCCGGCGCTACCCGCTGAGGGCGAGGCCGATCCCATGCGATACAGCTTTACCCGCGTCGATCCCAATCGCCCCACGGGCGTTTCGCCCCTCGCCATCGAGACCGAAGAGGTCTTCACCGAGGAAGAAGTCCGCCGCAATGTACTGACCGCCAAGCTGTCCGATCTGGTGCAGTGGGGGCGCAAGCATTCGATCTGGCCCTACAACTTTGGCCTGTCATGCTGTTATGTCGAGATGGCGACCGCGTTCACCTCGACCCATGACATCGCCCGCTTCGGCGCCGAGGTGATTCGCGCGTCGCCGCGCCAGGCCGATCTGATGGTCATCGCCGGCACCTGTTTCATCAAGATGGCGCCGGTCGTGCAGCGCCTGTACGAGCAGTTGCTGGAACCCAAGTGGGTCATTTCCATGGGTGCCTGCGCCAATTCCGGTGGCATGTACGATATCTATTCCGTGGTGCAGGGCGTCGACAAGTTTCTCCCGGTGGATCTCTATGTGCCCGGCTGTCCGCCGCGGCCCGAGGCTTTTCTGCAGGGGCTGATGCTGCTGCAGGACTCGATCGGCAAGGAGCGGCGGCCGCTGTCCTGGGTGGTGGGCGATCAGGGGATTTATCAGGCCGAGATGCCGGTCCAGCGCGACCTGAAACAGGCCGGGCGCAAGGCGCAGACCGCGCTGCGCACGCCGGACGAGGTCTGACGGATGGCGGACGGCGCGGTTCCCGAATTACCCGACAGCGCCAGCGCGATCATCGCGCTGTGCGGCACCGATGCGGTCACGGTCGAGCACAATGTCGATCGGGTTCCGACTCTGTGGGTACCGGTGGCGCGCATTGCCGAGGTGATGCGCCTGTTGCGCACCGGGGTGACGCAGCCCTACGCGATGCTGTACGACCTGACCGCGGTCGACGAGCGTCTGCGCAAGTACCGCGACGGCCTGCCGGCGGCGGATTTCACCGTCGTCTATCACCTGCTGTCGGTGGCGCGCGACATCGCCACGCGCGGGCAGGGCGACATCCGCATCAAGGTCGCGTTGCGCGGCGACTTCCCCTCGCTGCCGACTGTGTCCGGCATCTATCCGAACGCCAACTGGTACGAGCGCGAAGTCTGGGATCTGTTCGGTATCGGGTTCGAAGGCCACCCGCGTCTGCGTCGCATCCTGCTGCCGCCCACCTGGACCGGCCACCCGCTGCGCAAGGACTATCCGGCGCGCGCCACCGAATTCGATCCCTTTCATCTGGATGCCCTGCGTCAGGATATGGAGCAGGAGGCGCTGCGCTTCATCCCCGAGGATTGGGGTATGAAACGCAGTACCGACGATCACGATTTCATGTTCCTCAATCTGGGTCCCAACCACCCCTCGGCCCACGGCGCCTTTCGTATCGTGCTGCAACTGGATGGCGAAGAGGTGGTCGACTGCGTCCCGGACATCGGCTACCACCACCGTGGCGCCGAGAAGATGGGCGAGCGTCAGTCCTGGCACAGCTATATTCCCTATACCGACCGCATCGATTATCTCGGTGGGGTCATGAACAATCTGCCCTATGTGCTGGCGCTGGAAAAACTTGCCGGCATTGAGGTGCCGGAGCGGGTCAAGACCATCCGGGTGATGCTGGTGGAATTTTTCCGCATCTGCTCGCACCTGCTGTTTTACGGCACTTTTGCCCAGGATCTCGGCGCCATGTCGCCGGTGTTCTACATGTTCGTCGACCGTCAGAAAGCCTACGACGTGATCGAGGCCATCACCGGTTTTCGCATGCATCCGGCGTGGTTCCGCATCGGCGGTGTCGCCCAGGATCTGCCGCGCGGCTGGGACCGCAAGGTACGCGAGTTTCTCGAGTGGATGCCCAAGCGCCTCGACGGTTATCGCAAGGCCGCGCTGGAAAATGCCATTCTCAAGGCGCGCTGCAAGGGCGTTGCCGTGTACGACACCGCCAACGCGATGGATTGGGGCGTCACCGGCCCGGGTCTGCGCGCCACCGGCTGCAACTACGATCTGCGCAAGGCGCGCCCCTATTCCGGTTACGAACAGTTCGATTTCGACGTGCCGGTGTTCCACAACGGCGATGTCTACGACCGGGCGCTGGCGCGCGAAGAAGAAATCCGCCAGTCGCTGCGCATCATTCAGCAGTGTCTCGACAACATGCCCTCGGGGCCGTACAAGGCGGATCATCCGCTGACCTGTCCGCCGCCGAAAGAGCGCACCCTGCGCGACATCGACACCCTGATCCCGCATTTTCTCGGCGTGTCCTGGGGGCCGGTGATGCCGGCCGGGGAGACCAGCCAGATGGTCGAGGCCACCAAGGGTATCAACAGCTATTATTTGATCAGCGACCGCAGCACCGCGAGCTACCGCACCCGCATCCGCACGCCGAGTTTCCCGCATCTCCAGCAGATTCCGTCCGTGGTGCGCGGCCAGTTGGTGCCGGACCTGATCGCGCACGTCGCCAGCATCGACTTTGTGATGGCCGATGTTGACCGCTGACACTGTCTTTCCGGTGCCAGGCGCCACCCGCACCCGCTGCGGGTGGCGGCCCCCTGGGCGTGCCGGGTTGAGCTCGGGAACCTTGCCATGAACGACAACCTGATCCGGCTCACCGATCTGGAGCGCGGCGCGCCCTTCGTGCTGAGCGACGCGGAGCGCCACGCCATCGAACACGCGCTCGCCCACTACCCGGACGGTCGCGCCGCCAGCATCGAGGCGCTCAAGATCGTGCAGCAGCACCGCGGCTGGGTGCCCGACGGGGCACTCGCGCCGGTGGCAGCGCTGATCGGCATTTCCGCTGCCGACCTCGAAGGTGTCGCGACTTTCTACAGCCTGATTTTTCGCCAGCCGGTCGGTCGTCACGTCATCAAGCTGTGCGACAGCATCTCGTGCTATCTCACCGGCTACGACGCACTGCGGGCGGCGCTCGAGCAGCAACTCGGCATCGGCTACGGCCAGACCACGCCGGATCAGCGCTTCACTTTGCTGCCGGTCTGCTGTCTGGGCGCCTGCGACCGCGGACCGACACTGATGATCGACGACGACCTCCACGGCGATGTCGCGCCGGGTGCCGTCGCCGAACTGCTGACGGCCTATCCATGACGCGCGAATCCACCATGACGCTCGAACAGCAATTGCTGATCAAACCCCTGACGGCGCGCGTCAATACCGCGCAGCCCATGGATCTCGCCGCCTTTGAAGCGAGCGGCGGCTATCGTGCGCTGCGCCTGGCGATCAGGGAGCTGTCGCCCCAGGATGTGCAGGCGCGGGTCAAGGACGCGAATCTGCGCGGCCGTGGCGGCGCCGGCTTCCCGGCCGGGATCAAGTGGAGCCTGATCCCCATGGGGCCGGACGCGGGGATCAAATACCTCGTCTGCAACGCCGACGAAATGGAGCCCGGCACCTTCAAGGATCGCCTGCTGATGGAAGGCGCACCCCATCAACTGATCGAAGGCATGTTGGTCGCCGCTTACGCGACCCAGGCCACCACCGGCTACATTTTTCTGCGCGGCGAATATGTGCTGGCGGCCGCGCGCCTGAATCAGGCACTCGCCGAAGCGCGCGCCGCCGGCTTGCTGGGGCGCAACATCCTCGGCAGCGGCTGGGATTTCGACTGCTTCGTGCACACCGGTGCCGGCCGCTACATCTGCGGCGAAGAGACGGCGCTGATCAACTCCCTCGAAGGCCGCCGTGCCAATCCGCGCGCCAAGCCGCCATTCCCGCAGATCGCCGGGGCCTGGGGCCGGCCGACGGTCATCAACAACGTCGAGACCCTCAATAACATTGCGCCCATCGTGCTCAACGGCGCCGAGTGGTTCCGCGGCCTGTCCCAGGGCAAATCCCCGGACAGCGGTACCAAGCTCTATGGCGTATCCGGCCGCGTCAAGCGACCCGGGGTGTTCGAGCTGCCGATCGGTACCACGGCGCGCGAGATTCTCGAAGAGCACGCCGGCGGCATGCAGGACGGCTATCAACTGAAGTGCTGGCTGCCGGGCGGCGCCTCCACGGATTTCCTGCTTCCCGAGCATCTGGATCTGGCGATGGATTACGACACCATCGGCAAGGCCGGGTCGCGCATGGGCACTGGCCTGCTCGCCGTGGTCGATCAGACCCACAACATGGTGTCGGTGGTGCGCAACCTGGAAGAGTTCTTCGCGCGCGAATCCTGCGGCTGGTGCACCCCCTGCCGCGATGGCCTGCCCTGGACGGTGAAGATTCTGCAGGCGCTCGAAGCCGGGCAAGGCAGGAGCGGGGATATCGAGCAACTGCTGCTGATGACGCGGGCGCTGGGCCCCGGCCGCACCTTCTGCGCCCATGCGCCGGGCGCCATGGAGCCACTCCAGTCGGCACTCAAATTTTTCCGCGCCGAGTTCGAGGCCGGCATCCGGGCGACAGACGCCCCCGCCGCCGGCTCCCCGGTCAGTTCTGCAGCAGGTTGAACGATGGCCATCCTTCACGTCGACGGCAAACAGTACGAAGTCACGGGCGGCGACAACTTGCTCCACGCCTGTCTCTCGCTGGGCCTGGATATTCCCTACTTTTGCTGGCATCCGGCGCTCGGCAGCGTCGGCGCCTGCCGCCAGTGCGCGGTCAAGCAATACAGCGGTCCGGACGACAAGAAGGGCCGCATCGTCATGTCCTGCATGACGCCGGCCACCGACGGCAGCTGGATTTCCATCGACGACGCCGAGGCCCGGGAATTCCGCGAGACCATCATCAGCTTCCTGATGACCAACCACCCGCACGACTGCCCGGTGTGCGAGGAGGGCGGCCACTGTCATTTGCAGGACATGACGGTGATGACCGGCCACCACAACCGCAACTACCACTTCACCAAGCGCACCCACCGCAATCAGGAGCTGGGGCCGTTCATCAAGCACGAGATGAACCGCTGCATCGCCTGTTACCGCTGCGTGCGGTACTACAACGACTATGCCGGCGGCACCGATCTCGGCGTGTACGGCGCCGCGTCCAATCTCTACTTCGGGCGCGCGCAGGACGGTGTGCTGGAGAGCGAATTTTCCGGCAACCTCACCGAGGTCTGCCCCACCGGCGTGTTCACCGACAAGACCCACGCCCAACGCTACAACCGGCGCTGGGACATGCAGTTTGCACCGAGCATCTGCACCGGCTGTGCGGTGGGCTGCAATATCTCGCCGGGCGAGCGCTACGGCGAATTGCGCCGCATCGAAAACCGCTACCACGGCGAAGTGAACGGTTATTTTCTCTGCGACCGCGGCCGCTTCGGTTACGGCCATGTGAACCGCAAGGATCGGCCGCGCCGTCCGCACCTGGCCGGCTCCGAAGGCCTGGTCCCTGTTGCAGAGACGGCGGCACTGGATTTCATTCGCGGGCAACTTGCCGCCGGTCGGCCGGTGTTCGGCATCGGCTCGCCGCGTGCTTCTCTCGAAGCGAATTACGCCCTGCTGGAACTTGTCGGGCGCGACCATTTCAGCAGCGGCCAGACCGCGCTGGATGCCGCGCTGGTCGGCCGCTGTCTCGACGTACTGCGCAGCGGCCCGGCGCGCTCCGCCACCCTGCATGCCATGGAACGCGCGGACGCCGTGCTGGTGCTGGGCGAAGACGTGCTGGCCACCGCGCCGCGCATCGCGCTGGCGCTGCGCCAGGCCGCGCGCGGTCGCGCCACCGAGATGTGCGCCGAACGCAAAGTCTCCGCATGGCAGGCCGCGTCTGCCGCCGATATCGCGCAGGGCGAATCGCACCCGGTATTCATCGTTACCCCCGCGGCCACAGGCTGCGACGACTTTGCCCGCGAAACGCTGCGCGCCGCCACGACCGACATCGCCCGCCTCGGTTTCGCCGTCGCCCATGCGCTCGATGCCGCCGCACCCGCGGTGGCTGATCTCGATGCCGATACCGCCGCGCTCGCGGACCGTATCGCCGCCGCGCTGCGCAGTGCGCAGCGACCGCTGATCGTCTCCGGCGCCGGTTGTCGCGACCTTGCGGTGATCGAAGCCGCCGCCAACATCACCAAGGCGCTGCACACGCTCAACCCGGCGACCGCGATCTGCCTCGCGCCGCCGGAAGCCAACAGTCTTGGACTCGCCCTGTTCGAGGCGCAGGATCTGGAAACCCTGCTGGAGCGCGTCGCGCGTGAACCCAGTGTGGTGGTCGTCGTCGAAAATGATCTCTACACCCGGCTGAGCGCGGTGCGGATCGATCCTGCGCTCGCCGACGCCACCCTGATCGTGCTCGATCACCAGCTCACCGCGACGGTCAGTCGCGCCCAGGCGGTGCTGCCGGCGGCGAGCTTCGCCGAAGGTGACGGCACGCTGGTCAACTACGAAGGCCGCGCGCAACGCTTGTTTCAGGTCTACGACCCGGCTTATTACGATCCCGAGGTGGCGGTCGCGGAGTCGTGGCGGTGGCTGGATCGGATCCAGCACGGTACCGCTGCCGCCGAGAACTTCGACGAAGTACTGGCGCAGTGCGAAGCCGCCGTGCCGGCGTTGCGCGGCATCGCCGCCGCGGCTCCGGACGCAAGCTTCCGCCTGCGCGGCATGAAGATCGCCCGGGCTCCCCAGCGCCAGTCCGGTCGCACCGCGGCGCGCGCGCAAATACGGGTGCATGAAATACGCGCGACCCAGGATCCGGATTCCTCGCTGGCGTTCTCGATGGAAGGGGTCAACGGTGCCTCCGGGGTCGACAGGCCGTCGGCGCTGCTCGCCTTTGCCTGGGCGCCGGGCTGGAATTCACCGCAGGCCTGGAACAAGTTGCAGGTCGAAGTCGGCGGCGCCTTGCGCGGCGGCGATCCCGGCGCGCAGTTGATTGCCGGCGGCGCGGGGCGCGACTATTTCCAAGCGGTGCCCGCGGCGAGGGTGCAAGACGGCGCCCTGCGCGTTGAACCCCTGTACGCGCATTTCGGCAGCGAAGAGTTGTCGGCGCGCGCCGCGCCGATCCAGGCGCGCATCCCGGTGTCGTGCGCCGTGCTCAATCCCGTGGATGCGGCGCGCTTCGGCATCGCCGCCGGCGAGCGCATCGCGATCGGTGTTGCCGGTCAGACCCTGCGGCTGCCGGTGGAATTGCGCCCTGATCTGGCGCTCGGCGTGGTCGGACTGCCGGTCGGTCTGGCCGGCGTGCCGCCAGTGGCGGCGGGCGCGATTACCACCCTGGCGCGGGAGCCCTGACCGATGTTCGCAGCGCTGCTCGCCTGGTTGATGTCGCCCGCCGTGCTCGCGGCGCTGTGGGCGGTGGTGCAGGCCGTGGTCATTCTCCTCGGTCTGGTGATTTCCGCCGCCTGGATGATCTGGCTGGAGCGGCGCCTGCTGGCGCTGTGGCAGGATCGCCTCGGTCCCAATCGGGTCGGCCCCTTCGGGCTCGGTCAGGTGATCGCCGACATGATCAAGATTTTCTTCAAGGAGGACTGGACGCCGCCCTTCGTCGACAAATTCACCTTCGTGCTGGCGCCGCTGCTGGCGATGAGCCTGATGATGCTGGGCTACGCGCTGGTGCCCATCACGCCGACCTGGGGTGTGGCGGCACCGGAGCTGGGCCTGCTGTTTTTTTTGGCGATCGCCGGACTCGCGGTGTATGCGGTGCTGCTGGGCGGCTGGTCGTCGAACAGCAAATACTCTCTGCTCGGCGGCTTGCGTTCCACGGCGCAAACCATCTCCTACGAAGTTTTCATGGGCCTGTCGCTGATGGGTATCGTGATGCAGGCCGGCAGCTTCAACGTGCGCGACATCGTGCTCGCCCAGCAGGCCGGCTGGTGGAACGTGGTCCCGCAATTTTTCGGCTTCTGCGTGTGGTCGCTGGCGGCGATCGCGGTCACTCACCGCACCCCCTTCGATCTGCCCGAGGCCGAATCCGAACTGGCGGCGGGTTATCACACCGAATATTCCGGCATGAAGTTCGGCATGTTTTTCGTCGGCGAGTACGTCGGCATCGTGATGGTATCCGGCCTGACCGCCGCGCTGTTCTTCGGCGGCTGGGAAGGACCGTTCTGGAGCGACCGGATTCCGTTCGTCTGGTTTGCCATCAAGTCGCTGCTGTTCATGTCGGCTTTCATCCTGCTGCGCGCCGCGTTGCCGCGCCCCCGTTACGACCAGATGATGGCGGCGGCGTGGAAGGTCTGTCTGCCGCTGTCGCTTGCGAATCTGCTGATCACGGGTGCCGTCATTCTCTGGCAGGGGTCGGGAGCCTGATATGACCAAGATCCGCGCCGTGCTCTACGGCATTTACACCGTGTTGCGCAGTATCGCGATGGTATTCATGCACAGCTTCCGACCCCGCGATACCGTCGCTTACCCGGAAGTACGGCCCTATGTTCCACCGCGTTACCGGGGTCGCATCGTGCTGACCCGGGATCCGGACGGCGAGGAGCGCTGTGTCGCCTGCAATCTGTGCGCGGTGGCCTGTCCGGTCGGCTGCATTGCGCTGCAGAAAGCCGAGCGCGACGACGGCCGCTGGTACCCGGAGTTTTTCCGCATCAATTTTTCGCGTTGCATTTTTTGCGGTCTGTGCGAGGAGGCCTGTCCCACCAACGCCATCCAGCTCACGCCGGATTACGAGATGGGCGAATACAAGCGCCAGAACCTCGTTTACGAGAAGGAGCATCTGTTGATCGACGGCCCCGGCAAGTATCCGGACTACAACTTCTACCGGGTCTCCGGTCTCGCCATTGCGGGCAAGGACAAGGGCGAGGCGCAGGACGAAGCGCGGCCGATCAACGTCAAAAGCCTGCTGCCCTGAGGACGGGAGGATGATCGAACTGACTTTTTACGCCGCCGCCGCGATTGCCGTGATCGCCACGGCCATGGTGGTGACCTGCCCGCATCCGGTGCATGCACTGCTGTATCTGGTGCTGTCGCTGCTCGCGGTCGCGACGGTGTTTTTCACTCTGGGCGCGCCCTTTGCCGGCGTCCTCGAAGTCATCGTCTATGCGGGCGCCATCATGGTGCTGTTCGTGTTCGTGGTGATGATGCTGAATCTGGGCAAGAGCACGGTGGAGCAGGAGCTGCGCTGGCTGTCGCCGCGCGCTGCGCTGGGCCCGGCCCTGCTGGCCGGCGTCCTGCTGTACCTGCTGCTGCGCAACCTGTGGGGACTGCACGCCGCGCCGGTCGGTCTGCAAACGATCGATGCGAAGGCGATCGGCGTCGCCCTGTACGGGCCTTATCTGCTGGCGGTTGAACTCGCTTCCATGCTGTTGCTGGCCGGCCTCGTGGCCGCCTATCACTTGGGCAAGCCGGACGCATCATGACCATGACCCTCCCGATTCCGATGGAACACGGTCTGCTGCTCGCGGCGGTGCTGTTCGTGCTGGGCCTCGGCGGCCTGGTCCTGCGCCGCAATATCATTTTCATGCTGATGGCGATCGAGGTGATGATGAACGCGGCGGGGCTGGCATTCGTCACCGCTGGTAGCCGCTGGCAGCAGGCCGATGGCCAGATCATGTTCATCCTGGTGCTGACCCTCGCGGCGGCCGAAGCCAGCGTGGGCCTGGCGGTGGTGATCCAGCTTTATAAACGCTTCAAGACGCTGGATATCGATGCCGCCAGCACGATGCGGGGCTAAACACCATGGACATGCTGATACTGGCTTGCGTCGCTCCCCTCGTCGGTTTCGTGCTGCTCGGCTTGGCGCGTGGCCGCATTCCGGAAAATCTCGCGGCGCTGCTCGGTGTCGGCAGTATCGGCGTCGCCGCCCTGGCCACACTGAATGTGGGCTGGCAGTTCTTCACTCAGCCGCCGGCGGATGGTTTCGTCGCGGTCAAACTCTGGACCTGGATGCAGGTGGGCAATTTTGCGCCGGCGTTCACCCTGCGCCTGGATGCGCTGTCGCTGGTCATGATGGGTGTCATCACCGGCGTCGGCTTTTTCATCCATCTGTTCGCGTCCTGGTACATGCGCGGCGATCCGGGCTACACGCGCTTTTTCGCCTACATGAATCTGTTCGTCGCCAGCATGCTGTTGCTGGTGCTGGGCGACGATCTGCTGTTTCTCTACCTGGGCTGGGAAGGCGTGGGTCTCGCCTCCTACCTGCTGATCGGCTTCTGGTACCAGGACCCGGCCAACGGCCGCGCCGCGCGCAAGGCGTTCATCGTCACCCGCGTCGGCGACACAATGCTCGCCATCGGGCTGTTCCTGCTGTACCGCGAGTTCGGCACCCTCAATATCCAGGAACTGGCGACCAACGTGACCCTGCACTGGGCGGTCGGCTCGCCGCTGGCGACCACTGCAGCGCTGCTGATACTGGGCGGCGCGGTGGGCAAGTCGGCGCAGTTGCCGTTGCAGACCTGGCTGGCGGACGCGATGGCGGGTCCGACCCCGGTGTCGGCGCTGATCCACGCCGCCACCATGGTCACGGCCGGGGTTTATCTGATCGCCCGCACCCACGCCCTGTTCGCGCTGGCGCCCTTCGCGCAGCACCTGGTCGCCGTCATCGGTGCGCTGACGCTGCTGCTCGCCGGCTTCACCGCGCTGGTGCAGACCGACATCAAGAAGATCCTCGCCTACTCGACCATGAGCCAGATCGGCTACATGTTCCTGGCCGAAGGCGTGGGTGCGTACGGCTCGGCGGTGTTCCACCTCATGACCCACGCCTTTTTCAAGGCGCTGCTGTTCCTTGCGGCAGGTTCGGTGATTCTCGCGCTGCATCACGAACAGGACATCTTCCGGATGGGCGGCTTGCGCAAGCGGCTGCCGTTCGTGTTCGCCTGCATGCTGGTCGGTACCCTGGCGCTGACCGCATTCCCGTTCACCGCCGGTTACTACTCGAAAGACGAAATCCTGCACCAGGTCTATCTGAGTGGGCACCACGAGCTCTGGGTGGCGGGCCTGGTGGGTGCCTTCCTGACCGCGCTCTACAGCTTCCGTTTGATCTTCATCGTGTTCTTCGGCGCCGAGCGTTTCAACACCGGGCACGGCACGCCCCAGGGCGCGCGTTCGTTCGATCATCATCTCCCGCTTGCGGTGTTGCTGTTGCTGGCGCTGGGTGGCGGCCTGTTGCAACTGCCGCTGGAAACCATGCTGGCGACCGTGCTGCCGGCGGCGCCGGTGGCGGGCGTGGAAGCGATCGATGGTCTGGCCGAGTACCTGCCGCTGCTGGTGTCCCTCGTCGGCATCGCCCTGGCCTGGCTGCTCTTTGTGCAGTGCCCGCGGATTCCCGCGGCGCTCGCGCGGAACCCTATCGGCGCCGCCGTGGCGCGGCTGTGGCAGAGCGCCTGGGGTTTCGACTGGCTCTATGACCGGCTGCTGACCCGACCTTTCGTGGGGGCCGCGACCCTCGGCCGCAACGACGTCGCCGACCGCCTGATCGGCGTGATTCCGGCGACCCTGCGCGGCGCCAATGCCGTGCTGGCGTGGACCCAGACCGGCAACCTGCGCTGGTATGCGGCGGTCGCGGGCGCTGGAACCTGTTTGCTGCTCGCGCTCGTGGCGCTGCGCTGAATCGCTGATTAGGGATTGCGACAATGGTGTTGGTCTGGCTGATCCTGATTCCCCTGCTCGGCGCCCTGCTGGCCTGGCTCGGCGGCCGCTGGTCGAGTGTCTGCGCGCAGGGGATCGCACTGATCGCGATGCTGGCCTCGCTCGCGCTTTCGCTGTGGCTGTGGCGCAACGGCGACTACAGCCTCACCGGTGCCGGCTTCACCGCCAGTCTCGGCGTGCTGCCGCAATGGGCCTTCGAGTTTCGCGCGGACTGGATTCCGAGCCTCGGCATCAGCTTTCACCTGGGACTCGACGGCCTGTCGCTGCTGATGGTGGTGCTTACCAACCTGCTCGGCGCGGTGGCGGTGTGCTGCGGCACCCGCGATGCCGGTACCCGGCCCGGTCTGTTCTACTTCAACCTGCTGTGGAATCTGGGCAGCGTGATCGGCGTGTTTCTCGCGCTCGACATGTTCCTGTTCTTTTTCTGCTGGGAAATGATGCTGGTGCCCATGTACTTCCTGATCGCGCGCTGGGGCCAGGATGCGCCCGGCGGCCGCCGGCGGGAAGCGGCGGCACTCAAGTTCGCGGTCTACACCCAAGCCTCCGGATTGCTGCTGCTGCTCGCCATTCTGGCGCTGGTATTTTTCCATCGGCAGGCCACTGGTGTGCTCAGTTTCGACTACCACGACCTGCTCACCACGCCGCTGCGCCGCGATGTCGCCTGGCTGGTGATGCTGGGTTTCTGGATCGCGTTCGCGGTGAAGATGCCGGTGGTGCCATTCCACACCTGGCTCGCGGATGCGCACTGCTGCGCCCCCGCCGCCGGGTCGGTGGATCTGGCAGGGCTGCTGCTCAAGACCGGCGCCTATGGCCTGCTGCGGTTCGGGATCCCGTATTTTCCGGAAGTTGCGCACGCGCTGGCGCCCGTCGCCATGTGGCTGGGTGTGCTGGGCGTGGTGTACGGCGCCGTGCTGGCGTTCGCCCAGACCGACCTCAAACGGCTGGTCGCCTACAGCGGTATTTCCCACATGGGCTTCGTCCTCATCGGGCTTTACGCGGGCACCGAGCAGGCGTTGCAGGGCGTGGTGGTGCAGATGATTGCCCACGGCCTCTCGGCGGGGGCGCTGTTCATGCTCTGCGGCGAAATCCAGGCGCGCCTGCAAACCCGGGAGCTCGGCGCCATGGGTGGGCTCTGGGGGACTCTGCCGGCGCTGCCGCCGTTATTGTTGTTCTTCGCCCTCGCCACGCTCGGTCTGCCGGGGCTCGGCAACTTCGTGGGTGAGTTCCTGATTCTGCTCGGCACCTTCGGCGTTGCGCCCCTGGTCACCCTGGTCGCCGCATCGGGATTGGTGCTGGCGGTCGCCTATGCGCTGATCATGGTCCAGAAAGCGTTGCACGGCGCACCCCACCGGGTGGGTACCCTGGCGGCGCTCGACGGCCGGACCCTGGGTGTGATGGCGGCACTGGGGCTGCTGCTGCTGGGGCTCGGGCTCTATCCGCAGCCGGTGATCGACCTGGCGCGGCCTTCCGTGCAGGCAGTCCAGCATCTGTACGCCGCGGGAGGCGCAGCCACTGCCGCCGTTACCACGGACGCTGTCCTTACCACCGGAGCCGTTACCACGGGAGCGCCGCAATGAACGCGATCCAGTTCAATGCGGCCCAGTTCGGCGCGCTGCTGCCCAGCGTCGTCCTGTCCGCGACCATCGTCACGGTCATGCTCGGCATTGCCGTGCGCCGCTGCCATCGCGTCACCGCCACCCTTGCCATGCTGGGCACCGCGCTGGCGCTGGTGTGCGCGCTGCCCCTCTGGCTCGGTGGCGCCGCGCCCGTGGTCGTCACGCCGCTGCTGACCATCGACGCGGCGGCCGGCTTTTACATGCTGCTGGTGCTCGCCGCCGTGCTGGGTGTGCTGGCCCTGTGTCCCGCCTATTTTGCGGGCTATGCCGGTGATCGCGAGGAGATCTACCTGCTGGTGCTGCTGGGTGGGCTCGGTGGCCTCACGCTGGCGGGCGCCAACCATGCGGCGACCCTGTTCATCGGGATCGAGCTGCTCAGCCTGCCGATGGTGGCCGGCGTGGCCTACGCCAGCCATGATCGTCGCGCGCTCGAAGGCGGCGTGAAGTACCTGGCGCTGTCGGCGGGGGCATCCGCTACCCTGCTGTTCGGGCTGGCGCTGATCTATGCCGACATCGGCCGCCTCGACCTGAGCGCGCTGGCCGCGGAGTTGGCCGGCGCCGGCGCCAACACCCCGCTGGCGCTGACGGGGGGCGCGATGCTGCTCGCCGGACTCGCCTTCAAGCTGTCGCTGGTGCCCTTTCATCAGTGGACGCCCGATGTGTACGAAGCGGCGCCGGCGCCCGTCGCCGCCTATCTCGCCACCGTGGTCAAGGTCGGTGTCTTCGCGGTCGTGTTGCGCCTGTTCCACGCTGGCGGGGGCGCTGCCGCACACCAGTTTGTCAACGTCCTGGTGGTGCTGGCACTGGCCTCGATTCTGGTCGGCAGCGTGCTGGCACTGCGCCAGGACAATCTCAAGCGTCTGCTGGCCTATTCCTCGATTGCGCATTTCGGTTTCCTGTTGATCGTCCTGGCCGCGCCCGGCGCGGGTACACCCGCCGTTGCGGCCATCTATTTGCTCACCTATGTGATCACCGCGCTGGGTGTGTTCGGTGCCGTTGCGCTGGCTTCCAGCCCCGCCGGCGAACGGGATCGCGAGCTGTTGCAGGATTATCGCGGCCTGTTCCAGCAGCGCCCCTGGGTAGTCGCCGCCCTGACCCTGATGCTGCTGTCGCTCGCCGGGATTCCGGTCACCGCCGGTTTCATCGGGAAATTCAGCGTGCTCGCGCTCGGCGTCGCGTCCGGTCAGTGGTTGCTGGTGGGTGGCCTGCTGCTCGGCAGCGCCATCGGGCTTTTCTATTACCTGCGGGTGATCGGCGCGCTGTACGCGGCGCCGCCCGCCGGCACCCCGGCCCCCGTGGCCATGGGTAACACCGCCGCGGCGCGCTGGTCCGCGGGTGCCGTCATGGTGCTGCTCGCCGTCCTGCTGACGCTGGCGATCGGCGTCTATCCGGAACCCTTGCTCCAGCTGCTCCGTCCCTGATCGAACGCCGCGGGGCCGGGCGCGGTGCCCGGATTCCTCGATGTCGCCCTCTGGCTCCGTTCATCGCGCGCGTGGAATAGGGGAGGGTACCCCCCCATTCGCGTAATAGTGGACTGGCCACGGTTATCGCTTCTGGTAATTCCGGCAGGCCGCGCCGAGACGGGGACAGCTACAGCGACAACCGGCCCAGCGCCGCGGCGAGCGCGACTTCCACGGTCAGTACCCGGGGGCCGAGGGTTACGGGCGTAAAGCCACAGGCGACCAGGGCGTCGATCTCGTAGGGAATGAAGCCGCCCTCGGGTCCCAGCGCCAGCAGCACGGGTTTGCCCAGCGGTGCGCTGGTGAGCGGCTCGGCGCCGCGCGGATGCGCAACCAGGCGCCGGCGCGCGCCGGCAATGGCATCGAGTTCATCCTCGACAAAGGGTTTGAAACGCCGGTGGATGTGCACTTCGGGTAGCGCGGTGTCGAGTGCCTGCTCCAGGCCGAGCAGCCGTTCGGCGCGCAAGCGCTCCGGGGTCAGCAGGGGCGTCTGCCAATAGCTCTTGTCGACCCGCCAGCTGTTGAGCAGATGGATTTCCTTGACGCCGAGCATGGTGGCCGCGCGCAGCACGCGCCGCAAAACCTTGGGACGGGGCAGCGCGAGAATCAGCCCCACCGCGAGCGGGGGCGGCGGCGGCGAATCCAGCGCCACGGTGAATTCCGCCACCCCGGCGTCCAGGTGCAGCAGAGTCGCGGTTCCCAGCGGGCCATCGAGCACGCCGGCGCGCAGTTCGCTGCCCGGCGCAAGGCCGAGTACCTCGCGCACATGGGCGAGGCGGCGATCGCGAATCCGCACCCGATTCGGGGCGACAAAATCCTCGGGGTGCAACAGCAGCAGATTCATCGCGCCGTCACCGCCGCTCCGGCACCAGCCGGATCTCGAACAGGCGCGGCCACAGCTTGCCGGTCACGAACAGCCGCTTGCCGGTAGCGTCCCAGGCGATGCCGTTCAGCACATCGATGGGGTGTCCCGGCGCGGGGGCGGGTGTCAGTCCCGCGAGCTCGATCCAGCCGGTCACCCGTCCGCTCGCGGGATCGATGCGGGCGATACGCGAGCTACCCCAGATATTGGCCCAGATTTCCTTATCGACCATTTCCAGTTCGTTGAGCCGCGTGACCGGCGCGCCGGCATCGGTGACGGTGATCCGCCCCTGTTCGGCAAAGGTCTCCGGGTCGCGGAAAAACAATGTGGCGGAGCCGTCGCTCATGATCAGCCGGCGGCCATCCCAGGCCAGGCCCCAGCCTTCTCCCGGATAGGTGAAGGTAGCGCGCAGTTCAAAGGTATCGCGGTCGCGGACGAAGGCCTGCTGCTGGTGCCAGGTGAGCTGGACGATGCGGTCGCCCACGGCCGCGATGCCTTCGCCGAACAGCCAGGGCGCGAGCGCGGCCCGTCGCAGTACCCGGCCGGTTGCCAGCTCGACTTCGCGCAGGCTGGAGTGTCCCAGTTGTCCCGTGCTCTCGAACAGGCGGCCGTCCGCCCAGGCGAGGCCCTGGGTGAACGCGTCCGGGTCGTGGGGATAGCTGTGAACGATCTCGTAGCTGTAGCGCGGGGCAGCCGGCATGGCGGGTGCCGCCACTGCCGCCGCGCATCCGGCGGCGCACAGGGCGACCAGCATCCGGGTGACGAGTACGCGGGCGGCAGGCTTCATGAGGTGTTGTTCCGTGGGGCGGCATCCGGAGAAGGCGACCGGGCGGGTGCCATGGTCTCGCGATTGTAGCCCGGCCGTTGGCAGAAGCATCGGCGGATGCGCGCGTTTCCGGGCCTGTTACCGGCTGGCGCCGATAAAAGGCGCTCGGCACGCCGCTGGGTGGCGCAATCAGCCGCTTCGGTCATGCGATAGTGGACGAGGGCTTGTCGCGGCGCGCGCGAGGCTTATGGTGTCTCTGCCGGGCAGACCATGATTTTGGAAAGCAGTTATCTTTGGTGGCCAAGGGCGGGACGCTCTCAGCACGGGTCCGCGTTCCGCCGACAGGCTGACTAGCCACCGGCGGACAAATAGAACACCTCGACCCCCGGATGCCGGCCGTATCGGGGGGGGACGGCAGGGAGCATGAGATGGCACCATCGGTCGCGCACACCGACCATTATGATCACCCGGTCAGGGCAGTGATTGTGCCGCCTGCCGGGCTATGGCTGCTCGCGCTGGCGTTACTGGCGGCCGCTTTCTGGTTTCTGGAGCGTAATCAGTACGCGGAGATGACGGCCTGGATCGGCGCTCGCGAACGTACCACGATTGACCGTGGCGCCGGCATCGTCGCCGTCGAGCTTAACCTGCCGCTGGCCGACCTGCCCTATCTCACTGATCAAGCGGCGTTGCAGGCCTGGCTTGCCGATGCAAGTCCGCGCGCGCTCGAACACGTCGGTACGGATTTCCTGGCGCTCGCCCGTCACCGGGATAGCTACGCGAAGATCCGCCTGTTCGATCCCCGGGGCATGGAGCTGGTGCGGGTCAACCGACAGGACAGGGGCGCGGAACGGGTTCCGCGAGACCGTCTTCAGGACAAGTCCAGCCGCGATTTCGTCCAGGCCGGGCTCGCCCAGGCGCCGGGCGCCATCCATGTCTCCCGCTTCGATCTCAATGTCGACGAAGCCGTCATCGAAGAACCGTTCCGTCCCATGCTCCGGTTCGGTGCCCCGGTGTTCAGCCCCGACGGACAGCTGCGCGGTCTGGTTACCATCAACTATCTAGGCCAGCGGTTGCTCGACCGGCTGGCGGCACTCGCGCCCCACACTGCGGGGGCCGGTGTGTGGTTCCTGGACAGTGAAGGCTACTGGCTGCTGGGTGAGCACCCGGAAGACGCCTGGGGTTTCATGGTCCCGAAAGGAGCCGGGCCGCGCTTCCACAACCGCTACCCGAGCGCCTGGGAGCAGGTTGGCCAGGAGGTGCACGACGATACCGGGCAGGCGATCATCGGCGGCGATCTATTCACGTGGCGGCGAATGCATCCTCCCGAGCCCCTCGCCGGCTGGACCGTCAAGGGCCCGGGCGCGGCGGGCTGGATCCTGGTGTCGCGGGTGCCAGCAAGCGCCCTGGGGGCGCTGTTCGCCGATCAACGTCGGTTGTTGCTCGGCTGGTTTGCGGGGCTGGCTCTGGGAACGCTGCTGGCCGCGCTGGCCGTGGCGTACTACCGATTTCGGTGCCATTGGGCCCGCGCCGGGGAAGCGCGCCTCAGTGGCCTGGTGGAGTCGGTGCCGGATGCGGTCGTGATGGGAGATCACACAGGGCGCATCACGCTGGTCAACGCCAAGGCAGAAGACTGGTTCGGCTACCGGCGCGAAGAGTTACTGGGTATGCCGTCGGAACTGCTGGTGCCGGCCCGGTTGCGCGCGCGATTTTGCGAGTATCGGGATCGTTTCATCGCGGCTTCCGGTAAGGTCATCGCGGATACAGGGATCGAGTTCGTTGGCCGTCGCAAGGACGGCAGCGAGTTTTCGGTGGAACTGAGTTTGAGTCTGCTGCTGAATCCGCAGGGCAGAGGGATTGCCGCGTTTATCCGGGACATCACCGAACGGCGCCGGCTGGAGGCAGTGCGGCTGGAGGCCCAGTCCCGCTACCGGGATCTGCTTGAAAATCTCCCTATCGGGGTGTATCGCAGTAGCCTGTCGGAGCCCCGGCGGTTTCTGGAGGTGAACCCGGCGCTGGTGGCCATGTTCGAGGCCGAGTCGGCTGAACAGTTGCTCGCCGAACTGCCGGCGCATCTCTATCGCGACGAATCGGCGCGGGCAGAGGTGGTGCAGCAGTTGAAAAACGTGGGAGTCATCGCAGCGCGTGAGCTGACGATGGTAACTCTGCAGGGGCGCGAGTTCGACGCTGCCCTCTCCGGTGTGGCCAAGGTAGATGTCGCCGGTCGCCAGTATGTGGATGGCGTGATTGAAGATATCGGGGCCCGTAAGCAGAGCGAGCGAGAGGTAGAGCGGCTTCACGAGGTGTTGCGCCAGCGCGCCTCGGCGCTCGAGGCCGCCAACCACGAACTGGAAGCCTTCAGTTACTCGGTCTCTCACGACCTGCGCACACCGCTGCGGGCGGTGGACGGCTTCAGTCGCATCCTGCTCGACGAATACGCCGCGGCGCTCGATGATCGGGGCACCGATTACCTGAGGCGGGTGCGGGCCGCGGCGCAGCACATGGCCGCGCTGATCGACGATCTGCTGAAACTGGCACGGGTCAGCCGGGCCGATCTCAAACCGGTGTCGGTCGATCTGGGTACCTTGGCGGAAGAAATTATCACCGGGTTGCGCCAGCGCGATCCCGAGCGGGTGGTGACCTGCCGCATCCAGACGGATCTGATCGGGTACGGCGATGCTCGCCTGCTGCGGGTAGTACTCGATAATTTGCTCGACAATGCCTGGAAATTTACCGGCCACCGCGTCGATGCGGTGATCGAATTCGGTGCCGAGGCGGGTTCCGACGGGCCGGTCTATCATGTTCGCGACAATGGCATTGGCTTCGATATGGCCTATGCCGACAAATTGTTCGGTGCCTTCCAGCGCCTCCACGACAGGAGCGAATTTCCAGGCACCGGGATTGGCCTCGCCACCGTGCAGCGGGTGATTCACAAGCACGGCGGACGGATCTGGGTGGAGGCGCGGGCCGATGCCGGCGCGACTTTCTACTTTACTTTGGGAGCGCGGGAGGCGATATGAGCGAGCGGACGATTCTGCTGGTCGAGGACAACCCCGACGATGCGGCGTTGACACTGCATGCGCTGGAAACCAACCGGATGACGAACCCGGTAGTGGTGGTGCGCGATGGAGTGGAAGCACTCGATTATTTATTCGGAACCGGAATCCATGCCGGCCGCGATACCAGCCTGTTGCCGGCCCTGGTGCTGCTGGATCTGAAATTGCCTCGTATCGACGGCCTTGAGGTATTGCGACGTCTGCGCGCCGACCCGCGTACCCGGCTGGTGTCGGTGGTGATCCTCACATCGTCCGACGAAGACGAGGATCGCCTCCAGAGCTATTCGCTGGGCGCCAACAGCTATGTGCGCAAGCCAGTGGATTTCGACGAATTCGTGCGTGCGGCGGGTCAGCTCGGGCTTTACTGGTTGCTGCTGAATTCGCCACCACCGCCAACGTCCTGAGCCACGGAAGGAGAAGCGTCATGGCGGAATCCCTAACTTACCTGCGGCCGCTGCGCCTGTTGGCCGTCGAAGACTGCGAAGACGACGCTGTGTTGCTGGTCCGCCATCTGACCAGCGGCGGCTTCGCTGTGAACTGGCTGCGCGTCCATGATGAAGAAGCGCTGGCGGTAGCCCTCGAACAGCCCTGGGATCTGGTGGTGTCCGATTACACGATGCCGGGTTTCAACGGGATGCGGGCGCTGAAACTTGTGCGGGAGCGGGAACCCGATTTGCCGCTGATTTTCGTGTCGGGCACCCTCGGCGAGGACGTCGCGGTCGAGGCCATGCGTGCCGGCGCCCAGGACTATGTCATGAAGGACAACCTGACGCGCCTGATCCCTGCTATCGATCGCGAACTGCGGGAAGCGCGCCTGCGCCGCGAGCGGCGGGAGGCGGAACAGACGCTGCGCAAATTGTCCCGGGCGGTGAACCAGGCGGCGGACGCGATTTTCATCACCGATAAAAATGGTTGCATCGAATATGTCAATCCCGCTTTCCTGGCTCTGACGGGCTACCAGGCCGACGAGGTATTGGGTCGGAACCCTCATCTGTTGCGCTCCGGCCAGCATGAGAACGCGGTATACAGTGCATTGTGGAATTCCGTTACCGCGGGACTGACCTACGAAGGAGTAATGATCAACCGGCGCAAGGACGGCACGCTGTTTCACGAGCACAAGGTGATCACGCCGCTGTCGGACGTGGGGGGGGAGATCACCCACTTCGTTTCCACCGGGCGCGACATCACCGCCCGCGTGCAGGCGGAGCGCGAGCGCACCCGACTGGCATCCATCCTGGAGGTAGCGCCAGATCTGGTCTCCACCATGGCGCCTGATGGTGCACTGCACTATCTGAATGGCGCGGGGCGCCGGATGCTCGGTCTGGATGCCGATGCCGACCTGACCGGACGTCACTTACGCGATCTGTTTCCCGAACATGTCACAGAACACCTGCTGCTGGATGCCTTCCCCGTAGCCTGTCGCGAGGGTTTCTGGTCGGGTGAGACCTTCTTGGGAAGCGCCGGCGGCGCGGTGCAAATCCCGCTCTCTCAAGTGGTTCTGGCGCACCGCGACGAGAGTGGTGGGATCGATTACCTGTCCACGATCGCGCGCGACATCTCCGAACGCAAGCGCTTCGAAGCCGAATTGCAACACCAGGCGACCCACGATCGTCTGACGGACCTGCCCAACCGGTTTTTGCTCGCCGACCGCCTGGTGGCGGAGCTGGCCCATGTGCGTCGGCACGGCGGTCATGCGGCGGTGATGTTTCTCGATCTGGACAACTTCAAGCGTGTCAACGACAGCCTGGGTCATCCGGTCGGCGACGCCGTGCTGCAACAGGTGGCGGCGCGGCTGCAGGCTTGCCTGCGGCCCACCGACACAGTGGCGCGCCACGGTGGCGATGAATTCACCGTTGCGGTCGGCGACCTCAGCCGGGTGGAGGACGTGCTCGCGGTATTGCGCAAGATTCGCGTGGCGTTCGAACCTCCTGTCAGTGCGGGCACGCAGGATGTGTTCGTAACGTTCAGCATCGGCATCGCGCTCTACCCGCACGACGGCGATACCGTAGAGGATCTACTCCGCAATGCCGACACCGCCATGTACCGGGCCAAGTCGGGAGGGCGCAATCAGTACCGCTTCTTTGCCCCCGACATGAATTCGCGGGGCCACGAACTGCTGGCGCTCGATGCGGATCTGCGCCGGGCGCTGGAGCGCAACCAGTTTGAATTGTTTTATCAACCCCAGGTGAATCTGGAGAGCGGTCGAGTGGTCGCCGTGGAGGCGCTGATCCGTTGGCGCCACCCCGAGCGCGGCCTGGTGTCACCGGCCGACTTTCTCCCGCAGCTGGAAGATAGCGGGCTGATAGTTCAGGTGGGGGAGTGGGTACTGCGCCGCGCCTGTATTGATGCGCGCCCCTGGCGCGACTCACTGTTGAGCCCGTTGCGGGTATCCGTCAACGTTTCGCCCCTTCAGTTCGCCGATCCCGAGCTGCCCGTCACGGTGGCGCGGATCTTGGCGGAGGAGGGGACGCTCCAGGGCGGTGTCGAGATCGAGATTACCGAGAACCTGATGATGCGAGACCTGGTCCTGACCGGTGCGACGCTGCGTGCGTTGAAGGCGCTGGGTATTAGCGTCGCTATCGACGATTTCGGTATCGGCTATTCGTCATTGTCCTACCTCAAGAATTTTCCGCTGAATGTGCTCAAGATCGATCAGAGTTTCATCCGCGATCTCAGCGAAGACGCAAGCGCCGCCATCATCGTCGAGGCCAGTATCTCGCTGGGGCACAAGCTGGGCCTCGCTGTGGTCGCTGAGGGCGTGGAGACCCGGGCGCAACTGGATTTTCTGCGCGCCCAGGGTTGCGACGCGGCGCAGGGCTACTACTTCAGCCGGCCCGTACCCGCATCCGAAATCCCAGCGCTGCTCACGCAACGCTGGGATTGGTAGGGAATCGCGGCGCCGTCGCCGCGGCGTGCTTTCCTCTGCCTCGGCTTGCCCGCAAGTACCTGTAGTGGGCCGGGATGCTCTTCCGGGTGGCGGCGACGCGGTCTATGATCGGCACGCATTGTGGAGCACACACCCATGGATCGCGCGCGGATGACGACGGCACCGGTGGCGAGGGCCGACGGCTCGAGCCTGCGGTGGGGCGTGCCGGCCGCGCTGTTATTGACCGGGGCCGTCGGCTGGTGGTGGTCGGTACGGATGGCGGCCGACATGGCCGCCGAGAACCCCGCCATGGCCGGCATGACCATGGGCCAGATGCTGTCATTCAGCGGCTTCGTGCTGGCCTGGCTGGCGATGATGGCGGCGATGATGCTGCCGGCCATCACGCCGGTGCTGCGACTCTATGCGCTCGCCGCCGCCCATGGCCGGGTGGCGCCGCTGCTGTTCTTCGTGGTGGCCTATCTGGTGGTGTGGACCCTGCCCGCCATCCCGGCCTACTCGGCGTGGCGCTGGCTCGAAACGCCGCTGCTGCAAGGTGCGCCCTGGGCCGCCCGTCTCGCCGGCGGCGTGCTGGTCGTGGCCGCGGTCTGGCAACTGACCCCGCTGAAGGCGGCGTGTCTACGCCATTGCCGCTCGCCGCTGTCCTTCTTCATGCAGTACGGCAGTGGCGCCGCGCGGCCGCTGGGTGCGTTCCGCATGGGCGCCGCGCACGGCCTGTTCTGTCTCGGCTGCTGCTGGGCCATGATGGCGGTGCTGGTCGCCCTGGGCACCATGAATCTGGCCTGGATGCTGGCGTTGAGCGTATTGATCTTTCTGGAAAAAAATGCCCCGGGAGGCGCGCGCATCGCCGTGCTCGGGGCGGTGGTCTTCGCGCTCGCCGGGATGGCGCTGCTGTTCGATCCCGGATTGCTCACCCACCTGGACTGATCGTCCGACCGGACCGAGGACCTGACACCATGACTACCGTGACCCCCTGGCAACTGAAGGGCAAGGGCTTTGAATTCTGCAATTGCCAGCCCGGTTGTACCTGCAATTTTTCCGGTTTTCCCACGTCGGCGGACGGCAGCTGCAAGGCGGCGGTAGCGACCCGGATCACCTCCGGCCGCTGCGGCAATGTCGATTTGTCGGGCATCGATGCGGTCGCTCTCCTCGACTGGCCGAAGGCCATTCACGATGGCAACGGCAAGGCGGTGTTCGTGGTTCCCCCTGCGGTCAGCGATGACCAGTTGGGCGCCCTGGCGCAGATTTTCACCGGCCAGCTCGGCGGCATGCCCTGGGCGATTCTGGGCACCACCTATCAGGTCGCGGGCGTGGTGCGCGCGCCGGTGACCCTCACCGAGAACGGAATCCACAGCGGGTTTTCGATTCCCGGCGTGGGCCAGGCGCAAGGCACCAGCCTCAAGAACCCGGTGACGGGAGCGGAGCACCGGGTTGCCATCGACCTCGACCAGGGCTTTATCTGGAAGCGCGGCGACTGCGGTCAGGGCAGCTTCGAGGTTGCCGCCGAGGGCATCCACATGAAGTTCGATGACAGCAACTGGATCCGCTACGACTTCGACTGGAGCAACCAGGCCTGAACGGCGGGGACCGGGTGGAGCACCTGGGCAGATGAGCCGGCTCGCCGCCATTCCCGTTTCCGTGCTGGATCTGGCGCCCATCCGCGCGGATGGCGATGCCACCAGTGCCCTGCGTGCCTCCCTCGATCTGGCGCGCTGTGCCGAGGAACTGGGCTACACCCGCTTCTGGGTCGCCGAGCACCACAACATGGACGGCATCGCCAGCTCCGCGCCGGCGGTGCTGATCGCCCACCTCGCCGCCGGCACCACGCGGCTGCGCCTCGGCGCGGGCGGAGTGATGCTGCCCAACCATCCGCCGCTGGTGGTGGCCGAGCAGTTCGGCACCCTGGATGCGCTGTATCCGGGTCGCATCGATCTGGGGCTCGGGCGCGCGCCCGGCACGGATCCGCTCACCTCGCGCGCCTTGCGCCGGGATCGACCCGGCGGGGTGGAGGATTTCCCGGCCGAAGTGGCGCAAGTGCGGCGTCTGCTGGGGCCTGCGCAGGCCGGGCAGTCGTTGCAGGCGATACCGGGAACCAACAGCGGGGTCGCCATCTGGCTGCTGGGGTCGAGCCTCTACAGTGCCCAGCTCGCGGCCGCGCTCGGTCTGCCCTACGCCTTCGCTTCGCATTTCGCGCCGCACTATCTGGAAGAGGCGCTCGCGCTTTACCGGCGCAATTTTCAACCCTCGCCCGCGCTGGCACAGCCCTATGCGATGGCGGGCGTACCCCTGATCGCGGCGCCGACCGACGCCGAAGCGCAATACCTCGCCACCAGCCTGCAACAGCGCGCGCTGGCACTCCTGCGCGGCCAGAGTCTGCGCCTGCAACCGCCGGTGGCGGCGCTCGACGCGCTCTGGTCCGCGGGCGAACGGGCGGCGGTGCAGGGGTTGCTGGGTCTCGCCGCCATCGGCGGCCGCGAGCGGGTGTGCGCCCAGCTCGACGATCTGCTCGCGCGGATCGAGGTAGACGAGCTGATGTTCACCTGCGACATCCATGACCAGAGTCTGCGCCGTCGTTCGCTGGCGCTGTTGATGCAGTGGCGCGGCGCAGTCTGAGCGGAGCCGGAACGGGCTCTGCGGATCGCTGCTTTGCGGGCGCATCGGCCTGATGCCGGAACTGACCGCCCCTGTGCTCGGCCTGCTGGTGGGCGTGGCATTCTGCGCCGGCCTTGTCTCGTCGATGGCCGGGGCGGGTGGACTGATCACGCTGCCCATACTGCTCTGGGCCGGCCTGCCGCCGCTGGCTGCGCTCGGGAGCAACAAGGTGCAGAGTGCGCTGGGCACCCTAGTCTCGACGGTCAAGTTCGTGCGCTCCGGGCACCTGGAGCTGCGCGTGGCCCGCACCGGATTGCTGATGGCCAGCGGTGGCGCGGTACTCGGCACCTGGGTTGTCCAGCGCCTGTCGAATGCCGTGCTGGAGCCGCTGCTGCCGCTGCTGATGATTGCCATCGCGCTGTATTTTCTGGTCTCGCCCCGGATTGGCGACGAAGACGTGCCCCGGCGGGTATCCCCGCGGATTTTCGACTACGCTGGCGCGCCGGCCATGGGCTTCTACGGCGGCTTCTTGGGCCCCGGCATGGGATCGATTTTTCCGTTTCTGCTGGTCAGTCTGCGCGGCTATAACCTGCGCAAGGCCACTGCCCACACCAAGGCGTTGGTGCTGACCGTCAACGGCACCTCGGCGCTGCTGTTCGCCGCGGCCGGCCAGGTGGTGTGGCGACTGGCGCTTACGATGGCGGTCGCCCAGATGGCGGGTGCCTGGTTCGGATCGGGGCTGGTGATTCGGCACGGCACCCGGCTGGTGCAGCCGGTGATCGTGGTGATCACGGTCGCGGTTGCACTGCGCCTGCTGTGGGCGCGGTGATGGCGGCAGGGCAAAAAATACACAAGGAGATGAAGATGGGTTTCAGATTGTCGGTAGCCGCGCGGTTTCTGCTCTACACCGCCGCCTTCATCGTGGTGGTGGCGGGGATGAAGGCGGCGGCGTCGCTGTTGGTGCCCTTCCTGTTGTCCATTTTCATTGCGCTGATCTGTGTGCCGCCCGTCGCCTGGCTCAAGGGGCGTGGCTTGCCGGGCTGGGCGGCCATCGCGGTGATGGTGTTGGCGATCATCATGGCCGCTGCCCTGATGGGCACCCTGGTCGGCAGCTCGATCCGGGATTTCCGCACGGATCTGCCGTTCTACGAGACGCGGCTCCTGGAGATGACGGCCGGCTTGCAACAATGGCTCGCGGAGCGCGGGGTGGTTTTCGATATCGGCGACTGGCGCGACAGCGTCAATCCCGGCGCGGTCATGCAGCTCGCCGGCAATACGCTGGCGTCGCTGGGCGGCGTCACCACCAACGGCTTCATGATCCTGATCACGGTGGTGTTCATCCTCGCCGAGCAGGTCGGGTTTCGCGAGAAGCTGGCCCAGGCGCGCAATGTCCCGCGCGATTCGCTGGCGGCGATCGGCCGCTTTACCGACAGCGTCAATCGCTATGTCGGACTCAAAACGCTTACCAGCCTGCTCACCGGCGTGCTGGTGGGGCTGGCGCTGTGGCTGCTCGGTGTCGGCTATCCGCTGATGTGGGGGCTGCTCACCTTCCTGCTCAATTTCGTGCCCACCATCGGGTCGTTTCTTGCGGCAGCACCGCCGGTGCTGCTGGCCCTGGTGCAGGCCGGGCCGGTGACGGCTGGGCTCGCCGCCGGCGTGCAGATCCTCATCAATGTGGTGATCGGCAATGTGCTGGAGCCGCGCTGGATGGGGCGCGGGCTCAATCTGTCGTCCCTGGTGGTGTTCCTGTCCCTGGTGTTCTGGGGCTGGGTGCTGGGGCCCATCGGCATGCTGCTCTCGGTGCCTCTCACCATTCTGGTGAAGATCGCGCTGGAGAGCGATCCCGGCACCCGCTGGATCGGAGTGATGCTGGGTCAGGGCGTGGCGTTGGTGCCGGTGACACAGGAGGTCGCGGCGACCAGGCCGGAGTCGGAACCGCCGGAGAACACACCCGACGCCGGGCCATGAGCCGGCGCTCAGCGCCGTCGCAACCCTGCGCGGTTAATGCGCGGCGGCGCTGAGGATCGGCGCGATGATCGCGTCTTCCTGCATCTCCACTACCGTCGCCCCGAGTCGCTCGGTGCCGCGATACAGGACCAGCGTCCCGGCGAGGGTTGCATTCACATACCTGAGTACGCGCTTGTGGTGATCGTAGTCGACCCACAGTATGTTCAAGTCAGCTTCCGGATGCTGCTTCTGGAACTTGTCCAGCACGACGCGCTGCACCCGGCAGGCGGGGCAGCCGGGTCCGGTGACGGCCACCAGAATCAGGGCGTTCTCGTCCTGCAAGGCCCAGAACCGCTTGTTGGTATAGGGTCCGCTGGAAGGCGCGGCGGTCGCGGCCGTGGTCGCCAGCGCGAGCAGGGCGGCGAGCCAGAAGCGACGGGAGGGAAGTGCGGACATCGGCTGGTCTCCTGCGGTGTGGTCGTGAGTGGCCGGGACACCGGGCGCTGATTGTAGCGCCGCGCCAACGCCTTGCCCGCCCCGGATTTCCTGTCGCGCTTCAGCTGCGCCGCCAGGCGTGAAAGCGCGCGACCCAGCGCAGCAGGGCTTCGGGCTGGTGGGCCTGTTGCCAGCGCCCGGCGGCGTATTTGTTGGCCTCCGCCAGGGTGGGGTAGATGTGTATGGTGGCGAGGATCTTGTTGAGCCCGATGCGCTGGCGCATCGCCAGCGCGAATTCGGCGATCAGTTCGCCGGCCTGGGCACCGACGATGGTCGCGCCCAGAATCCGGTCGCGGCCGGGCACAGTGAGCACCTTGACGAAGCCATCGGTGGTGCCTTCGGCAATGGCGCGGTCCAGATCCGCCAGGGGATACCGCGTGACTTCGTGGGGGATACCGCGTTCCTTGGCCTCGGTCTCGTTGAGCCCCACCCGCGCCACTTCGGGAGCGGTGAAGGTGGCCCAGGGAATTACCGAATAATCGACCCGGAACCTGCCGCCGCGCAGGGTCAACAAGGGCGCGAACAGCGCATTCACCGCGCAGTACCAGGCCATGTGGGCGGCGGTGTGGGTGAACTGATAGGGCCCGGCGACATCGCCGCAGGCGTAGATGTTGGGGAAGCTGGTTTGCAGGAATTCGTTCACCTCGATGGTCTTGCCGGTTTTCACGCCGAGTTCCTCCAGACCGTAACCTTCGAGGCGGGCCGCGCGACCCACTGCGACCAGGATATGGTCGCAGGGAATCCGGAATTCCTGTCCGTCACGGGCGCAGATCAGGATTTTTTCAGCAGCGATCCGCTCGACGCGCAGCGCCTGGGTATCCAGCAGCACGGCGATGCCTTCGGCGGCAAACTGTGCCTGGACGGCGAGCGATACCTCGGGATCTTCGCGGATCAGCAGGCGCGGCAGCATTTCCACCTGGGTCACCTTGCTGCCCAAGCGGGCGAAGGCCTGTGCCAGCTCGCAGCCGATGGGGCCGCCGCCCAGCACCACCAGCCGCGGCGGCAGTTCGCGCAGCTCCCAGAGATTGTCGGACGTGAGATAGCCGGCTTCCGCCAGCCCCGGCAGCGACGGCACGAAGGGCCGCGCGCCGGTGGCGAGCACGATGTTGGGCGCACTCAGGCGCCGGCCATCGACTTCGACCGTCCAGGGATCGACCAGACGGGCATGGCCCTGCAAGCACTCGACCCCGAGCGCTTCGTAGCGCGCCACCGAATCATGGGGTTCGATGGCGCGAATCACCTCCCGTACCCGATCCATGACGCGGGCGAAATCGGGCACGACCGCCACCGGGGCGAAACCGAACTCCCCGGCGCGGCCCAGCTCATGGGCAAACTTTGCCGCGCGCAGCAGGGCTTTCGACGGCACGCAGCCGGTATTGAGGCAGTCGCCGCCCATGCGGTGCGCTTCGATCAGGGTGACCTTGGCTTTCACGGCGGCGGCGATATAGGCGCTCACCAGCCCGGCGCTGCCGGCGCCGATGACGATCAGGTTGCGGTCGAAACGCGCGGGTCTGGTGTAGCCCGCGTACTGGCGTCGCGCCCGGAGGCGCGTCAGGAGCTTGCGGGCGAGCAGCGGAAACAGTCCCAGCAGCGCGAACGCCCCGAGCAACTGCGGCGAGAGAATGCCGGCGGGCGAGGACAGCTGGCCGAGCTGGGTGCCGGCGTTCACATAGACGAGTGTTGCCGGCAACATCCCGAGCTGACTCACCCAATAGAAGGTCCGGGTGCGCATCGCGGTCAGACCGAGCAGCAGATTGATCACCACGAACGGAAACAGCGGCACCAGCCGCAGGGTGAACAGATAGAACGCGCCATCGCGGGCGATGCCGGCATCGATGGCCTGGAGGCGGCTGCCGTAGCGGGACTGGATGGGATCGCGCACGAGGTAACGCGCGATCAGAAACGCCAGGGTGGCGCCCAGGCTCGACGCAAAGGAAACCAGCAGCGTGGCCCACACCAATCCGAAGATGGCGCCGGCGGCGAGGCTCAGGACGGCGGCGCCGGGCAGCGACAGACCGGTGGCCACCACATACAGGGCAAAGAAGGCGGCGGTGCTCAGCAGCGGGTGCGCATCCCGGTAGTCCACCAAGGCCGCGCGCTGGCTCTGGAGATACTCGAACGACAGCCACTGGCCCAGATCGAGCGCGAGGAAGGCGACGACGGCCACGCCGACAAGCAACAGGAGGGCAAGACGTTGGGTCATGGTCGTGGTCGGGTCCGGTAATGTCGAGGCGGGGAAAGGGATGCGCGCGCCACGCGCGCGCAGTGCAGACCATGGTCGCGGCCCGGACCGCATTCATTACGCGCGGCTGCCGGCGGTGCTAGCACCTTGTTGAAAAACTGCTGCGGCAGCCATCTGCTTCGTTGCGCGGTGCTCGCTCCCTCGCCTATCGATCTGATATGTCTCGGTCGCTGCGCGCCGTGCGCCTCGCATCTGGCCCCCTCGCGACGTTTTTCAACAAGGTGCTAGAGTGCCAACCCATCCTGTCGGGAACGCGTCATGTCGAATCAGAGCATCCAGCTGACCCCGGAACTTTACACCTATCTGCTCGAGGTCTCGCTGCGGGAGTCCGATCTGCTGCAGGAGTTGCGCGAGCGCACCCGCCAAATGCCGGAAGCCCGCATGCAGATCGCGCCCGACCAGGGTCAGTTCATGACCCTGCTGGCGCGTCTCCTGGGCGTGCGCAAGGCGCTGGAGATCGGCGTCTTCACCGGCTACAGCGCGCTCTGCGTGGCGGCGGCATTGCCCGCCGACGGGTGTTTGATCGCCTGCGACATCAGCGCCGAATACACCCGCATCGCGCAGGAATACTGGGCGCGCGCCGGGGTTGCCGATCGCATCGACCTGCGCCTTGCGCCGGCGTCCGAAACCCTGGCGGCACTGCTTGCCGAGGGCGCCGCGGGCAGCTTCGATCTCGCCTTTATCGACGCCGACAAGACCGGCTACGCGGGCTATTACGAACAGTGCCTGGCGCTGCTGCGGCCGGGCGGATTGATCGTGGTCGATAACGTGCTGTGGAACGGCCGGGTGCTGGATACGGCGAGCGCCGACGCTGACACGCGTGCGATCCGGGCGTTCAATCGCCGCATCCACAGGGACGCGCGGGTGGACCTGAGTCTGGTGCCCATCGGGGATGGGCTCAGCCTGCTGCGCAAGCGCTGACGAGCCGCAGCAACGCCGCGCCATGCACTGGTGGTATCTCGCTCTGGCCATTGCCGCCGAGGTGGTCGCCACCTCGGCGCTCAAGGCGGCCGCGGGCTTTACCCGACCGCTCCCGTCGTTGCTGGTGGTGCTGGGTTACGGCATTGCGTTTTATTGTCTCTCGCTCAGTCTGAAGGTAGTGCCGGTCGGTGTCGCCTACGCCATCTGGTCGGGGGTCGGGACCGCGCTCATCGCGGTGATCGGCTGGCTGTGGCTCGGGCAGACACTGGATCTTGCGGCGCTGATCGGGCTCGCCCTGATCGTGGCCGGGGTCGCCGTGTTGCAGATCTTTTCCCGCTCCCTGGGAGGCTGAAGGCCGCTCCGAGAACTCCGCTGAAGTCAGCTGATTTCAGGATAACAACTGGTTACATCCGGCCAGCCTTTGGTCTTCATCTGCTGGTAGTGATCCCAGAAGGCATTGTCGATGGCGCGCAGCCACTGCGGGGTGTCGGTGCGCCGGTATCGGGAGAGCTGTCCGGGGCCGCCATTGTAGGCGGCGTAGGTCGCCCGGATAAGGTTGTCGTCGCCGCCGGGACGCCGATTCTCGCCGCGCCGCAGCGCGTAATCCACCAGGTAGTGGTCGAGAATCTCGGCGCCCACGGCGATGTTGTAGTCGGCCTCTTCGGTCAGGCGCTTGAGATCGTAGATCCCGCGCCACACGCGGCCGTTGATCTGCATCACGCCCACGGCGCCGATGCTGGATTTCAGCACCTGGGGCTTGGCGGCGGTGCCGACGAACTGGCGCCAGCAAGACTCCTTCCAGGCGGTGGTGCGCACCAGGACGGGGAACGCTTTCGTCAAGCGTTGGGGGAGGCGGGACTTGCCGTCCAGGCGCGCGTTGGCCTTGGCGTCCAGGATCGCGGCCACCTGTTTGAGGTAGGCCTGAAGTTCCCCCCGGCGCGGCACCTTGGTCGTCAGCCTGGGCGCCGGTTCCTCGGCCTGTGCCACCGGTATCAGCCATTGCACCAGATTATGTAGAACCGGATTGGTATTGCTGGTCTCTGGATCCAGGGTGAACAGGCTTCGCAACTGCTGATCCACCTCCAGCGGCAATGGGGTGAAGGAGGCCGGCGCGGCGTCGGCGAGCAGCAGGCGGGCGAGTCGGCGCAGGCCATCGCGGGTGATCTCGATCCCGTATTCGGGACCGAGGCCATCGAGCGCCCGCAGCGCGTCGCCGCCCGCGATGAAGCCGGCCAGATGCAGGTCGCCGCCGAGCTCGGGCAGGTCGGCGCGCGCGAGTGTCGCCAGGTGCGGGCGCAGTCGATCCCATGTCTCGGCGAACAGTTTTCGTACCGGATCGCCATCGGGATGGTTCTCGGTAAGCGCCTGGGCGATGGCGTAACGCGCGTCCAGCAATACGCCCAGTAACTCGAAGCGCAGATCGCGGGAGTCGGCGGCTTGCGCCAGCAGGGTGATGATGGTGGTCAGAAAGCCGTCGAGTTCATCCTCGATCCGCGCCCATTCGGCGAGTTCTTCCGGACTGAGAACCGGCTCGGGGCCGGCGGCGACCGGCTGCGGCGCCAGCGCGAAACTCAGCGTGGCACGCAAGCCGTCGGGGAGTACCGCAAGCGACACAACGTGGCAGCGTTTCACCAGCGGTGGTGGCGCTTCGGTGCCGGGTTTTTGCAATTCCACCAGCAGAGCGTCGATGGCCCGCAGCGGTTCCGCCAGGTCCACCCGCGCCTTGCCCAGTTCCGGCAGGATCAGCTTTTCGGCAAGCATTCGTACCGGCTGGCTCAACAGGCCTTCCATGCCGTCGCTGCGCAGCAATTCCGCCCTGACGGGCGTAAACACCACCGCGAGACCGGAAGGGTCGGTCTTGGGACTGAGTTCGACGATCATCTGGCCGCGCCAGGGCGCGGGGCCGCGGCATTCGCCCATGACCTCGATAGCGGTGTTAACCAGCAGCAGCAGTTCGACTTCGAGCGGGCCCCGGTCGGTGTGAACCTTGGGGTCGGTGATTTCGACCCGGTTGCAGTCGTTTTCCGCGAGCGTCGTGCGGCGGTCCGCGCCCATGCGCAAGGCGACCGCGACGGCGCTGCCCAGATGGCGGGCATCGATGGTCAGAGGTATGGCGACGTCGGCACTGTAGGCGCTCGGTGCCAGCCCGGCGCACAGCAACAGCAATCCGCTGAACAGCAATCCGCGGGCCAGCGCCGTGCCCAAGCGGTGAACGCGGGCGCGGGACAAGGGAGCGCCCCTCATGACGAACAACTGACCGCGATGCCCCGACCCCAGTCCGGGGGTGGCGCGGCATAGCGGGCGAATTCGGGTGGCGGCTCGAAGGGCTGCGCCAGGGCTTGGCGCAACTGCTCGATTTCACGGTAATCACCCCGATCGACCGCCGCGCGGATCGCCGTTTCGGCCAGGTAGTTGCGCAGCACATGGGCCGGGTTGACCTGTCGCATGGCGGCACGACGCGCCGCGTCAGTGCGGGTTTCGGCGCCGAGCCGCGTGCTGTAGCGCGCCGCCCAGGCGCCGAAAGCGGCGCGATCCGGGCAGAGATCGCGCAGCGGCGTGTTGATCTCGCCGGGCACGAAGTCGCAGAGGTGGCGGAAAAACAGCGTGTAGTCGATGCCGCCGGTGGCGAGGAGTGCGAGCAGGTCGTCGATCAGGGCGTTATCGCCGGGCAGCTCCAGCGCCAAACCCAGCTTGTCGCGCTGGCGGCGGCGCAGCTCCGCGAGCAGCAGCGGCTCGTATTCCAGCAGCACGGTGCGCAGGTCGTCGGCCGCGATCAGGGAGCTCAGGCCGTGCGCCAGCGCGTTGCAGTTCCACAGCCCGATCGCCGGCTGGCGGTGGTAGGCGTAGCGGCCCTCGTGGTCGGAGTGATTGCAGATATGTCCGGGATCATAGGCATCCAGGAAGCCGTAAGGGCCGAAGTCGAGGGTTTCGCCCAGCATCGACATGTTGTCGGTGTTCATCACCCCGTGACAGAAGCCCACCGTCTGCCATGCGGCAATCAGCCGCGCGGTGGCATGCACGGCGTGGCGGAACAGCTCCAGGTGGGGTTTGGCCGCCGCCGCGAGCTCGGGAAGATAGGTGGCGATCACATGGTCGGCCAGGGCGCGCACGTCGTCGGGACGCTGGCGGTGATGAAAATACTCGAAGGAACCGAAGCGGATGTGGGTGCGCGCCACCCGGATCAACATGGCGCCGGCTTCGATCTGCTCGCGCACCACCGGCTCGTCGCTGCCGACGATGGCGAGCGCGCGCGTGGTGGGAATGCCCAGACCGTGGAGCGCTTCGCCGGCGAGGTATTCGCGGATGGTCGAGCGCAGCACCGCGCGGCCGTCGGCAAAGCGCGAGTAGGGCGTCTTGCCGGCGCCCTTCAGATGCAGGTCGAGCAGGCCGGCACCGGTCCACACCTGGCCGAGCAGCAGGCCGCGGCCGTCGCCCAGTTGCGGGCTGTAACCGCCGAACTGGTGGCCGGCGTAGACCATGGCGAGCGGCGCGCTGCCGGGCGCGTCGCTGTTGCCGCTGGCCCAGGCGAGGAATTCCGGATCGTCGAGCGCGGCGGGCGCCAGTCCCAACAACTCGGCCACCGCGGGGTTGGCGGCTACCAGATGCGGATTGGCAAAACCGCTGGGCGCGAGTGCCGTGTAGAAGGCATCGCCCAGGGCGTGAAAGCGGTTATCGAACTGAAGTCCGTGCATGGCCGCATTGTAGCAGTGGGCCGCCGGTTACCAGGGACATCCCGCTATCAGGGCGCGGGAGGAATCGGCAGCAATCGATAACCCGCGCCGGTGTGCCACGACAGGTAGAACGCGTTGTCGCGCGTCAGCAGTTCGGGACGGTCGGCAGTGCCCGCGGCGACGGCCAGTTCCCGCGCCGGACCCCAGCTCGCACCGCGATCCGCCGAACGCTGGGCCAGTACGCGGATGCGGCCGCCGCGATACTCCTGCCAGAGGAGCACCACCGCGTCGGCCTGGGCCGCGATGACCGGACTCATGGCGTAGGCGTCGGGATCGCCGAAGGCTTCCGGGGCCGAGAAATGCGCGCCGGCATCATCGGAGTAGGCCCGGAACAGCCCCCGGCGAGTGCCGAGGGTGAACCAGGCCAGATGGTAGCGGCCCGCCTGGGTGATCGCGAGCGTCGGCCCCTGGGTTGGACAGGTGGCGACCCGCCACTGGTCGAAGGTGACGCGCTCTACTGTTGGCGGTCCGCTGGCCGGTACGCGAATCAGGCCGTGGTCGCGGATGTTGCCGGGATACACGAAGCGCGCGGCGATGACCGGCTGCCCCTGCGGATCGAAGGCAAGCGCGGGCCGGCAGCAGTCGCACATCCCTGTGGTCAACAGTTCTGTGGTCAAGAGTTCTGTGGTCAAGAGTTGTTGCGGCAGGTCCGCACTCGCGCGATGGAGCGCCGTGGGCGCGCCCGGCGCCGGCTCCTGGTACCAGAAGTGCTGTGGTTCGCCGGTGGCATTCACGGCAAAGCGGTGCAGCCGACCGGGCGCCTGTGCCAGGGGCTGTGGTGTCGAAAAGTTCCGCCCGGCGTCCGTTGACAGCGCGTGATACAGGCGCGATGCACCGGCCCCGGCCGCCACCGGATAGGCGACGTGCACCGCGTCGCCGGCGAAGGCGATGCTGGCGCGTTCCTCGACGGAGATCGCGAGCGGTTGGGGCTCGGTGTTCACCGGGACCGGGATGCTGAACGTCTCGCCCAAGTCATCCGAATGATCGGCGTACACCTGATGACCGTTGCTGCGCAGGCGCCACAGACGGCCATCGGGCGCGAAGGCCGCCGTCACGGCGAGCTGGAAATCGGCCTCCGTACGGGCGTTGGCCGCGCTGCCGAACAGCAGCGCGAACATCACAGCACAGGTCAGTGTCCGCACCGGCGTGCGCTTGCGTCGGGTCAGGATTTTGCCATGGGGATCAGAATGCGACATTCAGGGAGCTTAGCACCCGGTAGTCCGGGTCCGCCTGGGTGCCGTTCAGGTTTTCCACCACCGGAACGCCCAGGGACAGCGCCAGGCCCCAGCCCGTCTTGTTCAGGTAGCGCACGCCGGGTGCCAGATAGACGATATTGCCGCCGGTATTTTCTTCGCGCTGGCCACGGATTTGCTCGCGCTCCCGATGTTCGCCATTGAGTTCCAGAATCAGATCCCAGGCGTGCGGCTGCGTCAGGTCGTAGGGGTTGGCCGGGCGCTCGCCACCGAGCCGGTAGGACGTCGCCAGGTTGTAGCTGAGCACATCCCCCAGGTCGGTGTGTTGGGCGCCGGTGGTGACCACGGAATAGAGCAGGCTGGCGTCGTAGGACAGAGCCCCGGACAGGTGGGTAGCCGCGACTCCGAGCAGGCCGTCGGTGGAGCCGGAGCCGGGCTGAAATCCGGTCTCCAGACGTTCGCCATCGTGCTTGCGGCGAGTTTCGCCCGTGGGCAGCTTGACCCCGAACAGCGCGGCGAGGTGCGTTCGCTGGTCGGCGCTGCGCAGGAAACGGTATTCCCCGAACAGGGTGAGATCGCCGAGTCCCTCGGGGTCGCCCAGGTCCAGGATCCGCTCCGGGTGCCCGTGGGCGCCGGCGCCGTGATCGAAGACGTGGTGATCCGCTTCCCTGACGTTCTGGCGCTGGATATAGGGCAGGCGCAGGCCCAGGGTCAGGTCGTCGGTAAGGCCGTAGCTGAGTCCCAGCGCCGTGGATCGCAGGGTGTCGACGCTGTGCCGCTCGCTATCGGCCAGTTGCGGATCGGCGATGCGCGAGAAATTGTTGTACTCCGAACGCAGGCCGGCGCTCCAGCGGCCTTGCGGCAGCGTGATGGCGGACTCCGTGTAGATCGGACTGCCGGCGCCGCCGCCGAGACCCACAGAGGCGTGATCGGCCCAGGCGCTCGCGGCAAGGTTCAAGGCGAGTACCGGGATACCGCACAGGCAACTGCGGCGCAAGAAAGTGGACATGATCTTTCCCCTCTGGACGGCGATTGGCGACCGGCAAACTACCGGCCGCGACCCTCCCTGTCGATGCGACAAATTGTCGCACTCGGCACTCGGCACCCGAGTGCGGCGCAACTGTCCGCCGCGCACCGTGATTGTTCCTGCGGCCCCGCCCGCGATAATGACGCCATGGAATTGCCCGAATCGCGCAAGATCATTCACTGCGATTGCGACTGCTTCTATGCCGCCGTCGAAACTCGCGACGACCCCGGCCTCGCCGGTCGGCCGCTGGCGGTGGGCGGGCGGCCCGAGCGGCGCGGCGTGGTGGCGACCTGCAACTACGAGGCGCGCGCGTTCGGCATTCGTTCGGCGATGCCCATGGCGCAGGCCTTGCGCCGCTGTCCCGGACTGGTGGTGCTGCCGCCGGATTTCACCCGCTATCGCCGGGCGGCGGAACAGATCCGTGAGATTTTTCTCGACTACACGCCGCACGTCGAGCCGCTGTCGCTGGACGAAGCCTTTCTCGATGTCACCGGCGCGAGCGCCGGTGGTGGCAGCGCCATACGCATCGCCCGGGAAATCCGCGCGCGGGTGCGCAGCGAAGTGCGCATCACGGTATCGGCGGGCGTCGCGCCCAACAAATTTCTCGCCAAGATCGCGAGCGAATGGCGCAAGCCGGATGGCCTGTTCGTGATCACGCCGCAGCGGGTGGACGATTTTGTGCGCGCGCTGCCGGTGACGCGGCTGTTCGGGGTCGGCGCCGCCACCGCCAAAAAGCTGGCGGGACTCGGGGTCGAAACCTGCGCCGATCTGCGCAGCTTGCCGCAGCCGCTGCTGGCCGAACATTTCGGCGCCCTGGGACAGCGTCTGTACGAACTCTGCCGCGGCATCGATCTGCGTCCGGTGCTGGCGGACCGGCGTTCCAAATCCCTCAGTGTCGAGACCACTTACGCACAGGATCTGCCGGATCTCGCCGCCTGTCTGGCCGCCCTGGCCGAGCTTCACATCGAACTGGAGCGGCGTCTGGCGCGGCTCGATACGAGTTACCGCATCGAGCGTCATTTTCTGAAATTGCGTTTCGATGATTTCACCGCCACCACCATCGAACGTGCCCTGCCCGAGGGCACGGCGCTCACGGGCTACCGCCACCTGTGCGAAGAAGCCTGGGCGCGCCGCGCGCGACCCGTGCGGCTGCTGGGCCTGGGTGTGAGGCTGCGTGACAGCGCGGGTTCCGGGCCTGAGCAGCGCGATCTGTTTGCGGCCATTGCCGTCGGTACCGAACCTTCCGGTACAGGCCCAGGCGGTTGAGCACCCGGTAGCGCAGGTCGTGGGGCTTGCCAGTACCGGCCGCGGCGGATTCGATGACGTCGGGAGCAAACGCTCGTGTTCGCGGGGAGCCGTCTGTACACTGCATGGGAGACCCAATCCACTGCGCCCGCCACCTTGAACACGACTCCCTCACCGACCTACGATCTCACGGCGCGCGTGGGCTGCGCGCTCAACTACGAGGTCACGGGCACGGCCTCGCTCCTCCTGAATCTGCAGCCGCTCCCGGAGCGCAACCACGCCGTCGTCTTCCAGGCGCTGACACTCGGCGACAACCTGCCTGCACACGAGTTCACAGACAGCCACGGCAACCGCGTCTGGCAGGTGAAACTCGCCCCCGGCCTCAACTCCATCCGGCACGACGCGATCGTCGCCCTCTCGTCGCAGCCCGACAACGCCGGACTGCCCGCCGTCATGCCGGCCCCGCCCGATGAACTCGCGCCCGCGATCCTGCGCTACACGCTGCCCAGCCGCTACTGCGACTCCGACAAGCTCACCAACTTTGCGTGGGAAAAGTTTGGCAGCGTCGAACACGGTCTCCCGCGCGTCGACGCGATCAGCCGATGGATCCACGACAACATCGAGTATCGCTACATGTCCGGCCGGCCCGACTTCTCGGCGTGCGACGTGTTGCAGCGCGGCTACGGCGTGTGCCGCGACTTCGCGCACCTCGCGATCGCGCTCAACCGCACGTTCAACCTGCCCGCGCGCTACGTCACGGGCCACCTGCCCGACATCGGCTTTCCGGATCCGGAGGGTCACATGGATTTCCACGCCTATGCCGAGGTCTACATCGGCGGGTACTGGTTCACGACCGACGCGCGCTTTCACGTGCCGCGCATTGGGCGGATCAAGATCTCGTGCGGTCAGGACGCGGTGGACGGCGCGTTCTCGACGATCTTCGGCGGCGCGACGCTCACGTATTTCCAGGTCTGGGCGTATCAAGTCCCGCGTGGCGCGGTTAGCGTGGGCGACCCGCTCGATTTCTCGAAGCGGCTCGACAACCAGACCCGTGTCGTCACCGAGGCGCCGTATGCGGTGTGAGCAGGGGATCAGCCTGTATCCGAAGAGGGTGCCCACCGAAGACACGGAACGCGCGGAAGATTCGCCACGAAACATCCTCCGTCGCTCTTCAAGCTATGGAGGGCACAGCAAAGCGCGGCAGGATCAGGTCTAGAATTCAGGCAAATCAGTCACATCCTCCCCTTCGTTTGCCGCACCACTTTCGCCACCGTGGTGAAGTGCACGCCAAAGTGCGCGCCGATCACCATGTATCGCGTCAGTTCCAACAGGTAACTGTCTCGATCCACAAGAATGGCCTTGTACCGCCCCTGGAACAGGTGCCCCACCCGTCGATGCCGGCGATTGCTGGATTGCGTGTACACCCCGTTCAACTGACGCATACCCTTGGACAGATTGCCGTCCGGCGTCTCCACCACCAGGTGATAATGGTTGTCCATCAGGCACCACGCATGACACACCCAGTCGAAATCCCCGCCACTCGACCCGGCACCTTCGGAAAGCACTCCCGGTCGGCGTCATCCTCATAAATGGGCTCGCGGCGATCGCCGCGCGAGGTCACATGGTGGAGCGCCGGCAAATTCGATGCGGATGGGACGAGCCATCTCGGAAGGCTGCCGGAGCACCGTATAAACTCCAGGCCCGACCCCATGTTTGCATGTTTGACCCTAGAGGGCGCCAGTATCAAGGCCCAGGTGCGACACGGCTGCGGCGATGTCATCCACCACTTCGCCGCCGCTTGCGAGCCGTGTCTCGTCCCCTGGTCGGTACTTGCCGGTCCGCACCAGAATGCCGCGCAGACCCGCGGCAAGCGCGCCGTTGACATCGGCTTCGACGTCATCGCCGATCATGACCGCTTCTGCCGGGATGCAGCCGAGCGGGCGCAGCGCAGCCGCGAACAGGGCTGGTGCCGGTTTGCCCAGCAGTTCGGCGCTGACTCCGGCGGCATATTCCAAGGCCGCCACGAACGGTCCGGCGTCCAGCGACAGTCCGTCCGTTTCCTTGAAATAGCGGTTGCGACCCAGCGCCAGCAGCGGCGCGCCGGCCTGCAGCAGTCGAAACGCCTGATTGAGGCCGGCATAGCTGAAGTGATCCCCGGCATCGCCCACCACCACGGCGTTCGGTTCGTGCAGGTCCAGGCCGTCGAAGTCCGGGGCCAGGCCCGGATGGATCAGCAGCAGCGGGCGCAGGCTCCGTTCGAGCAGCAACGCGCGGGCGGCGCTGGCCGGGGTCAGCAGTTCGTCTGTTGCAACCGCAAGGCCCAGCCGCGACAGTTCCTGCAGCAGCGCGGCGCGACTCTGGCGCGTGGTGTTGGTGACGAAACGCAGCGCCAGGCCGCTGGCGCGCAGCCGGGCCAGGGCGTCCTGCGCGCCGGGTAGCAGGCGCGTGCCCTCGTAGAACACGCCGCCCAGGTCCAGCAGTACGGTACGCAGCTTCATCACGCAGGCCTCCGGCCAGCCCGGCTGGCGGCGCGGGTTCCGCCCGCTGCGGCCTCCTCGTTCCCGGCTCGATTCTAGTGGCGGTGGCCCCAGTCGTGTGTTGTACGGGCGGGCGCCGTTGCGTTTACCCGCCCAATGTTTTGTCACGCATCAGCAGATTCAGGAAGTCACCCGGTACCGGGAAGACGATGGTGTTGGTTTTGTCGCCGGCGATACCGGCCAGGGTCTGCAGGTAGCGCAACTGCATGGCCTGCGGCTTGCCGGCGAGTACTTCCGCCGCAGCCAGCAGTTTCTCGGAGGCCTGCAGCTCGCCTTCGGCGTGAATCACCTTGGCGCGCCGCTCGCGTTCGGCCTCTGCCTGCTTGGCGATGGCGCGCACCATGGACTCGTCGATGTCCACGTGCTTGATCTCGACGTTGGAGACCTTGATGCCCCAGGCGTCGGTCTGGGCGTCCAGGGCCTGCTGAATGTCCGCGTTGAGGGTTTCCCTCTCGGCCAGCATCTCATCCAGTTCGTGCTTGCCCAGCACCGCGCGCAGGGTGGTCTGCGCCAGCTGGCTGGTGGCGTTCATGAAATCTTGCACCTGCAGGATGGACTTGGCCGGGTCGACGACGCGGAAGTACACCACCGCGTTCACTTTCACCGATACGTTGTCGCGCGAGATCACGTCCTGGCTGGGCACGTCGAATACCACCGTGCGCAGGTCCACCCGGACCATCTTCTGCACGCCGGGGATGATGATGATCAGGCCCGGTCCCTTCACCCTCCAGAAGCGCCCGAGCATGAACACGATGCCGCGCTCGTATTCGCGCAGGATGCGAAAGCTGGAAGCCACCAGCGCCAATATCAACAGAGCCGTCAGGCTGCCGAATTCAAGCATGGTCGTTCTCCTTTCTCGTTGCGGTGATCGGTTCCACTTCCAGGGTCAGGCCGTGTCGCGCCGTGACCCGCAGGCGCGTGCCACGCGCCAGTGGCAGCGGGCTTCGCACCCGCCACAGCTCGCCGTGCACGCGCGCCCAGCCCTCGACGCTGATGTCTTCCAACGCCTCGCCCTCGCTACCCAGTAGTTCCTCGCTGCCTGTGAGCACCGGCTGCCGACGCGCGGTCAGCGCCATGCTGCCGACGGCGAAGCTGAGCATGGCACTGACGACCGCCAGCGGCGCGATCAGCGCCCAGGAGATGCCATAACCGGGCAGATCGGTATCGATCAGCATCACCGAACCGAGTACGAAGGCGATGATGCCACCCAGGCCGAGCGCACCGAAGCTCGCCACGAAGGCCTCGGCCGCCATCAGCCCGAGACCCAGCAGGATGAGCCCCAGCCCCACGTAGCTGACGGGCATCAGTTGCAGTGCGAACAGCGCCAGCAGCAGGCAGATGCCGCCGACTACACCGGGGAACAGCATGCCGGGGTTGGCGAATTCGTAGATCAGCCCGTACAGACCCAGCAGCATCAGGATGTACGCAATGCTGGGGTCGCCGATGACCGCCAGCAGCCGGCTACGCCAGTCGGGCATGACGCGCTGCACCTCGGCATGGGTGGTATTCAGCCGGAGCGTCTGGCCGTTCATGTCGATATCGCGGCCATCGAGCTGCTTCAGCAGGTCGTCGAGGTCGGTCGCCACCACGTCGATCACCTTCAACGCCAGCGCCTCGGAGGCGGGCAGACTTACCGCTTCGCGTACCGCCCGCTCGGCCCATTCCACGTTGCGGCCGCGTAATTCGGCCAGGCCGCGGATGTAGGCCGCGGCGTCGTGCACCGCCTTGCGTGTCTTGGCGTCGCCCGGCGGGCTATCGGCGGGTTTGCTGGCACCGGGCTTGTCCGGCGGGGCAGGTTTGTCAGCGCCCGGTGCCAGTTCGACCGGTGTTGCCGCACCCAGATTGGTCGCCGGCGCCATCGCTGCGACATGGCTGGCATACAGAATGTAGGTGCCGGCGCTGGCGGCACGGGCCCCTTTGGGCGAGACGTAAGTCGCGACCGGAACCGGCGAGGCCAGGATTGCCTTGATGATGTGGCGCATCGAGGTATCCAGGCCACCGGGCGTGTCCAGTTCGATCACCACCAGAGCGGCGCCTTCCGCCGCTGCCCGGGTGATGCCGCGCTGCAGATAGTCGGCGCTGGCCGGGCCGATGGCCCCTGAAACAGTCAGCACCTGCACCGTCGCGGCCCGCACGGGCAGGGCCAGCATCAGCCCCAGCAACAACAGCAGAAGGGGCAGGCGATGCACCCGGTTGGTTGCACCGGCGTGCGCTGTGCCGGTGGCGCAGGTCGGCCGCAGTCGCGACCCCTTCGCAGTGCATGAAAACCACGCTGTCATCATGGCCAACCGCCAGCGGAAGAAAAACATTCGCGAGCCTGCGTACCCTTGCGGGGATCTTTCGACGTTCTTCACCAGGCTCCAGAGGCATGATGCCTCAAGTGTAGAAAGTATAAACCCCACTTTTTCCTGAGAAACCACACTGACCACCCCGAACCAACCCGGCTATTTCTTCGCCGTCGGTGGTAGTCAATCTCAGCTCGTGCGGTGACTCAACCCGAGACATGGACTGGATTTCGGCCCAGTGATCCGCACAGGCTGTATAAGTTCTAGACCCCATGTTCCTTTGACCCCATGTTCTTTCGCCGGCGCACATCCGATGGAACTTACTGCGCGCGGCGGCCCCCAACAACGGGAGCAGCGCAGATTTTTCGGACAACCATTGGGACAACGTTTATGGGAATCGAGGTAGGGGGCTTTTTCGGTTTGTTGATCTTGATCGCCGATGTCTGGGCAATCGTCAAAACCATCGGCAGCTCCGCAAGTACAACAGCGAAAGTGGTGTGGGTCGTGCTGATACTGGTACTGCCGGTGCTCGGCCTGATCCTGTGGCTGCTGATGGGCCCGAAAGCACCGTGAGTCGATTTCTGCTCTGACATTATTGCTGCCGATGATTGCTGCCGATGGCGGCGCTGGCGCATGGCTGATCGAACAGTCTTCTTCGCGATCCAGCGCTTGTGTATCCGAACCCACTGCGCCTTGGCCAGCGAAAGGCGCGAGAAAGTTCGTCAACTGAGAGGAGATCCAAAATGACCGTCTACACGCTGCCCGAATTGCCCTACGCCTATGATGCACTCGAACCACATCTGTCCGCGGAGACCTTGAAACTCCATCACGACAAGCATCACGCCACTTATGTGAAGGGCGCCAACGAGGCGATGGACAAAATGTCCCAGGCACGGGCCAAGGGAGAGTTCGCCACCATCAATCAGTTGCAAAAGGATCTGGCGTTCAACCTGTCCGGTCATTTCCTCCACTCACTGTTCTGGCAAAACATGAGTCCCGACGGCGGTGGCAAGCCGAGCGGCGACCTCGCCCGCGCGATCGGGACGACTTTTGGCGGCTATGCCGGCTTTTCATCCCAGTTCGAGGCGGCCGCTGCAAAATTGCAGGGATCCGGCTGGGTGTCCCTGGCCTGGGAGCCCCTGGGCAAGCAGCTCATGGTGGAGCAGGTGCTGGACCACCAGGAAAACATCGGCAACGGCACCCTGCCGATTCTGGTGATGGATATGTGGGAGCACTCCTATTACCTGCAATACCAGAATCGCAAGGCGGACTGGGTGGCAGCGTTCTGGGAGCTGGTAAATTGGGACGACGTCGCCCAGCGTTACGCCAAGGTCACGCAGGCAGATGTCGGGTTGAACTAAGGCCTGTTTATCGGCGCGTGCGGGCAGCGGGGAGGGTGACGCCGGCTTTCCGTGACATCGGGTGATCTGCGCGCGTATGCTGCTTCGATTCGAAGCAGCCGGAGGACAGGGGTCTGGAATTTAGGCCAACCAGTCAGACTCTCGCCTGCGCTTGCCGCACCACTTTCGCCCCCGTGGGGTGACGTGCACGCCAAAGTGCGCGCCGATCATCGCCAGGTAGCTACTCCACGACCATGTCCCGGATTCCTTCACCAGGACGACCGTCCGCCATCACCCTGGCGTCATCGCGTGCGATCTTCTCCGCCATCCGTTGCCATGGCATCAGCGCCGCCATCCGTTCCAGAAACACTTCGCGACGTGAATGCTCGCCGCGGAAGTGATTTTTGGGGAGGTATGAATCTTGACGCCAATTGAATTGACGTCGCGCGCCCGCGCGGCGATTTGCGTTGCCCGCAGTGGCATCGCGCAGTGGTGAATACCCTGCGCTTGCCTGCGTTATTACGCGATCACTCTGCCGGGGGCATTACCACGATGGTATCGCCGTCGCCGGTTTTTCCGGTATCCCCAGTCTGTCCGGTTTCGCCCTGCGCGCCGGTGGTCCCGGTTTCGCCCTGCTCGCCGGTGTTCCCGGTGGCACCCTCGTTGCCTTTATTGCCAGGCTCACCTTGCGGACCTGCTGGCCCCGTGGCCGGCACCACCACCGTGGTGTCGGTGCCGCGTTCGCAAGCGCTCAGCCCGAGCGCCGTCACCAAAATCGCGATGGTCATTGAATATTTCATGTGTGCTCCTGTTGCAGTGACGCGGCGACCTCGCCGCAGAATTCATTGTCGGCGGCTGGAAAGACGTTCTCTGTTCGCTAGAGCACGTAAGCCGGTGTCCGCTGCCGCGGCTGGATTTCGACATTGGTCCCCAGTGGGGTGGCATGACGCGACAGGCACTGCTCAGTGCCCGGTCGCGACGTCGTGCGCGGGTTCCGCGTTCGCCGCGCCGGTGCGCACAGATGCGCTGGACAGCTCCTGCTGCTTGCCGTCGTAGCCGTAGACGTCATCGAAGAATTGCGGCACGCCGTCCTCATCCACCCGTGCGGTCAGGTACACGAGGTGCACGGCAATCGGCGTTGTCAGCGCCACATGCTCTTCCTTGCCGGCATGCATGGCCGCCTGGATGCGCGCGGCAGTCCATTCGGGCTGGTCGCGCAGCACATAGGCCGCCAGTTCGACCGGCTGTTCCAGCCTGACGCAGCCGTGGCTGAGGTCGCGGGTGAGCTTGTCAAACAGATTGTCGCTCGGGGTGTCGTGCAGATAGACCTGGTGCCGGTTAGGGAACAGAAATTTCACAAAGCCGAGTGCGTTGTCGCCGCCCGGTCTTTGCCGAAGCTGGAAGTCGCCGGCATCCTTGGCATTCGCCCAGTCGATGGATACCGGGTCCACCACCTGCGCCCGGCCGTCGACGATGCGCACCACCTCGATGTCATTTTTGTTCAGATAGGTTGGATCCTTGCTGATCAAGGGCAGCATCTCCTTGACCTCGATACTTTGCGGGATGTTCCAGTAGGGGCTGAACACCAGCTTGGTCATGCTGTCGCTGAAGATCGGTGTGCGATTGGCGCCGTTGCCGACGATCACGCGCATTTTCAGCGGGACGGTGGCGTTCGCGCCGCGTACCTGCAGACTGAAGCCGGGGATGTTGACGAAAATATGCGGTGTGCCGAAGTCCGCTGGCAGCCAGCGCCAGCGTTCCAGATTGAGTGCGAGCTGATCCGCCCGCGCCTGCGCCGACAGGTTCATGGCCGCGATCATGGCGGGGTCGGGAAGGCCATCCGGGTTGAGCCCGTGGCGGGATTCGAAACGACGCACGGCGTCGGCGAGGCCGGCGTCGTAAGTATCGATGACGGCGGTCTCTGCGCCGTCGGCCGCCCGCTCGGGCTGCGCGGCATGGCGATCCTTGAACTCGGCATCTGCGCTGGCAAGATCTTCCGCGAACACATTGCCGCTACCCGCTGGCTGATCGGCGAGATCGCCGAGGATGCGCAGGTTGTCGCGCAGCGCGGCCAGTCCGGGGCTAGCCTGGCCCAGGTTCAGCGCCATGTCCGGCGCCAGAGGTTGCAGCTTGCCTTCAGCGGCGATTTTCCGGTAGCGCTGGAGCATCGCCTTGAGGCGCGCATATTCGGCGTGGGGCGGCGCCAGGCGGACGGGCAGCGCCGCCAGCTGATTGTCGGCGACTGCCGCCAGCACGATGCCCACCACGTCGAGGGTGCGCGGACTGACGGTCCAGTCCGCATCGATCTGGCGCGCCATCGCCGGCCGCCCCAGCGCGAGATCGCCGCCGTAGCGCAGCAGCGCGGCGGTAAGGGCGAGTTCGAGTTCGGTGGCGGCCGCGGGCTCGGCACGTTCCTTCAGCGCCTCGATCTGCGCCCGCAGGCTGTCGCTGTCGTATCGCCCCGGGTCCAGCCCGTCGTCGCCGGCGGCAGCGAGAGGAGTCCTGAGAGCGGCCACGGAATCCCGCGCCTTGCCATCGATGATCCACACCGGCTGGTACTGTCGCCGTTGGTAAAAGTCTCTGGTCTGTTCCCAAAGCTGGCTATCGCCCGCGGCTTCGGCGCCTGGGCCAGGCGACGCTGCACCCGCCAGCCGGGCTTTCAGGGCTTGTATCTCCCGGTCGGAGGGGGCGTCCGACGGTTGGCATCCGGTCAGCGCGATCAGGAACAACAGACTGGCCAGGCGTTTCATCATGCGACCAGTATGCGCGCGCCGAACCGCCGAAAATGTCTGTTAACGCACACAGGGCACGTTTCTATGTGCGGCTGCGCACCGATCAGTGCGCTGTTGGGGGCTACCTTGCCCCGGGGCTCCATTTGCCTGAGCTCGGTGTCACAGAATGAATATCAACCATGAGTGATAGCACCTCGCCCCCCGATCCCACCGATCCCGCCAGCGCCGCACCCGACTTCCATCAACTCAAGCACGCGGTCGAGGATCGGCGCACCGGCTCCTGGGCGCTGACCGGAATTTTTGTGCTCGCGTTCATCGCTGCGCTGTATTTCGCGCGCGACCTGGTGCTCCCGATCATCCTGGCGTTGATCCTGAGCGCGGTGTTCAGTCCGGTCGTGCGTGGCCTGCAGAAACTGAGGATTCCCGCGCCACTGGGGGCGGGGCTCCTGGTGGTAGCGCTGCTGGTCGCTTTCTTCACGGCGACCTACAACCTGGCCGAACCCGCTGGCGTGTGGCTCGACAAGGCCCCGCTCGGCATCGGCCAGATTGGCGTCAAGCTGCGGCGCATCACCGGACAGTTCAAGGAGGTCACCGACACCACCGAACAGGTCAAGCAACTGGCGCAGGAAATGACCAACGGTCGCGGCAATGGCAAACGCGTGCAGGAAGTCAGCATGAAAGCGCCGAGCTGGACGGCCACCGCGCTCGCCGCGGCCAATAAATTCGCGTTGACCGCCGTCAGCACGCTGACGCTGCTGTACTTTCTGCTGGCGTCCGGCGATTTTTTTCTGCGCAAGATGGTCTCGGTGACCCCGCGGCTCAGGGACAAGAAGCGCGCGGTGGAGATCACGCGGCAGATCGAGGCCGAAGTTTCGGCTTACCTGATCACGGTCACCGTCATCAATGTGGGTCTGGGCGGCGCGGTCGCGCTGGCGTTGTACGCGCTGGATGTGCCCAACCCGGCACTGTGGGGTGTCATGGTGGGACTGTTCAACTTTGTGCCCTACCTGGGCGACATGGCGAGTGTCAGCGTGCTGACCATTGTCGGCCTGCTGACTTTCGATGAGCTCGGGCGCGGCCTGTTGGTGCCCGCTGTGTTCTGCGTGCTGACCGCGGCCGAGGGCTATGTCGTCACGCCGCTGGTATTGGGGCGCCGCCTCAGCCTCAACCCGGTGGTCATTGTGCTGGCCGTGCTGTTCTGGGGCTGGATGTGGGGTCTGCTCGGCGCGCTGCTCGCAGTGCCCATTCTCGTGGTGGTCAAGACCTTCTGTGATCGCGTCGAGCCGCTGCAAGCCTTCGGCGAATTTCTGGGTGCCTGAGCGCAGGCGGCAGTTGCGCCAGCGGCGGGCGCGGGCCGCGGTCGACGATCTGCCGCGCGCATTACCTATGCGTGGTTGCGTACAGACGTCAACGGGCGCAGAGGTCATTCTGGGTTCGGCATAGCGCCGCACATCGAGTGCCGTGCGGGCTCAGTTCACCCATCTCAACGCGGAGCTCCCCATGAACAAAGATCAGGTTAGCGGTCAGATAAAACAGGCGACAGGTGCTATCAAGGAAACTGCCGGCAAGATTCTGGACGACAAGGCGATGGCTACCAAAGGCAAGATTCAGCAGAAGGTCGGCAAGATTCAGCAGGGTTATGGCGATCTGAAGGAGGACATCAAGAACGAAAAGTAATTTGTTCCCGGATGGGTGCGCGGACTTATGGAGTCCCCGACACCCCTTGCCGGTACCCCGCCCATGGCTCAACAGTGCAATTGCGATAAGTGGAGACGACGATGAACTACGAAGAAAACGATAAGTTCGGCATGTATCGCACCACCGGTAACGGCGCCGGCCCCGAAATCCGCAAAGGCCCGGGCCCCGAGCTGATGGGTGCGGACACCTTGGTTGGCAACGACGTGTACAACCTGAAAGGCGAGGACCTCGGTGATATCAAGGAAATAATGCTCGATATGCGCAGCGGTACCGTGAGTTACGCGGTGCTGTCCTTCGAGCCCTTCTTCAGCTTGGGCGAAAAGCTGTTTGCCGTGCCCTGGAGCGCGCTGACGCTCGATACCAAACATAAGCGCTTTACGTTGAATGTCGACAAATCTCGCCTCAAGGACGCGCCCGGATTCGACAAGAGCCATTGGCCGGACATGGCCGATCAGACCTGGCAGAAAGAGATTCACGATTACTACGGCATCGCTTACTGAGTGTCGGGCAGGCGGGGTGGCAGCCGCCGCCCTGCCGGAGGGTGTAAAAATAACTGTGTAAGAGGCTGGTTCACGTCAGACAGGCACCCTGTCGCCGTACAGGATGATGAACTGGTTGAGAGCCGTTTTCCAGTCGCGGATGGGCATGGTCCATTTCTTGGCGACGTTGCGTAATCCCAAATAGAGTAACTTGCGAATGGCGTCGTCGTGGGGGAACGCACCGCGGCCCTTGATCACCTTGCGCAGGCTGTAGTTCAGGGATTCGATGGCGTTGGTGGTATAGACCACCTTGCGGATGGCCGGCGGGTAATCAAAGAACGGCGTGAGGCGCGCCCAGTTTTTCTGCCAGGCCGGCGCGATGGCGGAATACTGCTCGCCCCATTGCTCCGTGAAG
>JAKFFI010000030.1:0-1957 GCA_036677085.1 Porticoccaceae bacterium
CAGGCGGCGACCAGCACGAATCCCATCATCGAGATGGCGATGGGCAGCCACGGCCTTCCGGTCCGGGCCACGACGGCGAAGCAGCAATAGGCGAACAGCTCGGCGCTGATGCTCCAGCTGGGCAGGTTCCAGTAGAGGCCAGTCTGCTTGGTGAAGGCGTGAACCAGGACCAGGTTTGAAAGGAATGTCGTCGCGGTCAGGCCATCCGCGAGCGGCCTGCCGAGGGCCAGCTTGAGCAGCACCAGGCACAGGATCAACCCCATCACCACGACGTGAAGCGGAAGCAGGCGTCCGATTCGCCGCGCGAGGAATTCGGCGGTCTGGCTCGGCCCGGTGATGCGGTGCCCATAGCCGTATGCGATCACGAAACCGCTGAGTACAAAGAAGAAATCGACAAAGATGAAACCGCCGCGGACCACTCCGAGCGGAAACAGGTGGCTGGTGAAGCGGAAGTGATGAAGCGCGACAATCAGGGCGCAAATCCCTCGCCACGCATCCAGCGCCTGATATCTGTGAGCCCCCATCGCCCCGCGCCGATATCAGCAGCCGGTTAATCTATTCCCACTCGATCGTGCCGGCGCGCTTTCATGTACGGATTAAACAATATATTAATCGCCGAGCCGGATCTGCTTGGGGGGACAGCAGGATGTTCCGCATATCCTTTGCTGTAGTGCTGATTGCGATGCTTGCCGCACTGCTGTTGGTGTCGGCTTGTCAAAGCGCCGCGCCGCCGCCGCCGCCCCCTCCTCCGCCACCGCCGCCAGCGCAGGTTTGCCCCGACGGTACGGTAGTGCTGGCGACCGACGATTGCCCTCCTCCTCCACCACCCCCGCCTCCGCCTCCGCCTCCCCCGCCCGAGCCGGGAATGTCGGGGCCGCCGCCGACAACCAATGGCGGCGGACATGATTTTGAGCGCAATGGCGGCGACCATGGTCATGAGGCAACCGGGTCGCCGCGCCGGCCTCGCGACAGGACGACTCGCACGTCACCTCGTCGCCCCTCCATGGCTGGCGCGGACGGGGAAGACGGTCTGGTCGAAACCGAACATGGGTCTACCGATAACGAGGGCGCAGCAAGCGCCAGCCAGCCCGACGATGGCGGCATCCTCAAGGGGCGGGGCGGCTTCATCAATCCCGGCGATATGAATGTCGGGCTCTGGTATCCCTTGCGGTTCGTCGTCGGCCCGGACGAGACTGCGATCAGGGACGAAGCAGGCGGCCAGGAATTGGCGCCATCCGCGGCCGTCTTTGTCGGCGACACCATGCGGGTAACATTGCTGCCGAACCGGAACTTCGAGTTCGAACCCACGACGCCCGGCCGCATAAGGACGGGAATCGACAAATCCGGTTCATGGTCATGGAATGTCAGTCCGAAGCGGGATGGCACCCATAGCCTGGAAGCCAAGGTTGAAGTGCTGCGGCTGGTGAACGGCAGATATTCCGTCGTTGACGAGAAAACACGCAATGTTTCGGTCAAGGTGAAGGTGGGAACCTGGCAAGGCCTGATGAACGCGCTGACGAACGCGGCATCGCTGGGCGACGTGCTGGCGACCTTGTTCAACTCGTGGAGAGGGACCTTCGCGGCGCTGTCCGCGCTGGCCCTCGCGATCTGGGGCGCGTGGGGAGCCATCCGATGGGGCAAGAAACCGGAAAGCCAAGGGTAACATGGAGGCGCTTGCCGCCGGAACGTCGTCTGCCTCGCGAAAGCGGGGATCCCGCTTTCGAATGAAGGGTCCGCCTGTCCCCCGGACAGGCGGCTTCCAGTGACGAAATCGAACAGTGTGGGGCACTGTCCGATTTAGTCACTCCCATTCGATCGTACCCGGCGGTTTCGACGTATAGTCGTAAACCACCCGGTTGATGCCCTTCACTTCATTGATGATGCGCGTCGCACAGCGGCTGAGGAACGCCGCATCGAACGGGTAAATGTCGGCGGTCATGCCGTCGACGCTGGTCAC
>JAKFFI010000031.1:0-54393 GCA_036677085.1 Porticoccaceae bacterium
CTGCAAGTTCACCCCGGCCGGCGAACTGCTCTCGCCCCAGGCCGGCAACGGCGAAGTGGCACAAATCGACATCGCCACGGGCCGTTGGCAGGTGATCGCTCGGGTGCGTCCCGGCATCGACAACCTGGCCATCGACCGTGCCGGCAAACTCTTCCTCTCCCACTATGTGGATGGCGGCGTGGCGGAAGTCACCACCGATGGCAGCCACCGCGAGCGGGTGCTGGTCGAGCCCGGGTGGGTAGGCCCCTGGGGCATCGCCTGCGATCCTTCCGGTGTCGCGCTGGTGGTGGATGGATTGAGTCTGGCCGCGCTGTCCGCGACCGGACAGGTAACCCACATCGGCAGCCCCCTCGACAAATCGGCGCCGCGCTTTGTGCGCGCCGTGGCGGCGGGAAATCCTGGCGAAATCCTGATGACCACCGCCCGCGGCGACGTACTGCGCTACGACATCGGCTCCGGCAAGGCGCGCGCGCAGGCGGAAAAACTGGGTGAGCTCAAGGGACTCTGCGCGGGCGCCGACGGCGTGATCTACGCGGTGCGCGCCGGCGACGGCGCCGTACTGCACATCGCAGCGGACGGCGCGGTCACGCCACTGTTATCCGGATTGAACCGCCCCACGGACATACTCTGCGCCAACGACGAACTCCATGTGTCGGAAAACGGCGCCGGACGGGTCATACGAATCCGCGACGGAGCCGCCACTACGCTGATCGGCGGCCTCCGCGATCCGCGTGGGCTCGCCTGCCTGGACGGCTGGCTCCATGTGCTCGACCGCGGTCAGCGTGCGCTCCATAAAATCAGCCTCGGCGACCCCGGCAGCACCTCGGTCATCGCCGAGAACCTGCCGGTGGGCGCGATCTGTCCGCTCGACTTTGCCGGCGGCCTCTGCGTGGACCACCGGGGCGGCCTGCTGATCGCCGCCGACGGCGAAGGCAGCGTCCTGCGCCTCATCCCGGTCTGACGACTCATCAGCGTCGCTGCCGCACCACCCGCGGTACGGAATCGATCATGCCACCGGTAATCGCCACCATTGCCTTGCTGCTGTGCAGCAACGTTTTCATGACGTTCGCCTGGTACGCCCACCTGCGCGAACTCAACCACAGGCCCTGGCTGGTCGCGGCGCTGGCCAGCTGGGGCATCGCCCTGTTCGAGTACCTGTTTCAGGTGCCCGCCAACCGTATTGGCTACACCGTGCTCAGCGTCGGCGAGCTGAAGATCATTCAGGAAATCATCACACTCAGCGTGTTCGTGCCGTTTGCGGCGCTGTATTTGAAGGAGCCACTGAAACTCGATTATCTGTGGGCGGGACTCTGTCTGGTTGGCGCCGCATTTTTCATGTTTCGCAGTCGCATTGGTTGATCGCTGCACTGTTGTATATCGATTTTTATCCGATTCACCCAGCTACCGCCCTGCACTCCCTGTTCTCACCAAACCACCGGCTGGACGCCTTTATCCGGCGCCCTCGGTTGTCACTTAATGTCCTCCTATTGTCGTTTTCTGACCTGCATCAAGTGTCGACCAATCTTCTAGAGTGTGTCACCGATAAAAATGCGCCAGATCAACCGGTCTCGCGTCCTAACCAAATGAATTGCAGGGGTAGATTCCATGACCGCAACAACCACGCTTGCCCGCATCCCGGCGGAGGTCCTCGCGATTCCGCTCGAAGACATCAACGTCGCCGACGCCAAGATCCTCGCCACCGAAAGTTACGGCCCCTACTTCGCGCGCCTACGCCGCGAAGCCCCGGTCCATTACTGTAAAAACAGCGCCTACGGCCCCTACTGGTCGGTGACCAAGTATCACGACATAGTCAAGGTGGAGACCAGCCATCCGATCTTCTCGTCCCAGCAAGGCGGCATCACCCTGGACGATGGCAACCTGGGTCTCGATATCGAGATGTTCATCGCCATGGACCCGCCCAAGCACGACGTCCAGCGCAAGGTCGTCTCGCCGGCGGTCGGTCCGGAGAATCTGGCCAAATTCGCCGAGGGTATCCGCGAACGCACCGGCGAGACCCTGGACGCCTTGCCGCTGAACCAGACCTTCGACTGGGTGGATCGGGTTTCCATCGAGCTGACCACCCAGATGCTGGCAACCCTGTTCGATTTCCCTTGGGCAGAGCGCCGCAAACTCACCCACTGGTCCGACACCGCGACCGCCATGACCGGCTATGTGTCCGCCGCCGAGCGCGCCGCTGGCATGGGTGAGCTCCAGGAATGCGCGGCCTATTTCTCCCGCATGTGGAACGAGCGGGTGAACGCCGAACCGCGCCCCGACCTCATTTCCATGCTGGCCCACTCCGAAGCGTTCCGGAACATGCCGCCGCAGGAGTTCCTGGGCACCCTGATCCTGTTGATCGTGGGCGGCAACGACACTACCCGCAACTCGATGACGGGCGGTCTGCTCGCGCTCAACACCTACCCGGAACAGTATCGCAAGCTGTGCGCCAATCCCGGGCTGGTCGAATCCCTGATTCCCGAGATCATCCGTTGGCAGACCCCGGTAATGAGCATGCGGCGCACCGCACTCGAAGATGCCGAACTCGGCGGCAAGATCATCCGCAAGGGTGAGAAACTGGTGATGTGGTACTACTCGGGCAATCGCGACGAAGAAGTGATCGAGAACGCCGAGGAGCTGGTCATCGACCGGCCCCGACCGCGCCAACACCTGTCGTTCGGTTTCGGCATTCACCGCTGCGTCGGCAACCGGCTCGCCGAACTGCAACTGAAAATCCTCTGGGAAGAGGCCATCAAGCGCTGGCCCGAGCCGGGTCAGATCCAGGTGGTGAGCCAACCGGAGCGCGCGACGACCTACGCCATCCGCAACTACAAGTCGATGCCGGTCCGCATCAACGCCTGAACGGAGCGCGATTCATGACCGAGACCGCGCTCATTCTCGGCGGCGGCCAGGCCGGCGCGCAGGCGGCTGCCAGCCTGCGCCTGGAAGGCTTCGGCGGCCGGGTTCTGCTGATTGGCGCCGAGCCGCTGCTGCCCTACCAGCGCCCGCCACTGTCCAAGGCATTTCTGGCCGGCGAACTGCCCAGGGAACGCCTGCTCATCAAACCCGAGGCGTTTTATCGCCAGGCCGACGTCGAATCCCTGCTGGGTGTCGCGGCAACCACTCTGGATGCGCAGGCTAAACGCCTGACGCTGGACGACGGGCAGCAACTGGCCTTCGACCAGTTGCTGCTCGCCACCGGCGGTCGTCCCCGCCAGCTCGATTGCCCCGGCGCCGATCATCCCCGGCTGCATTGCCTGCGCACCGTGGCGGATGTGGATCGGCTGCGCCTCCATTTCACCGCGGGCGCGCGGCTGGTGATCATCGGTGCCGGCTATATCGGCCTCGAGGTCGCCGCTGTCGCCGCCAAGCACGGGCTCCGGGTCACGGTGCTGGAGGCCGCGCCCCGGGTCCTGGCCCGGGTCACCAGCCCGGAGGTGTCGGAGTTTTTCCAGCGCATCCACGCCCAGGCCGGCGTCGGGATTCGCTGCAACACGGGCGTCGCCCGGATCGAGGGCACGGCCGATCTGGCCCGGGTCATCACCGATGATGGCGAGGGTCTGGACGCGGAACTGGTGCTCGCCGGCATCGGGCTGCTGCCCAATGTCGAACTGGCCCAAGCTGCGGGGATCGCCTGCGACAACGGTATCCTGGTGGACGAACTGGGCAATACGTCGGCCGCCGGCATCCTGGCCGCGGGAGACTGCGCCAATCATCCCAATGCCATTTACGCGTGCCGTTTCCGGCTGGAATCCGTGCACAACGCCATCGAACAGGCGAAGACGGCGGCCGCCACCATGGCCGGCAAGCACAAGCCTTACGCCCAGGTACCCTGGTTCTGGTCCGACCAATACGACATCAAATTACAGACCGCGGGCATGAACCGCGGTTACGATCAGGTCGTGGTGCGGGGCGATCCGGCAACCCACTCATTTGCGGTTTTCTACCTCCAGGCGAACCGTCTGCTGGCAGTCGATGCCATCAACCGGCCCGCGGAATTCATCCTCGCGCGGACCCTGATTCCGCGCGAGGGGACCGTGGATACGGCGCGTCTCGCCGATGATGCCGTACCGGTAAAAGACCTGGTGGCCTGAACCCACACCGCCCGTGGCTTGCCGCGGGCACTCAACAAATCCTGCCCATCAAAGGAGTTTCAGCGTGATAAAAGTCACTTATATCGAGCACAACGGTACCCAGCACGTCGTGGACGTCGAGGAAGGCATGTCGCTGATGGAAGCAGCGGTCAGCAATCTGGTGCCTGGCATCGATGGCGACTGCGGTGGCGTGTGCGCCTGTGCCACCTGCCATGTCTTTGTCGATGACGCCTGGATCGCCAAGCTGGCACCCATGGAAAGCATGGAAGATGCGATGCTGAACCTGGCGGAAGGGCGCGACGCCAATTCCCGCCTGGCGTGCCAGCTCAAGGCCGTTCCGGAACTGGATGGTCTGGTGCTGCGCACACCGATCGGACAGCACTGATCGAAAGTCAGGACGGTCTGGCTCCCCGCACCGGGAGCCGGAGTACAACGCTCAGGTGCCGGAATTCTGCCAAAAGGGTTTGCGCAGTTCGTTTTTCATGATCTTGCCGGTGCCGGAAATGGGCAGCGGCTGGACGCGGATCTCGACCGAGCGCGGACACTGATAGGCGGCCAGCCGGGCGCGGCAATGGGCGATGACCTCATCCCCCGTCAACGCGGCGCCCGCACGAGGCACCACCACCGCGTGCACCGCCTCCACCCAGTCCGGATGGGGAATGCCGAATACGGCGCATTCGCCCACGGCTTCCAGCTCGTGAATGCAATCCTCCACCACCACCGACGCCACATTGACGCCGCCAGTGATCACCATGTCCTTGATGCGATCGACGATGTAGAAAAAGCCGTCGGCGTCCCGGTAGCCGGCGTCACCGGTATGCATCCAGCTTTCGCGCACGGCGTTCGCGGTTGCCTCCGGATCGCGCCAATAGCCCTGCATCACCATGGGTCCACGCACCGCGATTTCACCCACTTCACCGGTCGGTAGCGGATGATCCTGCTGGTCGACGATCCGCACGTCTGCGCCCCATACCGCGCGCCCGCAGGAGCGCAGACGTCCGGCGTCCGGGCCCTCGAGAACGTGATAGCGCGTGTCCAGAAACGTCGCCGCCGGCGACAGCTCAGTCATGCCGTAGGCCTGGCAAAAGCCGACGCCGGGAAGCTTCTGCAAGGCGTCCGCGAGCACCGACTGGGGCACGGGCGAAGCCCCGTAGGCGATGGTGCGCAGACTCGACAGGTCGTAATCGCCCAGCGCAGGATCGTTCACCAGCCGGTTGATCATGGTGGGCACCAGCAGCAGGCTGGTGACACGATGCCCCTCAATGGCTGCCAATAATTCCTGAACATCAAAGCGCGGGAGAATGATGTTGGTAACGCCCGCGGTCACCATGGTGAATACCCGCGAGCCACCGGCGGCATGGAACAGCGGCGTGGCGTGAAGATAGACCGTCTCCTCGCTGAGACCATAGTTGATAATGCCGCTCATGGCGTTCCAGAGCAGGTTGCGATGGCTGAGCATCACGCCCTTGGGCCGCCCGGTGGTGCCGCTGGTGTAGAAAATACCCGCCATATCCTCGTAGCCGCGCAGTTGATCATCGAGGGGCGACACTGAGGCGATCAGGTTTTCGTAGGCGCTGTCATCCTGCCCCGGCGCGAAATAAAGGGTTTTCTCCACCGACTCCAGTTGCCCGGAAAACCCTTCTATCAAGGCGCGGAAATCCTCGTCGGCGAGCAGAAATCGGGTGCCCGAATGATTCAGGATGTACACCAGATCAGCGGCGGTAAGCTTGTTGTTCAGGGGTACGATCACCCCGCCCGCCCAGGGCACGCCGTAGCTGAACTCGAAGTATTCGGGGCCGTTGTGGGAGAGGATTGCGACCCGGTCGTTGGGCCGCAGCCCCATGGCCACCAACCCACCCGCCAACCGCGCGACCCGATCGTTGAATTCACGCCAGCTCCACTGGCGGCCTCCCCCCGCCAGCGCGAGCCGCTCCGGGTTGCGCTCGGCACAACGTCGCAACCCCTGCGTCAGATACATAGGCAATCTCTCGTCGTTGAATCATGGCGGCCGGAAAGCGCGCCATGGTAGCCGAAACCGGCGCAGTTGATGGCCAGTTGCCGGGTGTTCCCCTGGGTGTGTTTGCTTGCTGTAACGCGACCTTGCCCCGCATCTGCCGACGCCGAGCATTCCAAGCACTGGCGCTATGAGTACAGCGGGCGGCGCGATCGCCGGGACTTTTCCGGTATTGCGCCGGGGGCCGCTACAGCTGCGGACGCCTTGCAGGCCAGGGCACGCGAAGAAACCAACAAGCTGCCACGGCCGAGCCGGCGCTACGGAGACATTGAGCGAGCGCTTAGGCCTGTGCTGCCGCGGTAAAACCGCCTCGCCAGCCTCTGTCAAAAAGCTGGCGAAGCGCCACGGTTCAGGACATCAAGGCGCCCAGCGCACAAAACGCTGGAATTTGTCTTGCAGGGAAATCAGCCACCAAGGTGTGCCCTGGCCCGTGCCGAGCATCTGGAGCCCCTGATGCCGCGCCAGGACACCCGCCAACAGCGCGCGCTGATCGGAGCGCAAGTCGACAAAAAAGATATGTCGTCCCTCGTCAAGCACATTCTGAAAACGGCGAAACCGGGTGTTGGGCAGCTGGAAGCCCAGAAAGCCCGCTTCCCAGGTGCAAAACCCCAGCACAACCACCGCCAGAAAGACAAAGGGAATCCAGCCAAACTGAGCTGCGAGACCAGACGTTGACGCGATCACCAATACCGCCGCGCCGCCCAGAATCCCGCACAACGCCCCGACCAGACCTTTGCGAATGACATCGGTACGCATCAGACTGCTCACCTCATGCAGTCGGTGATGCGCCACTTCACTATCGAGATTGCTCAGTACATGAATCTGTGGTGTCACGACGCCCAGTTGTTCGAGCTCCATTTCCAGAACCTCAAGATCCCGAAGGCTATCGCTGGCAAAAAAATGTCGTTCCATTGTCGCTCTCCCGATTGCTTCAACTTCAGACGAAGGCAACGTCTGCGGTGGCCGGATCGCCGCACAATCAGTGCCACTCGATCGGCGGCTCCTGGACTTTAGTCTAATCCGGTAAGCAAGGTTATCCACGACCGGCGGGTCTATCAGAGACCCAGAAAAGAGATTCGGTCACGGTGATCCTTGCTTTGGTATCACTACTGCCGAAAATGGAGGATGAACCCGATCCGGCCGGACAACCCGTTGCGATCTTTTCCGCGCGCGGCTGGTCTCAGTGGCGACGAAGCAAACACCTGGAGAACCCGGTAATGCGATACAGGAACGTGGACGGCATGCGAGCAGGCATTCTGGAATCGCTCGCGCTCCTATTGGCGCTCCAGGGCTCATGGACCTGGGCGGAAACCCAGGTTTACAAATCGACGGATGCCAAAGGGCGGGTTACCTACGGCGACAAGCCTACGCCCGGGGCCGTTGTGGTCGAGGATATGGGTATTACCGCGCCGGATCCCGCCATCTCGGAAGAAGAGCGGCAAAAGCGCATCGACAACATCGCGGAGACCACCAACCGTTTGCGTGACGACCGCTTGCTGCGCGAGAAAGCGCAAGCCGACGCCCGACCACCGGCCCCGCCTCCTCCCACGATTCCCGGTCCGGACTATGGGCCAGAATTCATGGGTTATGCACCGCAGATCCTTGGGTATCCCGGTTACAGACGTTATGTTCACCCGCATCGGGGCGTGCCGTTCGGTGGTAATATCCACGGCAAAGACGGCCATTATCAGCATCGCATCCCGGCACGGCACCATCGCGGTCACGAACCTAGTCCGGATTACCACGATCTCCACCCGACGCGGGGGGAGGCGGAGCCGAGAACTCCTTATCGCGCACCCCGCCTGCTGCGCAATCCCCGTCCGTGACGGCACCCTGCGCCAGAAACTCTCAGCTCGGTGCGTGCAGACGCTGCCGCCGTACTCAAGCCGGATCCAGATCGTTGCGCAAGGATGCCACCACCTCGCGCGGGACCGCCACCGATTCGATCATGCAGTTCGGATGATCGATTCCCATGGTGATGCCGGCGCCCGCGTGCAGGGCCGCGCTTGCCGCCGGCGGAATTTCATAGCGCAGAAAATGCACCGCCGACGTTTTGCCGTCCCGTTCGCGCTCGATGTCCTCGTCCGCGATCGCATAGATCCTTTCGTTGCCGGCAATCTGTAGCCAAACCCGATCTTCGATCCCGGATAACCGCTCCAACGCGGCTTGCCGCTCTCCGGCGTCTTCGTATTCAATCATGAAGGTCGCCTTCCAGTTGTTGCCATCCGGCACCAGCGGATTGTAGGCGTCAAGTTCATTCTGAATCCCGGCGGGCTCAAAAATGCGTTCTATCCGCAGCATTTCCTGAATCTGATACTGAACGGTCAGCCGGTCTTCGAAATAGACTCGCGCATGAGGCCCGAGCCCTACCTGCCGCGTGCGCTTGTGCTCCAGCACCTGGCGGCGAAACTCCGGACGCCGTTCCGCATACTGTTCCAGCGACCACAAGTCGCTTCGTTTCAACTTCTGCATCGATCGCCCCTTAAAGTCCGTATGCCATGCGCAACAGCGTCATGGGATGCTCAGGTTTTTCCTCACGTTCCGCGAGATCCGCGATGTGGGCGGCGGCCATGGGGCAGTCGCTGGAAAAATGGGCAGGCTTGAGTTCATTGATTTTGCGCGCCACCGGCCGGCCGATCTTGACGGCGTTGGCATGGGTCTCGCGCTTCACGGCATAGGTGCCATCGTGGCCTGAACAACGCGCTTGCGGGTGAACCCTGGTATCCGGAATCAGCGCCAGGATGTCCCGGGTCTTCATACCGATATTTTGTACCCGTAAATGACAGGCGACGTGATAGCCGATATCGCCCAGACCCTGTCTGAACTCGGTGTTGAACATGCCTTCCTTGTGACGCAAAAACAGGTACTCGAAGGGATCAAAAAATGCGTTCCGGACTTTTTGGACATCCGGGTCGTCCGGATACATCAGGGGCAGCTCCTGCTTGTACATCAACACGCAGGACGGCACCGGCGCAATCAGGTCGAAACCTTCGTCGACGAGTTTGGCGAGTACCGGAATATTCACCTCACGAGCGCGATCGACGCTGTCGAGATCGCCGAGCTCAAGCTTGGGCATGCCGCAGCAGCGCTCGCGGGGCACCAGTTCGATATGGATGCCGTTATGCTGGAATACCGTGTAAAAATCCTCGCCCAGATCCGGGCTGTTGTAGTTTCCGTAGCAGGTGGCGTAGAGCGCCACCTTGCCCGTGGTGCGGCCCGCGCGCTGCGCCGGAATCATCCTGGCAAGCGATTTCACTTTTTTGCGCAGGGTTTTGCTGTGATATTCGGGGACCGGCGCGTCCTTGTGTACACCAAAAGTCGTTTCAAAAATCCGACGGAAGCCGGCGTTGCGATTCAGCGCATTCACCGTCACGTCTATCAGGGGAATGCTTGCCAGCTTGCCGATCCGATCTGTACTGGTCAGAGTTCTATCCCGAAAGGAAGCGCCCTGCTCACGAAAATTGACCGCCTTGGCGCGCAACATGAGGTGTGGAAAATCCACATTCCACTCATGAGGCGGCACATAGGGGCATTTGGTCATGTAGCAGAGGTCGCAGAGGTAACACTGGTCCACTACCTTCTGATAATCGGTCTTCGCCACGCCGTCGACTTCGAGTGTCTCGGAGGAATCGACAAGGTCAAACAGGGTCGGGAACGATTCGCACAGACTTACACAACGACGACAGCCGTGGCAAATGTCATAGACCCGCTCCAGTTCGGCATCGAGGCGGTCACGATCCAGGAACGTGGGCGATTGCCAGTCGAGGGGATACCGCGTCGGAGCTTCGAGACTGCCTTCGCCAACACCAGCTTCGTTGCTCATCGGGAGTTCCTAAACAAATTTCTCTGAAGCCGTGCCAACGTGGTCAGCAAGAGCTTCGCGCCACGGCGTCAGCGGCCAAAAAAGCGGGAAAGGCTCCGGCACGGTTGCCGGAGCCGTCGTTGATCAGCTGCCCAGAGTGTCCAGAGCTTTCTGGAAACGGTTGGCGTGACTGCGCTCCGCCTTGGCGAGGGTTTCCATCCAATCGGCCACTTCGCTCAGGCCTTCATCACGCGCGGTTTTCGCCATACCGGGATACATGTCGGTATATTCGTGGGTCTCGCCCGCGATGGCAGCTCTCAGGTTGTCGGCGGTGCCGCCGATCGGCAGACCGGTCGCCGGGTCACCGGTTTCTTCCAGATACTCGAGGTGCCCGTGCGCATGACCGGTTTCACCTTCCGCGGTGGAACGAAATACGGCGGCCACATCGTTATAGCCTTCGACGTCTGCCTTGGCTGCGAAATATAGGTAACGACGATTGGCTTGAGATTCGCCCGCAAAGGCGTCCTTCAGATTTTTTTCGGTTTTGGTGCCTTTCAGTGCCATGGAAGTTCTCCTGATGCCGGTTGGGGGGTGATTGATGGCGCACTTCTGCCACCGGATATCGACAGTTCCCGACGGAACTTGTATCCACCATAGTCGCTATCCTACAATCGGTAAAGTTAATTTTTTTGACATTATTGATCGATATATCCGATGGCTCAAAAACCCACGCTCCGGCAGCTGAAGTACCTCTGCACCGTCGCCGACGAGCACCATTTCGGGAATGCCGCCAAGGCCTGTCATGTCACCCAGTCCACGCTCAGCGCTGGCATCCAGGAGCTGGAAGCTGCGCTTGGCATCGCGCTCATCGAGCGCAGCCACAAGAGGGTGCTGCTGACCCCGATCGGAACCATGGTCGTCCGACGTTCGCGCCAGATATTGATTGAAGTGGAAGCCCTCGTCGAGGAAGCCGCCGCTGCGCTCGCACCTTTCAATCGACCGATCCGCCTGGGCGTCATACCGACGATTGCGCCTTTCCTGCTGCCCACCGCGCTGGCGGCGCTGCGTCGGGATCATCCCGAATTTCAGCTGCTTATCCGCGAAGACCTGTCCGAGAAGCTGGTCAATCTGCTCCACCAGGGCGAACTCGATCTGCTGCTGATGGCGCTGCCATATCCCATGACCAATGTCACGACGCATCACCTGTTCGACGATCCTTTTGTGCTGGCTTATCCCACGCGGCATCCACTCGGCAAGGTTCATCAACTGCGGACACGGGACCTCAAGGGCCACGATATTTTGCTGCTGGAGCAGGGCCACTGTCTCCGCGACCAGGCGTTAGAGGCTTGCAAGCTGCAAAGTACCCAGATATCCCTGGCGTTCGAGGCCACCAGTTTGCATACGCTGGTGCCCATGGTGGCGAACGGCATCGGCGTGACTCTGCTGCCACGCATGGCCATCGACAGCGGCATTATCTCGGGGTTGCAGAATATTGATATCCGGGCATTCGACGGCAGAGAAGTGTCCCGCTCGATCGACTTGGTCTGGCGCAAGCAGAGTCCCCGGAGCCAGGAATACCAGATGCTCGTGGACTATTTGATGGCTGCCAAAAATCGCAGCTCCTAGCGGGTTGTTGTAAAACCGCCGCGGCCGCCACCTGCTGCGTTGCACGGCGCTTGCGCCCTTGCCTATCCATCGTTGCTGCGCGCGGCGTCTCTCACAGCCGACGGTTCTCGCAACGTTTTTAGGAAGCCCGCCAAGTACGCAACCCACCCGTAGTGGGATAAATGGAAACCCGCGCGTGCTGGTGACGCGAAGGCGCTGAAGGCCCGGATCCCACCTGTTTACATACGCGCGGTTGATGCCACGCACGCCTGCCCTGGCGTTGTTAGATCATTGCACTTCCCGTGCATTGCATCTGGTGTCACTCACGATGACCTTCCGATAACCTACTAACTAAGGTAAGTCGTTAAATGGGTACGACTTTCTCCGCCTGCGGGCCTTTCTGGCCCTGGGTAACTTCAAAAGAGACCTTCTGGCCTTCTTTCAGGGTCTTGTAACCGTCCGAAACGATTGCGCGAAAATGCACGAACACGTCAGGACCATTTTCCTGCGCGATAAATCCATATCCCTTGTCAGCGTTGAACCACTTGACGATGCCAGTTGCCGTGGACATTTTTAAAGCTCCGATGCGAATCCGAATCAAGTGCACGACATCATGCGTCGGCGGGTCGCAAGACCCTACCGTGGTTTCGGGCAGGACTTCCCGGCCGACACCAACGGTGAGGTGCAGAACACCGACGCCGCAGATGGCTTGCGGTTCGAGATTACAGGGTTTTGCACCGCCGTACCACCGGGTACCCCACGCCGTCCCCACCTGGGGGCGACAAGTGGGGGATCGGCAACACAGCGGCCGGGCCGGCGCCCGGCAGCCCATGACCAAAAACGCCATCCGCGGGTTTCGGATAGCTCCCAACGGCGCCACCAATGGCTGCGGTTGGCCTTGGCGAGCCTCAGACTGATATCCCCGAATCGCCGTGCCGCGGTCACTCTCTCCTGCGGTGTGGCACGCGCATCCGGTCTGCGCGAATCGATAAGGCCCTGCGGATACGATCCTGTCACCGCCTGTTCATGGACTGCGTGGGCTTACCGTTCAACGCTTCATGAAAAACGCGTTGAATTTGTTGCCGTCGAGATCTCGAAAATAACCGCAGTGAAATGCACCCTCTCCACGTGGTCCAGGTGCCCCCTCGTCGACCCCCCCCAGCGCCAAAGCTTTGGCGTGGATTGCCGCAACCTGCTCGGCAGAACTCGCCGATAGCGCCACCATGGAGCCATTGCCGGCGGTTGCCGGTTTGCCGTCAAACGGCTTCATTATCATCAACATGGGCGCGCCCTTAGGTCCCACCCAGCCTATGGACCTGTCGGTCGTCAGGGCCCGTTTGCCGCCGACTACTGCCAGCAATTCATCGTAGAACTTACCGGCGCGGTCGAGATCATTGGTTCCCAAAGTGATGTAATTGATCATCTGCTCGTTTCCTGTTTTTGGTTGAGTTGTTGCGCATAGCACGCGCACTTAGGCAGCCGGACAGCGGCGAATTGACGCCACCAATCTGATCCGGGGCAGCATAGAGTCACTACGGCCCCTTTAGCAACTCCGCCACCCAGCGTCGCCCGTGCACGGGCTTGCAATTTCACGACGAACGGAAAAATATGGAACTTGAGGTATTCACCAGGCAGGGCGCGGCTCTGGAGGACCACCCGGTGTCAAAAGTGCGCATACCCAATATTGAACACCTGCTGCGCCCGCGCGGCACTCCCGCAAAAATTTCGCGGGAGGCTGTCGCCTATCACGAGGCGGGCCATGTCCTCGTCTGCTATCACTACTCCCGCGACGTACTGCAGGCAACGGTCGCAGAGCAGGACGTCACAACAGAACCCAGCCACGTCCACTTTGAACCCAATCACGCGCTGGCGTCCCTGATGCAACGCCCAGGAAATCCGAGCCGGCTATGGCCCGAGGCGCTGGAACAGACGCTCTCGACCGTGCGTATCCTATTTGGTGGCCCGGCCGCACAGGCTTTGTACCAGGGTGTTGCGTTTAATCAGATAGACGGCGGTTACGACTATCAGCTGGCGGTCCGTTCGCTGTTATCTCTCGAACGGTTACGACTGGAATACGAGGAGCTTGCGGACGTTGATCTGAGCCACAAGGAAGCCAGCACTCTCGACGCTCTTGCCGCCGATGCCAACCGGGTTATCCAGAGCGCCGATAACCAGCTTTACCTAGACCGGATCGCACTGCGATTGCTTGTCCAAAAATCGCTCAACGGAGAGGAAATCAACGATCTTTTGACAGGAATGAAGCGCCACGACCGGATGCGCGATGTCCACCGCAAACTCGTCGAGCGGCAGCGCCCGATGCGGGACGAGCACTGAAAGCGCCGCGGCCGCGCCGTCGACGAGCTTCGATCAGCGCGGTAGCACCCCATCGATAAACTCGATGACCCGATGCTCAAACCCCGGCCAATGCGCATGTCCTCCCGGAGCACGGCATAGCAGCGTCGGCACGGTACAGCCCGAAAAGGCTTGGCAGCCCGGAAACCCGGAACCCTCAAGGTTGGTCGAGCAACCATTGCAGCGGGCCCACCAGGCAGCGACACCGACGCCGTAATCCGGGAAATGATGATCGCCCTGGTTGTGCATCAGCATCACGGGCGTGGGCGCGGCACAAGCAAATGTCGCCATGTCCTGCTCCTGCATGCCCATGGCACTGGGCGCAATCACCGCGGGACGCTGGCTGAGCCCGGGAAGCACCGCAAGCGCGTTGCTCACCGTGCCGCCGTCGGAATGGCCGGTGTAAGCGATGCGCGCGGGATCAATGCACCATCTGGCCATTGCCGCGGCCGGGATCTCGGCAAGCGCGCGCAAGGCCCTCTCGCCCAGCGGAACGCTACGGCTGTATACCACGACAAAACCATGCTCCGTGGCTATCCCGGTGAGTCCGGTAAAGCGCTCCGAAAGTCGTTCGCTCAAACCTGACGGCGCCCACACCACCAGCAAGGGATGCTTAAAATCGGAGCGATAGTTGCGCGGAGTGATTACCGAGAAATGCAGCCCCGCCGCCGTTGTCGCGCGCTCGTGATCCGCCGCAGCGCCCAGTCCACCCGGGCACGCCGGACGATAGTCGGGGGGATAGCGATAGTCGCTGGCGCGGAGATAGTCCCCGCGGTATGTGAATTCGAGGTAGATCCAGCCAACACCTGCCACCACGAGGGCGACCAACAACCCGTAACAAAGGGCCAGCACCGACCAACCCGCGCTTCGAACCAAGAGCCTGGACGCAAAATTCCGCGAGTTTGACTTCAGAGAGTCAGCCATAGCACCGCGCCATAGCGCGCGAACTTACCCGTGAAGAGGATCAGCGCCGTAGCCAGCACCCCCATCTTCAGCCATCCCGCCGCAAGACAAAGTCCGTCGCCGACGAGCGGCAGCCAGGAGAACAACAGTGCCGGATAGCCCCAGCGCCGCACACGCGCAAGCGCCTGGAGGTCAGCAACGCCCCGTTTCGCCGGCGCGCGCCCCGCAGCCGCCAGACGACCAAGACCGTAGGTAGACAATCCTCCCAGGGTATTTGCCAGCGCGGCGGTCCACAACAGGATCGCAGGCGTCCACTCCTGCTGCCGGGCCAGGAGTACGAGCAGAATCTCGGAACCTCCGGGGAGCAGCGTTGCCGACAGAAACGCACTGAGCGCCAAGCCACCGAGCCCCCACTCCGGTGCGATCTCCGGCACCATCATGGTGGCGGGCGTTCACTGAAGGCACAGGCGGCCGCGGCAGCCAGCGTACGTACCGCGCGGGGAATTTCGCGCTCCATCACCACGCGGATGTCGGCCATGGTTATCGCGGCCGCCGAAATACCGGCTGCCGCGTTGACCACCAGCGCGAGACTCGCGTAGGCGAGATGCTTTTCGCGCGCCAATGCGGCTTCCGGCATCCCGGTCATGCCCACCAGATCGCAGCCATCCTGTCGCAAGCGACGAATCTCGGCGGCGGATTCCAGCCGTGGCCCCTGGGTCGCGGCGTACACGCCATGCGGCACCACGAGTACTCCAGCTACGCGCGCGCCGCGCAACAGACACTCCCGGGCGCCGCCGTCATAGGGTTGGGTGAAATCCACATGCAGCAGTTCGCCGGTGTCGTCTTCCCAGAAACTGTGTCCGCGACCCCAGGTGTAATCGATGATCTGATCGGGAATCACCAGTGCGCCGGCGGGGAAATCGGCGCCGATACCGCCCGTCGCATTGAACGCAAACACATACCGGACGCCCAGCTCCGCCAGGGTGGCGATATTGGCGCGATAGTTCACTTTGTGGGGCGGAATGGCGCGCTCCCCACCATGCCGGGGCAGGAACAACAGCTCCGTTCCATCCAGCGTTCCATACTGCACGGGAGCCGAGGGTGAGCCCCAGGCAGTCGTCACCTCAATAGGCTCCAGCAGCCTGAAATCGGGCAGTGTCTGCAGACCGCTGCCGCCGATGATCGCGATCCGTGGGCTCACGACATCGCCGTCAGCATGCCGCCAGCTCAGCCTGAATGGCGGCACGACGCGCATCGGCCTCGAGGGAGGCCCAATCGGGGCGGCGTCTTGCCCGCATCCTGGCCAGCTGCGGTGACACCCTGACATCCCAGGATTCCAGCGCCGCCAGCACCTCCAGCGCACCGGCGCGGTCGTTACACACCAGCAACATGTCGCAACCGGCCGCCAGTGCCGCGCGCGCCTTTTCGGGGTACCCCCCCATGAGGTCGGCGCCTTTCATGGCCAGATCGTCACTGAACACCACACCACCAAATCCCAGTTCGCCGCGCAAAAAATCCCGTAGCCAGAATGACGAGAACCCCGCGGGGCGATGATCGACTTCGCTGTAAACGATGTGAGCCGGCATCACGGCATCGAGCTCATTGGCAAGCTCGGCAAAGGGTCTTAGATCGTGCGTCCGCAACACCGTTAGCGGCCGTCGATCGCAGGGAGTTTCCAGGTGACTGTCTCCCCGCACCCCGCCGTGACCCGGAAAATGCTTGCCCGTCACCGCCATGCCCGCCTCATGCATGCCGGCGATGAGGGCCCGCAACGCGATGATGGCGATTTCCGGCGTCGCATGAAACGCCCGCTCGGCAATCACCGCGCAATGATCCCGGTCGAGGTCGAGCACCGGCGCAAAGCTGAAATCGAGACCGGACGCCAGCACCTCGCTGGCCAGCAGCCAGCCGGTTTCCCGACACAACCACGCGCCGTGTCCCTGATCACGCGCCACGGCTTCGCCCAGACGCTGCATCGCCGGCAATGCGCTATAGCCGTCCCGCAGACGCTGCACCCTGCCACCCTCCTGATCCACGGCCAGCAGCAATTCGGGGCGCAGCGTACGCACCTCGGTGACCAGATCGATGAACTGCGCGCGGGAAACAATGTTGCGCGCAAAGAAAATCACCCCCCCCACCCCTGGACGCCAAAGCAGCTCCCGCTCCTCCAATGTCAGCACCAAGCCGTCGAGATCAAGCATCACGGGACCGGGCACAGCGATCACGAGCAGCGGTCCGATTGCCGCGCCGGTAACCGCAGCGTCATCCGGCGCCGACAAGGACGTATCACGGTTCGCAGACGCCAAGACTCGCCGCACGGACGGCGGGCTTCAAAACTACGGAGTAGCAGGAACAGGAAGATACCTCTCACGGTCTATCGCTCTTTACCTCGCCAGTCATGTGGTTATGATAACCCTTGATACCGGCGCCTGCGCCGTGAGCGGCCACCCTGACACCAAGGTGCGACCGACCCTGTATGACCAAGCCACCACTCGCAGCGGTAGTTTGATTCACAAGAACAAATCAAGGAGCCCGTCGCCATGGCCAAGCGCCGCCCCGTCATCAGCAAGTGGTACCAGGATGTCAGCGAAGACGAAATATTCGAAGTGGTTGCCGTCGACGAAGACAGCGACACCATCGCTATCCAATACATCGATGGTGACATCAGCGAGATTGACTTTGACACCTGGCGCCAAATGATCCTGCTGCCCGCCGAACCCCCGGACGATCTGCGCGAAATCGAATACCTCGACGACGAGGACTCGGACAGCGTCCCCGGCAGCTACCGCGAACCCCTCTGGGAGGACCCTTTCGACGACAGCAAGTCCGAAGGCTTTGGCGAGGATGACGACTACTAGCACCGGTCAGCGCCATCCGTCCGATCAGTCCGGCAGCGACCCTGTGTCCACGCTATTCGGACAAGGATTGCGCTTGCAACATCCGGACATGATGCAGAATCACCGCTGCGGCGTCTTCGGCGGTGTCCACCAGCGAAAACAGATTGAGATCGTGCGTACCGATGCAGCCGGTGCCCTGCATGGTGGTCTCCATCCAGTCGAGCAGACCGCGCCAGTACGCCGATCCCACCAGCACAATCGGAAAGGGCTTCACCTTGGCGGTCTGGACGAGCGTCAGCGCCTCGAATAATTCATCCATGGTTCCGTAACCGCCCGGAAATATGACGAAACCAATCGCATATTTCACGAACATGAACTTGCGCACAAAGAAGTAGCGGAAGGTCAGGGCAATGTCCTGATACGTATTTGGAATCTGCTCCCCCGGCAGATTGATATTGAGCCCCACGGCATCGGCTGGGGTACTGAAACAGCCGCGATTGGCGGCCTCCATGATTCCGGGTCCCCCACCAGTGATGACCGGGATACCCTCGGCGCCCAGCAACTCCCCGACCTTGAGTGCCACCCCGTACCAATGCGAGCCCTCCCCCAGCCGCGCGCTGCCAAATATCGTCACCGCGCGACGCAACGGGGTCAAGGCTTCAATGCCCTCCACCAATTCCGACTGGATACGCAGGACCCGCCAGGCTTCCGGCAACTTGCTTTCGTCCATAACTACCTCTGATTTACGGTTTCAATTGAGGTTCCAGCGGATCACCAGTCCTTGCGACAGGTGCGATGCTGGTTATAATCACAGTGGTTCTTCGCAACGGCCACCCATCTGATGTCAACCACCGTCCTGACCCAGCGCCAACGTGAAATTTTCGATTACATCCGCGGCTATCAGAACCAGCGTGGGTATCCGCCAACTCGCGCAGAAATTGCTCATCACTTCGGTTTTCGCTCCGCAAACGCTGCGGAACAGCATCTACGCGCACTCGCACGCAAGGACATGCTAGAGATGATACCCGGTGCTTCGCGCGGCATTCGGTTGCATGAGGCAGCTGGCGGACTGCCCATCGTCGGAAGAGTCGCCGCGGGCAGCCCAATTCTCGCCGAGGAATGTCTCGAAGGTCATTGCCAGGTCGACCCCGGGCTGTTCAGCCCAGCGGCGGATTATCTACTGCGCATCCACGGCGACAGCATGCGCGACGTCGGGATCCGCGATGGAGATCTGCTGGCGGTGGCTAAAGCGGTGGTGGCCGATAACGGCAGCATCGTGGTAGCGCGTATCGATGACGCCGTGACCGTCAAGCGGCTACAGTTCACTTCCAAGCCGCACCGGCTGCGGCTGCTGCCGGAAAACCCGGATTTCCAGCCGATTGAAGTGGATCTCCGCACCAGCACCTTCGCCCTCGAAGGCATAAGTGTTGGTTTGGTGCGTACGAAGCTGTAAGCGCGACGGGAAAGAACCAGCGCGAACCACGGATGACAAAGGTTGCGGCGGAATTCTCGACTCAAGGCCCGGAAATCGAACACCTCCAGCCAATCATCTCGGCTGCGCGGACTCCAACTACACCTGATCAGACCGCCGGCCACCTATATGGCCGCGGAACGAATTAGTGGAGCACATGCCGCCCGGACGTACCAACACCCTCGGTCCCGGCGTTCGGCCCGAGATTTTCGATAGCCTCGATTCCCGCATCGATCATCGCCCGCGCCACATCCAGGCCCGAATCCCGAAGATAAACCCGGGCCTCTTCGGAAAACTCGATTCGCACCAGGGGCTCACCGTCTTCACCGGAGCGCTGCAACGCGAATTCGCCATCCGGCAGCTCGACGATTTCATAGAGAGAGGAAGCCATCCAATCACCACTCGTGCGGTCAGAAGCCAAGTATAGCAGCCCGCTCCGAGCATTGGCATCGGAGCGCCCATGGCGCTGTCGCGCTCCGAAATGCGCCGTCACTTGGTCTTATCGGTCACCCGCCACAGGCCGTCGCGAAAATCGGCGCGCCAGCCGGTCGGTTTGCCGTCGACCTCGGTCTGTACATAGTGCTCGCCGGTCTTGCGCCCGAATCGCACCAGCGCCGGATTGCCCGCAGAATCGCGCGGCGGGGCGTCGAGCAGGTACTGGTACTTGGGGTCGATGCGGTCGCGATGTGGGAGCAGTTCAATCACCAGCGGAGCTCGCGTTTCCCGGTGCTTGGGAAACTGACTCGCCGCCAGAAACAGACCGGCGGCACCGTCGCGCAGCACATAGTGATCGTCCACCTTTGCACACCGCAGCTCGGGCATGGGAATGGCCGGCACCTTCGGCGGCGCCGGCTGGCCGTTGCGCAACAGCTTGCGCGTATTACCGCAACCTGTTGCCGTGCAGCCGAAATATTTACCGAAGCGACCGGACTTGAGCTGCATTTCGCTGCCGCACTTGTCGCAGGCGATCACCGGTCCTTCATAACCCTTGAGGCGGAAATTACCGGTTTCGACTTCGTAGCCGGGACAATCCGGGCTCGCGCCACAGATATGGACCTTGGTTTTGTCGTCGATCAGGTAGCCGTCCATGGTGGTGTCGCAGCGGGCGCAACGCCGCTTGCTCAACAGCAGGCGCGATTCGGCCTCGTCATCCTCGTCGAGCTGTACCGCCTCGTCGCCCGGAATCAGGTTCCGGGTGCCCTTGCAGCGTTCGCTGGGCGGCAGCGCGTACCCGGAGCAGCCGAGAAAAACGCCGGTACTGCCGGTGCGGATCTGCATGGGACGACCGCACAGCGGACAGGGAATATCCGTGTCCACAGCGGCATTCGGCCGCATGCCGCCCTCACTCCCTTTCGCGCGCTCCAGCTTCTCCGTAAAGCCCGCGTAAAAGCCGTCGAGTACCTGGCGCCAATCCAGTTCACCTTCGGCGACGCGGTCGAGCTGCTCTTCCATGGTGGCGGTAAAGCCGTAATCCATCAGATCGGCGAAATTCTCGTCCAGACGACTGGTGACGATATCGCCGATTTTTTCCGCATGAAAACGCCGGTTCTCCAGGACCACGTAACCGCGTTCCTGAATGGTGGAGATGATGGCCGCGTAGGTTGAGGGCCGGCCAATACCGCGTTTTTCCAGCTCACGCACCAGGGTGGCCTCGGTGTAGCGCGGCGAAGGCTTGGTAAAATGCTGCTGCGGCAACAGCTCCACCAGACGCAACACCTCACCGACCGTCAGCTCGGGTAACTCGACGTCATCCTTGCTGCGCTGCGCCGGCAGCGCGCGCAAAAACCCGTCGAACAGCACCACCCTGCCCCGTGCCCGCAGCTCGTAGTCGCCGGCCAGCACGGTGACGCCCGTGCTGGTAAAGCGGGCCGGCACCATCTGGCACGCCACAAATTGCTGCCAGATCAATTGATAAAGCCTCTTGGCGTCGTCATCGACACCCTGCAAGTCGGCTTCCGTCACCTCGACTGCGGAAGGTCGAATCGCCTCGTGCGCTTCCTGGGCGCCAGCCTTCGCGCTGTAGCTGTTGGGCTGCGCGGGCACATAGTCCTTGCCATAGCGGGTTTCCACCAGCTTGCGGCAGGCCGCCACCGCGTCGGCGCTGAGATTGGTCGAGTCGGTACGCATGTAAGTGATGTAACCAGCCTCATAGAGCCGCTGCGCAAGCGTCATGGTCTTCTTGACGCCGAATCCGAGTCGGGTGCTCGCCGCCTGTTGCAGCGTCGAGGTGATAAAAGGTGCCGTCGGTCGGGTCTGGGTCGGGGTGTCATCCCGCGCGGCGACGCGAAAGGCGGCATTCTGTAGGGCGGCGACCGCATGGGCGGACTGCGCGCCGTTAAGCGGCCGGTAGTTTTGTTCGCCCACTTTTTTGACTTCGAAGCGCACCTGCTCGCCGGCCGCCTTGGCGAGATCCGCGTGCAGGGTCCAGTACTCCTCGGGCTGGAACGCATGGATCTCCCGTTCCCGCTCGACGATCAGTTTCACCGCGACCGACTGCACGCGTCCTGCCGACAATCCGCGGGCGATTTTCTCCCACAGCAGTGGCGACACCATGAAGCCGACGACCCGATCGAGAAAACGTCGCGCCTGCTGGGCATTGACCCGGTTCAGGTCGAGGTCTCCGGGATGCGCAAAGGCCTCGCGAATCGCTTTCTGGGTAATCTCGTTGAACACCACGCGTCGGTAGCGATCATCGGCACCGCCGATGATTTCCCGCAGATGCCAGGCGATAGCCTCGCCCTCGCGATCAAGGTCGGTCGCGAGATAGATGGCGTCGGCGGATTTGGCGGCCTTTTTCAGCTCTTCGACGACTTTTTCCTTGCCGGGCAGCACCTGATAGTCGGCCTTCCAGCCATGCTCGGGATCTATTCCCATGCGGCGGACCAGTTGCTCGCGGCTTTTTTTGGCCTTGATGAGTGCCTTGTCCTCGGCGCTAACGACCTTTCCGCGACGCTCGGGAGCGGCCCGACCCGTCCTCTCGGCAGCTTGCTTGGTACCGCCACCCATCGGCAGATCACGGACATGTCCGACGCTCGACTTGACGATAAAGTCCTTGCCCAAATACTTGTTGATGGTTTTCGCTTTGGCAGGCGATTCCACTATAACCAATGACTTACCCATGAAACCCGCTTTTTCTCATAAAAAAACAACCGCCAACCGGCGGTCGAACGCGTGCATATATAAGGGGTGGCCCCGCAGGGGTCAAGCCGTAGTTCCGGCAGCCACCGGAATTGACTCACCGCTTGCAGTCGATGTTGCTCGCACCGAGAGAGCAGTTACACTGACTCCCATCAAGGCCCTCGGAGATATGTCATGGCAGTCTACAAGCACGTCCTCGTGGGCCTCGATCTATCGCCGGAATCCGCCCAGGTCATGCGCCGCGTACGCGAACTGCTTGGGGAAAGTGACGCCCGACTGTCGCTGGTCCATGTGCAGGAGCCTCTTTCCTTTGCCTACGGCGGCGATATCCCGATGGATCTCGGCGAACTCCAGGTCAGGCTCGAAGAGCAGGCCCGTGAGCGATTGCAAATCCTCGCCCGGGAAAATGGCTTTGAGGCCGCGCAGTGCCACATCCTCATTGGCCAGCCTGCCCAGGAAATGCATCGCTTCGCTCGCGAAAACGCGGTGGATCTCGCCGTAGTGGGCAGTTATGGACGCCACGGCCTGACCCTGATTTTCGGTTCTACCGCGAATGGTGTGCTGCACGGCGCGACCTGCGATGTCCTCGCCGTACGCATCAACCCGGAGCAAAAGAGCTGAAGGCAGGTACCGGGACAGCGGCATTTCCATGACACAGTACGCCACTCACGGCGTTCACGCCGGCCACCGGATCTTTGCATGGCGCGCACCTCTGCTGGTGTTCCCAGCACTGCTGTGGCTCGCGCAACTTTTATCCGCCACGCCCGCGGTTGCCGATGAACTGGACACCCAGCGCGCAGCCTATCGCGCCGCGCAACAGGCGGCCGCCAGCAGAGACTGGACTGCATTCTTCCGGCTGCGCGAGGCGCTGCGCGATTATCCGCTGTACCCCTACCTGGAATACGAAACCCTCGGCTCAGCCCGTTACCCCGAGGCGCGTGAGGCGATCGACCGCTTTCTCGACGCTCTGGGCGACATGCCGCTTGCCAACCGCCTGCGCACCCGCCTGCTGCGGGAGTTTTACGCGCAGCGCGACTGGCGCAGTTTTCTCGCGTACTACCGCGATTCCGTTCACACCGTCGAACTCGAGTGTCAATATCAGCACGCTCGCTACCAGGCGGGCGAACGCCGGGACGCCGTCGTCGCCGGTCTCGCGCTGTGGAATGTCGGTCACTCCCAGCCCGCCGGCTGCGATGGGCTGTTTGCGCTGCTGCATCGCACCGGCGACATCACCGAGGCCATCGCGTGGCAGCGCTATACCAAGGCGGTGTTGGCAAATCAGCTGAAGCTGGCCCACCACCTCGAACGCTTCTTGGTTTCGGGGGCGATCCGCGCCAAGGCGGCGCGCTATCTCCAGCTACGCCAGAACCCCGGCTTGCTGAGCAACCATGATCTGTTTCCCGAGTACAGCACAGAGGTCGTCGCGCTGATCGCGCAGACACTCGAGCGCGTGGGGCGCGCCGATGCCCCGCTGGCACTGCGGCATTGGCACCACTATCAGCGCAACCCGGCCTTCGATGTCGCTACCCGCAGCCGTGTGCAGGCCGCAATCGTCCGTGCCCTGTACGACCAAGGCCACACCGGCGAGGCGGCTGCCCAAATTCGCCGTCACGGTGACCTACTCGACAGCAACTTCCACGAATGGTATCTGCGCCGCCATATCGGGGCGGGAGACTGGCGTGCACTCGCGTCCGGTATCGACCAATTGCCGCCATCCCTCCAGGCGGAACCGCGCTGGCGCTATTGGCGCGCGCGGGGGGCGCAACTGCTGGGCGAATCCGATCCCGGCACGACGACCACCTTCGCCGAACTCGCGGCCCAGCGCAGTTTCTATGGGTTTCTGGCCTGCGACTGGTTGAACCAGGGCTACCGCATGGCGCGGAGCGAAGAAAAACCGGATGAAGCAGGCATTGCAGCCCTCGCGGCGCGTCCCGCGCTGCTGCGGGTTCGCGAACTGCTTTACCACGGACAGGAACTCGACGCCGCCCGCGAATGGTGGCGTGCAACCCGGTCGCTGACCGAATCCGAATGGCTTGCCGCCGGCCATCTTGCCCATCGCTGGGAATGGCACTATCAGGCAATTCTCGCCATGGTGAAGGCGAGTCGCTGGGATGAAATCGATGTCCGTTTCCCGGTGCTGCACCGCGAGCCGTTCGAAACCCAGTCGGAACGTCAACGCCTGCCGGTGCAACTGATGCTGGCACTCGCCCGTCAGGAAAGCGCCTTCCGGGCCGAAGCTCTTTCCCCGGCCGGAGCGCGCGGCCTGATGCAGCTGATGCCGGCCACCGCGCATGAAGTCGCCCGGAAACATACCATTCCCTTCCGCAGCGAAAGCCAGTTGTTCGACCCCAAACTGAACATCGCGCTCGGAACCAGCTATTATCGCGACATGCTCGATCGCTTTCAGGACAACCGGATCCTCGCTACCGCCGCCTATAATGCCGGCCCGGGGCGTGTCAAAGGATGGCTCAACGCAAGTGACGGTCGCCTCCCCTTCGATGCCTGGATTGAAGCCATTCCATTCGTCGAAACCCGTAATTATGTTCAGAACGTGCTCGCCTTCTCGGCGATCTATGCCCATCGTTTGGGCACCGCCGAACATCTTCTGTCAGCGCATGAACGGCAACAGCCGCTCTGACCATGCCAGACTCCTCCGACAGTAGCGGGCAGCCCCCCGAACGCTGCGCGTCAGGCCATCCTGACGCAATAACCTCTTTCCCAATGGCCAAATCATGGAAATCCTGATTCTCGCCGTCCTGATCCTGATCAACGGCGGCTTTGCCATGTCCGAAATCGCACTGGTGGCGTCGCGACGCGCGCGCCTGACACGCCTCGCCGAGGAGGGCGACGCCGGCGCTGCCGCTGCCATCGAGCTCGGCCTGGACCCAACCCGGTTCCTCTCCACGATACAGATTGGCATCACATCGATCGGTATCCTGAACGGTATCGTCGGCGAAGCCGCACTCGCGGCACCTCTCGCGCGCTGGTTGCAGGATATCGGTCTGGCACAAACCCCCAGCGAGATCGGCGCGACGGCGCTGGTGGTCATCGTCATCACCTACGTCTCCATCGTCGCCGGCGAGCTGGTACCCAAGCGCATCGCCCAGATCAACCCCGAGGGCATCGCGCGCCTGGTCGCGCGGCCGATGCGCGCCCTGTCGGTGGCCACGCGACCCTTCGTGCATCTGCTCAGCTGGTCGACCGCCGGACTGCTGCGACTCATGGGACAGCAGGACTCGGGCGCCGCGATCGTCACCGAGGAAGAGATTCACGCGCTGCTGGATGAAGGCTCCCAAGCGGGAGTGATCGAGGAAAACGAACGCCAGATGGTACGCAATGTATTTCGCCTCGATGAGCGTCAGGTCGGCTCCCTGATGGTGCCGCGCGCCGACATCGTGTGGCTCGATCTGGAAAAATCCCGGGACGAGAACCTGGCCCGCCTGACCGAATCGAATCACTCCCGATTCCCGGTCTGTCGCGGCGGCCTCGGCGACATCGTCGGCATCATCACCGCCAAGCAGGTGGCGCAGCAGACCTTGCGGGGCGAGCCGGTGAATATCGATACGCACCTGGCAGCGCCCACCTATGTTCCGGAATCGCTCTCCGGAATGGAGCTGCTCGATCACTTCCGGGTGTCGCGCACCCAGATGGCCTTCGTGGTTGACGAGTACGGCGAAGTCCAGGGCCTCGCGACCCTCCAGGACGTCCTCGAAGCGGTCACCGGCGAATTCGAACCCTGGGATCAGGAGGAGGCCTGGGCGGTGCAGCGCGAGGATGGTTCCTGGCTGATCGACGGCATGATTCCCATCCCGGAGTTGAAAGATCGCCTCGGCCTCAAGACGGTGCCCGAAGAGGACAAAAATCACTACCACACCCTGAGCGGGCTGATGATGTGGCTGCTCGGCCGGGTGCCGCACACGGGCGATATCGGTGTCTGGGAGCAGTGGCGCCTCGAAGTGGTCGATCTCGACGGCCGGCGTATCGACAAGGTACTGGCCAGCCGGATCCCGGACCCGGTGGAAAGCCCGGAGGCTATCGCCCCCGATCCGGTAGCGGGCGGTTGATCAACCTGTCGTCCGCAGCCAGCGACGGACTTTGCCCGCGCTGAACGGCCAGCCGAGTTCGCGCCCGTCCGGGGTGCGCAGCACGGGTATCCGGGTCCCGTACGCGGCCGTCAGCTCGGCGTTGCCGGTGATTGAGCGCTCCACCAGGGACCAGCCCGCCTGCGCGGCCACGGGTTCGGCAACGGCGCGCGCCTGTGCGCACAGGTGGCAGCCGCTACCCGTGTAGAGAATGAGGGTGGTCAGGCTCACGCGGGCGTCCGGTGCCGGATCAGCCAGCAGTGGTGAATGCGTTCATCCCCCCGGAAATCAGGATCCAGCGTGCGCGTCGATACGTTCTCGACGCCAAACTCCCCGGCAATCTCCGCGTCCAGACGAAAACGACGAAAGTTATTGGAAAACACCAGCGTGCCCCCGGGCGCGAGCAGCGCCATGCTCGCACGGACCAGGCGGGGATGATCGCGCTGGACATCCAGGGTGTCCGTCATTTTCTTGGAATTGGAAAATGTCGGCGGATCCAGCAGGATCAAGTCGAAAGCACCGGCATGCTCGTCTTCGGCGGTCCGTAGCCAGTCCAGGCAATCCGCGCGCAGCAGGCGATGCCGCTCACCGGCGATGCCGTTGAGCACAAAGTTGCGGTAGGCCCAGTCCAGATAAGTATTCGAGAGATCGATGCTGAGACTGGCGGAGGCGCCGCCCAGGGCCGCCTGTACGGTGGCGGTGGCGGTGTAGCAGAACAGATTGAGCAGACGCCGGCCCGGAGCCAGCCCGGCAATCAGGCGCCGTACCGGCCGATGATCCAGGAACAACCCGGTATCGAGGTACGACGCCAGATCCACTTCAAATACCGCGTGCCCCTCCCGCACCTGGAACACGCCCAGGTTGCTGCCGTCGCCCAGGGGCTGATACTGACTGGCCCCGGACTGGCGCTCGCGGCGCTTGGTGAATACCAGGCTCGGGTCTGGTTGCAGCACCTCGGCGATGGCCGCTGCCACCTCACCCAGGCGGCGTCGGGCGGTGGCCTCGGCCACGCTGGCGGGCGGTGCATATTCCTGCACATGCACAGCCTCGCCGTAGCAGTCGATCGCCACGGCGTACTCCGGCAGATCGGCGTCATAGAGCCGGTAGCACTGAATCCCTTCCCGCGCCACCCAGGGCGCGAGCCGGCGGCGATTCTTGCGCAGCCGGTTGGCGAGCATGGTGATGCCCGCGCGATGCTGTTCGGCCCGCACTGCGTGGAATTCCCGTGCCGCCGCGGCTTGCTCCGCCGTGTGAATCGAACAGATCAGTAACTGGCTCGCCAGTGCGCCGTTGTAGAACTGGTAACGCCGCTCCGCCTTGAGCCCGAGGGCGTGGCCGAGATCGGGGTTGGCGGTGATGATGGCGGCGCGCCAGCCTGCGCACTGGCGCTTGATGGCGGCGCCCAGATCCCGGTAGGTGGCGACCAGTTCCTGAGCGTCGCCGAGGCGTTCACCGTAGGGCGGATTGGTGATGACCAGCCCTGTCGCCCCGCGCGCACCCAGATCGTCCAGTTGTCCGCGCTCGAATCGCACGCGGTCGCCGAGCCCCGCGGCCTCGGCATTGGCGCGGCTGATGGCGATGGCCGCCGGATCCCAGTCGCGCCCTTCGAGGCGCGGCAGGCGGTGGATTCCAACAGCCCGCCGGGCCTCCGCGGCCGCAATCAGCGCGTCCCAGAGCGCCGCATCGAATCCCCGCCAGGCATGAAAACCGAAGCGCTCGCGCAGCAGTCCGGGCGCGATATCGCCCGCCATCAGGGCTGCTTCGATGACCAGAGTGCCGCTGCCGCACATGGGGTCGAGCAGTTCACCACCGGCGGCCGCGATCTCCGGCCAGCCAGCGCGCAGCAGCAATGCCGCGGCGAGATTTTCCTTCAGGGGCGCCGTCAATTGCCGCGTCCGATAGCCACGCCGATGCAGGCTGGCGCCGGAAAAATCCAGACTCAGCGCCAGCCGACCGCGATGCAAGCGGGCATTGATGCGGATATCGGGGTCCGCCACATCCACGTCTGGACGCGCGCCATCGATGGCGCGGAAATGATCGACGATGGCATCCTTGACGCGCTGGGCACCGAACACCGTGTGACGAACGCCGCCCCAGGTGCCGATAAAATCCACGGCGATGCTGGTGTCGGGTCCAAGATGCGCCGACCAGTCCACGGCGCCGGCAGCCCGGTACAACTGGTCACCGTCGTCGACCTCGGTCTCGAGCAACATCAGCAGTACCCGGTTGGCCAGCCGCGACCACAGACAGGCTCGGTAACCCAGTGTCACGGGGCCCGTCACCGCTACCCCCGACACGGACTCCTTCACGGCCTCGGCGCCAAGTTCACGGAGCTCGGCCGCCAGCAGCGCCTCCATACCTCGGGGGCAAGTCATGAACCACTGTCTGGCGTCCGTCATCAGATGACCAATTGGTTACAGGAAGGAATAGCGTTCAGGTTGCATATGACAGATTGATCTTCGACAGCCGGGGATCGATCTGGTGAACTGTTCTACCCATCAGGGGAATCGACCTTAACCATCGGGCGGCTTTGGTAGCGCCCCAGGCTGGAGATTCGTGTCTATGAAGCGATGCAAGCGCAACCCCCTTCAACGCGTATTCACCAAAGGCTATCAAGCCGGCTCCGACAATCGCTCACGCACCAGTTGCCCCTATGACGCCACTACCGAAATCGGCCAGAGCTGGCTGCAGGGCTGGCGTGAAGGCCGTACCGACCAATACGACGGCTACAATCTCCGCGCCGTTCAGGCGAAGATCGTTTCTTTTTAATTTCAAACAGTTAAGAGTCATTTCTCATAACTTTCAAGACGTCGAAGCGGCGGCCCGACCGGTCGCCGCGACGGCCTCGCGGACCAGTTCCGGACCGCGGTAGACAAACCCCGTATAGAGCTGTACCAGCACCGCACCCGCAGCGATCTTGGCCGCGGCATCGGCGCCCGTCTCGATACCGCCGACCGCGATCACCGGTAATCGCGCGCCAAACTCGGCAGCCAGCAGACGCACGACCTCGGTGCTGCGCGCGCGCAGGGGCACTCCGCTCAAACCACCGGCTTCGGTCGCATGCGGCGCCCCGGCAACGCCATCCCGCGCCACCGTGGTATTGGTCGCGATCACCGCGTCGATGCCCTGGGCCACCAGGATCCCGCCCACCAGCCGCAGTTCTGCCGGACTCATGTCGGGGGCAATCTTGACCGCCAGCGGCACGCGTCGGCCCCAGCGCTCGGCTAGCTGTTGTCGTCGCGTGGTCAGTTGCGCGAGCAGAGATTCAAGGTAGGAACCAAACTGAAGTTCGCGCAATCCAGGTGTATTTGGCGACGAAATATTGATCACGATGTAGTCGGCATGGGGATAAACCCGCTCCAGGCACACCAGATAATCTTCCGCTGCCGCCGCCAGTGAGGTCGTGAGGTTCTTGCCGATATTGACGCCCAGCACCCCCGGATAACGCCGGCGCCGGAGTCGCGCCACCAGATGATCGACGCCCAGATTGTTGAAGCCCATGCGGTTGATCAGGGCACGCTGTTCCGGCAGGCGAAACAGCCGCGGTCGCGGATTGCCGGGCTGCGCGCGCGGCGTCACCGTCCCGACCTCGATGAAGCCGAAACCCAGGCTCCCCAGGCCATCGATGCAGACACCGTCCTTGTCGAACCCGGCCGCCAGGCCAACCCGGTTGGGGAACCGCAGTCCCATCACATCCACCGGCGCGACGACCGGCGGCGCTGCCCCCGGCACCAGCCTGGCGCGCACCTGTAAAGCAGCCAGCGCGCACGCGTGCGCAGTCTCGGGCGGCAACAGGAAAAGCGCGCGGCGCAGTGCGGAGTACATTGCGAAGGAAACCGATCCCGAGGGGGTCGGCATTATAGCCTTCCGCGCTGGTGCCGCCCGCGCGGGACCGGTCAGGCCCGGTCGAGGAGCCGGTTGAGTTCCGAGATGCCGATGTAGCCGAGACCGCTGGCGAAATTCATCATGGCGTCGAGGTGGGTGCGCCGACCGTGGGCGACGCGCAGGCTGGTGGCGACCGCGATCACCGAGATCTTGTAGTAGGAAAACACCTGGTAGTAAAACAATCGCTGCCGGTCCACCGGATTGCCCGACACCTGTTCATAGCGGTCCAGAAATTCGTCCACCGGCATCAGGCTGCTGGCCAGTCCGGCGCCGGCTTCGTCCGGGCAACTGAACAACGCCAGACTGGCCCAGGCCAGGTCGTCGTGATAATCGCCGAGGTAGGCGAGCTCCCAGTCGAAGATGGCGTTGATGGTCAGGGCGTCGTCGTACATGAAGTTGCCGCTGCGGTAATCGCCGTGCACCAGCACCGGCCGCTCGACCACGGGGCGATGTTCCCGCAGCCAGAGTGCCGCGCGCTCCATGATGGGGTGGGCGTCGAGGGTATCCTCGTGCCAGGCGCGCTCCCAGAGACCCAGCGCCCAGTCGACGGCCTGGGTGGTGCCAGCGGCCGGCACCGCGAAACTGGGCAGGGATTTCGCTCGCCAGTCCAGGTTGTGAATACGGGCGAGAATGGCGACGAACTGTTCCTTCAGCACTTCGCGCAGACTCGGCTCGAAATACATACCGACCCCACTCATCCTGTCGGCACCTGGGGGCCGCACCGTGCCTTCGACAAAACCGGCGATCAGGGCCGGGCGACCCAGCGCCGTGCCTTCCGGGTCCAGCCAGAGCACCTCGGGCACCGGTACCACAGCCTGCATGGCCCGCAGCACTTCCCACTCCCGCAGCCGGTGGGTCTCGACGATGGCCTCGGACGGGTCCATGCGCAGCATCAGGCGCTGGGTGACGGGTTGCGCGGCGCCCTCCGGCTGCCAGGTAAGCAAAAAGCTGAACTGCTCTTTGGAAGCGCCGCCCGAGAGTCGTGCCACCTGCTCCACTTTGAGATGAGGTTGTTGCGTTTCCCGTGCGAGGAACGCGCGCAGCCGTTCCGGCAGCGCGCTGAAGTCCATCGAGTGCTCCGGCAGCTCGATGCGCTTGCCGAGCTTGCGGGTGAAAACCGCATCGATCGCGGGCTCCACCGGGAAGCGCGCGCGCAGGGCGGCGATCCACTCCGGCGTGGGGCTGTGGCGCAGGGCGAGGGTCGCGGTGTGGTGTTTCATCCGGACTTCATCCGAATTGCTTGCGCAAATCCCGCTGAGCGGCGCGCGGTGCGTCGTCGAGCAGGTGCTGCAACTTCGAGATCGCGATGTAGCCGAAGCCACTCAGCAGATTCATCATGGCATCCAGATGGGTGCGCCGCCCGTGCGCGGTGCGCAGGCTGGTGGCGACCGCGATCACGGCCATCTTGTAGGCGTTGAGCACGTCGAAATAAAACAGCTTGTCTTCATCGACCGGCAGGCCGCCGTGGTCCCGATAACGGGCCAGGAACTCCGCCCGCGGCAGCAGGCCGGACACCAGCAGGGTGCCGCGCTCGTCCGGGCAGCCCAGGATTTCGCTCGCGGTGTAGGACAGATCCTCGTGGTGATCGCCGATATGGGCCAGCTCCCAGTCGAGCACCGCATTGATCCGCAGATCGTCGGTGTACATGAAGTTGCCGCTGCGGTAATCGCCGTGCACCACCACCGGCTTCTCCACCACCGGCATGTTGCGCTTCAGCCAATCCGCGGCGTACTCCATGATGGGATGCTCCTCCAGCACATCCTCGTGCCAGACCCGCTCCCACACCCCCAGCGACCAGGCGTTGCCCTGGAGGGTGCCCGGCTCGGGACGGTCGTAGGACGAGAGATCCCGATTCCGCCAATCCACCCTGTGGATACGCGCCAGGTGCCGCACGAACTGATCCTTGAGCCCGTCGCGCAAGCGCGGCTCGAAATACATGCCGAGCCCGCTCGCCTTTTTGCCGCCCTCGGGCTGCACTGTGCCTTCGAGAAAGCCCGCAATCAGGAAGGGATGACCCAGGCTCGCGGGGGTCGCATCCACCCACAGCACCTCCGGCACCGGGACCTCGCCCCACATGGCGCGCAGCAACTGCGCTTCCCGCAGGCGGTGGGTCTCGACGATGGATTCGCTCGGGTCCATGCGCAGGATCAGCTTGCGCGTGGCGCGCGCGCCATCGTCCCGACGCCAGGTCAGATCGAAGGTGAACTGCTCCTTCGACGCGCCGCCGGAAAGTCTTGCGAGTCGGGCGAGTTCCAGATCCGGCTGCCCGGTGACGCGACGCAGCCAGGCGCCGAGACGCTCGGCGAGATTGTCGAAATCAGTGCGGTGCTCCACCGGCTGGGCACGGTTTTGGAGCTTGCGGGTGAGCACCTCATCGAGATGGCTCTCCACCGGGAAACGGCCGCGGATGGCGGCGATCCAGTCCGCCGTGGGCGCGGCGCGCAAGTGCTGGGTCGGGGTATGGACGGTCATCTCAGCCGGCATCCGGAAGTCGAAGTTTGCCATCGCAGTAGAGCAGCTCCTCGATATCGGGCAGCTCGTCGGCCTTGGCGTCGAAGCCCAGCGGTTTCACCCAGGCCCGCTCGCGCACTTCGAGTTCGCGGAAGAAGGGGCGCAACAGGGCATCGAAGGATGCGCGCACCGGACCGGGCAGCTCCGGCTGGTTGCGGATCAGGGTACACAGGTGTTCCTTCAGGGTCTCGTTGGCACTGCGTACATAGTGATAGGGCCGCAGATGCATGTCGCTGCCGGTGGGGTCCGAAACCACATGCTCGCGCAACGCCGCGAGGGTGACGGCCACTTCGTGTTGTGGCGGCGTCGCACCATCGAGCACCACGATCACTTCGTTCAGCAGATTCCTGTAGAGATGGTTTTCCAGCAGTTCGTAGTGGAACACCTTGTCGTGAATCTGTTCCAGAAATCCCAGCGTGGCGGCCACGATACCCGCCTGTTCCTGCGCAAAGCGATCGGTCAGGTTCGGCAACACCACCTGCTCCATGGTTTTCTTCATGCCGGACAAAAATTGGGACATCTCCGGACCCATGGCTACCCCCTGGACTGGTCGTTCATTCACCGATGAGTGGCCCGCACCGGCGGGTGCCGGCCCGGTGTTTCGTATTTTTATGCCGGCAGCTTGCTGTTGAATGCTTCCTTGCACAGATCCTGGACCTCGCCCCAACCGGTGACGCCGCCGCGATCCCAGCGCACGAACGCATGGCTCAGATACATCTGCGGCCAGGGAATCCAGGGATTGGCGGTCATCGCGGTGCCGGTGAACTCGTGGACCTTGCCGCGTACATCTTCCACTTCAAGATCGAAAAACTGATGCAGAAAGCGGTTGCGGCGCACCTTGCCGGTGCCGCCCTTGATGCCATGGACCTTGTTACCCTCGCGCACATAGCCGTGGGCGATGGTCGGGTAGCAATCGAGCTGTTTGGGGTCCATCAGCCAGATGCAGTGAATGCTCGAGTCATCCATGAAATTGGCGTTCATCCAGCAGAAATTCTTGAGGGCGCGCTCGTCGCGCAGACCCCAGCTGTGATCCATGCTGGCAACGCAATCAATCGCATAATGCTTGCCGCGCAGGTTGAGCGAACCGCGCACACGACCCGACTGGTCCCAGTGCCCGGCGTAGGCGTGGGCGCTGACGGTATCCCCTTCGAGCTGCGCGCCGGCCAGCGGATCCATGCTCGGGTCGTGGATGTCGTAGGGCTCCATCAGGCCGGTATAGGTCACGTCAAAGCTGACTTCCTGGCCACCGTCGAAACGGATCGCATAGTCCATCACCGGCTTGGTGCACTTGATCGCCAGCCCGTTGTTGAGCACGAAATCGTCGAGGTTGCCCTTGGGCATGGGCAGATGCACATGGCAGTCGAAATAGTTGACTTCGTGGGGCGTGTTGGAGAAACCGTCGAAAATGGTCACGCTCGACATCACCGCGCCCAGATTGGGCTTGGCCTGCACATACGCGCCCACATGGAGGTTCGCCTCGGCCACATAGAAACCGAAATAGTTGGTCTCGGCCCAAGTGTAGTGGTCCGATGTGGGGGGATGAAAATACATGTCCTGTGCAGTGATCACATGCTGCTCCTGGGGTTGCTCGAACGGGCGCTTCTGCCAAGGGCGCGATGGCGCCCTTGCGGCGTCATGAGGCTGAATCATTATTGTCATACGCGGCCGGTAAACTAGTCGATCGGGCGCGATGCGGTCAAGCGACGCCGCAAACGCCGGCGTACGGGTCTGCTACAGTCCCGAACCGTCGCGCAGTACTCGAGGGGATATCGAAGATGGAACGTTTTTTCACCCTGGGAAAAACCAGCAATTTTCGCCACATGGGTGGCTACCAGACTGCCGCTGGCACCACTACCCGGGCGGATCGCCTGTACCGCTCGGGCTATGTCAATGCGCCCACCGCCGAAGTGCAAGCGACCTTCGACCGTCTCGGCATCGCCACCGTCTACGATTTCCGCAGCCCGATCGAGCGCGAGAAAAATCCGCTGGCGGTGACCGCCGATGTCGCCGTGGTCGAGCTGGGCATGCTGGTGGCCAGCGTCGAGAACCTCTGGAACATGCTGCTCGCGGAAGGGCTGACGCCGGCGGGTGCCGAGAAAATCATGGGCGACCGCTATCTTGAGCTGACCCGGGAGGAAATCCCGGGTTACCGCACCATGTTCCAGCACATGGTGGCAAGCGACGGCGGCGCCCTGGTGATGTGTTCGTTCGGCAAGGACCGCGCCGGCATTGCCTCGGCGCTGCTGCTGTCCGCGCTCGGCGTCCTGCCCGCGCAGGTCGAAGCCGACTATCTGCTCTCCGCGGTCGCCTATGCCGACGAAGACGCGGCCATCGGCAAGTTCGAACAGTTCTTCAGCGCCCAGGGATTGCCCGTGGATCGCGATATCGTGCTGCCGATTCTGGACGCCCGCCCGCAGTATCTGAACGTCGCGTTCGATCTGATCAACCGCGAAGCCGGTGGCATGGACGCTTTCTTGCAGCGGGAACTGGGCGTCGGCCCCGCCGAGCGGGAACGCCTGGTGGAGCGCTTCACGCGCGCCCCTTGAGCCACACCGCCAACCGGGCAGCGCCCGGGACCCCAGGAATGAAAAAAGGCGGGGTTACCCCCGCCTTTGCATTGACCGGCCGGTGGCCGATCGATACCCGTCATTCCTCGGCGGGCTCTTCTTCCGGCGGCGCCACCGGACCGCTGGTTTCGGCGACGGTATTGTTGTGCCCCGTGCCCTTGCCGGTCAGGTATTCGTGGGTGTGGGTCGCCAGTGCGGACTCCGGATCCGCCGCGAGCTGCAGCGCGACGCCGCGCAGCACGATCCGGTCCGCGATATCGCCGAAGTTGACGCGCAGGCTGAGCAGCAGCGCTCCGTCGGCAGGGCTGATCGTGGTGGCCGCACTGTTGACACAGACCGGTCCCACATCGGTCAGATCGGTGGCGTCATCAAGCATCACGATGGCGGTAGAGGGCGGATCCTGCACTTGCGCCAGACGAATCTGGCTGATGAAGCTGGTCGCTGACGACAATTCGTAGCAGACCCGCACCCCCTCGACCAGATAACCCGGCGGTACCGACAGGCCGGTTTCGACCACCTTGTTGCCGCCACCCTCGGCCTCCTCGCCGGTGGTGGACGACTCGATGATCAAGCCGGCCAGGCCGCCGCCGACGCCGGAGTTCACCGCGTTGAACGACACATCCACGCTGGGATCGCCAGCCAGAAATCCGAGATGGTCGATCCACATCAGCTCATCCGCCTGTGCGGGCAGCGAGCTCAGAAGCAGCGCGCCAGCCATGGTCGCGGCGCCGAACATTGCACGAGTCGAGATGACAGACATATCAGTCTCCTTGATGTCATGGGTTGGTTTGTTAAGGGTAATGCCTCTACGGGGAAAAAAATTCCTCGTCGGCGCGAGTCACGCCGCAGTTCACACCGAATGCGAGTCCCCTGTCGGAAAATACGAAGGCACGATGTCCCGCAGCGCGCGGCTACGGCCTTTCCACTGCGGGTGCGGGGTCGGGGTTTTGCAGAAACCTCGGTGGCACCGCGAGTGCGGGGGGTCAACGCACGTGGTTGTTGCCACCGATGCGCGGGTATACCCTCGCGGGGCGGCCCGGGGCGATCGCTTCGGGAATTGGAATCGAGGAATAACATAATGAACTACCACATTGAATGTGCCGCGGAAATTCCGTCATTCCCGCGCCTGCGGGTATCCCCTTTGTCATTTTTCCCCATGGGCGGCCCGAGCCGAAACCATGATGCGGGCGGGCCGCGTGGCCCTCATCAGTGGACCGCGGGAGAAAGAACCCCCCGGGCGCGGTCCGCGGCGGTCCTGACAACTGCCGTTGTGATGCTCTCCGCCATCCTCTTTGCGACACCGACGGCACAGGCCGCACCGGCCACTGCCACGGACCAGGTGCCGGCCACGACGGCCAGCGATGGGCGCATCGCCCCGCGTTTGCAAAACCTCGGCGCCCATTCCCGCAAGACAAGCACTGCGAACCCTATGGCCCAGACCTATTTCAACCAGGGCCTGGTGCTGGCCTATGCGTTCAACCACGCCGAGGCCGTGCGCTCGTTTCGCGAGGCGGCCCGCCTCGATCCCGACTTTGCCATGGCATTCTGGGGCGAGGCGTATGCGCTCGGACCGAACATCAATGCGCCCATGGACCCGGCGGCGGTCTCGCCAGCCTGGACCGCGATCCAGCACGCGATGGCGAAAAAGGCCGGTGTCACGACGGTCGAGCGCGCGCTCATCGAGGCGCTGGCCAAGCGCTACGCGCCCGATCCCAAGGCCGATCGAGCCACGCTGGATCGTGCCTATGCCGATGCCATGCGCGACCTCGCCCGGCGCCATGCCACCGATGCCGATGTGCTCGCCATGGCCGCGGAATCGCTCATGGACACCCGGCCCTGGAATTACTGGACCAATGACGGCAACCCGCGGCCAGACACCCTCGACGTGCTCGCTTTCATTGAGCAGGCGATCGCCGTTGATCCGAACCACCCATTGGCGCTCCATCTCCACATCCATGCGCTGGAGGCATCCCAGCAGCCCGAACGCGCCATTGCCAGCGCGGACCGCCTGGGCGGGACGGTGCCGGGCGCGGGCCACCTGATCCACATGCCGTCGCACCTGTTCTTCCGCGTCGGCCGCTATCGGGACGCGATCGACGCCAATCTCAAGGCGGTCGCGGTGGACGAGGACTACATCAGCCAGTGCCGCGCACAGGGGCTCTACCCGGCCGCCTACTATCCGCACAATATTCACTTCCTGTGGATCGCCTATGCTTTCGAGGGCCAGAGCGGCGAGGCCATCCGGGCGGCGCGGGCCGCCGCGTCAAAGCCCCACGGCGAAATGGCGCACCCGCTGCAACAGTTCATCGTCGCCCCACTCCACACACTGGTGCGGTTCGCCCGCTGGGACGACATCCTGGCCGAACCGAAGCCGCCCGAGAATCTGAAATTCGTCGCAGCCACCTGGCACTATGCGCGCGGGATGGCGCTGGCCGCCCGGGAGCAACTGGACGCGGCCGAAGCCGAACTGGCGGCCATGCGCACCGCGATGGCCGATCCCGGGTTTCCGGCGGACCTGGTACTGGTCAACTCGCCGCCCGCACGCATCGCTGAAATAGGCGTCCACACGCTGACCGGACAGATCGCCGCGGCGCGCGGAAATCACGACCAGGCGCTGGCTGAACTCGCCACCGCCGTGCGCGTCGAGGACTCCCTGACCTATAACGAGCCCCCCGACTGGCCGTTTCCGGCCCGGCATTATCTCGGCGCGGAACTCCTGGCCGCCGGTCAGCCGATCGAGGCCGAAGCGGTCTATTTCGAGGATCTCGCGCGCCACCCGCGCAATGCCTGGAGCCTCGAGGGACTGGTGCAGGCATTGCGTGCGCAGGGGACGGAACGGCAGGCTGACCTGAAGGAAGCGGCCGCACGACGCGACGCCGTGTGGCCGCGGGCCGACGTCAAGCTGGCGTCGTCGAAATGGTGACGACGTGCTTGACTCGGTGCTGAGAGCAGACTGAGTACGGGCCGGTGCCCAGGCAGCCAATCCCGAGAGCGGACTGAAGGCCTGCTGGCACCGCCCTTGCCCAGTGTGGAAGGCTCCGGACCGCTTTCTGGATCCGGGTGTGGTGCCGACTGACCTGACCGGTTCATCTGCCCCTGACCGAGGTGCCCACAAAAGCAACGACAGCTTGCCTCCCTTCCGCAAGCGCCCGCCGGCACCGCGGCGCGGAACCGCTTCAGCCGACCGCGAGCGCGCGCGCCGACACCACCACCCCGTTATCGTCGGCGTAGACAAATTCACCGGGATTGAAAGTGACGCCGCCAAAGGTCACCGAGACATTCAGCTCGCCGACGCCCTTGCGCTCGGTTTTGACCGGTATCGCGGCCAGCGCCTGTACGCCGAGATCGAGCCCCGACAATTCACAGACATCGCGCACACAGCCGTAGATGATGACGCCCGCCCAGCCGTTTTTGACCGCGCTGGTGCCGATCATGTCGCCCAGCAATGCGCGGCGCAGCGAGCCGCCGCCATCCACGACCAGCACCCTGCCGTTGCCGGGCTTGCCGAGCTGGTCCTTGATCAGGGAGTTGTCCTCGAAACACTTCAGGGTAACGATCTCGCCACCGAATACGGGTCGTCCACCGAAATTCGAAAGCATCGGCTCCAGCACCCGCACTTCAGGATGCTTATCGCACAGATCCGGCGTCAGGTCATAGGGTGCGCTCGCCATGGGCAATCCTCGTCGGGGTTTCGGGCCGGTCAGTATAAACGCGCATCGGAATGCGGACGCGGCGCGTTGCCAGCGCCGGGCGGGAAGTCTAGGCTGCGCGCTTTCGCAGGGCGCGCCATGACCGCGATCCAGGAACTCGACTATCGCACCGACGCGGCAGCGCTGCTGGCGGCAGTGCGCGACCTGCCGAGCCCGGTGTGGCTGGACAGCGGCCGCCCGTATTCCAGCGCGGGTCGGTTCGACATCATCAGTGCCGCGCCGCTGCGGATGTTGACCGCGCGCCCCGGCCGGGGCGTCGCAGCCTTGACCGATGCCGCCGCGCTGCTGGCGGAATTCTCCTCACCGCACGCGCCGCCCGTAGCAACACTACCCTTTGTCGGCGGTCTGATCGGCTGGCTGGGCTATGACCTGGGCATGGAACTTCAGGCCGTCACACAGCACGCCCCGGAGATCACCCGACTGCCGGCGCTGCGCGTCGGCTTTTATCCCTGGGCGGCCATCGTCGATCACCAGACGCAACGCACGGCGCTGGTGTTCCATCCGGCTTGCCCGCCGGCGCTGCAGCGGGATATCGAAAACCGCTGCCGGGCCGCGCCCGCGCGAATCGCGAGCGCGCCGGCCGGTTTTGCACTGCAAACCCCGTTTATCGCCACCACGTCGGTGGCGCGCTATCGCGCCGACATCGCCCGTATCCTGGACTATCTCGCCGCCGGTGACTGCTATCAGGTCAACTACGCGCAACATTTCAGCGCCACCTATGCCGGCGACCCCTGGCAGGCGTACTGCCGGTTGCGCGCGCTGTTGCCCTCGCCGTTCAGCGCCTATCTCGCCACGGAAGACGACACGGTGCTCAGCTTCTCGCCCGAGCGGTTTTTGCGCGTTGAAGGAGATGTGGTGGAGACGCGCCCGATCAAGGGCACCATCGCGCGGGGACGTAGCGCCGCGGAGGACGCCGAACTGGCCCACCGGCTGCAAACCAGCGCCAAGGACCGCGCCGAGAACCTGATGATCGTGGATCTGCTGCGCAACGATCTGGGTAAATCCTGTGTACCGGGATCGATCGCGGTGCCGGAACTGTTCGCGCTCGAAAGCTTTGCCAACGTCCACCATCTGGTGAGCACGGTCAGCGGGCGGCTGCGCGCCGACCAGACCCCGCTCGATCTGCTGGCCAACTGTTTTCCGGGCGGTTCCGTCACCGGCGCACCCAAGAAACGCGCCATGGAAATCATCGCGGAGCTGGAGCCGGTCGCGCGCGCACTCTATTGCGGCAGTATTTTTTATTTGTCGACCCACGGCCGCATGGACAGCAATATCGCGATCCGCACCCTGGTCGCCAACGGCGCCCGCATCCACTGCTGGGGCGGCGGCGGCATCGTGGCCGATTCCGATCCGGAGGCGGAATACCAGGAATCCCTGATGAAGGTTCAGCTGTTGATGCAGGCGCTGAATCCCTGAGCGGGTGCGCCCCTCTATAGCGCCAGCGCGCGCTCACTCGCCGCAATAAAGGCGCGCTTCAGTTCATCGTAGGTTGCGACCGCGGGAAACTGCGGAAACTCCGCCACCACATTGGCCGGCGCCTGGAACAGGATGCCCGCATCCGCTTGGGCGAGCATGGTGGTGTCGTTGTAGGAGTCGCCCGCGGCGATGGTGCGGTAATAGAGGGTTTGCAGCGCGAGCACCGCCTGCCGCTTGGGATTGGACTGGCGCAGGCGATAGCCGACCACGCGCCCCGCGGCATCCACTTCGAGCCGGTGGCACAGCAGCGCGGGAAAGCCGAGCTGCCGCATCAAGGGCTGCGCAAACTCGTAAAAGGTATCCGACAGAATCAACACCTGAAAACGCTCGCGCAGCCAGTGCAGAAACTCCGCCGCACCCGGCAGTGGCGCGAGTGTCGCGATCACATCCTGAATCTCCCGCAATCCCAGGCCGTGCTGGTCCAGCAGTGCCAGACGCTGGCGCATCAACCGATCGTAGTCCGGAATATCGCGGGTGGTGGCGCGCAGCTCGGGGATGCCAGTGGCATCGGCAAAGGCGATCCAGATCTCCGGCACCAGGACTCCTTCGAGATCGAGACAGGCGATTTCCACAGGCAACTCCAGGCGGTCCAGGGCGGGAAAGGCGGCTACTCTAACCAACCCGCGGGGGGCGGGCAAACCATCTGGGCGCGCATCCCGTACGCGGATAATTCAACTCACAGGCAACCACGGGCGTGGCGCTGGGTGTTTCCCCCCACCGATTTTGAGGTGGAAGAATTGCTCGATCCGCGCGACACTTGCGCCCTTTGTGCCGCCGGCACCGCCCTGGGCCACCTCCATCGGATATCCGGAACCGGCGCGCTTTTGGTCTGCCACCGTGCGGTCTCTCTTTCATTTGCTTATTTGCGCAGGAATCCGCCCGTGAACGACCTACGAAGACTCCGCCACTTTCCCGCGAGCCGCAAACGGTGATTGATTGGTTGCTGGTCAGCTCAGGCGCGCTTACCGGCCTGTTGGTGGGCCTCACCGGCGTCGGTGGCGGCGCGCTGATGACGCCGCTGCTGCTTCTGCTGTTCGGCGTCGCTCCCCTGACCGCCGTCGGCACCGATCTGTGGTTTGCCGCCATCACCAAAATGGTCGCGACCCGGGTTCACCACGGTTACGGCCTGATCGACTGGTCGGTGGCAAAACGCCTCTGGCTCGGGAGTCTTCCCGCCTCCCTGATGACACTGGCCTGGGTCCATCTGCATCCGCCGACGGAATCCACCGTGGCACTGCTCAAGACCGCCATCGCCGGCGCCGTGATGCTGACCGCGCTCGGTCTGCTGCTTCAACACCGCCTGCACGCCTTGGGCCGGCGGCTGCGCACCACCGATGACGTCCACTTCAAAGCCGTGCAACCGCCGCTCACCGTCCTCGCCGGCGCAGTACTCGGCGTCCTGGTGACACTGACGTCGGTCGGTGCGGGTGCGCTGGGGGCCGTGTTCCTGGCCTACATTTATCCGCTGCGCCTGACGCCCCCGCGCCTGATCGCCACCGACATCGTGCATGCCATCCCGCTGGCGATCTTCGCAGGCTTCGGCCATCTGTTGCTCGGCAATGTGGATTTTCATTTGCTGGGAAATTTGCTGGCGGGCTCGCTGCCCGCGGTACTGCTGGGCGCCCGGCTCTCCGCCAGCCTGCCCCACGGCTTCCTGCGCGGGCTGCTGGCAGTGGTGTTGCTGGCGATCGGCGGCAAGCTGGTATGGTCGGTGTCCGCCGGCTGAGCGACCGGTCGCAAGCACTCGTCACCGGAACGCGCAGCCGCCAACCCGCGACCTCAAATGTCCGGGGGGGGAGGTGGATTGACGGCTTGTGCCGGCGCCAGTAACCCCTCGGCTACTGCCCGGCCCTCGGCTCGATGATGGTGAAATCGGGATTTGCCGTCGGCGATCCACTCGCAACCGCGGCGGTACCCGCGGCCTCAACGGCTGCCGCCGACCCGCTTGCGCGGGGCGCCTGGGCATCGCCAACGCCGGGGGGCTCCACCGCAGCAACTTCGTCGGTCAAGTCCCGCTCCATCGCCTTTTGCACCCTATCCGCGAGCGCGTTGAAGGCGGAGGCGACCACACCGAATTCATTCTGCCACTTGCGCGAAATGCGCAGACTGAAGTTGCCCGCGGCAAGATCGAGCAATGAGCGCTTGATCAGCAACAGGTTGCGGGACATCAGTTTGTTGAAGAAATACACCATCAACAGCACGGTCAACACGACCGTGAGCGCGAGCACAATCATGACCCTGCCGGTGGTCGTCATGACATCGTCGAGCTTTTCCCGACCGACGCCGAGATCGAGACGACCTACCGGCGTGTCATTGAACAGAACCGGCACATTGAAATTGTAGACGGGAGGCTTGCCATCGCGGACGACCGTGGACACGGCCACGCCCTCGATGGTTCCGACCGGTTCGGCGTCCGGCGGCGGCGTCAGAGGCTTGCCGATCAGGCTCTTGTCGGTCGCCGCACGCACGGTTCCCGCGTGATCGCTCAGGGTGATGTAGGCGAAGGAATTGCGCCGCGCGGCGCCGTCCGCAATGGATTCCAGACCGATCCAGTCCTCGCTCAACACGGGAACCGCGCTCTCCGAGGCAATGAACGTGGCGAGCGCAACGCCGGAACCCACTACCTGATCCGTGAGCATCCGGGTCTGGATGTGAAACACGGTGAAGGCACTGATCGCCATCACCAGGGCAACGACGCCGCCCAGAATGGCCGTCCATTTGACCTGGATCGGCACATAGTTCCGCTCCTCTTCGTCATCCTGCAAATTGCGCAACTCGCGTTCCAGTGCCTCCTGCAGATCGCGTCCGCGTTGAAACCGCTTTTCGGGTTTCTTTTGCAGCAGTTTGTTGACGATGGCCTGCAAGCCCGTCGGCACCTCGGGACACAGGCGGCGAATCGGCTCGGGTTCCTCCTGGATGATCTGCAGGATCAGCGTGGGCATGGACTCGGCGTTGAAGGCCTTGTGCCCGGTCAGCATTTCGTAGAGCACCACCCCGAGGGAGAACAGATCGGAGCGCCCGTCGACGGATTCGCCCCGGGCCTGCTCGGGGGACATGTAGCGCGGCGTGCCCAGAATCATGCCGGCCTGGGTGGCCTCGTGAATTTCCGGATTGCTGCGCCGGGCAATGCCGAAATCGGCGATTTTCACCGAACTGTTTTCGACTTTGAAGATGATGTTGTCGGGCTTGATATCCCGATGCACCACGCCCATCGAGTGGGCATAATCGAGCGCGCTGGCGATTTGCAGCGAGACTTGCAGGACGGTCTTGATCGGCAGTTTTTCGCCGCGTTTCAGGGTGTCCGTGAGGGTCTCGCCTTCCAGCAATTCCATCATGATGTAGGGGACTTCATCGAACTTGCCGACGTCGTAGACCGTGACAATGTTGGGATGCGTGAGAAAACCCGAGGCCTTCGCCTCCTTGAGGAAACGGTTGAAGTACTCCTTGTCGACGGCATGATCCTGCTTGAGGATTTTCATCGCGCCGGTGCGGTCGATTTCCGGATCGTAGGCGCGGTAAACATCCGCCATCGCGCCTGAGCCAACGAGCTCCTTGATTTGATAACGGCCGATCTGTGTGCCGGATCTGTCCATAACAGACTTCCCTCTGGTGACTACCTTGTTTTTTTGGTTGAGAAGAAACGCCCAAGGACACCCCGGACGCCACGCGAGCCTGCGTCGGTGACAGGGGACGTCGCCGGAGCGACCAGGGTATGGCGATCGAGGTCCGGAGCACCGGCGAGCGGCGCGGCCGCAACGGGCACACCGGAGGCCCCCGGACTGGGCGCCGCCATGCGCGCATCGCTGCGGTCGAGTTCCGGATCCACGACGATGATGGTCACATTGTCCCTGCCACCTGCCGTCAAGGAGCCCTGCAAAAGACTTGCCGCCTGCTCCTGCAACGAGCTGGCCGCCGCCAACCGCTCGGCGATCTCCGGCTCGCGGATTTCATCGTTGAGGCCATCGCTGCACAACAGCAGGCGCTGTCCTGGCCGCAAGGTGCCGGCAATGCTATCGACCTGCAATGCATGGTCCGGCGTGACGCCGATGGACTGGGTGATGATATTGCGCTTGGGGTGCTTGAAGGCTTCTTCCTGATTGATGATCCCCTTGGCAAGCAGGGTTTCCACCAGGGAATGATCCCGGGTCAACAGGGTGAGTCGACCGTCCCACAGGTAGGCGCGGCTGTCACCGACCCAGGCAATCTCGTAGTCACGTCCCCGCAGCGCCAAGGCGACCACGGTCGAACCCATGTTGGGCTTGCCTTCCCCGCGGTTGATGGCGCCGAGCACCGCCGCGTGCGCGGCTTCGATGGCGGCGCGCAGATCGCCGCTGCTCCGGAACACTTCCTTTATGGTGGCACGGGTCAGCTCGCTGGCGATCTCGCCGCCGGCGTGGCCGCCGACCCCGTCGGCCACCAGCCACAAGCCGACTTCGGGATCGGCTTCGAAGCAATCCTCGTTGAGGCTGCGCACCAATCCGCAGTGAGTTTCAGCAGCGTAAGCGACCATCAGGCAATCAAGTTCCTGCGAACATGCGGTACTGCCCGGCAATTTACCGCCGTTCAAACCCAAAAGCCATTGACGAATCAAACCCTTGGCAACCGCGGGCCGCGCGTCCGACGCGCGCTCACCGCGACCGCCAGGGCGCGCGGACGCGGCACCGTCTCCCGGCACGATGGGGGATCTGGCGTTGATTGCCCTTTGTCACGGAGCACAGTAATATCCGCGCTTCGGACAGGCAGCGTTGGCTGCCTGTTTGCGTTTTCTATTTTCTGTTTTCTGTTTCTTTTGGTTTCTCGCCGCGGCCCGGGCCGCGGCCACAGCCCGGGGCAATGCCGCCCGGCGGCAGGCAATGACGATGGCGGATGGCAGTGCTTTGATGAACACCTACGGCGAACGGCGGCTGACGCTGGTACGGGGCGATGGCGCCTGGATCTGGGACGCGGAGGACCGCCGCTATCTGGACGCGCTGTCCGGCATCGCCGTGTGCGGCCTCGGCCATGCCCATCCGGAAGTCACCCGCGCCATCGCGGAGCAGGCCGCCACCCTGGTGCACTGTTCCAACCTCTACAACATCCCCGCCCAGCAGGCGCTGTCACTGGCGCTGCGCGATGCCAGTGGCATGGACAAGGTGTTTTTCAGCAACTCCGGCGCCGAAGCGAACGAGGCGGCGATCAAGATCGCGCGCCTGCACGGCCATGCCCGCAACATCGACGTGCCGGCGATCATCTGCATGGAAAAGGCCTTCCACGGCCGCACCCTCGCCACCCTGACCGCAACCGGCAATCGCAAGGTGCAGGCCGGGTTCGAACCCCTGGTGCGCGGCTTCGTGCGCGCACCCTACGACGACATCGACGCGATCGAAACCATCGCCCGCAACAATCCCGACATCGCCGCGATCCTGGTCGAACCCATCCAGGGCGAGGGCGGCATCCGGATTCCGGCGCCCGATTACCTGGCGCGGCTGCGCGCGATCTGCGACCGCCACGACTGGCTGTTGATGCTCGACGAGATCCAGACCGGCAATGGCCGCACCGGCAGCCTGTTCCACTATCAGCAGCGCGGTCTGCTGCCCGACGTCGTCACCCTCGCCAAGGGTCTCGGCAACGGCATCCCCATCGGCGCCTGCCTGGCGCGCGGCAAGGCTGCCGAACTGATGCGGCCCGGCAATCACGGCTCGACGTTCGGCGGCAACCCGGTCGCCTGCGCGGCCGGTCTCGCGACCCTCAAAGTGATCGCCGAACAGAATCTCTGCGCCCGCGCCACCGCACTGGGCGCACGTCTGCACGAGGGTTTTCAGACGGCATTGGCGGGTTGCGACAAGGTACGCGAGGTGCGCGGTAGTGGATTGATGCTGGGCATCGAACTGGATCGCCCCTGCGCAGAACTGGTCGATCGCGCCGCCGACCAGGGTTTGCTGATCAACGTCACCGCCGAATCCGTGATCCGCCTGCTGCCGCCGCTGATCATGAGCGATGTCGAGGCTGACCATCTGGTGGCGACACTCGCGCCCCTGATCCGCGCCTTCTGAGACGAACTTCCAACGGCGCTCCCGCCACTTCCTCATGCCCGCCTTGGGGGGGACCAACACCATGGAACCGAGACATTTTCTGACGCTGGGCGATCTCTCCCGCGCCGAACTCGACGCCGTCATCGCGCGTGCCATCGCCCTCAAGCGGACGCACCGGGAAGGCCGCGAGCAGCCGTCGATGACCGGCAAGGTGCTGGGGATGATTTTCGAGAAGTCCTCGACCCGCACCCGGGTATCCTTCGAGGCCGGCATGGCCCAGATGGGCGGCAGCGCGATATTCCTGTCGCCCCAGGACACCCAGCTCGGCCGCGGTGAGCCGGTGGAAGACACCGCCCGCGTGCTGTCGCGGATGGTGGACATCATCATGGTGCGCACCTACGCCCACGCCAAGATCGAGGCGTTCGCGCGCCATTCCCGGGTGCCGGTCATCAATGCCCTCACCGATGCCCTGCATCCCTGCCAGGTACTGGCCGACATCCAGACCTTCGTCGAACAGCGCGGTACCCTGAGCGGCCGAACCGTGGCCTGGGTGGGCGACGGCAACAACATGTGCCAGTCCTACATCGAGGCCGCGGGCCTGTTCGACTTCGAACTGCGCATCGCCTGCCCGGCCGGCTACGAACCCGATCCCGCACGGGTGCAGGCCCAGGGCACGCGCGTGCGCCTGGGTCACGACCCGGTGGCGGCGGTCGCCGGCGCCGACCTGATCGTCACCGACGTGTTCACTTCCATGGGCCAGGAAGCCGAGCAACAGGAACGTGCCGCGCGCTTCGCGGGCTTCCAGGTCAACCACCAGCTGCTCGCCGGTGCCGCACCCGATGCGCTGTTCATGCACTGCCTGCCCGCCCATCGCGGCGAGGAAGTGAGCGCCGCGCTGATCGAAGACCCGCGCCACTCCATCGTCTGGGAGGAAGCCGAGAACCGGCTCCACAGCCAGAAAGCCCTGATGCAGTTCCTGCTCGGCCAGTACTGACCACAAGGGTACCCATCGCGCCGACACCGTGGCCCGCGGCGGGCCGCTCTGTCACGGTTTCTTTCGCTTCTTTTCTCGTTTCCGACAGGTGGCCGCCCGCACGCTCCCGGTCACGCAATTTTCCCCCGCGCCCCCACCCCGGCAGCCGCCTTGTCGTCCCTGGGTTATCCACAGGGTATCAACACTTTTTTCTCCATATATTGTGTTGCATTTGCACAACGCCCACACTATCTTGTATCTGTACTCCGGATATCTCCCCAGACCCGGTCCTGGGGCAAGGGCTTCCGGGAACGCGGCGCAAGCGTCCGTAGCGCGATTGGCCGCAGCGCCTCTTTACCTACGCATGGAAAGGTACGAGCAGAGGAAGGCGAGGGACGCACCGGGAACGTCCCGCAAAACACCGCCGCGCAACGGCGGACCGACTCACCCGAACGACAAACGCAGACAGGCACATGACCATGGAACAGCTCTCCGACACCCGCTCGTCAGCGAACGAACCCGCCGCCCGCGCCACCGGCCCCAGCGCAGGCAAGGCACCGCCCCAACTCAGCTCCAGCTCCATCGCCGCCACCGCGCCCGGCCAGCTCAAGGTGATCAAGCGCAACGGCACCGTGGTGCCCTACGACGAGAGCAAGATCGCCATCGCCATCACCAAGGCGTTTCTGGCCGTCGAAGGCCCGGCCGCCGCCGCCTCGGGGCGCATTCACCAGACCGTCTCGACGCTCACCCAGATGGTCATCGACACCTTCCGCCGCCGCATGCCCTCGGGCGGCTCGGTGCACATCGAGGACATCCAGGATCAGGTCGAGCTCGCGCTGATGCGCCAGGGCGAACACACCATCGCGCGCAGCTATGTGATCTACCGCGAGGACCGCGCCCGCGAGCGCGCCGCGCGCAAGGCGCCGGCCGCCGCCGTTGAAACCCCGGACGCCGCCCCCGGCATCACCGTCGTCCATCCCGACGGCAGCCGCCGCCCCCTCGACCTGGCGCGCCTGCACACCCTGGTGGACGAAGCCTGCGCCGGGCTCAAGGACGTCGATCCCCGCCTCATCCTCGACGAAGCCCTGCGCAACCTCTACGACGGCGTCTCCAGCGCCGATCTCAACACCGCGCTGGTGATCACCGCCCGCACCCTGGTCGAGCGCGAGCCCAACTACACCCATGCCACCGCACGCCTGCTGCTCGACGGCCTGCGCACCGAGGCGCTGGGTTTTCTCGGCATCGCCGAAGCCGCCACCCAGCACGAGATGACGGCGCTCTACCCCGCCGCCTTCAAGGCCTATGTGGCCCGGGGCGTGGCGCTGGAACTGATCGATCCCGAACTCGCGCGCTTCGACCTCGCCCGCCTCGGCGCCGCCATCGATCCCGCGCGCGACCTGCAATTCAGCTACCTGGGCCTGCAGACCCTCTGCGACCGCTACTTCATTCACAGCGATTCGGTGACCTTCGAGCTGCCCCAGTGCTTCTTCATGCGTGTCGCCATGGGGCTGGCCATCCGCGAGGACGACCGCGAGGCGCGCGCCATCGAGTTCTACAACCTGCTGTCGTCCTTCGACTACATGAGCTCGACGCCGACCCTGTTCAACGCCGGTACCCTGCGCCCGCAACTGTCGAGCTGCTACCTGACCACGGTGCCCGACCACCTCGAAGGCATCTTCGGCGCCATCCACGACAACGCCATGCTGTCGAAATGGGCGGGCGGGCTCGGCAACGACTGGACGCCGGTGCGCGGCCTCGGTTCCTACATCAAGGGCACCAACGGCAAGTCCCAGGGCGTGGTGCCCTTCCTCAAAGTGGTCAATGACACCGCGGTGGCAGTGAACCAGGGCGGCAAGCGCAAGGGCGCCGTGTGCGCCTACCTCGAGACCTGGCACATCGACATCGAGGAATTCATCGAACTGCGCAAGAACACCGGCGACGACCGCCGCCGCACCCACGACATGAACACCGCCAACTGGGTGCCCGACCTGTTCATGCAGCGCGTGTTCGACGACGGCCCCTGGACGCTGTTCTCGCCCAACGAGACGCCGGACCTGCACGACCTTTACGGCCGCGCCTTCGCCGAGCGCTACGCCGAATACGAAGCGCTCGCCGCCCAGGGCAAGCTGCTCCACAAGACCGTCCGCGCCCAGGAACTGTGGCGCAAGATGCTCGGCATGCTGTTCGAGACCGGCCATCCCTGGATCACCTTCAAGGACGCCTGCAACCTGCGCTCGCCCCAGCAGCACTGCGGCGTGGTGCATTCGTCCAACCTGTGCACCGAGATCACCCTCAACACCCGCGCCGGCGAGGATCCCGAAATTGCCGTGTGCAACCTGGGCTCGATCAATCTGGTACAACATATCAGTGCGGACGGTACGCTCGATCTGGCCAAGCTGCGCCACACCACGCGCACCGCGGTGCGCATGCTCGACAACGTCATCGACATCAACTACTACGCCGTGGATGCCGCGCGCCAGTCGAACCTGCGCCACCGTCCGGTCGGACTCGGCCTGATGGGCTTTCAGGACGCGCTCTACAGGCAGCGCATCGCCTACGCCTCGGACGCCGCGGTGGACTTCGCCGACCGCTCCATGGAGGCGATCAGCTACTTCGCCATCGAAGCCTCCGCCGATCTCGCCGCCGAACGCGGCCGCTATTCCTCTTTCGACGGTTCGCTGTGGAGCCGCGGCATCCTGCCCCTCGACTCCCTCGACCTGCTCGAAGCCGAGCGCGGCAGCGCCTACATCGAGGTCGACAGATCCAGCACCCTGGACTGGGACAGCCTGCGCACCAAGGTGCTGGCACAGGGCATGCGCAACTCCAATGTGATGGCCATCGCCCCCACCGCCACCATCGCCAACATCGTCGGCGTCAGCCAGTCGATCGAGCCCACCTACCAGAACCTCTATGTGAAATCGAACCTCTCGGGCGAATTCACCGTGCTCAACGGCGATCTGGTGCACGACCTCAAGGACCGTGGCCTGTGGGACCCGGTGATGGTCAACGACCTCAAGTACTTCGACGGCTCGGTGCTGCCCATCGACCGTATTCCGGCCGACCTCAAGGCGCTCTACGCCACCGCCTTCGAAGTCGAACCGCGCTGGATTGTCGATGCCGCCAGCCGGCGCCAGAAGTGGCTGGATCAGGCCCAGAGCCTGAACCTCTATATTTCCGGCGTCAGCGGCAAGAAGCTCGACGTCACCTACCGCATGGCCTGGTACCGGGGGCTCAAGACCACCTATTACCTGCGCTCGCTCGCCGCCACCAGCACCGAGAAATCCACCGTCAGCGGCGGCACCCTGAACGCCGTGGCGGCAAGTGGCCCGGCGCCAGTGCCCCTGGCCTGCGCCATCGACGATCCCGACTGCGAAGCCTGCCAATGAGCGTGGCCCGCAACATCCGCACGCAAACCATCTGTACCGAACAGCGTCACGAGGCAAAACGAACATGTTGAGTTGGGACGATTTTCATCACGAGGAACCCCTTCGCAAACCGGCGCCCCCCGCGCCGCCGCGTGCGCCCAAGCTGATGCCCACGCCGGCCGCCGTGGCAATGCCCGCGCCGCAAGCGGCCACCGCCACCCCGCCGCCAGCGCCCGCCGCCAGCACCGTCCCCGCCGATCCCCACCGGGAAGCCCAGGAACAGCTCGCAGCACTCGACGTGGCACGCGGCCTCGAAGCCCTCGAAATGGGCGCCGCGCGGGTCCAGGTGGACGACAAGCGCATGATCAACTGCCGCGCCGATCTCAACCAGTTGGTGCCCTTCCGCTACGACTGGGCCTGGCAGAAATACCTCGACGGCTGCGCCAACCACTGGATGCCGCAAGAGATCAACATGACCGCCGACGTCGCCACCTGGCGCAGCGCCGATGGCCTGAGCGCCGACGAGCGCGAAATCGTCAAGCGCTCGCTCGGCTACTTCTCCACCGCGGATTCGCTGGTCGCCAACAACCTGGTGCTCGCCATCTACCGCCACATCACCAACCCCGAGGCGCGCCAGTACCTGCTGCGCCAGGCGTTCGAGGAGGCCATCCACACCCACGCTTACCAGTACTGCATCGAATCCCTGGGCATGGACGAAGGCGAAGTCTTCAACATGTACCGCGAAGTGCCCTCGGTGGCGAAGAAAGCCGCCTGGAGCCTCAAGTACACCCAGGCGCTGGGCGATCCGACCTTCGTCACCGGCACCCCGGAGACCGACCGCGAGCTGCTGCGCAACCTGCTCGCCTTCTACTGCGTCACCGAAGGCATCTTCTTCTACTGCGGCTTCACCCAGATCCTCTCCATGGGCCGCCGCAACAAGATGACCGGCGTCTCCGAGCAGTTCCAGTACATCCTCCGCGACGAGTCCATGCACCTCAATTTCGGTATCGATGTCATCAACCAGATCAAGCTCGAAAACCCCCACCTGTGGAGCGAGGACTTCCAGCGCGAGGCGGTGCGCATGATCATCGAGGGTACCGAACTCGAAATCGCCTACGCCCGCGACACCATGCCGCGCGGCGTGCTGGGCATGAACGCCGCCATGATGGAGGACTACCTCCACTTCATCGCCAACCGCCGCCTCAACCAGATCGGGCTTGCCGAGCAGTACCCGGGCGCCAGCAACCCCTTCCCCTGGATGTCGGAGATGATGGATTTGCGGAAGGAGAAAAATTTCTTTGAGACGCGGGTGATTGAATACCAGACCGGTGGGGCTTTGAGTTGGGATTGAGGGCTATTGCCAATGGCGCGCCGGAATTACCATCGGCGCCGCCGCGCGGCAGCTTCGGGGCCGGGCGGTGCGGCCATTGCTGCCGTTCCGAGACTGAGATGCGGCTGGCCGGTTGGGTGTGCCGGGCCGGCCCTATACCCCGCCGAGGTTTAGACAATAAGAGTTACCCACCTGATCGAGGGAAGACCCCGGAAAAGTAATGACAAAAATAACAGCATCAATTGTTATCTTTCTTGTGCTGCTTGCTGCGGTAGGATCTTGGGCAATCGTATATTGTGATGCTTTAGAGCTCAGACCGAATGAAGTGGTTAGCTCATTAATCGCAGTTATCGCCAGTCTAGGAGCGCTTATATCAGCCACATTTGTTGTTGCGAGCTATCTTCAAACGAACAAGGCTTATGTTGAATCGCAGAGACCGCATTTGTTGATATTGGTTGAAAGTCTAAAGCACAACGAATCCGGCCAACCCATGTCAAGAATTCTTTACCATAACATCACAAATAATAGGTTTAATGATTTAACGATTTCTGTAAGAATTGAATCAGACAACAAGGCTTATGACCTAAGCCACCTCTTTAGAAAAAATATGACAATGATTGGGCAAGATCGACGGCAACGATCATTTAAGCCTGTGGAAGAACTCAGCAAGGCCGGATTAAATCTCCAGGAAACGTCGAGTTCAGGCAAAGAAGTGAAGCTCATGGTTGGATACGAATATACTTTTAATGGCGTTGTAGATAAGGTCAATGCTCAGCAATACAGATGGAATGCCGGTGATCAACAATGGGAAATCTGTTGAAACAATCTGGGAGGTTCATGGGGTCTGCCCTATGGGGACAGTTCTCGCATTATTGCATACTCGATCACGCCATCCGACCGAAAAGCGCTTACAGAAAGCGCTTACCAGTAAAAGGGGTCGTAGTGATTTATTTTTAGGCAATCGTTTTTCATCGCTGGCGAGAGAGTGGCCATGCCGCGCAAGACACGGATTTATCTACCAAGAATTCCGGCGCATGTTGTGCAACGCGGACACAATCGCAACGCCTGTTTCTTTGCCGACGACGATTGTCTGTTTTACCTCGAATGCTCGGAGCTTTATCGCGACCCGGCTGCGCGCCAGTATGCCTACCGGGAACTGCTCAAACGCCAATTACCGGAAGCGCAACTCCATGACATCCGCGACTGCTTGGCCCACAACTTTCCGCTCGGCAACGATCGTTTTCGTGAAGCGATTGAAACGGCGCTCTGCAGGCGGGTGGTGGAGCTAAAGCAAGGTCGGCCGCGCGCACAATGCGGCTGCTCAAATTTGAATCACCACGACCCCTTTTGTCTCCTACCACGGGGCGAGTTGTCAGAGGTGGAAAATGAAATGCATCTTTTATAGACCTGACCCTGTTTTTCGTTAGCTTAATGGAAGAATTGAGTGATTGAATTTGAAGAAATCGTACTTAATGAGAATCGTTGGCCTTGGTTTGCAGAGGCCGTTCATCTCAGTAAACTTACTGAAATTGCTGCTGATTCGTATCATAAGCAAACAATTGAAGGTTATTTGGCAGCAATATTAATTTATCACCAAGTTGCAGAGGAAATGGTAAAGCTTTTGCTGGAAACCAATCAGTTTTATATAAAAGCGAAACTCCATCCAGTTGAATTCAAATCAAAAAAAATAACCGGAGTTATGTTTGGAAGGTTAAGTGAGGAATTAAGAGGCACGGTAGATTTTAAGTATAAGGAAGGTCTAATTCAAATATTAGGTCAATTTAACACACTTAGAATCTCCATTGTTCACGCCCTTACCAATCCTGAGACTATGAGCAAAATTGAAGAGAAGGCCGATGAGGCTCAGCACCTCTTTAGTAGAATAATTTGGTATTTTGAATTTGCAATTGATTGGTATCGTGGGGAGCTTTGGAGTCTACGTAAAGAAAAATATTGGACGGATTTGGTTAAGAAGAAAAAGAAGAGCTAACAAGTCGTTGCAGCATCACTTCGGCGCTACGCGCCTACGTTGCACAGTTTTTGAGTTGCGTTTTCAGTCTACGGGGTCAGTTCTCGCAGTCTACGCAGTCTACGGGGTCTACCATCGAATTTGCAGGGTGACCGTGCCTAGTGCCTACGCGGGTCCACGGGGTCTACCATCGAATTTGCAGGGTGACGGGCTCCCTGGAAGCCGGTTAGGATTGACCCTGGCGGGGGTGTGGCTCCTGGGGTCGGTGGCCGGGTTTTCTCGGCTCGCTCGAACCTGAAAT
>JAKFFI010000032.1:0-2093 GCA_036677085.1 Porticoccaceae bacterium
AATTGCCCCTCCATGGCAGCCACTCATCGGGGCGGACTTGCGCGACGGGATGCTCGGCGCATACTTCCTTTTGAGCGGGCCCGCTCAGTACGCTTGGAGTGACTTGCATGAAGACCATGACCAAACTAGCCATTGGCGCCGTGCTGCTTGTTTCGGCGTTTGCCGTATATGCCGCCAACGGCTGCTGCCCCTGCTGCTAATGCGTCAGTTGGCACACACCCGGATGCCCCGCCACGTGCGGGGCATCTTGTTTTCTGCACATGGTGTATTTCGCGTCATCCACGGCGCGGCTGAAAATTAAGCCGAAACCGGGTTGCGATTCGGTTGATCCAGGCGTTGGGTGGCTCGACGAAATGGAGGCGACGATGGCAAAGGTCACCGGAATCGGCGGCGTGTTCCTGAAGTGCAAGGGTGACAGCGCCGCACTGGCCTCCTGGTATCAGAAGCACCTGGGCATGCAGTTGGAAACCTGGGGCGGCGCCATACTCAGGTGGCCGGACGACAAGGCTGAAGACCTGGGCCTCACCGTGTGGCATCTGGCGGACAAGGACAGTCAATGGTTCAGTCCGAGCGACTCCTCCTTCATGATCAACTACCGGGTCGACGACCTCGACGAGCTGCTTGCCCAACTGCGTGCGGACGGCGTGGCCGTCCATAGCGGCCCGGAGTCGCACGAAAACGGCAAGTTCGCATGGATCATGGATCCGGATGGAAACAAGGTCGAGCTTTGGGAACCAATGCTCTGGGACGACAAGAACAAAGGGGCATGAAGTCCAGGATGAGTCCATGACCGCGAACCTCATAGCCAGCATCGCCATTGAAGGCCCGGAGTGCTTCAAGTCTTATGTCGCTGGAACTGGTGCGTGTTCGGCAAGCGGATCGGACACTCACTTGTTCTGCATCGAGCTACCCGGGGTGGCGTCGCGCGTTCCGTCGCCGAGTGCAGACCTTGGCCATGGCTGCGATTCGTTTCGTTGCATCGACGCCACGCGCCAGCAGCAGGAGGTTTCGCGGCCTGGTGGGCACGGCGCCTGCGATGCGAGAGGCGAGCGAATGATCGGTATGCAGGGCGACGCCCGGAGTGCGGTTCATGCCGCCTCCACGACGGTTCCTGGCGACAGTCCGAATCCGAATGAATCCATCGACAGCACGCCATGGGTCATGCCACCGCGGATCAGGCTGCGTGGCTCGTCGGGATCGCTTGCCCCGATGGCGACCAGCAACGGCAGGTAATGCTCTTCGGTCGGATGTGCGCGCTCGGCGAATGGTGCGCGCTCGCGATAACGGACCAGGGCTTCTTCATCGTGGCCCGCAACGGCATCGGCGACCCAGTCCGCGAACGCCTGGGCGTAGTCGGGATCCCGGATGTGTTTCCGGAGCTCGAAGAGATTGTGGGTGAGGCTGCCGGAACCCACGACCAGCACGCCGCGGTCGCGTAACGGCGCCAGTGCCTTGCCCAGACGCAGTGCGCCCGCGGCGTCGAGGTCATGCGGGAGCGAGACCTGCAGCACCGGCACATCCGCGTCGGGTTTGAGGTAACGCAGCGGCACCCAGGCGCCGTGGTCGAGGCCGCGGCTGGCATCGAGCGTGGCGTGGAAGCCGGCATCGACCAGCCTGCGCACGATTTCGGGTGCCAGTTCCGGGGCGCCGGGCGGGTTGTATTGCAGGGCATACAGCGGCGCTGGAAAGCCGCCGAAATCATGGATGGTGGCGGGCGTTGCCGTCGCGCCGACGCGGACGCCAGAGGTCTGCCAATGGGGCGACACGACCACGATCGCCGCCAGCTCCGTCAGTGCACGACCGAGCTGGCGCAGGTTCGGGCCGAGCAGGCCCGGTTCGAGCGCGAACATCGGCGAGCCGTGGGAGATGAAGAGGGATGGTGCGCGGGACATGGGGACTCCTTGCACGACCGCGGACGCAAGGCGTCCGCGGCAGGGTTGCGGGTGGAACGACTCAGTGCGAGAGCGCGCTACGACGCCGTGCCCAAAGGGCATCCAGGCTCAGGCTGCCCGGGCCATTCGCGGCGAGGACGAAGAAGCCGCCGGCCATGGCCACGTTCTTCCAGAAGCTGATCGCCTGCATCTGGTCGGCGA
>JAKFFI010000033.1:0-9090 GCA_036677085.1 Porticoccaceae bacterium
GACGGTATAATGGCCGCCCCGCTGGGGGTGGTACCGGGTGATTGACGGTACCGCGCCCGAGAAATCGTGCAGGAAGGGTGGCAGAGCGGTTGAATGCAACGGTCTTGAAAACCGTCGATGGGCGACCATCCGTGGGTTCGAATCCCACCCCTTCCGCCATCTAACCGGCGGCTGAATCCAGCCGACCCACCACTCCCCGTTCCAACCGTTGCATCGTGCATCCGCCGCACCCAATCGACGTAGGTGTCCGGAGCGCGGGTTCTGCAATTCAATCAACGGATACGGGCGCGAACCTCGTCAAGCAGTTTCGATTTGGCGGCTGCGCCTGAGGTGGGATCGACGGGTGCTTTTGGGTGCTCTGCAACCTTTGACGTGACCGACAAACTCTGTCTAATCTGCCAGCGTCGAACATTCGGCACCCCAGAGGTGTAATGCAAGACGCCTTTTGGGGTGCCTAATTGTAGTTGGGCGACTTGGAGAAGCTCATGAAACGTAATTTGTGTTCACTCATAGCTCTTTGCTTTTGTTCTGTACCGTTGGGAGCGTGGGCAGCAGGTCTAACAGCGGAACAAAGCAAAGAGCTGACAGTATTTGGCGGCAAAGCTATGGGAGCAAACGTCGGCGTTGCTGATATAAAAAATGTGATAACCGGTGCAGATCTCAATAAGCTTGTAGCTACAGGAATAAACCTAAACCAGTTTTTGTGCGCCACCGTTACAGATATTCGCCCCCTCAAAGTAGAAAGCACATATGAGGTTACTTGTATTGCGTATCGGAACGGAACAGCCAAGAAGGCTTATATCGTAGACGCGCTGAAAGGCATTGCGTTTGAACCGTAGTCGCCCAACCATGCGTTCAAGCCGACCGGTCATAAGAAGCCATGGCCGGCGGCTTAACTTGAGCGCTAGGCACCGCTTGAAAAAATCTGCCAGCCAAGCAAGGAGCACTTCGCAAAAGTTAGGGGTCAGGTCGTGTAGCGTGCATTAGCCTTGGAAAGTCAGCTTTCCATCGGAGGGCGATCCGGCTGGCCGTTGATCGGTGCATGCTGAAGATAGCAAGCGCCTTCAAACTCGACTCGCACCGGATGGGCCATGTTTCGAATCTATCAGGGAAAAGCGGGTCATGCGCGATACACGACCTGCCCCCGATGTTGTGCGGCGAGGTGTTTGGATAAAGGCAAGTGGAAAAGGGGAAAATGCCCGATGACAAGGCACCCCAACAACGATCCACTGAGTCAGAGAAGAGAAGCCTGCCGATGAATTGCCGATTCACAGCACAAGAAAAGCTGCGTATTCTTGGGCTAGTTTTTCTACAGGCTCGTTAGCCAGCCCAAAGTCCCCGCACCATGATCAACATTCACGCCCGAAGGAGTTACAAATGGAGCAGTTGACCATGATTTGCCGCGGATGCGGCAAGACCATTCCCCTCATAGGCAAGGTTTGCCCGCATTGCCAGAGAGACAAGACGGCGGACGCCGAAGAGCACAGCCGCAGCTACCTAATAATCATGGGCGGGTGCATAGTCGGACTAATCTTGGGCTTTGCTGTGACAGACGGCTTTCTAGCCAATATCGCTGGAGCGTTTGTCGGAACGTTCGTGGGTGGCTTGATAGCAATGGTTGTCAGCCTCGCGACCGGAAGCTCAAAGACGGAGAGTCAACCACCAGAGGTGAGGATTGCCCAGCAATCAAAGACTTCGCAGGAGTCGCAAGCGCCAGAACCAAGTGCTGAAGCCCGCCTTTCCAATCTGGAGACACTTCGAGCCAAGGGAATGGTTTCTCCGGAAGAATATGCAGAAAAGCGCTCCGAGATACTGCGTTCACTCTGAACCGCCGACAACATTGAAAGTGACTAACCCATCGCTCCAGCGGGACAACTGCCGGCAAGCCGGCAGCTGCCCCTGTGGGGTCGGTGGCCGGGCCATTCCGGCTCACTCGAACCTGAAAGAAGTTAGGGGTCAAAAAGTTAGGGGTCAGGTCGTGTAACGTGCATTGGCCTTGGAAAGGCAGCTTTTCATCGGCGGGCGATCCGGCTGGCCGTTGATCGGTGCATGTTGAAGATAGCAAGCGCCTTCAAACTCGATTCACACCGGATGGGCCCTGTTTCGAATCTATCAGCGAAAAGCGGGTCATGCGCGATACACGACCTGACCCCGATGTTGCAAAACTATTTACGCGCCTGTCATTCAAATATTCCGACCGAATATCGGCAATACGGTGTGGCGCGGCCTAACCATTCGCTGCAGGCGCGACGGCCCTGCGGGCCGCTGCCTGATCTCAAACGTTGGCGCCAACCATATTCACGTATGGCTTTTTATATGGTCCAATGTTACGCTGTGTCCATGGCAAAAACTCGCTTTGATTGGGACCCCGACAAGGACGCTGAAAATCAGGGAAAGCACGGGGTATCGTTCTCCTGTGCCCAATACGCCTTTGAGGACCCGCAGCGCGTGATTGCCAGGGACGAGACGCACAGCCAGACCGAAGAGCGGTTCTATTGCTTTGGCGAAGTTGCTGGTGGTGTGCTCACGGTGCGGTTCACTTACCGCGCTTCGGTTATCCGAATCATCGGCGCCGGCTATTGGCGCAAAGGCAAGGTCATTTATGAGCGCGAAAATCAAATACACCGATGAGCCCCTTGGTAAGGTTCAGGTCGTTCCCGACTTCCTTCCTTCGCCAGCCGAATTGGCATTTCGTGAAGAAGGTGTGAAGGTAACCCTGGCGCTGAGCAAGAAGAGCATCGAGTTTTTCAAAGCGGAAGCCACAAAGCATCACACGCAGTACCAGCGCATGATCAGGCGGCTTCTCGACGCGTACGTTGACAGCCAAGCCCCAACCCGGCAGTCCTCACGGACGCTGCGCGATAAGACCGCGCAGCGCCGGTGACCTCTGACCTGCCCCCGCCCAGCCGTACCAACGGAGAGTAGAGCCGTCCGTCAAACCCTGCCGAATGACTGATATGGCTAAACGGGGCACGTCACCTGGGCGTACTTGGTCGCTCGGCGCCTGGCCGTTAACCCGGCGCTCGAAATGGTATTCTCTCGTGCTGCCAACATTGCACGCAGGCCACGATGAAGTTTCTGATCATTCCCGTCACTCCCTATCAGCAGAATTGCAGCCTCATCTGGTGCGAGGAAACCATGAAGGGCGCGCTGGTCGACCCCGGCGGTGACCTGGATGAACTCCTGACCGCCGTCGCCGAACAGGGCGTGACGCTCGAAAAAATCCTCTGCACCCACGGGCACCTCGACCATGTGGGCGGCGTCGCGGCGCTGGCGCGCCAGCAGCATCTGCCCATCGAAGGACCGCAGCGCGAGGACAGCTTCTGGATCGACAAGCTTGCGGAGCAGTGCCGCATGTTCGGCTTTCCGCCCACCGACAGCTTCACGCCCGACCGCTGGCTGGAGGACGGCGATACCGTGACCGTCGGCAACCAGACTTTGCAGGTGCTGCACTGCCCCGGCCACACCCCCGGGCACCTGGTGTTCTTCGATCCCGTCACCCGCATCGCCATGGTGGGCGACGTGCTGTTCCAGGGTTCCGTGGGTCGTACCGATTTTCCCAAGGGAAACTTCGACACCCTCGTGCATTCGATTCGCGAAAAGCTGTTTCCCCTGGGGGACGATGTGGGCTTCATTCCCGGCCACGGCCCCATGTCCACCTTCGGCGCGGAACGCAAGATGAACCCTTTCGTGGCGGATCTGAATTTCGGCTGAATCGCGGGCGAGCATCTTAACAAATCACTTTAACATCTTTATAAATCAATTTATTAGGTGAATATCATGAGAATCGGAATAAATTCAGGCGCCGCTTCCGGACCCGAGACGACGGTCGCCGGCCTGATCGCCCGCGCGCAGAAAATGGAAGAACTCGGCTTCGACACCTTCTGGATGGCGAACATGTTCGGGCTCGACGCCATGACCGCGCTCGCCCTCGTCGGGCAGGCCACCCACCGCATCAAGCTCGGCACCGCGGTGGTGCCCTCCTACCCCCGCCATCCGCTGGTGATGGCGCAGCAGGCGGCGACCACCAATGCCGCGTCCGGCGGCCGCTTTACGCTCGGTATCGGGCTCTCCCACAAACCCATCATCGAGGGCATGTTCGGGATGTCCTACGCGCACCCGGCGCGCCACATGAAGGAATATCTGGAAGTGCTGGCCCCGGCCCTGCGCAACGAAAAAGTCGACTACCAGGGCGAGCTTTATGGCGCCCACGGGCAGATCCAGGTGCCGGAATCGGCGTCCGTGCCGCTGGTGGTCGCCGCGCTGGGCGAGCGCATGCTGGAGCTTGCCGGGACCCACGCCGACGGCACCATCACCTGGATGACCGGGCCGAAGACGCTGGAAGAGCACATCATCCCGAAAATTCGCGCCGCCGCCGCCCGTGCCGGACGCCCCGCGCCGCGCATCGTGGCCGGCGTGCCGACCGCCATCGTCACCGATCTGGATGCTGCCCGGGCGCGCATCGACAAGGGCATGGCCATGTACGGCAAGCTCGCTTCCTATCGCGGCATGCTCGACCGCGAAGGCGCCGAAGGGCCTTCCGGCATTGCCATGGTCGGCAGCGAAGCGGAGCTGCGCAAACAGATTCAGCGGCTGCGGGATATCGGCGTGACCGATCTCAACTGCGCCGTTCTCGGTGTCGGCGATCACGACACGACGGTGGAGTTTCTGGCTTCGGAGCTGTAGCGGCACGGCACGCGGTACCAGGCGGCGTAGAGCGCGGGTACGAAGATCAACGTCAGGCCGGTGGCGGCGATCAACCCGCCCATGATCGACACCGCCATGGGACCGAAAAATACGCTGCCCGACAGGGGAATCATCGCCAGCACCGTCGCCAGCGCGGTCAGCACGATCGGGCGGAAGCGGCGCACCGTCGCTTCGACGACGGCATCGAACGGCGCGCGACCCAACTCCAGATCCTGACGGATCTGATCGACCAGAATCACGCTGTTGCGCATGACCATGCCGAGCAGCGCGATGGTGCTGAGCATGGCCACGAAACCAAACGGCTTGCCCGATACCAGTAACCCCAGTGCCACTCCGACGATGCCAAGCGGCGCGGTGAGTACCACCATCAGGGTCTGGGACAGGCTCTTGAGCTGCAACATCAGCACCGTGACGACGGCGAGCGCGAACAGGGGCATGCCGACCATGACGCTGGCCTGACCCTTGCCCGAGTCCTCGACGGTGCCGCCGATCTCGATGCGGTAACCCGGTGGCAACTGCGCCTCGATGCCGGCGATTGCCGGAGCGAGTTCCGCTACCACTTCAGGCGGCTGCCGGTCGGCGTTGATATCGGCGCGCACACTGATGGTCGGCGTGCGATCCCGTCGCCACAGAATGCCGTCTTCGAGTCCATACCTTAGCCGTGCGATCTGTGCCAGCGGGATATTGCCGCCGTGCGCGGTCGGTACCGACAGACTTCCCAGCAGTTCCAGGTGCTCGCGCTCCGCAGGTGGCCCGCGCACCACCACGCCGGTCAGACGGTTGTCTTCGCGCAACTGGGTCAGGGTAGCGCCATTGATCGCGGTCTCCAGCAGCTGTGACACGCTCTGGGTGCTCACGCCAAGTGCGCGGGCACGATCCTGATCGATATCGATGTGGATGCGTTTGGAGGCCTCCGCAGTATCCAGGTGAACACCGACCGCATAGGGATTCCCGCGCATCGCTTCGGCGATGCGGTCGGCATGGACTCTGGCGACGGCGCGCTCCGGACCCGATACCCGGTACTGCAACACATAACCCACCGGCGGACCGTTTTCGAGCCGGTTCACCCGCCAGCGCACGTCGGGAAATTGCGCGGGAAGGACTTCGAGCAAGTGCGCGCGGATGCGTTCGCGCGCCGCCAGATCATGGGTGTTGAGCACGAACTGAGCAAAACTTGCCGACGGCAATTGCTCATCGAGCGACAAAAAATAGCGCGGCGCACCTCTGCCTATGTAGGCCACTTGGCTATCGAGCCCCGGGATGCCCGCAAGCAATGCCTCCAGCCGACCCGCCACCGCATCGGTCTCGGCGATGGAAGCGCCTTCCTGCAGTTTGAGATCCACCATCAGTTCGAGCCGGTTGGAAGCCGGAAAAAACTGATTCGGCACCGTCGCGAACAGCGCCACGCCGCCCAGGAACAGCGCGACTGTCAGCGTGATGGTCAGCCAGCGGCGATTGATGCACAAAGTGATCAAGCGGCGAAAACCTGCGTAGAAGGGGGTCTGATAAACCGCGTTCACGTCCGGGGTCTGACCGCTGGCGGCCGCGCCGTCTCCGGAACGCGCGCTCGTTTCGGACCGCAATTTTTTCTCCGGCAGCAGGTAGTAGCCCAGCAGCGGCACCGTCAATACGGCGGCAAACCACGACAGCAGCAACGCCAGCCCCACCACCTGAAACAGCGCACGGGTGTATTCCCCGGTGCTGCTCGCGGCGGTCGCGATCGGCAGAAATCCGGCGGCGGTAATCAGCGTGCCCGCCAGCATCGGAAAGGCCGTACTGGTATAGGCGAAGGCCGCCGCGCGGAGACGGTCGTAACCCTGATCGAGTTTAACGGCCATCATCTCGACGGCGATGATGGCATCGTCCACCAGCAGGCCGAGCGCAAGAATCAGCGCGCCGAGTGAAATACTGTGCAACCCGATACCGGCCATATGCATCACCAGGAAGGTCGCACCCAGCACCAGCGGAATCGACAGTGCCACCACCACACCCGTGCGCACGCCCAGGGTGAAAAAGCACACGGCGAGCACAATCACGATGGCTTCGAACAGTGCGTTGATGAACTCACGGATGACGCGCGCAACCGCCGCAGGCTGATCCGCGACCCGCGACAGGTTCATGCCGAGCGGCACTTCGCGGTTGAGTTGCGCGAAGGTTTGATCGAGGCGTTTCCCGAGCCCGATGATGTCGCCGCCCCTGGCCATGGAAACCGCGATGCCGATCGCCGGTTGCCCGTTGAAGCGCATCTCTGGCGCCGGCGGATCCTGATAGCCGCGCTGGATGGTGGCGATATCACCCAGCTGGAAACTACGGCCCTGCCAGCGAATGGGCAACTGACGCAATTGCTCGACGCCATCGAGGCCACCGGACACCCGCAGATAGATCCGGTCTTTTTCTGTATCGATGGCACCGGCGGGTACTACGGCGTTTTGCGCAGCCAGCGTCTGCGCGATCAGCTCCGGCGGGATGCCGAGCTGATCGCGCTTGGCGTTGGCGATATCCAGGTAGACACGTTCTTCCTGCAGGCCGATGAACTCGACCTTGGCGACATCGGCGATCCGCAGCAGTCGTTCACGGATGCGGTCGGCATAGTCCTTCAGTTCCTGATAGCTGAATTCGGCACCCGTCAGCGCATAGATGTTGCCGAAGGTGTCGCCAAATTCATCGTTGAAAGCGGGTCCGATGACACCGGGCGGCAATCGGTGGCGCATATCACCGATTTTTTTGCGCACCTGGTAGAAACCATCCGACACCGCAGCCGGTGGCAGATCCTCGCGAAACAGGACGAACACCTGGGACTCGCCGGGCCGTGAATAGGAGCGCAGATAATCCAGTCCATCCAGCTCCTGCAATTTTTCCTCGATCCGGTCGGTAACCAGACGATCGACTTCATCCGCCGTTGCCCCGGGCCACTGGGTACTGACCACCATCATCCGAAATGTGAACGGCGGATCTTCCGACTGGCCGAGATGAACATAGCCGTAAGCGCCCAGCGCGCCGATCAGCAAGGTCAGATAAACGACGAGGACGCGATTGGATAGTGCCCACTCGCTCAGATTGAACTGCGTCATCCGCGCTGCGCCACTAGAGGGCAGCCTTCGCGATGCGATCGACAGGGACAATCGCCATCCCGGGCTCGAGAAGATGAACTCCGGCCGAGATCAGGCGGTCGTCGGCCGTTATCTCGCCCGCCACGATCACGGCGTCATTAAGGTACTCGCGAATCTCCACCGGGACCGGCTGCGCGAACTGCCCGCCGTCGCTCGCCGTCTCGACGCGCCACACCACCGCCTGTTGCGCATCCCTGTTGCCCAGTGCCGTGGCGGGCACGCGAAACCGGTCGCTGTCGCCGCTCTCCCGCACATGCACGGTCGCGGTCGCACCGAGCTGAACCGCGGAATCGGCGCCGACGATGGTCACGCGCACATCCTGGGTTCGCGTCCCGGCATCCGCTTGCGGACTGATCTCGCGGATCTTCCCGGCATAGCTTTTGGTTTCGTCGGCAAATAAAACAACACTGATGTGCCGGGCCGTGCGCAGTGCCGGCGCGCGGCCTTCGGGCACCTGAATCAGCACCTCCCGCCCGCCATCCGCCGCCACGCGCGCCACGGGTTGCCCGGCAGCGACGACATTGCCAACCTCCGCTATGACGGCGGTAACGACACCCGCCGTATCGGCCTTGAGCTCCGTGTACTTCGACTGATTGCGGGCAAGGTCGAGTTCCGCCCGCGCCTGATCCCGCCGCGCGCGCGCCAGCATGGCTGTGCTCTTTTCCTTGTCGAGCGCCGACTCGCTGATAAAACCGCGCGCATGAAGTTCCACCGCGCGCTTCTGCTCGCTCTGCGCAATCCACAGTTCTGCTTCCGCGGCAGCCACGGCGGCCTCGGCGGCGGCCAGATTCAGCCGTGCGTCCTGCGGATCGAGCACCGCCAGCACCGCACCCGGCCGGACCCGCGTACCCACATCGATGGCGCGGGAGACGATCTTGCCCGACACACGAAACGCCAGATCCGCCTCGACGCGCGCGCGCACCGCGCCGGCATAGGCATCGATCATGCTGTGTGTCAGTGGCTGCGGCGATTCGACCACCACGGCGCGCGGACCCTGAACCGGCGGCGCCGGGTCGGTGCAGCCTGTCAAAAATACGATCGCAAGGAGCACGACAAAACGGGTTATGCCTTGAAGCACCAATGTTTCCAACCGGCGACCGCCGGGCGCGCTGAGTCGCGTCGAATAATACAGCCATTCCCACCCTGGACGGCGTTGCCGCCGCGATCTCCTCGCTCCGCGCTTCGACGCTCCAGCCAGTTATCGACGTGCGTAAGAGGCGCGCGACGGAGCCGTTTGTCTGCGGTTGGTCGGATAGGGGTTCATCCCCGCGTG
>JAKFFI010000034.1:0-18192 GCA_036677085.1 Porticoccaceae bacterium
ATATCCGGTCAGCGAACCGCCGACATACGCACCTTCGTTAGCCTGCACTTGACCAGCAAGCCCGGCAGTCAGAGCTAAGGCCCCCGCCATAGCAACCATCTTGTTTCTCATTGCGACTTCCTCCAGTTAAATCCGATTCCTTGAATCCGTCCGAGCGAACCCGGCGCAGGTTTCAAGCCATGCTAGCCGCTTGACCTCCAAAGTCAACCTACGGCCGAACGAACACGGGGGCGGAATGGTAACGTAAAACACGACTCGAATCATCTAACCATTTGATTTGTTTTGATGAGCCCGGTGATTTTCTCCGGATGGAGCCCGGCAACGCCACACGCGCACGAATCGCTCTGGTGGCGTCATTCTGGGAGCCCGTAGGCACACCCTGTGTGATCAACATCACAGGAGGTCGTCTAGCCAACGGCAAGCTTGCGCGCTTCAATGATTCCCTGCCAATGCTGCGGTCCCGTGACATGAACGGATTCGCCGCGACTGTCCACGGCGACCGTAACCGGCATATCCCGCACTTCGAATTCGTAGATGGCCTCCATGCCCAGCTCGGGAAACGCCACCACCCGCGCCGCGGTGATGGCTTTTGACACCAGGTAGGCCGCGCCGCCGACCGCCATGAGGTACACGGCGCGATTGTCCCGGATCGCCGCAATCGCGGTGGGACCGCGTTCGGATTTTCCCACCATGCCGAGCAGCCCCGTCTGTTCCAGCATCATGCGCGTGAATTTGTCCATGCGGGTTGCGGTGGTGGGGCCCGCCGGGCCGACCACTTCGTCGCCCACCGGATCCACCGGCCCCACGTAATAGATGAAGCGCCCGCGAAAATCGACCGGCAGGGGTTCGCCCGCCGCCAGCAGATCGGCGATTTTCTTGTGTGCCGCATCGCGCCCGGTGAGCAGTTTCCCCGACAACAGCACGGTATCGCCCGGCTGCCAGCTCAGCACATCTTCAGCGGTAATCCGGTCCAGATCGACGCGACGCACGTTCGCGCCCACTTCCCAGGCCACCTCGGGCCAGTCTTCCATCCGCGGCGGCTGCAGCCGGGCCGGACCCGAACCATCGAGCACGAAATGGGTGTGGCGGGTGGCGGCACAGTTGGGGATCACCGCCACAGCCTTGTTGGCGGCGTGGGTCGGATAATCCTTCACTTTCACATCCAGCACCGTGGTCAGGCCGCCGAGACCCTGGGCGCCGATGCCGAGCTCGTTCACCTTGTCCATCAATTCCAGCCGCAGGGTCTCGGCGCGGTTGCGGGCGCCGCGCGCGCGCAGGTCCTGGATGTCGATGGGATCGAGCAGCGCTTCCTTGGCGAGCAGCATCGCCTTCTCGGCGGTGCCGCCAATGCCGATGCCGAGCATCCCCGGCGGACACCAACCGGCACCCATTTTCGGCACCTGCTCCAGCACCCAGTCCACGACGGAATCCGAGGGATTGAGCATGGCGAATTTGGCCTTGGCCTCGGAGCCGCCGCCCTTGGCCGCGACATGGACCTCGAGCGTGTCGCCAGGCACCAGTTCGCAATGGATCACCGCCGGCGTATTGTCACCGGTGTTGCGGCGCGCGCCATCGGGATCCTCCAGGATCGATGCGCGCAGCACATTGTCCGGGTTCAGATAGGCTCTGCGCACGCCCTCGTTCACCATGTCGGCGACCGACAGTTCGGCGTCCCAACGCAGATTCATGCCCACCTTCAAAAACACCGTCACGATGCCCGTATCCTGACAGATGGGCCGATGGCCGAGCGCGCACATGCGTGAATTGACCAGAATCTGCGCGAGCGCATCCCGCGCCGCCGGCGCTTCCTCCCGCTGATAGGCGGCATACATCGCCTGAATGAAATCGACGGGGTGGTAATAGGAAATGAACTGGAGGGCATCGGCGATGCTGGTGATGAGATCGTCCTGGCGGATGGTGGTCATCGATAATTCCTCGCAGGGTTCCGGGTCATCCCGACGCGGTTGCGGGTCGCCCAAGGATAAAGGGGCGGCAGGATAATGAATCCGTGCGCCACCGGCCAGCTACGGACCCGGCTGGTCCGGGCCGCCCGGAAATCTGGATCAGGGGGTCGCGAGTTGCTCCCGCATCGCTCGCAGTTGCAGGTTGGTTTCGCGACGGAAGGTGTCGATAGCGGTCAGCGCCTGGCGGTTTTCCGCCGCATTCTTCGCCATGCTGTCGCGCAGCCCGCGCACCTGCTCGTCCAGCTTGCTGACCGCACTGCGACTGGCCTGAACCTGGGTGCGCAATTCGTCCAGCCCGGCGCTGCCGGCGAGACGCTCACGCTTGACGCTGTCGACACTGGCGGCGAGCGCCTCGAGCTGGGATTTCATTGCCGCCACCGCGGCCTGCGCTGCCTCGGCATCGCGACTGGAACGGGCGAGCGCCTGAGTGGCCTGCTTCACTTCCGCCTGGAGACTGGCGAGCGCTTTGCCTTGCTGCTCGATGGCCGGGCGATTGCGGTCGTTGGTGACACCCCACAGCTTCTTGATCTCGGCCCTGTTCGCGTCCAGCGCGGTATCCAGCGCCTTGAGCTGCGACGCCAGAGTGGCGCCGGATTCATTCAGGGTCGCTCCCGTGGATTCAAGCCGCGACTGGAGTTCGGCGAACCGATCGCGCATTTCACGCTGCATCAGGCTCTGGTGCCAGGTAAACCAGGCGAGCCCCACAACCAGCAACGCCAGCGACAGCGTCATCGCCTTCCAGAACCCTCCGCCACTGACGTCGGTCGCCCGCCCGGTCTCGCGTCGGGGCGGTGGCACCTCATGGTAGCCGGCGCGTTCGTCAGGTCCCGCAAACAAGGGTTCTGCGGAGTCGAATCGCTCGTCATTCATACGCGTACTGCCGTCGCCCCTGGAAAGCGCGGATTATACTCTGGCCACAAAAAAGCCGGCCGCGAACGGCCGGCTTTTTTGTGGCTTGCGTGGTGGATTCAGAGGAGTTGCAACAGACCCGCCAACACCACCGTCAGGCCAATGCTGCTATGGATCACGCCCTTCACCGTGGTCATGGGACCCTGCTTGCCCACCAGGGCATTGATTTCCAGCGCCACGATGATCGCCAGCGCAATGTAGAGCCCGACGCCGCCGCCGTTGGCCGCCAGAACATGGTCGTTGGTGTAACCCATATGGGGCGACGCCAGCATGAAATAGGCCATGGGGCCCGAAAACAGGACATTGGTGCGCGATGCCAGCAGCGCCTTGGCGCCGGCGGCCGCGGCGTCACCACCCTTGACGATGCCCAGGGCGATTTTCTGGTTGGGCCAGATCACCAGCCAGACATTCAGGAACATCAGGGTACCGAGCAACGCACCGGCGATAATGAAATCGTTGAGTACATTGAGCTGCATCACGCCCACCAGCAGCACCACGCCGGTGATGAAGGTGAACATCGCGCCCCACCGGAACCACCAGAGCGCGCGGGGTGCGAGCTTCGCCTTCGCATCGCCCAGCGCTTCCGGAGCGGCCTCCTTGAAATAGGCGCCCTGCACGAAATTGAAGTAGTACAGCATGCCGATCCAGGTGATCCCGAACAGCACATGCCCCCAGCGAAACAGGAAGTTCACGAAATTCATCATGTCCATAATGCCACCTTGTCGTTGCTTGAGTTGTTGTTGCTTGAGTCGTCGTTGCGTGAATTGTAGCTGCTTCCGTTGTGGCCCGATCCATCGCAACGAAACCGGTCCGGCTGGATGCGCGAACTTGTTCCCGCAAGCGGCGGCCAATTCTAGTCAGAAAGTCCGCCGGTAAACACCTCATCGCGATCCTCCCGGACTTGATTCAGACAAAAAAAACCCCGCACCTAAGCGCGGGGTTTACGACTTGCGGGCAAGTCGATGGGTGCGGACGCCTTACATCATGCCGCCCATGCCACCCATACCGCCCATGCCACCCATACCGCCCATGCCGCCCATATCGGGCATGCCGCCGCCGGCTTTGTCCTCGACAACTTCCGACACCATGGCTTCGGTGGTGATCATCAGGCCGGCGATGGAAGCCGCGCCCTGGAGCGCCGTGCGGGTGACCTTCGCGGGATCCAGGATACCCATGGCCACCATGTCGCCATACTCGCCGGTGGCGGCGTTGTAGCCAAAGTTGCCCTTGCCCTGCTTGATCTTGTCGACCACGACCGAGGCTTCCGCACCGGCGTTGGCGACGATCTGGCGCAGCGGCGATTCCATGGCGCGGATGGCGATGCCGATACCCACGGTCTGGTCGTCGTTGTCGCCCTTGAGGTTGGCGATGGCCTGCACGGCACGGATCAGTGCCACGCCGCCGCCGGCCACCACGCCTTCTTCGACCGCGGCGCGCGTGGAGTGCAGGGCATCCTCGACCCGGGCTTTCTTCTCTTTCATTTCCACTTCCGTCGCCGCGCCGACCTTGATGACGGCAACACCGCCGGCCAGCTTGGCCAGACGCTCTTGCAGTTTTTCACGGTCGTAGTCGGAACTGGTGTCCTCGATCTCGGCGCGAATCTGCTTGATGCGCCCCTTGATGTCGTCCTGGGAACCGGCGCCATCGACGATGGTGGTATTTTCCTTGGTCATGCTGATGCGCTTGGCCTGGCCGAGGTGCTCCAGGGAAGCACTGTCCAGGCTCAGGCCGACTTCCTCGGAGATCACCGTTGCGCCGGTGAGTACCGCGATGTCCTGCAACATGGCCTTGCGGCGGTCACCAAAGCCGGGCGCCTTGCAGGCAGCCACCTTGACGATGCCGCGAATGTTGTTGACGACCAGCGTGGCCAGGGCCTCGCCCTCGACGTCTTCCGCGACCACGATCAGAGGTTTGCCGGACTTGGCGACGCCTTCCAGCAGCGGCAGCATGTCGCGGATATTGGAGATCTTGGTGTCGGCCAGCAGGATGTAGGGAGAATCCAGCTCGACGCTCATGCTCTCCTGGGTATTGATGAAGTAAGGCGACAGATAACCGCGATCGAACTGCATGCCCTCGACGATATCGAGCGCGTTCTCGAGGCCGGAGCCTTCTTCAACCGTGATCACGCCTTCCTTGCCGACCTTGTCCATTGCCTCGGCAATGATCTTGCCGACCTGTTCGTCGCTGTTGGCGGAAATGGTGCCCACCTGGGCGATTTCCTTGGTATCCGAACAGGGCTTGGCCAGCTTGCCGATTTCGATGACGGCGGCCGCCACGGCCTTGTCGATGCCGCGCTTGAGATCCATGGGATTCATGCCGGCGGCGACGGATTTCAGGCCTTCGTTGAGAATCGATTGCGCCAATACGGTCGCGGTGGTGGTGCCGTCGCCCGCTTCGTCGGAAGACTTGCTCGCGACTTCCTTGACCATCTGCGCGCCCATGTTTTCGAACTTGTCCTTGAGTTCGATTTCCTTGGCGACGGAAACGCCGTCCTTGGTGACGGTCGGGGCGCCGAAGGCCTTGTCGAGCACCACATTGCGGCCCTTGGGCCCGAGGGTGACGCGCACCGCATCAGCCAGCACATTGACCCCAGCCAGCATTTTTCTGCGGGCGGAGTCACCAAATTTCACTTCTTTAGCAGCCATGATCTTTTCCTTCTCCAATAGTCAATGTTGAATCAGCGCGGATGCGCGGCTCAGTCGGTGATGACGCCGAAAATGTCGCTCTCGCGCATGACGATCAGCTCGCTGCCGTCGGTGTCTTCAACCGTGTTGCCGGCATAGGTTCCGAAAATCACCTTGTCGCCAACCTTCACATCCAGGGGGCGGACATCGCCCTTGTCATTGACAGTGCCGATACCAACGGCGATCACTTCGCCCCGATTGGGCTTCTCTTTGGCCGAGCCGGGCAGCAGGATGCCACCAGCGGTTTTCTCTTCCTCAGCCTTGCGACGTACGACCACGCGGTCGTGTAGGGGACGGATTTTCATTGCGGCTTCTTCTCCACTTGTCCTGAGTTATTGACCAAAAGAATCCGGGTCAGCCCGAAAACCTTGCCTGATGTGGTGCCGGCCGCAAGAATTACAAGAGCGGGCGGTTGAATTTCCCGCCGCTTTGCAGCACGGCTCTGGCAGCGCCCCCTAGATGGGGCTGGCCCTGCCGATTTCAAGGCCCGCCACTGCGTACCGATCAGTCTTCGCGCTCGCACTCGCCCTCGATCACCCGGGAATTGCGCGGTGCCTGCGCGCCGTACCCTGGGTGCGCCGAGGCCAGCAGACGCCGCACCAGGCGCGCCCGCAGCGGCGGGATCAGCGCCAGCAGTGCCAGCACGTCGGTGAGAAATCCCGGGATCAGCAGCAACAGACCGGCCACCGCCAGCACCATGCCCTCCAGCACCGCGTCCGTTGGCTCCTCGCCACGCGCCATCCGGGCACGGACCCGCGTCAGGGTCTGAAAACCCTGCCGGTTCAGGATGCCGATACCCAGCAGCGCCGCGAGCACCACCAAACCGATCGCAAACCCGGCGCCAATGGCAGCGCCCACGCGAATGAGCACCCAGAGTTCGAGGATGGGAAAGACAACAAACAGCAACGGCAGTAACGGCAAGGGCGATCACGCGGGGTTGGCGTCAGATTAAGGAAGTGGGGGCGCGGGACCGGCTTTGCAACCCCGCAGCTGGCTGCGGGACGGGCGATTCCGGTAAGGTGGCGGCTTTGTGGTCGCCGCCGCCATGCCCGGTTTTCCCGGTCGGCGATCCTCAACCGGCGCCTGCCGATCCGGCTGTTCACCGGCTCGCCGGCCCGCCTCATTCGCAGCATCAAGGCCCGTGGCATCCATGACCAGACCTTCCGCCCCCGCACCGCCGCCTGCGGCCCGCCGCACCTGGCGGGAGGCCTGGCTGGTCTATACCCACCCGCGTATCGCCACCATGCTGTGCTTGGGATTCTCCGCCGGGCTGCCGTTTCTGCTGGTATTCTCCACCTTGTCGGCCTGGCTTACCGAGGCCGGCGTGTCCCGCACCATGATCGGCCTGTTCAGTTGGGTGGGCATTACCTACTCCATCAAGGTGCTGTGGTCGCCGGTGGTCGACCGGTTGCGGTTGCCCCTGCTGTACGCACTGCTGGGCCGGCGGCGCAGCTGGATTCTGTTGGCGCAGCTCACCATTGCCGGCGGCCTGATCGGCATGGCCTTTACCGACCCTTCGACCCAACTCGGCCGGCTGGCGGCCTGCGCGGTGCTGGTAGCCTTTGGCTCGGCCACTCAGGACATTGCGATCGATGCCTGGCGCGTCGAGGCCGCCCCCCCCGACCGGCAGGCCGCGATGGCGGTAACCTATGTGTTCGGCTATCGCATGGCGCTGCTCGCGGCAGGCGCGGGCGCACTCCACATCGCCGCACTGCTCAGTTGGAGCGAGGTGTATCTCGCCATGGCCGGCCTGATGACGATCGGGGTGCTGGCGGTGCTCGCGAGCGGAGAACCGGTCACCCAGCGGCCGCGCGAGACCCTGTTCCTCGAAACCCGCGTGCAGGATTTCATGATGCGCAATGCGCATCTGCCACAGCGGTTGCGCCAGATCATCGGCTGGCTCATCGGCGCCGTGGTCTGCCCGTTCGCGGACTTTTTTTCCCGCAACGGCCGGCTCGCCCTGATGATCCTGGCGTTCATCGGTCTGTACCGGGTGACCGACATCACCATGGGCGTGATGGCCAATCCGTTCTACCTGGACTTGGGCTTCACCCTGGCGCAGATCGCCAATGTCAGCGGCATCTACGGTGTGGCCATGACCATCGTCGGCGGCGTGCTCGGCGGCGTACTGGTACCGCGTTACGGCGTGATGCGGGTGCTGCTCACGGGCGCGATCCTCGCGGCGCTGACCAACCTGTTGTTTGCGGCGCTGGCGCTGCTCGGGGCGAAATTCTGGATGCTGGTGGTCACCATCAGCGCCGACAACCTGTCCGGGGGACTGGCCCTTTCTGCCTTCATCGCCTACCTGTCGGGACTCACCAATGTTTCCTACACGGCGACCCAGTACGCCCTGTTCAGCTCGCTGATGACGCTGCCGGGCAAGTTCATCGGTGGGGCCGCCGGCTGGGTGGTGGACGCCGTCGGCTACCCGCTGTTCTTCGTCTATTCCTGTCTGATCGGCGTGCCGGCCATGCTGCTGGTGACCTACCTGATGCGTCACCTGCCGGTGGTGACCCCGGGCGCGCCGCCGGAGGACCCCTGACATGACCCGCCTCTACACCCGCACCGGCGACCGCGGCGACACCGGCCTTGCCGACGGCAGCCGGCGGCGCAAGGACGACGCGCGCATACAGGCACTGGGCAGCATCGACGAGTGCAACGCCCAGCTGGGCTTGCTGCTCGCGCAATTTGCTCCGGACGATCCCCTGCGGCCACTGCTCGCGCCCGTCCAACATCGGCTGTTCGACCTCGGCGCAACGCTCGCCGGGGCACCCGCAACTCTGGAAGCGTCGGATATCGACGCGCTGGAACGGGCCATCGATGACCTGTGCGCCGCGCTGCCACCCCTGCGCCAGTTCGTGGTCCCCGGCGGCAGCCCCGCTGCCGCACTGGCCCATGTGGTACGCGCCCTGTGCCGGCGCGCCGAGCGGGATCTGGTCGCCGCGGCAGCCAGCGAGTCGCTGCCACCGGAGCTTGGCTGTTACCTCAACCGGCTCTCGGACCTGCTGTTCGCCGTCGCCCGCACCCTGGCGGCACGCGCGGGTGGCGATGTGGTGTGGCAGCCCCGCCAGGGACGCTGACCGGGCGCTGCCGCGCAATTCAGAACGCAATCAGCGCCACTGCTCACAAAAGCACCACCAGCAGGGCCGTCACCACCAGCCAGCCCAGCACCGCGCGGCGGAAAACCTCGTCCAGCGCGCGCACCTCGGTCGCCAATGCCGCCTCGGGTGTCATGCCTTGCGGCGGCGGGTCGAGCGCCGCATCCACATAGGCGCCCGCGACCCGGGCCGCGTCGGTGCGCGCCAGCAGCGATTCCGCCCAGACACCCATCCCGCGCCCCGGATGTCCGCTTGCCACTACCACGAATCCAAAGGCGCGCAGCGCCGGCCACTCGATCCATGCCAGCAGCCGCGCGGCGCCCGCGCTGGTCACCGCGACCCGCTCCAGGCAGCGATACGCCAGCGCACCGGGCGCGCCCAGCAGCGCAAACCAGAACAGCACGGCGAACCATTCGCGCAAAAAGCGCAACGCCAGATGGCCCCGCGCAGCGGCGCGCAGCCCGGCGAGATCCTGAATGTCTCCGGCATTTTCATGGTCGGCGAGATCGTCGAGGCGCCGCAACGCACCCTGAAGATCGCCGCGCTCGCTGTCCTCGGCCAGATTTGCGAGGGTAGGACGCCAGTCGGTGGCGCCCAGGCAATTCGCCAGCACCACCAGCGCCACGACGCCTCCGGCCAGCCCCCAGAGCCAGGCGCCGCCCAGCCACAGCAATAACGCGACCAGTACCGCCGGCAGCAGCGCCGCCGGCAACCAGCGCAGCGCGCCGGCCGTGGCGTCCATGACCGGGTTCCAGCGCGCGGGCCACGCCAGGGATCCGGGCGGCCGACGCCGGCGCCACAACACCACGAGCAGCATGACGATGAGTTTCACGAGACGGACTCCTGTGCCAGCAGGCTATGCAGACGATTCCAGTCAAAGCCGGACCCGGGATCGGTTTTACGGCCCGGCGCAATGTCGCAGTGCCCGACAATACGCTGGGGCGCGAGCGCCGGATAGCACTTCATCAAAGTCGCCGTCGTCGCGGCAAGCACCTGCATCTGGACTTCCGTGTAACCGGAGGTGTCGGTGCCTTCCAACTCGATACCTATGGCGAAATCGTTGCAATCGGGGCGCCCGGCAAAGCGCGACCGACCGGCGTGCCAGGCGCGATCACCGAACGCCACGAACTGGGTGATGGCGCCACCGCGGTCGATCAACAGATGCGCCGACACCCGCAGTCCCGCCAGCTCCGCAAAGGCCGGGTGCGCGGCGCAGTCGAGCTGATTCAAAAACAATCGCGCTACCGCCTCGCCACCAAACTCGCCGGGCGGCAGCGAAATGTTGTGGATCACCAGCAGCGAAATCTCGCCATGGGGCCGCGTATCGAAGTTGGGCGACGGCAGGCGGCGCGCATCCGCGAGCCAACCCCGGGAGTCGATTGCAGTATTCATCATGGCAAGGGGCATTGTGGCAAGGGGCATTGTGGCAACGGGCATGGCGGCAACGGGATTCGCCGAGATGATTCCAGACTACGCCAGCCCCCGGGGTTTGACCACCGCGAGTCCTTGCCGGCGCCGCAGCACCGGTCGCCGCTCATTCGCACCCGGCCGCAACCCGGCGCGATGCCCGCGCAAGCGCCCGGTCGAACAACGGCGCGTGATCGAGCACCAGCGCGCTGCCCTCGCGCAACGCCAGCGCCAATTGCAAACGCGGCAGCTGCCGGAACACTGTGCCGTCAGGGTCGCCGAACACATGGGTATCGGCGGGCTGGACCACGCCCAACAGCTGCGCCCTGCGCCCGTCGCCGGCGGCATCGCGAAACTCGACCCAACTCCCCGGACGCAGCGCATCGGCACGCCCCAGGTCGAACTCGTCGAGGTCCGCGGCACCCGCGTGCGCGACCCGCGCCGGATGACCCGGCAACGCCAGCTCAAGACGGTTCGCCGTGACCAGGCGCCGGGGATCATCGAGCTCCCGCGCCTCCCCCGGGGTCAGCATCAGGCTGGGCGGCGCCGGGCTGGGCGTCACCGGACCGGATATGGCATCCGGGTTCAAGCACAGGCGCAAGCTGTCGAGCAGGCCGCGCGCGTCGAAGGGGTCCAGCGCAATGGCGTCCAGATGGGCGGCCAGGGCTTCCAGCAGCCGCGCAACCAGCTCCTGATCGGGTTCGACGTCGCCGATCACGCCGACCAACTGATCCAGCAGATGAACGGCGCCGCGCCATTGCGACGACTGCTCGCCATGCTTCAACCAGGCGTCGAAGAGCACGCGACACCAGCCGCGCTCGAGCATGTCGATCAATGCCAGCGGATAGCCGCGCCCGGTCACGCGATCGTTGAGAATCCGCGCCACCCGTGCGTGCGCGGCATCGGTCCGCTCCCGGCTGGAAGCGGCACGCAAGGCGGGCGCGGCGCGGCGTTCGCACTGCTCCCGTTCCCGCTCCACCAACGAAACAAATTCAACCAACAGTGCCGCCAACCGCTCCGGATCGGCCCGCAGTTCCGTCAGTCGGTCAATGGCTTCGCCGGCGCGCCGGAACAATTCCTGGTCGGCATAATTTTCCATGTGCAGGAAATCGGTTGCCGCAACAATGATCTCCTGGAGCAGGCGCCGCGCCGGGTGCAGCGGTTTGGCCAGGAACGTCGGATCGGCGCTCGCGAGGGCCACCACCGCGGTTTCCGCCGCCGCCAGAAGCTCGCCCAGCGCTGCCGGCATCCAGGTTTCGTTGGCCATCTCGTCGAACAGCGCATCCACCAGTTGCACGCGCTGCAGGTCCTCGGGATCCAGGTCCGCAAGGCTGCGCCCCATCCGTGCCAGTGCGCCCTCAAGGCGTATCCGGATACTCCGGCGTCTTCCGCCCGGGACCGGCGCCAGTCGACGCAAGCCGTCCAGCAACGCGCGGCATGCGGCGTCCGGGGCAGCCCGGTCGGGGTCGGGACGGGAGCCTTCGCCAGAAGCTGCGCCGGATGATCCAAGCGCGCTCGCGGCACCGGCCGGCATCGCGACCGCATCGGCGCGCCCGGCAATCAACGCCGGGGCCAGCGTATCGCGGCGCGGCGCCACGCCCAGCTGTTCAAGCAGCTCATCCGCCTGCGCGACCACCCCCGGCAAGGTCCGTGACTGGGTCGCATGGCAGGCGCGCAGAATCGCCAGCCGTGCCTGCGGCGCCAGCCCCAGAGGGTCCATTTCCCGAGCCAGTCGGGTGAGCATGAAGTGCGGTGTCAGTGGAAACTCGTGCGGCGCCAGGAGTGCTCCACACAGCGCTTCCACGCGCCCGAGCAGGCGCCCGAGCACGGCGTCCATGAGCGCCATCGTCTCGGTCACCATGGCATTGATCGCGATGAGCTCCTCCAGCTCTTCATCCGAGGCCAGACCCAGTGACTCGCCGGGGACGACCGCCGGCGGCGCGGGGGTTCGCTCGCCCAGCGCCGTGAAGGCGCTGTCGACACTGGTCAGAAGCGCATCGGCCAGGCTGCGGCGGGCCCCGTGCCACAAGCGCATCGCATCCAGATAGCGCGTTTGCGTGGCGGCATCGGGGGCCGCTTTGGTCAGCTCGAACAAACTGTCGTTGGCGCTCGCCACGCAGCCGGCCATGGCGGTGGACATGAACTGCCGGGCGCGCTCCCGGAGCATGCGCAGTGCCGCCTCACAGCTCACCGCCATCGCGACACGTCCGGCGGGGAGCGGGGGTCGATGCGGTCGGAGGCCAGCCGGTGATGCACGCGCAAACCATTTAATTATCAAAATGTTGCAGCGATCTTTGAATATTCCGACCGAGCCTGTCAAGGCGCCGGGGCAGACACCCCCGCGGGTGCGCTGCGCTTACCCGCCCTACGACTACTGCTACTGGCCCCGCACCTCGTAGGCCGGATAAGCCGAAGGCGCATCCGGCAATCGCCTCATCCGCACCGGCGGCGACATCTATAATGATCGCCCCTGCCGCGGAGCCAACGCCGTGATCCTCGACCCCGAACTGCGCGCCGATATCGAACGCCTGGTCACGCAGGTGCTGGCGGAAGACGTCGGCAGCGGCGACATCACCGCACAACTGATCCCCGCCGGGACCTCTGCCCGCGCGCGCATCCTCACCCGTGAAGACGCCGTGCTGTGCGGCATTCCCTGGGCGGACGCCGTGTTCGCCCGACTCGACCCTGCGATCGACATTCGCTGGCTGGCCGCCGAGGGCGATGCCGTGCGCGCCGACCAGACCCTGTGCGAACTCGAAGGCGACGCCCGCGCCCTGCTCACCGGCGAGCGCAGCGCGCTCAATTTGCTCCAGACCCTCTCCGGCACCGCCACCGCCGCGCGCCGCTACCGCGACCTGGCCGCCGGCACCGGCGTCACCGTGCTCGACACCCGCAAGACCATCCCGGGGCTGCGGCTGGCGCAGAAATACGCGGTCCGCGTGGGCGGCTGCAGCAACCACCGGATCGGGCTCCACGATGCCTTTTTGATCAAGGAAAACCACATCGCCGCCTGCGGCGGGATCGGCGCCGCGGTCGCCGCCGCGCGCAAGGTGGCACCGGGCAAGCCGGTGGAAGTAGAAGTGGAAAACCTCGACGAGTGCCGGCAAGCGCTGGCGGCGGGCGTCGAACGCATCATGCTCGACAACTTCACGGTTGCGGACATCGCCACCGCGGTCGCCTTGCGCGGGGCGGGCGCCACCCAATACGAGGTATCGGGGAATATCGACGAACCGTCGCTGGGCCGTTACACCGCGACGGGCGTGGACTTTGTTTCGACCGGCGCCCTGACCAAACACCTGAAAGCGGTGGATTTGTCGTTTCGGCTCAGTCGCCGCTAGCACTCGCCGCCGAATTCCTCGCGGCAGTCTCCGCGCTCAATTGCTCCCGCAGGGCCTGCGCGGTGCGCCGTGGGGCTTGCCGCAGAGCCCGATCAGTGAAGTCCCGGGCGGCCGCCTCATCACCCTGACGCCGGGACCAGTCGGCCTCCACAAGGTAATAGCGCCAGGCGTCACGGGAGTTGCGCTGCAGCCAGTGCAGCCAGGGCTTCAGCACATGCGGCTCCTCCCGCGCCCAGCGGGACGACCAGGCGGACACCTCCACGGCGTACGCGGGGAAGGCACGCAGCGACATCATTCGCGCCGAATAGTAGCCCCAGCTCTGGCCACCCATGCCCGCCATCACGGTGCTGATGTTGAACAATTGCACGCCGGCAACCAGCAGCGCCATGGTTGCCAGGGCGGCCAGCCCGCGCGGTGGGGCAACCGGCCGTCCTGGGTCGGGTGCGGCACAGACGTGGCCCAGCATCAGGCCGAATGCGATCGCCGCCAGTGCCATCATCGGGTAGTGGTACAGCGGACCGTCCAGCAAGCTGTTGAAGCCGAGACTCGCCAGCACCCCGAGCACCACCAGCAGCGGCAGGGAAAGCGGCGGTTGGCCGGCTTTTCCGGCCCGGCGAAATCTCCCAACCACCGTCCAGAGGACGTACCCGACGATGGACAGGAGCGCCGCGGTCCCTATGAACCCCCAATCCGTAAGCGCCTGGAACAACAGGTTGTGGGGGTGGGCCGTTTCGTCCGCCCTGCCGGGCAGAAACCCGTAGCCGTCCGCACCCAGGCCCCACAACGGGGAGCCCAGTGCAGCACGCCAGGCATCCATCCAGATCGCCATGCGGCCGCTGGCAAAGTCGTCGATCGACTCCGGCCTGCGCCCATGGAAGAGAGAAAACCCCATGCCCGGATTGTCGGTCCGAAACCACTCCGCGAGCAGCCCGGCGGCAATCACCAAGAAGGGGAGCAGGCGCAGCAAGGTGCGCCGCGCCGGCGACGGCGGTGCCAGCCCGAGCACGAGCGCCGTACCGATAATGGTCGCGAGCAGCGCGGCACGGCCTCCCGTCCAAAGAATGGTGGCGACCAGCAGGGTGAAGAGCGCGTAACCGATGAGACGGGCAGCGCCACTACGCAAACCCGGGCCCCAAGACAACGCCGGCCACAGCGCCGTAACCGCGCCCGCGGCCACAAAACAGCCGAAGTGGCGCAAGTGAATGAAGGGCGTTGGATACCAGACCCAGTCATGGCCACGGGGATCGACGAGCAGAAACCACAGCAGCGCATATTGAGCGATCACCACCACTACCCCGGTCAGGATGGCGATCAGCAGATAGCCAGCCAGCCGTTCGTGGTGTGTCCGCAGGCCCGCCACCATCAGTGCGATCGCGGCGTAGACCAGCCATTCGAGCTCGCGTATGAGCGCCACCGCCCAGTGCTCGCCAAGTGCCACGCCGAGCGCGCCCACGGCGACCCACACCCAGAACGCGCGGCGCAGCCACTGCGGCAAGACCACCGCACCGGGATCGAAATGGCGCGCGAGCAGACCCAGATAGAGCGCACCCAGGGCGAGTCCCAGGCTGCGGGCGACCATCACATTGGGGGGCGCGATCAAGAGTTGCAGATAGACGGTTGCCGTCGCCAGCGCGAAATAGCCGAGGTTTACCCCACTCACCCAGGAGGTTTGCCGTGGGGTCACGGCACCCCCGGCAGACGAACGCCCGGGCGGTATCGATATCGGGTCCTGCACTGACTATCTCCCAGCCGCCACGCAGAGCGCATCAAAAAACACGGTTCCCAGAATCACCCCCCGGCAAAGCGCTGGCACAGGCCATAGTGGTCGAAGCCCGGGTCGCCGTCGTAGTGGCGGCACATATCCGCCAGCATCCCGCGCCAGGGAGCTTCCGCTGGCGCCTGGGTCGCCGGCCACCAGACGTTGTCCTTGGTATCGAGCAGAATCAGTTCATCCTTCAGCGTCGGCGACATGCTGAGCAGCCAGTGGTCGCGCACCACGGCGCGCAACTTGGTGGCGATGGTGGCGTCGATCAGATCCGGGCGCATCACCACCTTGCCGGCGGCGTTGACCCTGTAGTAACGCGCCGTCTCCGACAGCAGTTGCCGCTCGTCGATGTCGCTCTGCATCAGCGCCATGGAGGTGAGCGCGGATTCCAGGTAGATGCCGCGCTGCGGCGGAATGGGGCCGAGCAGCGAATGGCCGTCCATGCCCTGCCAGGGCACGGCCAGCGCGCCGGTCCCGGCCAGCAGGTCGGCGACCGTGGGGGCGATGTCGATCAGGGATACCGTCTGCGGGTTGCGCGGCGGCAGGGCCGCGAGCCGTTCCGTGCCCGATCCTTGCAGGCCGTAGCCGCGCAGCGCCAGCATCACCCGATACTGGCCCTGGCTCAGCACATTGGTGCCGTGGCCGCGGGTGTTGGTCTCCACCTCGATTTTTGATTCCACTCCGGCGGTGGCGGCGTCGCGCTCGAGCTGGAAGCTGTCGCCATGGTCGGAGAGAAACACCACCAGTGTGTTGTCGAGCAGGCCCTGCTCCGCCAGTCCCGCCATCAGGTCGCCGAACTGGCGGTCCGCCTGCTTGAGCAGCATGCGGTAGAAGTAGTGGTAGCGGCGGTCGCCCTGGGGGTGAAACTCCATGTCGTCGAGTTCATCGACCGCGTTGGAGACATAGGGGTAGTGGGGCAGCAGAAAGTGCAGCGCCATAAACAGCGGCTGCTCGCCGCCCGCGGCCAGTTCCGCCAGCACGGCGTCGGTGTAGGCCCGGGGGTCGTAGTTGTAGGGCCGGCCGCGGTTCAGGTACAGGTAGGGAAACAGGTGCCGGGCGATGGGGCGGTGGGAGACCAGGTTGACCAGCGGATGGTCGAAGTAGCTGATCAGCAGGTCCAGCACGCCGTGCGCCGGCCCCACCACGGCGTCGAACCCGAAGCTCTCATCCACGGAACTGAAATGGCGCTCGTCCATGGCCAGCACGGTACGGTAACCCTGTTCGCGCAGTCGATGCCCAAGCGTGGCGTCGCGGGTCACCACGTCGTTGCCGACCAGGTTCTCGCGGGCGCCGCTGTTGATGGGCTCACGGCCGGTCAGGGCCGCCATCCAGCCGCCGAAGGTGCGGCCGAGCGGTGTGTAGGCGGTGTCGAACAATCGCGCCTCGCGCAGGAAGGCGTCGATATTGGGGGTCAGGCGGCTTTGCCCGTTGACGAAGCCGGTCTCGTCCGGGCGCAGGGAATCGACGCCGATCAGCAAGATATTGGGCCTGGCCGGATCCCGCGAGCCAACGCCCCCGCCGCCGGTCGCCGGCGGCGTCCACAGCCCCAGCACGGCGATTGCCGCGAGGCCCAGACTCACCGCCGCGGGCGCGAGCATCGCCCCCCGTCGCCGCGCCCAGCAGGCCAGGCTCGCCAGCAGGGATACAGCAAACAACCCGCCGATGGCCATCAGCACCGGCCCCTCCACCAGGCCGGGGGCGCGGCGCAGAAAGGAACTCGGCACCAGCGGAAACCAGCGCGCATTGAGGATGAACACGGCCAGCATGGCCAGCGCCACCAGCAACAGCTGGAGCAGGCGCAATGTGCGTTTCGGTGCGTCCAGGGCCGCCAGCCAGCCGGCGCTGGCCAGCCACAGGGCGGCGGCGAACGCGATATGCACCGCCAGCAGGCCGAGCGCGAACAGCCCGGCGTCGGCCCAGAAGCCGGGGCTCGCCAGCACGCCGCCCACCAGCCGCTCGACATGGGGTTCCATGCTGAGTCCGCCCTGGAAGGGCGCCACCAGCCGCGCCAGCAAAGCCACCAGCAGCAGCAGCGAGAGGCTCAGATAGAAGGGGAAGAAACGGGGGGCATGGCCGGCCATGGGTTCCTCGCGTTTGGCTGGCAGATAAGTGGGTTCAACGGTGCCATGCCGCTAGGGAAGCGCTGATTTATTCGTCATTCCCGCCCCCGATCGGAGTCGGGGGCAGGCTTCAGCGGGAATCCATACGTCCGCAACTGATTGAGACTGCGGGAAAACCTGGATGCCCGCTTTCGCGGGCATGACGGCCGACACGTATTGTTCAGCGTTTCCCCAGGCAAGCATAACCCGTCGGTAAACCCCTGGTGTTGCATCAGATCGTGCGAAAACGGCAACGGGGGCAAGGCCCCCGTTGCGCGCTTGCCGGATGGCTCCGACAGATTGCCGGCGCAGCCCTTACGGACGGCAGCCGGAAGGCAGGTATTTGGATCCTATCGTGCCGCTGATCACGTCAGCATCGTCAGCACCCAGGCAGACCCAGTTGGCGATGGAGCCGATCGAATCCCCAGCGGCAAGGTTGGCCAGCGGAACGCCCCCGGAGTCCGCCGGCACGAAGTCCAGAATCGTGCCTCTCACCTTCCCGGACACCGGGGCGGCATTGCGCATGGTGACTTCGATGGCGCAGCCCACATGGTTCGCCGTCGACGTATACCGGCCGCCGATGCTGTTGTTGTAGTCGCCATCCGGCGGACATTCGCCCTGGGTCATGGAGAACTCGCTGATCGAGACCTTGAGGGCGCCGGCCTGGGCCACTGCCTCAGCCACCTGGGAGCGGGCCACATAGTCCTGGTACAGGGGCAGGGCCACTGCGGCCAGGATGCCGATGATCGCCACCACGATCATCAGTTCGATCAGGGTGAAACCCCGTTGCTTGTTACGCTGTTCGTGTTGCATGTCCAATCTCCTTGAAAGACCTGTTGAGTGTCGAGCTGCTGTCCCGCGGAAAGGGGGAGCTTGCGGGGGTTTGCATACAAATGCGGTGCCAACAACAACAACCATTGAAATTCAA
>JAKFFI010000035.1:0-1864 GCA_036677085.1 Porticoccaceae bacterium
CTATCGCAGCCTTGGCGCTTCCGGCGCGGTATCCGCGGTGCTGTTCACCTTCATCCTGGTGCAGCCGTGGTCGCTGATCTTCGTGTTCTTCCTGCCGGTGCCGGCGATCGTGTACGGCGCGCTTTATGTCGGGTACTCGGTGTGGATGGAGAAGCACGGCCAGGACAACGTCAACCACAGCGCCCACCTGTGGGGCGCGGCCTACGGGATCGCGTTCACGTTGCTGATGGAGCCGCGCGTGGGCGCGGCGTTCGTCCAGCGACTGCTGCATCCGTCGTTCGGCTGATACCGTGGAATGAGGGAAGGAAATGGACCTGCGGAAACTTTGGCCGGCCTGGATATTGGGCTGTGCGCTGGTGGCGACGCCTGCCATGGGAGAGGAGGCGCCACCCATTCCGGATAAACCGGAGGCGGCGCAATTCAAGGATGTTCCTGCGCCCTGGCGTGATTACCTTATCAAGGCCCGCGCTGCAGAACGCATCACCGATCCGCTGCAGCGCTGCCTGGCCTATCCCGACATTCCCGGCAACCAGTGGCCACCGGGGCATACCGACGCGCATTGTCGCGACCATGCGGTCAAGGTGCTGTCCCTGGTCGAGATCGCAGGTTTCGTGGATGGCGGGGATTTCACCGGCCTTGAGCAGCGGCTCGATGCATATCTGCAGCGCCACTTCTCGGACACCGATTTCGGCGAGGACATCCATTACGTCTTCGACCAGTTCATCCGTGGCGATGGCGAAGCTGATCGCATCTCGGCGCAATGGCTGGCGCGGCAACCGGCCAGCGCATATGCAAACCTGGCTCGTGCCTCGTTCTACCAGGGGGCTGCAGGGACCGCACGGGGCGGCAAGTACGCCGCGCAGACACCGCGAGACAACCTGCGAAGGATGACCGAATTCGTCGACAAGGCGGTGCCGCTATTCGAGCGGGCGACGGAACTGGCTCCGCGGTTGATGCCGGCCTATACCGGGATGCTCGATGTCGGCACGATGGATTCCAGGCCGGAACTGGAACGGCGGGCGATCGCGCTTGCGTCCAGGCAGGATCCGGCCTGCCTTTACATGGCAAAGGAAAGGATGCGGGCGCTGGAACCGCGCTGGGGCGGTTCCTACGAGGAGATGCTGTCGCTGGCGGCGGAGCTGTCGGCGCATGTCGCCAGGCGTCCGCAACTGGCCGTGTACCTGGGAGCGCCGTATGGGGATCGCGGTCGCGCCATGATCGCGGACGAGCAGCGCGACGAGGAAACCGCCGCGATCCTGGATGTCGCCGTGCGCATGAGCTCCAATGAAGCCTATCTCGAGGATGCGGCCAACGTCGCATTCAACGCCAAGGACAAGGCGAGGGATCAATGGAAGGCGCTTGCCTACCTGTTGCAGGAAACCCGCTTCCGCAAGGCCGGCATCTGGACCTACCGCAATATCGCCCACATGCTGGTCCGCACGGAGCCGGAATGGAGCCTGCGCAATGCCTTCATTGCCGAGCAACTGGCTCCGGACGAGTCCTTCCTGCAGTACCTGATCGCCGCCGGCTACTACAACTCGCACCGCTACGGCGAGGCCGAGAAACACTACCTGGTCGCGCTGCAGGATCCGCAGCAACGGCAAGCCTCGTTGCGCGAGCTGGTGACGATGTGGATGTTCGACGCCGGGCTGGAGCACAAGGCCGGCGCGCTCAAGGCCAGGCCGTACCTGGATCGCCTGCTGGCCGAATATCCGAAGGACGGACAGGCATGGATGTACCGGACCGCCAGCGATGCCGCGATCCACGGCACGGTCAGCAATGACGTGGTGCAGTCCTTCCTGCGCAATGCCGATCGCGACGATCCCCGCCAGGCCGGGCTGGTCCGCCGCATCGAGGAAGGAAT
>JAKFFI010000036.1:0-153836 GCA_036677085.1 Porticoccaceae bacterium
CTCCCTGCAGTGGATGCACAAGAGCGCGATCGACTTCGTGGGCCGCCCGCTCAAAAACATTGGCGGGAGGGTCGACAAGGCCGCCACTGGGAAAAAAGAAGGCGGGCCTGGTCGCGGTTGGGACGGATTCTCCTTTGCGTTTTCGCAGCCCTTCCCCAACCTGACCTGGCGGGCTGATTTTTCGGTGCTCTACGACCTCTACGGCGGTTATCTGGTACAGCCCTCGGTGCGTTACAAACCCAGTGGCGCCTGGACGGTGGAGACCTATGCCACCTGGATCTATGCCTCCAGCACGCGCAGCGTTTTCGCGCCGCTGGAGTGGACCGACGAAGTGGGGATGCGGGTCGGCTACCAGTTCTGATCGGAGCGGAGAGTACGAAGAAACCGGCGCCCTGGGCGCCGGTTTTTTTGTGCCACCTTCAATGCCACGGCTGTGCCAGTATTACCATGTTGGTGTGAGTCATATTGGTGTGAGTCATGCTGGTGTGACGGCCCGGGTCGCTCGCGCTGATTGACGGCGCGGCCAACAGCGTTCGCTGGTGCGCTAGGCGGGATGCCGCGCTGGCTGCACCCCGAGTCAGGGTGGGATGAAATTGCTCCGAACAGGAAGCCCGCACTATGCAATTGCAGTGGTATCGGTCCTTCTCGCTGTGGCTGGCGCTTCTTTTACTGTCCCTGCTGCTCCATATCTGGTTGTCCTGGCGCGCTTCTCAGGCCATTGATGCCGTTGTGGAGGTGCCGCCAGCACCCGCGCGAGTCGTCGACATTCAGCTGGTCAGTGAACCGCCGCCGAAGGAATTGGTGTTCGAAGACAAAATCGAGTTTGAACCGCCGGAGGTTCTGGTTCCCACCGCGGCAGTTACTCCGCCCCCGCCGGACGTTGATCTCGCCATGAAAGCGGCGGCAGGCGGCGCGAGTCGGGGAGCGTCGCTGCCGCTGCTCACCGACACGGTGGTGACGGCAGGCCGCGGTGCCGCCGGCTTCGGAACCGGTGTCGGTAACGGTTTGAGCAACTCCACCCAGGGATTTGCGGCTTATGTGCAGGGTTTGCGTGAAACCGGTCTGGATGTCGTATTCGTGATGGACACCACGGGTTCGATGGACTGGGTGCTCAATGAAGCCCGGGCCCACATGATCGATATCGTGGATGCGGTTCGGCTCCTGGTGCCGGTGTCGCGGTTTGGGATCGTGGCCTATCGCGATTACGACGCGCCGGGCTATGTCACCCGTGCGCAAACCCTTACCTTCAGCCTCACCAAGTTGACTGGTTTTATGGGTTCACTGGCTGCCGAGGGTGGTGGCGATTTTCCGGAAGCCGTGGCTGCAGGGCTTGAAGTCGGTGTCACCAAAGCAGGCTGGCGTTTGGGTGCGCGCAAAGTGATCATTCTGATCGGCGACGCACCTCCCCATGAGGGAGATATGCGCCGCACGCTGGCACTGGCCCGGCAGTTTGTTACCGACGGCGGCCAGTTATCGGCGCTGGATGTGAGCGATCAGGGCAATCCAGCGCTGATTGAGGCGGTGGTGGGTCGGCCTGTGGATCACAACCTGTTCCGCAACAAGCCAATGTACGACTTTCAGCAGCTCGCCGAGGCCGGGGGCGGAATCGCGGCCACCATGGCGGGCGACGTGCGGATTACCAAACAGCTGATGTCGCTGATCCTGGGCGGGCGCTTTGCCTCCGAAGCGGGGTTGTTGCTGGAGGGCTTCACTCAGTGATGCGAGTGATCGCCGGCGCTGTCCTGATGTGCTGTGTCGGGTTCTTCGCCATCGCCGCCGATCTGGCGGAACTGGAGCGAGCCGCAGCCGATGCCGCTGCAGGTGAGCGGATCACCGTGCTCGAAGGAGAATTGCGCCAGGCGCTCGACCAGCCCCCGGAAACCCTGGCGCCGTCGGACTATCTGAGCGCCTCGGGCGTACTGGGGAAGCTGGTGTCGCGGGCGCGGGAACTGGGCGTCGATGCCCGGGTGTTCGAGCATCTGATGGCCACCGCGGAACTGCTTCAAGACCGTTGCCGTGACAAGGTACGAGCACTGGAAAGCGCCACCGGCGAGGACGAAGCCGCGCTGGAGAGCCTCTACCGCTCCGATATCTGGTACGACATCAACCACGCCCAGTCGGCGTTCGGGTACTGGCGCGCCTGGGCCATGCTTGGTCTGGCCGAAGCCCGACCGGATGACCGGGAGCGGGTGAAATGGCTGAATCGTGCCGAAACCGGTTTCAAGGCCGCGTCGGTGCGGATCCTCTATCCCGGAATCGTGCAGGGCAGCTGGCTCGGTCTGGGTTACATTGCCCAGGCGCGGGGCGATCTCGCCGGCGCCGAACGGCGCTTTCTGCGCTTGGTGGAAGCCTTGGCGGATCGCCCCGAAAACCCGGTACGTAAACTTGCTGAAGCTGAGCTGACCCTGCTTGCCGTGCGCCGCGGCGAGATTCGCCAATTGACCGCCGTATCCCGCGAGCCTCTGAGTCCGACGCTGGCAGCAGTGACGGCGGAAGAAGCATTTGCGCTGCTGGAGCGCCGTCGCCGTGAGCGCATCGGCGCCATGGAGGCCGGCCAACGCCTCCGCAAACTGATTGCGGACGGCTTTTTGACCGACGCCCTGCTGGGCCGCATTCTGTCGTACCGCGACGAAATCGTGGGCGAGGATCTGGGCGTGCTGTCGCGCCTCATCGATGCCGAGTTCGCCTATGCCTATCAACAGTACAAGACGACGGTCATCAAGTACCGGCAGTTTCGCGAGCAGGGCGGTGAACAACTGCCGATCGATGTGACGCCGTTCCACTATCATTACATTGTCGCGCTGGTCAGTACGGATTTGCCGCGGGAAGCCAGCGCCGAAATCGAGCGCCTCCGGCGCCGACCGCATTTGCATCCCAGCGTTGCCGCCGCGCTGCCCAAGCTGAGCTGGTCGGTCGCCGAAGCGGTGTACGCGCAGCATCCCACCGAAGCCAACCGCCAACATCTCGAACAGGTGGCCAACACCTTTGTGGCCGCCGCGCCCAGGGATACCGATGCGGCCAGCGCGCATCTGGGTCTGGCCCGCTTGAGCAAGAACCCCGAGGTGGCGGCCCGGCATCTGCGTGCGGCCGGCGCAGACCCCGAGCTCCGGGGCGACATTGCCTTGATCGAGCTGCATCGGGGCATCAGCCGCTTTAACCGGGCGGCAGCGCGCGGTGATACCGTGCAGGAAGAGGCCGTGGCGAAAGAAATTCTCAAGGCCCTCGAAGCACTGCCCGGAAAGCAGCGCCGGGAGTCCTGGTTTCGCGCGCTGTCCTTGCAGATGCGTACCGTTCTGGGTCGCGACCTGGCGAAGGTATTGGCGGAACTGGATGCGCTGCTGGCGGAGGCCTCTGACGATACCCGCGCACGCCCCGTGCTGTTGTGGTCGAAATTGCGCGCCCTTGCCGCCACCGGCGACCGTGCCGGGTTGCAGGGCATGGCGGATGCGCTGGCGGCACGCGGGGATGATGCAGAAGGGGAGCGGCAGTTCTATCAGTTCCTGCTGGCGCTTGAACGCGCCAGGAACTTCGACTGGGTGGCCGTATTGGCCGAGCATTTTTACCCCGCGTTGGCCGGACAGGGTGCGGACCAACGCCAGATAAGTCTGCTGCGCATTCGTGCACTGACAGCGCTCGGGCGTCTCGACGAGGGTTTTGAACTGGCGCGCACCATGACGCGGGAGTTTCCTGATTCAGGCGACGGCTGGCAGACGTATGCCGAGCTCGCCGAACGCAGCAACCGCGCCGTCGAGGCCGACCGGGCCTGGGCGAAGATCGTGGCGGCGACGCCCGAAGGTTCACCACGCTGGCGGGATGCGATGCTGCACCGCCTGGCGTTGAGCGCGGCGGACACAGATCTCTGCCCGCTCGTGAGCAAACTGGTCACTTACCGCCATTTGCTGAATGCCGAACAGGCCAAGGCACTGACGCGGCAGCAGGGCGGCTGCCGCAGCTGACACGCGGAATGAACAGTATCCATCGCCCGCGCACAACGGGCGATCCATTACAGCGACCCAGGGGGTCACCATGCGTATCCGAAAGTACGATTTCGATTACAGCCGCCGTCACTTTCTCGACCAGATGCGGCGCGGTGTGCTGGCTACCGGCGTGTTGGCGCCGCTGTGGCCGACCATCGCCAGGAGTGGCGACATCGGCGGCGTCTATCCCGATGAGCTGATGTCCATCGAGGCTTACACCAAGGGCAGGATCAACACCGGCGACATCATCGATGCCGGCAATGTGGAGCATGTGAAGGATCTGCTCGACCCGATCCGGTACCACCAGATCGCGCAGATGGGGCGGCGACTCGAAATCATCGATACCACACGCGAGGCCATGAAACTCAGCCCCTGGGAATATGTAGAGGCCACACTGCGCAACCAGGGCCAGGCGGTGTTCGACGCGGATGGCAACGTGACCACCCGCGAGGGCAAGCCCTGGATCGGCGGTAACCCGTTCCCCGACCCCAAGACCGCCATCGAAATTTTCGCCGGAATCACGCTCACCTGGGGGCGCCGCGACGCGTCCTTTTACGCGATCAAGGAGTACGACATCGGGCCGCAGGGTGAGGTGGAATACCTTTATGAGCTCTGCTGGGCGGAGCTGGCCCCGGTGGGGCGCACCGTGCTTGACCCCAAGCCCTATTGGCCCGGCCATGAAGACAAACTGCGCTATCAGTCGGTGTTCTTCGTCAAGCCCAACGACGTCAAGGGAACCTCGTTCCTGAATATCTGGCCCTATGATCAGCGGCAGTTCCCCGATCTTTTTGGTTACATCCCTGCCTTCAAGCGGGTGCGCCGCTTCCCCACCAATCAGCGCTTCGAGCCGCTGATTCCTGGTTCGTCACTGTATCTCTCGGATGCCTGGACCGCGGGCGATCCCTTTCTGACCTGGGGTAACTATGCCATTGTCGGACGCGGACCGACGCTCGCGGCCATTTCCCGCAACTGGAACGGGACACACGAAAACTGGGAGCACACGACCCATGGCGGTCCCCAGGGCAACACCTTTTGGGACATGAAGGTCGAGCTGGTGCCGGAAGCCATCGTGGTCGATGCCGAACCGGTCGGCTTTCCAAAGGCGCCGATCTCGAAGAAGCGGGTGTGGTTCGATGCCCGCACGCTGGCGCCGCTGGCGATGGTGTCCTTCGACCGTCGTGGCGAGATTTTCCGCTCCTTCGACGGCGCGGGTGCGCTGTACACCGATGGCACCAACACGGTTTACGACGGCGCGCATCCCTACGCGTCCTGGACCCGGGTGCATGCCCACAATGTCCAGACCAACCGGATGACCCGCCTCGAACAGGTCAAGCGTATTTCGGGCGGCTACGAGATGAGCGCCAATGCGCCGGATCTTTATGAGCGCTTCCTGACCGAGTCGGCGATCCGGCGGCTGGGGAATTGATTCCGCCCTGGCGCGATGTCCCCGGGATCAGTCCAGTTTGCCGGGATCCGGGCGGCGTTTCTCGAGGGTGGCGGCAATCAGTTCCTGTGCCGTTGTGCTTGCCAGCCGTTCCTGAAAAACCGCGATTTCGGCTTGCAGGCGTGCGTGCAGCGATTCCGGCGGGCGCCGCAACAATTGCTTGCTCTGGCGTAACGCCGCGCGGGGCAGTGCCGCCAGGCGCGCCGCGGTAGCCTGTGCGGTTGCGAGTGCGGCTCCCGCCGGAGTCGTGGCGGTGATCAAGCCAATGGTGGCGGCCCTGGTCGCATCGCACACTTGTCCCAGCAGGAGCATCTCCGCTGCACGGCGGTAGCCCAGTTGCTGGACGAGCGTTTGGGAAGACGCCGCTTCGGGCACCACACCCAGGGCCACGAACGGCAGGCTGAAGGTGGCGTCGGGTTCCGCGTACACGAAATCGCAGTGGGCGAGCATGGTGGTGCCGATGCCGATGGCGCGGCCCTGTACCGCGGCGACCAGGGGCACCTGCGTGTCCGCGAGGGCGAGCAGGAAATTCCAGGCAGCCGGTTTGTCGCCGGGTTGGCGCGTCTGAAAATCGCTGAGGTCATTACCGGCGCAGAAGTCGCCACCGTTGGCGGCGATCAGTATCACCCGCCGTTTGGAATCGGTGTCGGCCGCGCGGATGGCTTCCGCCAGGGAGTCGTACATCTCACGGGTCAGGGAGTTTTTCTTTTCCGGGCGATCGAGCCTGAGCGTGCAGACGCCCTGTTCCGTCGTTACAACGACTGTTGAGGTCACCGCTGATCCCCCGGCTGGGCTTTTTCCAAGTATAGCGCCCACCGCCGCCGCGGGCGCGCAGGCTCAGCCCAGATGCACGCGCACGTAATCGAAAAGTTTGCGCCGTGCCGGGGCCTGGGCATCCTTGGCCCCCTTGGCGTTGCGCACGAGCTGACGCAATTGCTGGCGATCAAGACCTGGGTGGTCGGCGAGCAGCGCTTCTATCGCCGGATCGCCATCCACGCAAAGCTGCGCGCAGAGTTTGTCGGTCTGCTTGAGGTGGTGGCGGAAGTTGCTGTTGCGGTGCTCGAATTCGGCCAGCGCATTCAGGATGGCGGCGCTGTCGACGTCCCGCATCAGCTTGCCCAGGTACTGCAACTGGCGGCGGCGCGCCTCGTGCTGGGTGACGGTGCGACTGTCCGCCAGTGCCTTGCGCAATTGGTCGCTGAGGGGAACCTCGGCGAGCTGCTTTGCCGGCAGCGCGAGCAGGGTTTCGGCAAGTTGCTGCAACGCCAGCCCTTCGCGTTTGCGCGCCGATTTGCTGGGGGGGCGCTCCGCGTCGGTTTCGGGTAGCCGTTCGTCGCTCATCATGGCGTCACAGATAAAACAGGGTGGCGAGGCCGAGAAACGCAAAAAATCCGACGACGTCGGTGAAGGTGGTCAATACCACGCTGCCGGCCAGCGCCGGATCGATCTTGATCGCCTTCAGGGAGACCGGCAGCAAGGTGCCCACGACGGCCGCGGTCACCAGATTGATCACCATCGCGGCGGCGATGATCACGCCGAGGCGGTAATCGTCGAACCAGAACGAAGCGATGCCACCGATGACCAGCGCCCAGAGCATCGCATTGAGCGAACCGATGAGGAATTCCTTGTTGAACAGCCAGCGCAGGTTGTTGCGATTGACGTGCCCGAGCGCCATGCCGCGCACCACCACGGTCAGCGTCTGACTGCCGGCAATGCCGCCCATGCTGGCGACGATCGGCATCAGGATCGCCAGCGCCACCACTTGCTGAAGCGCCGCTTCAAACAATCCGACCACCGATGACGCCACCAGAGCAGTGAACAGGTTGATGCCGAGCCAGAACGCGCGGCGCGGGGCGGAGCGACGTACCGAGGTGAAGGTTTCCTCCTCGTCGCTCAGGCCCGCCAGTCCCAGCAGGGAGTGGTCGGCCTCGTCGATGATGACATCCACCACGTCATCGATGGTGATGCGGCCGAGCAGCTTGTTGTCGGCATCCACCACCGGCGCGGTGATCCAGTCGTTGCGCTCGAAGCGCTGGGCGACCTCGGTATCGGGCATGGCGGCCGGAATGGGCTGCACATCCGTCACCATGACTTCCCGGACGGTGAGGTTCGGGTTGGAGGTGAGGAGTTTGGCGATCGGCAGAATACCGAGAAACGTGTCCCTGCGATTGACCACGAACAGGGCGTCGGTGGCGCGTGGCAGTTCTTCGTGGCGGCGCAGATAGCGCAGGATGACATCCAGGGAAAGATCGGGCCGCACCGTGATGGTGTCGGTATTCATCAGGCCGCCGGCGGTGTCCTCGGCGTAGCGGAGGATGTGCTCGACGCGCTGACGGTTCTGCTCGTCCATCGCCTGCAATACCCGCGGGATAACCTGGTCGGGCAGTTGCTGCAGCAGATCCACCACGTCGTCGGCGTCCAGCCCGTCCATGGCCGCGGCCAGCTCGGCACTGTCCATGCCGCGCAGAAATTCATCGCGCAGGCCTTCGCTCAGTTCGCCCAGTACTTCGCCGTCGAGGTCCTCATCGACCAGTTCCCACAGAATGCGCCGTACTTTCGGCGGCGCGGATTCGATGTGGTGGGCAATTTCGGCGGGCGCCAGGTTGTTCAGGATATGGCGCAGCTGATTGATCGTGGAGAAATCGATAAGCCCGGCGTACTGGGTGAGCAGGGTTAGTTTGTCGGCTTCCACCACACTGGCCTGCATCGCAGCGGATTCTCCTTGATGGGGGCGAAGAGTGGGCTGACAAGGAATAAGCGCGAAGCGAGGCTCATTCTAACAGGATATGCAGTGCCAACCGCCGTTTTGGATGCCGGGTAGCAGCGTGCCGGGCTAGCTGTCTTCGTGAAAGCGCGCGGCAATGAGGGCCGCCACGCTTTCCTGTGCGTCGGCTTCGTCGCTGCCGTCGAAGCTGAATTCGAGCGTGGTCCCCTGCGCCGCCGCCAGCAGCATCAGCGACATCACGCTCTTCGCATCCACCCGGCGGCCATCGCGGCCGATCTGGATCGAGCTGGCGAAACGCCCCGCCGTCGCAGCGAGTTTGGCAGCGGCGCGGGCGTGCAGGCCCAGCTTGTTCACTATGGTGAGTTCGCACTTGATCATGATGCTATGAACGCCCGAGCGCGGTATCTCTGTCAAGGGTGTCGGGCAGCCGTGTGGCCGTTGCCTGAGCCGGACCTTGTTTGCCTGGCAGGTTTGCCGGCTGAATTACGTCGGGCCCAGCTCGCGATGTTGTGCCTGGATGTTGATGCCCAGGTAGCGGAATTGCTGGGACAGCCGGTTGCACAGATAAACGGAGCGGTGCTGGCCTCCGGTGCAGCCGATCGCGATGGTCAGATAGCTGCGGTTGCTGGCGAGGAACGCCGGAATCCAGCGCGCCAGAAACCCGCTGAGGTCGGCCAGCATCGCGGCGACCTCGGTCTGGGATTCCATGAACTCGATCACCGGCGCGTCGTTGCCGGTCAGCGGGCGGAGTTGGGGCACCCAATGGGGATTGGGCAAACAGCGCACATCGAATACGAAATCGGCATCCTCGGGCACCCCATGCTTGAAGGCGAAGGACTGAAACAGGACCGCAGTCAGACCGGCGGAATCGGGCGCAATCTGCTTGGTAAGCAGATCGCGCAATTGATGCAGCGTCATGCTGGAGGTGTCGATGCGGCGGTCCGCCACATCCATGATGGGTTCCAGAATCCGGGTTTCGAGCGCGATGGCGCGTTTGAGATCCACGCTGTCCGAGCTCAGGGGGTGGCGGCGCCGGGTTTCACTGAAACGCCGCAGCAGGGTGCGCGGACTGGCGTCGAGAAAGATGATCTCGCACTGGACGCCGCTGCGGCGCAATTGTTCGAGGATCGCCGGAAAACCATCGAGGCTGCCGGCGAGATTGCGGGCGTCGATACCGACCGCGATCCGGGAGGCCGGTGTGGCGTTCAGGTCGGGCTGCTTCAAGAGTTCCGCCAGCATACCTGCCGGCAGATTATCGATGCAGGTAAAGCCCAGGTCTTCCAGAATGTGGAGCGCGGTACTTTTTCCGGAGCCGGAGCGCCCGCTGATCACCACTAGCCGTGTCTGCCGGGAAGGGTGCGGCATGTCAGGTGCCGGCGAGAGGCCTCTGTCGCGGCGCACCAAGGTCCGCTGCGCGCCGGGCGGTTGCGGGCACCCCGAACCTGGGCATGGTTACGTCAACCGACACTTAGTGCCCACGCAGTCTCTCCTTGCGCTTGATCAGTTGCCGGTCGAGCTTGTCCGCGAGCGCATCGATCGCCGCGTAAAGATCATCGTGCTCGCTTTCCGCGAATAGTTCGACACCGTCGGCATGTATCGTGGCTTCCGCTTTCTGGATCAGTTTTTCCACCGAGAGGATCACCGCCACCTGGGTTATATGGCCGTTATGCCGCTCCAGTCGCTCCAGTTTGCTTTGCACATAAGCGTGCAGCGCGGCGGTAATTTCCAGGTGATGACCGCTGATGGTAACTTGCATGCTGTACTCCTCGATGGTGGTTAAGCGCTGCGTTTGAAGCGCTTGCGATCACCGGAAGAGGCGATGTTCAGGCTCTCCCGGTATTTGGCGACGGTCCGGCGGGCAACCTGGATGCCCTGCTCCTGGAGCAGCAGGGCGAGTTGACTGTCGCTCAGTGGTCGACTCGCCGGTTCGGCGGCGATCATTTTCTTGAGCATGGCGCGGATCGCCGTTGATGAGCATTCGCCGCCGGACGCCGTGCTGACGTGGCTCGAAAAAAAGTACTTCAGCTCGTAAATGCCGCGCGGCGTGGCGATATATTTGTGCGTGGTGACGCGGGAAATCGTGGATTCATGGAGCTGGAGCTGGGCCGCCACATCGGCCAGCACCATCGGCTTCATGCGCTCCGGGCCATGTTCGAGGAATCCCTGTTGCATTTCCACAATACAGTGAGCCACCCGGAGCAGGGTCTCGTTGCGGCTTTCGAGGCTGCGCAGGAACCAGCGCGCTTCCTGGAGGTTGTCGCGCAAATAGCGGTTGTCGGGACTGTTGTCCGCGCGCTGGACCTGGCTGGCATAGTACTGGTTGATGCCGAGTTTGGGCGTGAATTCGGTGTTGAGCGTAACCACCCAGCGCTTGCCTTCCTTGCGCACACTGACGTCCGGATTGACGTAGCCGGTGTCGGGCGCCTGGAAGCGGTCGCCCGGGTGCGGGGACAGGGTCTGAATCAGGCGCACCGCGGCGCGAATATCGTCTTCCGGTACGCCGAGTCGGCGCGCGAGGCCTGGATAGTCGCCTTCGGCGACCACGGACAGGTGCCGGTCCACCAGGGCCAGGGCGATGTCGCGGTACGGGGTCGTGGCACTGAACTGACCGAGCTGGATCATCAGGCAGTCGCGCAGATCCACGGCGGCGACGCCCGGTGGGTCGAATTGCTGGATGCGATGCAATACCGCGACGACTTCGTCCAGGTCCACGCCGGATTCGGCGTCGCCGGTGTTCGGCGCATCGCCGGCCGCAGCCAGGCCACGCCAGATTTCGTCGACCGACAACGCCAAAAATCCGTTGTCGTCCACCGCGTCGATCACTGCGGTCGCGATGACGCGATCGACATCAGACATCTGGGTCAGGTTGAGCTGCCAGTGAAGGTGATCGCGGATGGACTCCGTGACCGTGTGGAAGCTCTCGAAGTCGGGCGTGTCGCCCTGGCCGCTAGCGGGAGCGGTTGACGTTTGGTAGATGTCGTCCCAGCGCGCGTCGACGGGGAGTTCGTCGGGAATGGTCTCGCTCCAGTCGCCGTCAGCGCCGGGGCTCGCATCGTCGCTATCGGACTCGGATGATTCCAGGGCTTCGGTGTCGGCGGATTCGAACTCTTCCAGCAATTCCAGCAAGGGGTTCGAGCACAGAACCTGCTGGATCTCCTGCTGCAGCTCCAGGGATGACAGTTGCAGCAGCTTGATGGCCTGCTGCAGCTGAGGCGTCATCGACAGGTGCTGGCCGAACTTTAGGTGCAGGCCTTGCTTCATCGCGGTACGCTGGAACCTCGGAACACTGGAGTGGTTGCAGTGTAGCCCCCTGGCTCGGCGTGTTCAAACGCTCAGGCAATAAACATGCCGCAGGCTGGTGCCGGACTGCCTTTACAGCGCGAAATGCTCGCCCAGATAGACTTTGCGCACGGTGGCATTGTCGAGGATTTCTTGCGGCGTGCCCTGGGCAATCGTACGTCCGCAATCGACGATGTAGGCGCGCTCGCAGATGTCGAGGGTTTCGCGGACATTATGGTCGGTGATGAGGATGCCGATGCCTTTGTCGCGCAGGTGCCGGATGATGCTTTTGATATCGTTCACAGAGATGGGATCGACGCCCGCGAAGGGCTCGTCGAGCAGAATGAATTTGGGCTCCATGGCCAGGGCGCGCGCGATCTCGACGCGGCGCCGCTCGCCGCCCGAGAGGCTCATTCCCATATTGGCGCGCAGATGGGTGATGTGAAACTCCTCAAGCAACGCCTCCATTCGGGCGCGGCGTTCCTGCCGGTCAAGATCGCGACGGGTCTCCAGAATGGCGAGCAGGTTGTTTTCGACGCTCAGCTTGCGAAACACGGAGGGTTCCTGCGGAAGGTACCCGATCCCTTGGCGGGCGCGGCCATGCATGGGGAGCGCCGTGATGTCGCGGTCATCGATATAGATATGTCCCTGGTCACGAGGAACCAACCCGACCACCATGTAGAAACAGGTGGTCTTGCCGGCCCCATTGGGTCCGAGCAGGCCGACCACTTCGCCACTGGTCACCGCAAGGGAGACATCGCTCACCACGGTGCGCTTGCGATAGCTTTTCGCAAGGTTCTGTGCCCGGAGCTGCGCCATCAGCGGGCCGGAGTCGGAGTCGCCGACGGTTGCTGGGGCGGGATCACCATCCGGATGCGCCGATTGCTCTCGCCGCCGCGCGCCTGCATCTGATCCTTGGCGATGTCGTAGGTAATCAGTTCGCCTTCGAGGGTGGAGCCGCCTTGTTCCAGACGCGCGGCGCGCGTCAGCACAATGAAGTCCTTGGCGACCTGGTACTCAATCACTTCGGCATGCGCCTTGGCGATCTCCGCGTCCGGTTTTGGCTTCTGCCGGTAGGTTGCAGGTTTGCCGTTGCAGACTATGCGATCGACATCCTTGCCGCCCGCCGTCATGTATACGGTCACCTTGTCGGCCTCGATGTGCATGCTGCCCTGGTCAACGCGTACGCTGCCGATATAGGTGGTGACGCCGCTGCGGTCGTCACGAGTGGCGCTATCGGATTCAACGTACATCGGCTGCTGACGATCTTCCGGCAGAGCCCAGGCCGTGCCGGCGGGCGCCACCGCGACGAATGCCAGCAGGAGCGCGTGGCACAGAAGCTTATTTGGACTGGAAAACACTGTGCACCCGCGACAATAGTTTATAAACCTTGGGTTCGAGATCGGCGCTGAGGCCGACCGCCGTGGAGCGGGCTTCGGGCGAGATCAATTCCACCGGGAGATCGGACTGGACGTGCCGGACGTCGGCGAGGTACGTCAGTTCCGCCGTTTTGAGTTCGCTGGTGCCCTTGTCGGTGTCCTGCCAGAGGCGGACATCGGTGCGCATGACAATCCGGCGATCGGCATTGTGAAGTACGCCGGTGGCCGCCTTCAAGTGCCAGGGCGCGTCCGTGGGTTGTTTGGGGCTCGCGAGGAGGCGCGGCTCGGTAAGCATCACGATATCGTCCGCGGCGAAAGACTCAGCCTTGGTGGCGGTCAGGGTGTAGGCGAGCGCCCCGTCCACGTCGAATGTTCGGGTCACCGTGGCAATCATGTAACTGTCGGCGGTGGGCAGGGTTGGCGCTTGGGTCCGTATGCCACGCAGGAACAGCGTGGGTACGGAATCCCAGAACACCAGAAAGCCGAGCAGCGCCGCGATGGTCAGTGCGGCTACCAGGATGTTTCTCATGGCGGCGCTTCCCCCAGAAGGTCGAAGCGCTGTTGGGCGCGGAGGATGAATTCCGCGGCTTCGCGCGCCGCGCCGGCGCCTCCGGGCCGAGCGGTGCGCCACCCGGCCTTGTCGAGCACCGCGGGGCAGGCGTCCGCGACGGTCATGCCCAGGCCGACGGCGCAAATGGCGGGCAGGTCGGGCAGGTCGTCGCCCATGTAGGCAACGGCACCGAGCTCCTTTCCCCAGGCGGGAAAGTGCGTCGCGAGGAGTTCGTGCAGGGCTGCGAGCTTATCTTCGCGACCCTGGATCAGATAGTCGATGCCGAGCTCCCTGGCGCGGCGGGACACGCTCGGCGAGGTGCGGCCCGTGATGATCGCCACCGCGATGCCGGCGCGCTGCAGCAGCTTGATGCCGAGGCCGTCGCGGACATGAAACGCTTTGTATTCGCCGCCGTCAGCGCCATAGAAGAGCTTGCCGTCGGTGAGGACGCCGTCGACGTCGAACACGGCCAAACGGATGCCGCGCGCGGCGGCGACGGCAGCGACCGTCATACCACGCCCGCCCGCAACAGGTCGTGCATATGGACCACTCCGGCGGGGCGCCGACCGTCGGTGACGACCAGGGCGGTGATCTTGTTGTCTTCCATCACGGTCAGTGCTTCGGCGGCCAGCATTTCGGATGACACGGTCTTGCAGTTACGGGTCATGACCTCGCCCACGCGGGCAACATTGATGTCGATCCGGTGATCGATGGCGCGGCGCAGGTCGCCGTCGGTAAACACACCCAGAAGCTCGCCCTCGGCGGTTACCACCGCGGTCAGTCCAAAGCCCTTCTGAGTCATTTCGAGCAGTGCGTCCCGCAACGGCGTGGCCTCGGTCACGCGGGGGAATTCGGGGCCGCCGTGCATGATATCGCCCACCTTGAGCAGCAGGCGGCGACCGAGTTTGCCGCCCGGGTGCGAGAACGCAAAATCCTCGGCGCTGAAGCCGCGTTTTTCCAGCAGCGCCACCGCCAGCGCATCGCCCATGACCAGTGCGACGGTGGTGCTGGTGGTGGGCGCGAGCCCCAGGGGACAGGCTTCCTGGGCCACGCTCACATCCAGATGCACATCGGCGGTGCGGGCGAGCAGGGAGTCGGGCGCGCCGGTCAGTGCGATCAAGGGCACGCCCAGACGCTTGAGCAGGGGGATCAAGGTGGTGACTTCGGTGGTCTCGCCGGAGTTGGACAGGGCAATCACCAGATCGTCGCGGGTGATCATGCCGAGATCGCCGTGGCTGGCTTCGCCGGGATGCACGAAGAACGATGGTGTGCCGGTGCTGGCCAGCGTCGCCGCTATCTTGTTGGCGATATGCCCGGATTTGCCCATGCCGGTGACGATGGCGCGTCCGCGACAGGCGAGAATCAGCTGGCATGCCGTGACGAAATCCGCATCGATCCGGGTCGCGAGCGCGCGCACCGCCGCCGTTTCCAGCTCTATGGTGCGCAAGGCGGAAGCGATGGGATCAATGTCCCGCATAAGGCAGTGTCCAGGAGTTCGGCAGTCGGGCGCCAGTATAGCCATACCCCTGCGCAAGCGGTTAGACAGGCTTGGCTATCGGGGCTGTGATTCCCAGCCCGGGGTCGCCGATGCTATAGTGCCGCGCTGCGCAAGCGCCCGGATTTTCGGCGCTTTAGGCCGCGCGCAAGGGATCATCCCCATTTGTGTTTTGCCGTTGCGGGCGATACCGCAGTCCGCTGAACCAGCGCCCGCAACGCAACAGCCCGCCGCGGCGGGAAACCGGAGGCCGATGCCGCCATGGATCTCGATGCCATTGCTTCCCGCTTGCGGGGCGAGCTCAGCGATTGTGATGTGCAGGTGCAGGCCGACGGCAGTCATCTGAGCATCGTGGCCGTCGGCGTGCTGTTCGAGGGGCTGCGTCCCGTGCAGCGCCAGCAGCGGGTTTATGCAGCACTCAAGGATCTCATCGCAGCCGGTGAAGTACATGCGGTGAATATCCGCACCTACACCCCGGCGGAATGGCAGTCGCGCTGATTTCACCTGGGCGGGAGTCAGGCGGTGGCCCGGACCACCCCCATCCCGATTCCATCTTGCTCCGAGTACATCATGGATAAATTGGTGATTTCCGGCGGCGTTCCCTTGAACGGCCAGATTCGCATTTCCGGCGCCAAGAACTCCGCGTTGCCCATTCTGGCGGCTACCCTGCTCGCCGAAGCGCCGGTGACCATCGCCAATATTCCGCACCTGCACGATATAACCACCATGATCGAGCTGCTGTGCTGCATGGGCGTGAGCGTGGTAGTGGACGAACGGATGAACGTCGAGGTCGATTCCAGCACCCTGCACAGCCGGTCGGCGCCCTACGATCTCGTGAAGACGATGCGCGCCTCCATTCTGGTGCTGGGGCCGCTGCTGGCCCGCTACGGCGAGGCTCGGGTCTCCTTTCCCGGGGGTTGCGCCATCGGCAGTCGCCCGGTCGATCAGCACCTGCGCGGTCTCGAGGCGCTGGGCGCCGAGATCGAAATCGACGGCGGTTACATCAATGCCCGCGCCCGTGGCCGGTTGCGGGGCGCTCACATCCTGATGGACATGGTCACGGTGGGGGGTACCGAGAACCTGATGATGGCGGCGAGTCTCGCCAGTGGCCGCACCGTCATCGAGAACGCCGCGCGCGAACCGGAGATCGTGGATCTTGCCAACTGCATCAACACCCTGGGTGGCGACGTGCGGGGCGCGGGTACCGACACACTCACCATCGAGGGCGTCGAGCACCTCCATGGCGGCAGCTACACCATCATGCCGGATCGCATCGAAACCGGAACCTATCTCGCGGCGGCGGCGGCGACCCGCGGCCGGATCCGGTTGAAAAATACCGATCCGCGCCTGCTCGAAGCCGTGCTGCTCAAGCTCGAGGAGGCAGGCGCGCGGATCACCTCCGGCGACGACTGGATCGAGCTGGATATGGGTGGCAAACGGCCCCGCGCCGTGCATTTGCGCACCGCCCCCTATCCGGCGTTTCCCACCGACATGCAGGCGCAGATCACCGCATTGAATGCGGTTGCGGATGGCGTGGGGACCATCACGGAAACCATTTTCGAGAACCGCCTGATCCAGACTCATGAGCTCAACCGGATGGGTGCGAAGATCAGTCTGCAGGGCAACACCGCCATCATCACCGGGGTTCCGTCGCTGAAGGGGGCACCGGTGATGGCGTCGGACTTGCGGGCCTCCGCCTGCCTGGTGATCGCGGGACTGGTCGCCGAGGGCGAAACCGTGGTGGACCGCATCTATCACATCGATCGTGGCTACGAATGTATCGAGGAAAAGCTCCAGCAGCTCGGCGCGCGCATTCGCCGGGTGCCGGGCTGACGTGGGGGCGGGAATGGCAGGGCAGAGTCTTACGCTGGCGATCACCAAGGGCCGCATCATTGCGGAAGTGCTGCCGCTGCTGGCGCGTGCCGGCATCTTCCCGGAGGAAGATATCGCCACCAGCCGCAAACTGGTATTCGGCACCAATCGCGCGGATCTGCGGTTGCTGGTGTTGCGGGGCTCCGACGTGCCCACCTATGTGCAGTTCGGCGCCGCCGATCTGGGGATTGCGGGCAAGGACACCCTGCTGGAACATGGCGGCGGCGATTTCTACGAGCCCGTCGACCTGGGCATCGCGCGCTGCCGCCTGATGACCGCCGGTCCGATCGGCGTTGTGCCGCGACCGGGCCGCCTGCGGGTCGCCACCAAGTACGTCAATGTGGCGCGGCGCCATTATGCCGAACAGGGTCGACAGGTGGACATCATCAAGCTTTACGGCGGCATGGAACTGGCCCCCGTGATGGGACTCGCCGACGAGATCGTCGACATCGTCGATACCGGCAACACGCTCATCGCCCACGGCCTCGAACCCCGCGCCCTGATCGCCGACATCAGCTCCCGATTGATCGTCCACAAGGGCGCGCTGAAAACCAAATACGAACTGATCCAGCCCCTGATCGACCAGCTCCGGCAGCTCGCGGCAGGCTGAACCCATGTCCGTTGCGCTCATCAAGCTACTCGATACCCGGGCGTCCGATTTCGAAGCCAGGCTCGCGGCGCTGCTCGCGGCGCAGGTCGGGGTTGACCCGCAGCTTGAGCAGACGGTCGCCGAGATCCTCGCCAGAGTCCGGGAAACCGGCGACCCGGCGCTGGTGGATTACACCAACCGCTTTGATCGCCGCCAGATCGCCAGCGCGGCGGAGCTCGAGATTCCCCACGCGGAACTCGGTGCCGCGCTGACGGCGCTGCCCGATCACCAGCGTGCGGCGCTCGCCGCGGCGGCGGAGCGCGTGCGCGAATTTCACCTGCGCCAGAAACAGGAATCCTGGGAGTATCGCGATGCCCATGGCAACCGGCTCGGCCAGCGGGTAACGGCGCTCGACCGCGTGGGCATCTATGTGCCCGGTGGCAAAGCGAGTTATCCATCTTCGGTGCTGATGAATGCGATTCCCGCCCGCGTCGCCGGCGTTGGGGAAATCCTGATGACAGTGCCCGCGCCCGGTGGCGAGCTGAATCCCATGGTACTGGCGGCGGCCGCGCTCGCCGGGGTCGATCGCGTGTTCACGGTAGGTGGTGCCCAGGCGATCGCGGCGCTGGCCTTTGGCACCGCGACCGTGCCGGCGGTGGATAAGATCGTCGGTCCCGGCAATGCCTATGTGGCGGCGGCCAAGCGCCAGGTCTTCGGTCAGGTGGGGCTCGACATGGTGGCGGGTCCGTCCGAGGTGCTGGTGATCTGCGACGGCAGCGCCGATCCCGACTGGATCGCCATGGATTTGTTTTCCCAGGCCGAGCACGACGAACAGGCGCAGGCCATCCTGCTCACCCCGGATGCGGATTTTCGCGCGCGGGTAGAAGCCAGCATCGCCCGCCTGCTGCCGACCCTGGAGCGGCGCGACATCATCGCGGCCGCCCTTGCCGGGCGCGGCGCGCTGATTCTGGTGCGGGATCTGGACGAAGCCCTCGCGCTCGCCAATCGCATCGCCCCGGAACACCTTGAGCTCGCCGTCGCCGACCCCGACCGCTGGCTGGCAGGCGTGCGTCACGCCGGCGCGGTATTTCTCGGCTGCCATACACCCGAAGCGATCGGCGACTACTGCGCCGGGCCGAGCCATGTGCTGCCCACTTCCGCGACGGCCCGGTTCTCGTCGCCGCTCGGCGTCTACGATTTCCAGAAGCGCACCTCGGTCATCCAGTGCTCACCGGCCGGGGCCGCCGAACTGGCGGCCACCGCCTCGGTGCTCGCGCGCGGCGAATCCCTCACCGCGCACGCACGGTCGGCGGAATACCGCCAGAAACCGGAGTCGCGATGAGCAATCCGTACTGGAGTCCGTGCATCCGCGACCTGGAGCCCTATGTCCCGGGTGAACAGCCGCGCCGGCGCGATCTCGTGAAGCTGAACACCAACGAAAACCCCTATCCGCCCTCGCCCCAGGTGCTGGCTGCGGTGCGCGCGGCGGCGGACGAGGGACTGCGCCTGTATCCGCCGCCGGAAGCGGACGAGTTCAAGGCGGCCATCGCCACCTACCACGCAATAGATGCCGACCAGGTCTTTGTCGGCAACGGTTCCGACGAAGTGCTGGCCCATGTGTTCTACGCGCTGCTCAATCACGGGCGGCCGGTGCTGTTTCCCGACATCACCTACAGCTTTTATCCGGTGTATTGCCGGCTCTACGGCATTCCCTCGCGCGAAATCCCCCTTACGGAGGATTACCGCGTCGAGATAGCCGATTACTCGGGCGTCAATGGTGGCATTGTGCTTGCCAATCCCAATGCGCCCACGGGTTGTGCGTTACCGGTCGCGGCGATTGAAGCACTGCTTGGCGCCCATCCCGATTCCGTGGTGGTGATCGACGAAGCCTATGTGGATTTCGGCGCGCAATCCGCCATCCCGCTGGTACGCCATTACCCCAATCTGCTGGTGGTGCAGACGCTGTCCAAATCCCGCGCGCTCGCCGGCCTGCGCCTGGGCTTTGCGGTGGGTGATGCCGGGCTGATCACCGCACTGGATACGGTCAAGAACAGCTTCAACTCCTATCCGCTGGACCGGCTCGCCATTGCCGGCGGCGTCGCCGCCTTCGCCGACGACGCCTATTTTCAGGCCATGCGCAATCAGGTGATGGCAAGCCGCGAGGCGCTGGTGGCCGCGCTGGTCGATTTGGGTTTTGAGGTATTGCCCTCGGCCGCCAACTTCCTGTTCGCCCGGCACCGGGAACGGGCGGGCGCGGAGCTGTTCGAGGCGCTGCGGCAGGACGGCGTACTGGTGCGCCATTTCAAGCGTCCGCGCATCGACCGCTTTCTGCGGATTACGGTGGGGACTGAGGCGCAGAACGCGCGCCTGATTACGGCGCTGGCAGCCCTGCTGCGTTGACGGTTGGGCGGACGCCGACGATGGCGTCGATGGTCAGCGGTCGGCGATCGCGCAAAATCCGCAGACTCACGGAGTCCCCGGGCTTGAGGTCCGCAATCAGGTTCGTGCTCTGGACCCCGTCAAGGACGGGATCGCCGTTGATATGGGTGACGATGTCGCCGCTGCGCAGGCCGCTGGCCGCGGCGGGGCTGCCCGGCTGCACCTCGACGATGATCAGTGCGGCGGGTGGCGCAGCACCGTCATCCTGGGGTGTGGTGGCCACCAGCTGCTGGACCTGGACGCCGAGCCAGCCACGCACCACATGGCCTTCGCGAATGATGTCTTCGAGGACCTTGATCGCGGTCTTGACCGGAATCGCAAAGCTGATGCCCTGGGAAGAGGTCTCGTCGAGCATCGCGGTGTTGATGCCGATCAGATTGCCGTGAGCGTCGATCAGGGCGCCGCCGGAATTGCCGCGGTTGATCGCCGCATCGGTCTGCAAGAAATTTTCAAAGGTGTTGAGGCCGAGGCCGCGGCCGGTGGCGCTCACGATGCCCTGGGACACCGACTGGCCGAGACCGAACGGATTGCCGATGGCGAGCACCACATCGCCGACGCGGGCCTGCGACGAGTTGCCGATGGGTATCGGCGACAGCTCCTTGAGCCTGATGCGCAGCACGGCGAGATCGGTCTCCGGATCCGAGCCCACCACCTGCGCCTCGGCTTCACGACCGTCGGCGAGCAGGACGATGATTTCGTCGGCATTCGCGACCACATGATGGTTGGTGAGAATGTAGCCGTCCCCGCTCACGATGACCCCGGAGCCCAGCGAGCTCTCCATGCGCTGCTGCTGCGGGCGGGCGCTCTGGTCGAAATAGCGGCGGAAAGCGGGATCGTTGCGCAGCGGCGAGCGCCGCTGGGGCGCCAGCTTCCGCGTGTAGATATTGACCACCGATGGCGCGGCGCGCTGCACCGCAGCCGCATAGGATACCCGCTCCTCCGTGAGCATCCGCACGACCCCTGGGTCACGGAGAATCTGGGGTCCGGGCAGCGTGGGCTGGGGTTCCGGGCGGGTCGGGAGAAATTCGCGCCAGAGTACAGCGGCGGCGATCAGCAACCCCGCAACCATGGGCCATGCCAGAAACCTCACCAAACGCATCGGTTGCGACTCGTTTTCCTGCCCCTGCGGGGGCGCTATTATGTCACGGTGCCCCCGCGGTCGACGGGGGCGTTGTTTTTTCTCGGCGCGAATCGCGCCCGAAACCTGGAGTACCCGCATGTCCGGACTGGTAAAACCTCATGGCGCCGATGCGCTCAAGATCCTGCTGCTCGAAGGCAGCGCATTGGCGGTGGCGCGTACCCGTGCGGCTGGGCTGCCGGAGGTACGCCTGACCTCGCGCGAGGTGGGTGATCTCATCATGCTGGGCATCGGCGGCTTCACCCCCCTCGACGGCTTCATGGGCGAGGCCGACTGGCGCGGAGTTTGCGATGACATGCAACTCGCCAGCGGTCTGTTCTGGCCCATCCCGATCACCCTGTCCACGGATACGGGCACCGCGGATGGCCTCGCCATTGGCGGCGAAGTCGCCCTGGTCGATGGTGAGAGCGGCGAGCTGATGGGCACTATGCGCGTGACCGAAAAATACCGCATCGACAAGGCGCACGAATGCCGCCAGGTCTTCCGTACCACGGATCCCGCCCATCCCGGCGTGAAGCTGGTGCTGGAACAGGGCGACATCAATCTGGCCGGTCCGGTGCAGGTGTTCTCGCAGGGCGAATTTCCGGGCAAGTATCCGGATATCTACATGACTCCCACCGAGACGCGCGCGCTGTTCGACCGCAAGGGCTGGTCGACCGTGGCTGCGTTCCAGACCCGCAATCCCATGCACCGCTCCCACGAATACCTGGCCAAGATCGCGATCGAAATCTGCGATGGCGTGCTGGTGCATTCACTGCTCGGGAAACTCAAGCCCGGTGATATTCCCGCCGAGGTGCGCCAGGAAGCCATCGGGGTGCTGCTCGACAAGTATTTCGTCGCCAACACCGTGGTGCAGTCCGGTTACCCGCTCGACATGCGCTACGCCGGTCCGCGCGAGGCGCTGCTGCATGCGCTGTTCCGGCAGAACTACGGCTGCTCCCATCTGATCGTCGGGCGCGACCACGCCGGTGTCGGCGACTACTACGGCCCCTTCGATGCCCACCACATCTTCGACGAAATTCCCGCGGATGCGCTGCTGACCAAGCCGCTCAAGATCGACTGGACCTTCTGGTGTCACGCCTGCGGCACCATGGCGTCCGAGCGCACCTGTCCCCACGACGCGGCGCAGCGCGTGCTGGTGTCCGGCACCAAGTTGCGCAAGGCGCTGTCCGAGGGTGGCGAGGTCGATCCCCAGTTTTCGCGTCCCGAAGTGCTCGAGGTGCTGCGGCGTTATTACGCCGCGCTCGCGGCGGAGGATCGCGTGGAAGTCGAGCTGCAAGGGCACTCTGCGCGCTGATGGGTTCGCTGCCTTGGCCGCCGCGTGGGGCCGAGGCAGCATCGGCTGATTGCGAAGACCGGCTTCAACCGACCTTCAGCGTAGGATCGTCGTCACCGGCCATTGGCAGGGGCGTGATGGTCCCGGTGGACGCCTTGCCCGCTGGGTCCGCAACCGCCCTGGGTTTGCCGCGCAACAGGCTCTGGCTCGGCGCGTAGTCCCGGGGTGGCTGCGGGTCGGCGCCGGATGAGCGCGCAGCGCCTGGGGCGGTGAACCGTTGCGCCAGTTCGGTGCTCGCCAATTGATCGGCACCGTTGGCCAGATGGTGTTGGAGATCCTGCCAGGCGCGTCCCAGTTCGTCAGTCAGCGCGGCAGCGCGCCTGAAATGCTCCTCCACCTGGCGTTCGTAGATTTGCAGCTTTTCCTCGCGGGAGCGCAACTGATCCGCCAGCCGGTCGCGGCGGCCTTCGCGCCGGGCGAGACGCCGGCCGAGGGTCGTGCCCGCCAGCAGGCCGGCGAGAAAACCCGCCACGATAATGAGAATGGCGTTGGTAGTCATGGAGCCTCCGGGTACTGTCGGCGCGTCGCGACCGAGAGCCAAAGTCTAGCGATTGCACCGGGGTACGTCGACGTCGGCGTGAGGCGAGGGGTTGAATGAACTGCTACCAGACTGCCAATCGCTTGTGCCACGATCGACAGGTGTCCGCGCAACAGGTGTCAGTACAACAGAGGATAACGGCATGGCGCAACGCGACGCGCGGCATCGACTGCCGGGTCCGGCGGGCCTGATCGAGGCGTGCTGGGAACCTGCGCAATCCGAAGGCTCGCGGTTGCCATCACCAATGGTTGCCGTGCTCGCCCACCCGCATCCGCTCTACGGCGGCACCATGGACAACAAGGTGGTCACCACGCTCGCGCGCCTGTATCGGCGCCTGGGTGTGGACGCGGTGCGGTTCAATTTTCGGGGCGTGGGTGCCAGCGCCGGCAGCCACGACCAGGGGCGCGGTGAAGTCGATGACATGCTCGCGGTGGCGCAGTGGGCGCTTGCCCGCGTTCCCGGATCCGCCTTGCTGCTGGCTGGCTATTCCTTCGGTTCGGCGATTGCCGCGGCCGCCAGCGAGCAGGTCGCGGCCCGGCACCTGGCGCTGGTGGCGCCGCCGGTGGATCGTTACTCCTATGCGCCGCATGGCGATTTTGCCTGTCCCACAACGATCGTTCTCGGTGGTGCCGACGACATTGTCGCGGTGGACGAAGTCTCTGCCTGGGCGCGACAGCGGCCCCGGGTAACGAACGTCATTGTGCTGCCGGACGCGAGCCATTTTTTTCATGGCCAACTGACCGAGCTTGAAAGCGAGCTGGGTGCGGCGGTGCGCGCGGTGCTGGCGGCCAGCGCGTCTTGAAGCGGCGCATCGTGCTGGCTACAGTGGCGCGCCTTTAATTCGCTCGGAAGTCTTCCCGGATCGCCATGACGCCCAAACAACGCTACCTGCTGGATCTCCAGCGCGACGGTTTCCAGCCGGATGCCGCGCAGGAGTTTGCCGTGGCGAAGCTTCAGGAAGTCCATGACCGGCTGCTGGCGGCCCGCCATCAGCCCGTCGGACTGTTTGATCGGCTGTTGCGCAATCGCCGGGGCGCGCCGGTGAAAGGGCTCTATTTCTGGGGCGGGGTGGGGCGCGGCAAGACCTATCTGATGGACAGCTTTTTCGAGAGCCTGCCGTTTCAGAACAAACTGCGCATGCATTTTCATCGTTTCATGCTGCGCGTGCACCGCGATCTGAAGCGCTTCAAGGGCAGGAAAGACCCGCTGCGGCTGGTGGCGCAGGGCATCGCCCAGGATGCCCGGGTACTGTGTTTCGACGAATTCTTCGTGTCCGATATTGCGGATGCCATGATTCTCGGCACCCTGCTGGAGGAGCTGTTCGCGCGCGGCGTCACGCTGATTGCAACATCGAATATCGAGCCCGATCGACTGTACGAAAACGGACTCCAGCGCGCGCGTTTCCTGCCCGCCATCGCGCTCGTCAAACGCCACTGCGAAGTGCTTAACGTGGACGGGGGGGTCGATTACCGTCTGCGTACGCTCACCCAGGCGGGACTCTATTACTGGCCGCTGGGGCCAGCCGCGGACGAGCACCTGATGGCGGTATTCCGCAGTCTCGCGCCGTCGCTGGACGAAGTGCGCAAGGGTGTTCTGCTGGAAGTGGAAGGACGCGAAATCAGCGCGCGCTATGTGGCCGAGGATGTCGCCTGGTTCGATTTCGCCGCGCTCTGCGACGGCCCGCGCAGCCAGAACGATTACATCGAACTGGCGCGCGAATTTCACGCGGTGCTGATTGGCGCGATGCCGGCGCTGACCAGCGAACGGGACGATCAGGCGCGTCGTTTCATCAGTCTGGTGGACGAGTTTTACGATCGCAACGTCAAGCTTGCGCTCGCCACCGCGGCGCCGCTCACCGAGCTCTACACCGGCACCCGCCTCGCCTTCGAGTTCGAGCGCACCCGCAGCCGGCTGCTGGAGATGCAGTCCCGCGAGTATCTGGCGCGGCCCCATCGGCCGTAACGGCGCGCTGACGCGCTCTTTGCCCGGTGCCGGTTTCGGACCCATTCGGCCCTTGGGTTAACATGGCGCCTGCCCGCGAGTGAGACGACCATGTCGAAGGACTACCTGAAACGCATCCTGGATGCGCGCATCTACGATCTGGTCGAGGAGACGCCGATCGATGATGCGCCCATTCTCTCCGCGCGCCTCGGCAACCGGGTGCTGCTCAAGCGCGAGGACTTGCAGCCGGTGTTCTCGTTCAAGCTACGCGGCGCCTACAACAAGTTGCTGCAACTGTCCGAAGCCGAATGCGCCGCCGGTGTGGTGGCGGCCTCTGCCGGCAACCATGCCCAAGGGCTGGCGCTGGCAGCCCAGAAGATGGGCATCAAGGCGACCATCGTGATGCCCCGCACCACGCCCCAGATCAAGGTCGACGCGGTGCGCAGTCGCGGTGCGCGCGTGGTGATGCAGGGCGACACCTATGACGAGGCCTCCGAGCACGCTCACAGGCTGGTGGCCGAGCGCGGCATGGTCTATGTCCATCCCTTCGACGATCCCGACGTGATCGCCGGGCAGGGCACGGTGGGGGTGGAGATCCTGCGTCAGCATCCGGGGCCGCTGGCTGCCCTGTTCGTGCCCGTGGGCGGCGGCGGCCTGTGCGCGGGCATCGCCACCTACGTCAAATACGTACGGCCGGAAATCAAGATCTTTGCCGTGGAAGCGGACGACTCCGCCTGCCTGGCTGCGGCCATGGCCGCCGGTCGCCGGGTGCGGCTGAAGGAAGTGGGTCTGTTCGCCGATGGCACCGCGGTCGCCCAGATCGGCGAGGAGACCTTCCGATTGCTGAAAAGCCGTATCGACGGCGTCATCACGGTGTCGGTGGACGAAATCTGCGCCGCCATCAAGGATATCTACGACGACACCCGCTCCATCGCCGAGCCCGCCGGTGCGCTGGCGGTGGCGGGCCTCAAGAAATATGTGGCACGCGGTGGCCACCGCGATCAGACCCTGCTCGCCATCGACAGCGGCGCCAACATCAACTTCGACCGCCTGCGCTACATCGCCGAACGCACCGAGAGCGGCGAACGGCGCGAGGCGGTGCTCGCGGTCACCATTCCCGAACAGCGCGGCAGCTTTCGCCGTTTCTGTCACGCGCTCAGCCGGCGCAATGTCACCGAGTTCAACTACCGCTATGCCGATGCCGGCGAGGCACACATCTTCGTTGGCATCGCGGTGGCCTCCGACGCCGACCGCATGGCGCTGCTCGACGATCTGCGCGGCCGCGGCTACGCCGTGGTGGACATGACCGACAACGAGATGGCCAAGCTGCACATCCGCCACATGGTCGGCGGCCGCGCGCCCGATATCGACGACGAAGTGGTGTATCTGTTCGAATTTCCCGAACGCCCCGGCGCGCTCGCGAACTTTCTCGACAAGCTGGGCGGGCGCTGGAACATCTCCATGTTCCACTACCGCAACCACGGCGCCGCCTACGGGCGCGTGCTGGTGGGCATGCAGGTACCCGTGGCCGCGCGCGGCGAAGTACCACAGTTTCTCGATGTGCTGCACTACCGCTATCACGAAGAAACCGGCAACGACGCCTACCGGTTTTTCCTGAGCTGAAAAGTGCCGGGTCGCAGACGACGCGGGCGGTCCGTCACGACTCCCGAGCGTAATGGATCGGTGTGTGCTCGGAGTCGTCAAGTTGCATGGGTTGCTTCGGTTTGATACGGAGAAAAATCGTCTTCGGAACGATGCGGGATTTACGAAGCGCCTTGGGCGGAACACAGGGTACGCAAATCGAAAGTGTCGTGGTGTGGGTGTCCATGGGCGTCACCCGGACCCTTCCTGAACCACAGATGGCGCGCAGTCAAGGCGTGTCGCGCAGTTGGCAGTGAGGAGCTGCCAGCTCTCCCAGGGTGCGAATCTGAATGGCGCCCAGGCCGGCGCCGGCCAGGATGTCCGACAGCACCACCATCTTGTCGCTCGCTGCAAACTCCTTGCGCTCGATCAGGATGGCTGCCGCGGCAGCGAGAATGGCCTCCGGGTCGTCGTGATGGGGAATGCAGTAGCTCAACAGGTTGCGATTCAGCACCAGTTGGCGACGTGTCTGCTCGTCGAAGGTGAAGGCGCAGATGACCGGTGTCTGCGGGTGACAATTGGAGACGTAGTTGGCCATGCGGCCGCTGCTGGTCGGTACGATGATGCCGTGGGCGCCGATGGATTCGGCGAGCTTCACCGCCGCCGCGGCGACCTGCTGTTTGTCGTCGCCGAGGACGAGTTCATCCGTAAAACGCAGCCCGCGGCTGTTTTCGATCGAGCGCGCGATGCGATCCAGCATTTCCACGCAGCGCACCGGATATCTGCCCACCGTGGTCTCGCCCGACAGCATGATGGCGTCGGCCTCTTCGTACACCGCGTTGGCGACATCGGTGACTTCCGCGCGGGTCGGCGTCGGGTTCTGGATCATGGATTCGAGCATGTGGGTGGCGACGATGACGCGCTTGCCCTGCACCGCGCACAACCGCACGATGCGCCGCTGCACGCGCGGCAGAAATTCGATGGGAATTTCCACGCCGAGATCGCCGCGCGCGACCATGATGCCGTCGGCAGCGGCAACGATCTCTTCGAGGTTGGTCAATGCTTCCTGATTCTCGATCTTGGCGATGAGTTTCATCTTGCAATCTGCGCCGAGCAGTTCGCGCGCCTGGGCGATGTCGGCGGCGCCGCGCACGAACGACAGCGCAATAAAATCCGCGCCCTGTTCGCGGGCAAAGACGATGTCCCGCTTGTCCTTCTCGGTGATGCCCGGCAGATTGATACGGATGCCGGGCAGGTTGACGTGGCGCTTGCTCTTCAGCACACCGCCGTCGGTGACCCGGCAGCGCATGGAGCGCTTGCCCTTGCTCAGTACTTCGAGATTGATGAGGCCGTTGTCCAGGGTGATCTTGTCGCCGACCGCGACATCGCTGATGAGATCGGCGTAATTCACCTGAATCGAAGTCGTCTCGACATCGGTTTCGCCGAGCGGCACGACGGAGATTTCATCGCCGTCGTGGAGATTCATGTCGTGGGCGAGATCGCCAGTGCGGATCTCCGGCCCCTGGGTATCCACCATGATCGCCACCGGATGGTTGCGGTTCGTGTTGAGGGCGTGGATACGGCGCATCACCTCGCCGTGGGAAGCGTGGTCGCCGTGGGACAGGTTGAGCCGCGCCAGATTCATGCCGGCATCGGCGAGTTTTTGCAGCATCTCCGTCGACTCGGTCGCCGGCCCGATGGTGCAGATGATTTTGGTTTTACGCATGGCGCGGACCTGCGGCAGGATGGAAAGCGTGTTCGGTCGCGACCCCGTGCAGGGGCACGTCCCAGGGTGTGGGATGCAATTGCGGTACCTGCTGAAAACCATGGGCGAGCCCGATGAGCAGCGGGCGTTTTGCCGGCCTCCCGCGCAGGCACGCGAGACTGCGATCATAAAAACCCGCGCCCTGGCCGAGGCGGTTGCCGGCGGCATCGAAAGCCACCAGGGGCAAGAAAATCACATCCAGACTCCAGATGGCGGTCGGGCTGCGCAGGCGCGGCTCCGGAATGCCGAAGCGATTCGGAAACAGCGGCTCGCTTGCGTCGTGGCGCACAAAGTACAGCTTGTTGTGGCCCAGGGGATGCAGCACCGGCAGATAGCAGGCCTTGCCCAAGGCGGCGGCCAGCTCCAGAGCCGGGTGGGGATCGATTTCGCCGCCGTCAGCCAGATAAAACGCGATGCGCCGCGCGCGCCGGAAGGCGGGCAGGCTGGCGATCACCCGGCACAGTCCGGCGCTGGCCTGCGCCTGTCGGTGCGGGTCGAGCGCGCGGCGTGCGCGGCGCAGCGCGGTGCGCAAGGCCTGGTTGGATTCCTGGCAGGGCGATGCGGAACTGGATGCCACTGCGGAGCCGCTCGGGTGGCCGGAAGCGCCTGCGGGATGGCTCATCGGGTACCGGTGTTCCCGGGTGAGGGTAATAAAAGGCCCCGAAATGCCGCTGTCAAGGCTGCCTTGAACCGAAGGCTCAAGGTGGGGATCTCCGGCGGGCTTCAGGCTTTCCGACGTACGGACATGCGCAACGGCCCTGGTTGGAGAAACCCATGGTGACAATATCGGCCAAGGACGTTTTTGACTGGCGAACACCCCAGGGTGGGTCGATTATAGACACAAGGCGCGGTGCGCACACCTGTAATTCAGCGATGCCATCTGCAATCGCATCTGCTGGCAGGAAGTCGTGCCCCCCGTAACGTGCAGCGCGAACAGCGTCATCGCGACTGCCCGGATTTGCCGGTTCAGGTTGCGCTATTGGCCCGGTGATTGATTCCCGTCAGTGCAATACAGGCGCAACCGCCTACACTGGTTTTCGTAACCCAAATCGCGAGGTCACTCATGAATACGATGAACGAAGATGCAAGCGGCGAACGCATGGTGACAGCGTTTTGTCTGTTGGTGTTTGGCGTGTTCCTCGCCATTGTGGTGGCCAACCTGGTCTTGATGTGAAGCCGGCCTGCTGGGGGGTAATGGCGGGCGCCGCAGGCCTACGGGCTGTCTACCCGCGGGAGGGCTACCCGCGGGGGGCACCTTCGGCAAAGCCCGCCGCTCCGCGTCCGCGGGCAAAGTATTCCGGTTCGCCCAGCGCCCAGACTTCGCCCAGCATCTGATAGCCGCCGTCCACCGCCAGCACTTCGCCGGTGACGAAATCTCCCGCGCTTGAACTCAGATAGACGCAGGCCTCGGCGATGTCCCACACATCGCCGGCGCGGCGCATGGGGTTGGCGTAGCGGAATTTTTCGGCGGCTGCGCGTGAGTAGTTGCGCAAACCGGAAGAGGCGATGGCACCGGGCGCGATGCAATTGACCCGGATGCCGAGCGGCGCCCACTCCACCGCGACACTCTTGCTCAGATAGACCACGCCGGCGCGCGCCGCGGCGGTGTGGGTCGTTTGCAGGGTGCCGCGCTGGATGTTCACCACGATGTTGATGATGGTTCCGGGCCTGCCGGCGTCGCGCCAGCGCCGCGCGGCGGTCTGCATCATGTACCAGGTGCCGTTGAGGTTGGTGTCGATCACGGCTTTCCAGCCGTTCACGGAATAGTCGAGGGAGTCTTGCGCGAACTGGCCGCCCGCGCTGTTGACCAGCACGTCGAGGCCGCCGCACTCGTCCCACACGCGGTCGATCAGCGCCTCGACCTGTTCCGGGTCGCGGATGGTCATGGCCTGGGTGAGCACCTCGGCGCCGCAGGCGGCGCGGATGCCGGTGGCGGTTTCCGCCAGGGCTTCCGGCCGGCGCCCGCAGATCACCACGCGCGCACCGAGCCGGGCGTACAGGTAGGCGCTGGCGCGGCCGATGCCGCTGCCGCCGCCCGAGACCAGCACCACCTGGCCGGCGCACAGGCCAGGCTCGAACACGGTGGTATGGGCGGCGAGTTCGGCGTCGTCGAGGCCGAACAGGGCCTTGTCGTCGTCGACAACAGGGTGGTCGGTCACACAGCCTCCGGGTGAGCCGCTGCGGTGGGTTGCATCAGGGTGTCTCGAACCACGCGGGCTTGCCGTTGGGCCAGACATCGCCCCACAGCTGCTGGCCGCCGTCCACGGTGAGGCATTCGCCGGTGATGAACTTGCCCGCGCTGGTGCCGAGATAGACTGCCGCTTCCGCGATGTCCATGGCGTCGCCGCAGCGCAGCATGGGGTTGGCGCGATGGAAGTGCGCGGAGGCTTCCTCCGGATAGACCTCGAGTCCCGGGGTGGCGATGGTGCCGGGCGCGACGCAATTGACGCGAATATTGAGCGGCGCCCACTCCACCGCCAGACTGCGGCTGGCGAAGATCACTCCGGCGCGCGCGGCGCAGGTGTGGGCGATGCCGGGCATGCCGCGCCAGATGTCGGCGACGATGTTGACGATGCTGCCGGGCTTGCCGGTGTCGCGCCAGCGCCGCGCGGCCTGCTGCATCATGTACCAGGTGCCGTTGAGGTTGGTGTCGATGACGGCGTTCCAGCCCTTTACGCTGTAGTCGATGGCCTGCTGGGGAAACTGGCCGCCGCCGTTGTTGATCAGGATGTCGAGGCCGCCGAACCGGTGCCAGCACTCCGCCATCAAGGTAGCCACCGCATCCGGGTCGCGGATGGTCATGGCGCGCGTGGCGATATCGCGACCCAGATGCTCTTTTATGCCCGCCGCGGTGACATCCAGATTGGCCTGCTTGCGACCGCAGATCAGCACCTGGGCGCCGAGCCGCGCGAACAGGTAGGCCATGGCGCGCCCGAGCCCGGTGCCGCCGCCCGAGATGACGGCAACCTTGCCGGCCAGCAGGTCGTCGCGGTAGACCGTGGGGTAGCGCGCCAGTTCGGCGTCGTCGAGCCCCCAGCGCGGCTTGCCGGTCGCTTCAGCCATGGCGGCGCGGACGCCCGGAATCGTCGAAGATATAACCCGTCCTGGCCATGGTCAGACGATGGCGCGGGCCGGGAATGCTGGCATCCCAGGCTTCGTAGCCGGCGTCGCCTTCCCACAGGGTCACCCGTTCGCCCTCCGGGGTTTCGCTCAGGTGCGTCACATAGATCTGCGGGGGCTGCGCGCGCAAATGCGCGAGCAACGCCGCGACCGAGGCATGGCCCGACAGATAGTGCAGCGTCACCCAGGTCGGCGGCACCAGATCGATCTCGCCGGCCTGGTGGCGGGTCCGCGCCACCTCCGGGTTGATCCACAGATGGTCGTGAATCTCGCCGCCGTCGATGGTGACCTGGTGATGGCCCGCGGCCGGCGCGGCGAAGAACCAGGTTGTAAAGCGCTTGGGCGTGATCGGCGGCGGCGTCCAGTGCGAGAACCAGATGAACTCCTCCGGATCCACTTCGATGCCGGCTTCCTCGCGGGATTCGCGGGCGGCGGCGTTGCGGGCGGCCGCGGTCGCGTCGCGGTCGGGCGGGTAGTCCTCCGGATCGACGCGGCCGCCGGGAAACACCCACATGCCGCCAAAGCGGATCTCGGAATTCTTGCGCAGCATCAGCACTTCCACGCCGCCGGGTCCGTCGCGTAGCAGGGTCAGGGTCGCGGCGGGCGTGGGCGGCGCCACCCGGGCCGGGTCCACATCTCCCCGCTTCAGCAGGTTGGCGTAGGGGTCGTACTTCTTTGGCTCGCTCATCGCGGTTCCCTATCAGCTTGTTGAAAAACTGCTGCGGCAGCCATCTGCTTCGTTGCGCGGTGCTCGCTTCCTCGCCTATCTATTTGATATGTCTCGGTCGCTGCGCGCCGTGCGCCTCGCATCTGGCCCCCTCGCGACGTTTTTCAACAAGCTGCTATGGCTTCGGCCCCGGATTCAGGGATCGATACGCGCGGTCGCCTGACCGCTGATGACTTCCTGACCGTCCTGATTGACCGTGACCACATCGAGCTGGACGAAGTGCTGGCCCTCGATATTGTCGAGCGCCGTCACCTTGGCAGTGGCGACCAGGTCGTCGCCCGGCCACACCTGACGGGTGAAGCGGGCGCTGTACGCGGTCAGACGGCCATCGCCCACCCAGTTGGTCAGCATGGTCCCGGTCGCGCCCATGGATAGCATGCCGTGGGCGAACACGCCGGGGTAACCCGCGATTTCGCGCGCATAGACTTCGTCGGTGTGCAGCGGCATGTAGTCGCCCGAGGCGCCGGCGTACTGCACGATCTGGGTACGGGACAGGTTGGTGGCGACCCGCTCGGAATGGGTATCGCCGATTTTGAGTTGGCTCGCTCGCAGTGGCATGGTGCGCTCCTAGTTCTGGCTGACGGCCTGGCCGGTTTCGACGCCGACCATGGTGGAGGTGACAACCAGCTCGCCAGCCTGATTGCGAAATTCGCTGATCGCCTCGCTGAACTTCAACGAGCCGCCACGGCGGCCTTCTTTTTCCCAGCGGCGTCCGGGGCGTGTGGTCACGGTCAGCACATCGCCGGGACGAATGGGCTTGTGGTACTCATATTTCTGTTCGGCGTGCAGCACCCGGGAACTCTGCCCGACGCCGCCCTTTTCACCTTCGGTTTTCGGCTTGGCCTTGACGCCGGTGGCCTCGCGACCGGAGCCGAACCAGGGCTCGCCGATGCGGGGTCGCAGCGGAAAGTTGGGGTCGTACTGGGCCGCGGCCTGCACGAATGTGGGCGGCGCTATGATGCCGCCCGGTTCGGTGGTCCTGGCGTAGGCGGCGTCGTGGTAGATCGGATTCTTGTCGCCGACGGCGCGCGCAAACAGCATGATCTGGCTCGCGTCCACGGGAAACTGGTATTCGGCCATGGGTTCCTCCCGTTATGGTGATTGTGGTGAGGCGGGTAAGGCTGGATAACCTCCGCATTCTTGACCTTTGGCGGGCTTCTGACAACCGGGCACTGTGATGGTTCTGCGCGCGGCCGCAACGGAAGCCGTCGCCAACCGACGGTGCTTAGCGCGGTAGCGATCGGGTGTCGCATCTGGCCCTGATGACGGCCGTTCGTATGGCCTGCCGCGGGGCCGGCTGCGGATTCCGCCGACATCCTGAGGGCGCCTGAGCGCCGGAACTCCAGTATTCTTCACTTTCGGCGCAGCGCCGACAACCGCCCGCAACCGGTCCCCTGATGACCGCAGGGGCGTCCCACCACCGCTGAATCGTGCGCAGGTCCAGACATGAAAATTGCCACCATCGCGTTGATCATCGCTCTGCTGACGGGGCTGGCGCTGCTCGTCGGCGGCCCCGGCGCGCGGCTCGAGCTGTGGGATTTCCGCTTCGGATTCCTGCTGATGCGTTACTCGGCCTATGTCGGGATCGCCACCCTCGTGCTCGTCACACTGGCGCTGCTGATCCCGAGTGCCCGCCGGGGTCAGGGTAGCAAGCTGCTGGTCGCGCTAGGGATCGCGGCGATCGTGGTGTGGATTCCCTGGCAGATCCTGCAGCAGGCGCGCGCGGTGCCGCCCATCCACGACATCACCACGGATACCGACAATCCGCCACCGTTCGAGGCCATCGCCCCGCTGCGTGCCGACGCGCCCAACCCCGTCACCTACGCCGGTGTCAACAGCGCCCGCCAGCAGCGCGCGGCCTATCCGGACATCCAGACCATCGTGCTGCCGACAGCTCCCCGGATCGCGTTCGACCAGGCGCTGGCCGCCGCTCGCGACCTGGGCTGGGAGATTGTCGCCGCGGTGCCCGATCTGGGCCGCATCGAGGCCACGGAAACCAGCTTCTGGTACGGCTTCAAGGACGATGTGGTGATCCGCATCGCTGGTGATGACCGCGAGAGTCGCATCGACATCCGCTCCAAGTCGAGGGTCGGAAAAAGCGACCTGGGGAAAAACGCGGAGCGGATTCGCGCGTTCCAGAAAAATTTTCTGGAACGGCAATGAGCCCGTCGAAGGCGCTGCGCGGTGGGTCCTGACGAAGTTCTGAACCGGGAGTAACGGCCGCGATACATCTTTCATCCCGGCGCAATCCATCAATTCATCAAGCCACATAAATAAAAGCGGTTTTGCTCAAATCGGGGGTACCGAATGCATCAGCACCAGCCCACCACGCAGCGCTTTGATATCGGCGGCATGACCGTCACCAAGATCATCGATACGATTGAGTTGTTCAGTCCCAAGGTGCTGTACGTGGACAAGGACCGCAGCGCCTTCGATCCGCACCTCGACTGGCTGCAGCCGCACTTTGTCGATGCCAACAAGGCCATGCGGCTCAGTATCCACAGTTTCATCATCCAGACGCGCCACCACCGCGTGCTGGTGGACACCTGTATCGGCAATCACAAGCAGGGCTCGGGCTTTCCCCAGTGGAACGATCGCACCGATGCCGGCTACCTGACCGACCTAGCGGCGGCGGGCCTTCGGCCCGAGGACATCGACTATGTGTTCTGCACCCACATGCACGTCGATCACACCGGCTGGAACACACGCCTCAAGGACGGCCGCTGGGTGCCCACCTTTCCCAATGCCCGCTATCTGTTCAACCGGCGCGAATGGGCCGCCTGGGAGCACAGCGACAACCCCCACGACAAAGCCACCATGACGCAGAACGTGGTGCCCATCATCGAGGCCGGGCAGGTGCAGTGGGTGGACAACCACTGGGCCATCGACGACCAGGTGGAACTGCTGCCGACTCCCGGTCACACGCCGGGCCATTGCAGCGTGCGGATCGCGCATCAGGGCGCAAGCGCCGTGATCACCGGCGACATGATGATTCACCCGGTGCAGATCGCCGAGCCCGGCTGGCAGCAGACGGCCGACGCCGACAAGGCACTGGCGGCGCGCACCCGGCAGGCGTTCGTGGACGACCATTGCGACCGCGATGTCATGATCCTCGGCACCCATTTCAATACGCCCACGGGCGTGTACATCGTCGAGCACAAGGGCGCACGGCGCGTGCGTCTCGCCGATAATTGATCGCTCTGCCGGAGAAGCACACAGTGAATTTCGATCTCGACGAGGAATACCGCCTCATCAACACCACGGTGAACCGTTTCGTGGATGAAGCTCTGATGCCGCTGGAGACGGTTGTGCTCGCCCGCGAAGCCGCAGGCCAGGGCTATCACCTGACACCGGAGGAACTCGAACCCCTGCACCGCCAGTGCCGGGAACTGGGTCTGTGGGGACTCGACTGCCCGGCCGCCACCGGCGGCGCCGAGCTGCCGGCGCTGGCCATGGTGGGCGTGAATGAAGCACTCGGGCGCACCGTGACGCCTTTTACCTTTCCGCCCGATTCGCCCAACCTGCATATGCTGCAAGCGACGGTCAACGACGCACAGCGCAGCAAGTATCTCGAACCCTATGCGCGTGGCGAGACGATCTCCGCCATCGCCATTTCCGAACCTGGCGCGGGTGCGGACCCGGCGGCGATGATCACCCGCGCCCGCCGCGACGGCGACGACTGGGTGCTCGACGGCCGCAAAATCTGGGTCAGCAAGGTGGACGAGGCCGATTTCACCGTGGTGATGGCGGTCACCGACCCGGCGCGGGGCGCGCGCGGCGGCATCTCGGCTTTTGTGGTGGACCGCGGCACGCCGGGCTTTGAAGTGGCGCGCGCCATTCCCATCATCGGCGGTCACACCACTTTCGAGGTGGTGCTGGACAACTGCCGCCTGCCGGCCAGTCAGCTGCTCGGCGCCGAGGGCCAAGGCTTCGCGCCCATGCAGTTGCGCCTGATCGTGCGCCGCCTGCAGATGGGCGCCTGGTGCCTGGGCATGGCGCGGCGCGCGCTCGCCATGCTGTGTCAGCACGCCAACGAGCGCACCACCTTCGGTGCGCTGCTGGCGGACCGCCAGGCGATCCAGTGGTGGGTCGCCGACGCCGAGACCCGCATCCACTGCCTGCAACTCATGCTCTGGCACGCCGCCTGCCGGCAGGACGCGGGCGCCGACGTGCGCACCGAGGCCAGCATGATCAAGCTCTATGGCACCGAGCTCGCCACTGACGTCATCGACTGGGCCATGCAGGCCCACGGCGCCATGGGCATGACCAAGGAACTGCCGCTGCAACTCATGGCGCAGCGGGTGCGGGTGATGCGCATCTACGAGGGACCGAGCGAAGTCCATCGGTGGGTGCTGGCGCGCAACCGGCTGCGGGAAAGACAGTAGTTTGGCGCAGGGCGGACAAACCCCGGTGCGCTCGCCCGGTCCCGCCGTCCTGCGCAAGCCGTCGTCGATGCGCTGCGCTTGCCCCCTACGCCGGCGGCAGGGCCGATGGTGGATGCGCTGCGCTTATCCACCCTACGTCCTCGGCGGTGTGTTTTCGTAACCACCGCCGACGCCCGCTACGCCCACGACCGCGATTCGCGCTCGCGTAGGCCGGATAAGCCGCGCAGCGGCGCATCCGGCACGTGTCTCAGCGATGCGCGGCCAGAGGCCCGCGCAGCAGTTGCCCCGGATAGACGCCGGTGTGTTCGCCGTTGCGCATCAGCACTTGGCCGTTGACCACGGTGGCCGAGATGCCGGCGGCTTTCTGCACCAGGCGCCGCGCACCGGCGGGCAGATCGTGGCGCACCTCGGGCATCAGGGGCGCGACCTTGGCGGGGTCGAACACGATCAGGTCGGCGGCCATGCCGACGCGGATCAGGCCGCGGTCGTCGAAGCCCCAGGCAGTGGCGGGCTCCAGGGTCAGCATGCGCACCGCTTCTTCGAGGCTAAGCGCGCCTTTCTCCCGTACCCAATGGCTCAGCACATGGGTTTGCAGCGAGGAGTCCATGATCTGGGAGACGTGCGCGCCCGAGTCGGAGAAGGTCACCACCGAGCGCGGGTGACGCATCATCGCGAGCACATGGTCCTGATCTTCGTTGAACAGCGGCTGGCGGAAGAACACCTTCAGCCGGTGTTCGAGGGCGACCTCGATCATCACTTCGACCGGGTCCTTGCCGCGCTCCCGTGCCAGCTCGGCGACGGTGCGGTGCGGCCCGGCGACGCTGTCCATGACCAGCAGCCAGTCGTAGTCGGGACGGCGCATCTCGGCACCCACGCCCTGCTTCTCATCGTGGTTGCCGTTGGCGGACTCCACCAGCCTGGCGCGCAGCGCCGGATCGCGCAGCGCGGCTTCCTGGTCGGCGAGGGATTTCTTGCGCAGTTCCTTCCACACCGGGAACTTGTCGAACGGCAGCCGGGTTTCGAAGGACATCAGCACATTGAGCGCGCGGCTGTGTGCCTGGATGAACATGCGTCCGCCCATGGCGGCGGTTTCGTCGAGCAGATCGAAGTAGGGCGGCCAGATATCGGGTGCGCGGCGGCTGCTGAACATGCCGAAGGTAACCGGCCGGCCGGATTCGACCGCGAGGTCGCGCAGCCGCACCTGGTATTCCCGCTGCGCCTGGGGATCGCGGCCCGCCTCTTCATTGGCAATTTCAACGATGCCGGCGTCGAGGTCGCCGAGTACGCCCACCAGTTCGCGCACTTCGTCCCAGGTGGCGACGCGGCTCGCCACCGGCTGGCCGTCCGGAGTCTGGTGATTGCGGGTGCGCGAGGTGGAAAAGCCGATGGCGCCGGCGCGCAGGGCGGACTCCAGTTCGGCCTTCATCGCCCGCATTTCGTCGGCGGTGGGCGCCTCGGAGAAGGCGCGCTCGCCCATGGCGTAGGTGCGCAGCGCCGAGTGGCCGACGTAGCCACTGTAGTTGATGCCCTTGGGCAGGCGGTCGAGGGTGTTGAGGTAGTCCGCGAAGGTCTCCCAGTCCCAGTCGATGCCCGCTGCCATGGCCTCGCCGGAGATGTCCTCGGCGCGCTCCAGATTGCGCACCACCAGGGCCTTGTCCTTGGCGGCGCAGGGCGCCAGGGTAAAGCCGCAGTTGCCCATCACCACCGTGGTGATGCCGTGCCACACCGAGCAGGTGCCGAGGGGATCCCAGTTGATCTGGGCGTCCATGTGGGTGTGGCCGTCGACGAAGCCCGGCGTGACCACCTGGCCTTCGGCGTCGATGACTTGCTTGGCCGGCTCGCGAATGCGGCCGATGTGGGCGATCTTGCCGCCGATCACGCCGACGTCGGCGCGGTAGCGCGGCAGCCCGGAACCGTCGATGACGGTGCCATTCTTGATGATGAGGTCGTAGGTCATGGCTTTGGCTCCCGATGCCGGGGTCGGCATCTCGGTTGGAAATCGGGTATGGCGGAGCGCGGTGAAGTGCCGGTGGGCGATTGTTATGCGCGTCCCGGGCCGTCGCGCGCGGCCGGATCAGTCGAGCATAGCCCAGGGTAGTGCCAATAACCACCCGGAATGGCCCGGCCTGATGGCCGGGTCGTTGATTCCGGTCATGGCGCGCGGCGCGGTTTTACTGTTCGCGCTGTTCTGTCCGCAGTGTTCTGTCCGCAGTGTTCTGTCCGCAGTGTTACTGAGCGATGAAACCGCCGTCGATCGCCAGCTCGGCGCCGGTGACGTACTTGGATTCCTCGCTGGCCAGGTAGAGCACGCCGTTGGCGATATCCAGCGGCTCGCCGAGCCGGCCCATGGGCGCCATTTGCTCGAACATGCCGCGCACCTGCGCGGTGCCGCCGAGGTCCTGCATACCCTGCTCCAGCATGGGGGTGAGGATCGGCCCCGGATGGATGGAATTGACCCGGATGTTGTTCTTGCGCTGCGCGCACTCCAGCGCCATCGACTTGGTGATGAGCCGCACCGCGCCCTTGCTCGAACTGTAGCCGCCCGCCGCCGCGAAGCCGACGATGCCGGCACCGGACGAGATATTGATGATGGAGCCGCCGCCGGTGCGCTCCATGACCGGAATCACCGCCTTCATGCCGAAAAACACGCCGTCGACATTGATCGCGTTCTGGCGGCGGAATTCCTCGGTACTGGTTTCCATCAGCGGCTTGGCGATGAACATGGCGGCGTTGTTGTCGAGAATGTCGATGCGGCCGTAGGTGTCGAGCGCGAGTTTCACGATCGCGGCCCAGTCGGCTTCGCTGGAAACATCCTGGCGCATGGCGACCGCCGCGCCGCCCGCCGCGACGATCTGCTCGGCCGTGGCGTGCGCGCCCGCTTCATTGATGTCGCCCACGACAATCTTGGCGCCTTCGCGGGCCAGCAGCGCGGCCGTTGCCCGCCCCATGCCCGCACTGCCGCCGCCGGTGATGATGGCTACTTTTCCTTCGACACGTCCCATGGTGAATCCCCCGTTCCGGTTCTTGTTGGTTAATGGATTTTTTCAGTTGTCGCCCGCGATCTGATACGCCAGCCGCTTGAATTCATGGCTGAACGGATGCCAGAAACCGTAGGCGCGCTGGGTGAAAATCAACCCGGCGAGGTTGGCGCGCGGCGCGATCCAGGAATGGGTGCCGGCCATGCCGCCCCAGTGGTATTCGCCGATGGCACTCGCGGGTTCGCCGGTGGCCGGCGCATTCTTGATCGCAAAGCCCGCGCCGAACACCGTGTCCGGCATCTTCCAGGTGGGCAGGCGCACCTGCACGCCCGGCGCGAGCTGGTTGGTGTGCATCAGCGCGACCGCTTGCTCCGACAGGTAGCGTTTGCCGTTCCACTCGCCGCCGTTGACGATCATCTGGATGAAGCGGGTGTAGTCGCCGATGGTGCCCACCAGACCGCCGCCGCCGGAATGAAAGCGCTTGGGTGCCAGCACGTTGCCGATCAGCAGATCGGGGCAGGGCTTGAGTCCCGGCTTCATGTTGTCGCGCAGATCGAGGGGCATGTAATTCTTGGTCAGCCGGTGATGTTTTTCCGGCGGCACATGAAAATCCGTATCCACCATGCCCAGCGGTTCGAACAGGCGCTCGCGCAGAAAATCGCGAAAGCTCTGCCCGGTCCAGATCTCGATCAGGCGCCCCAGGATGTCGATGCCGATGCTGTAATTCCAGCGCGCGCCGGGCTGAAAGATCAGCGGCAGCGCGGCGAGCTTGTCGATCATCTCCTCCAGCGACGAATTCATGTCCATGATGCGCTGCTCGGTGTAGAGCCTGTCCACCGGCGTCTCGGGAAACAGCCCGTAGGTGAAGCCCGAGCTGTGGCTGATCAACTGGCGCAGCGTAGGCGGTGTTTGCAGCGGCTCGGTGTCTGTCACTTCGGTCGCACCCGGCTTCATCACCCGCAGGTTGCGAAACTCGGGGATGTGATCGGCCACTGCATCGTCCAGATCGAACACACCCTGGTCGTGGAGCATCATCACCGCCGCCGAGGTGATGATCTTGGTGCTGGAATAGATGCGGAAGATGGCGTCTTCCTGCATCGGCGTTTTGGCTTCGAGATCGGCCTGCCCCCAGGTTTTGACATCGACGACCGCGCTGCCCTTGAGGATCACGGACACCAGCCCGCTGACCAGGCCCCCATCGACATAGGGCTGCATGGCGGCGTGGATGGGACTGAAGTCGTAGGGGGACGGAGTGATGGTCAAGCTGCTGATGGTGGCTTCTCCCGGTGCTGGCCTCCCGCGCCGCGCGGCAGGGCGATCGCGCAAAGTTACCCCAGGGTAGGGAAGCACGTCCAGCGCCGCACGCGCGACGACCGACCACTGGGCTCGCCGGATCGCCGGCCGTGACTTGTTCCGGTCATGGGGAAGGGATACGCTGGCCGTGCGCCGACGATGGGGCAGGGAAGCAAGAGCACGGCGGCGTCCCTCTCCCGAAGCCCGATTTTTCCGACGGCCCGGACCATGCCCGGGCGCGGGATGAGCTGCCAGTGGTGGCGTTGTCATCGATATCGACACGACAAAAGGAGAGGTCCCATGTCATTACGCAATCCGCAATCCGCAATCCGCAATCCGCAATCCGCAATCCGCGGCCGTTATCCATTTGTGCGCTGCTTGCAGCGCTGCTGCTTTGCCCGGTAGCTGCTCAGGCGCAGGAACCGGAACTCCCCAACGACGAAGGCCCCTATCTGGAGGGAGTGTTCGCCCGCGAGGCCGGTCCGCCGCTGATCCTGCCGGCCAAGCAGTCGGAGTACGAACCGGCACCGCTGTTCGATGAAGAAGGCAACAGCAACAGCGTGATTGTGCTGCTCGATTTGGACGACCCGGCCTTCGATCCGGTACTGTCCGGCAAGGTCGAGCCGGGTGACCAGCTCGCCGCCGAACAGGCCATGCTGGAGGCCATCAATGCCAGGGAGCCGGCAACCGGGTTGATGTTCTCCAACCCCGAACAGGCCCGTTATCTGATCCCGTCCGACGATCGTCTTGGCCCCGAAGCGCGCGCATTGTTGAGTGCCGACCACCCCGACGAACTGCTGCATCGTTATCTGGTGCTGAGCTACCCCTCGGTCGACGCCGCCAAGGCTGCTGTCGATTATCTCGGGAAGCGGCCCGGCGTGGTATCGGCCGGCATCGACAGGAAGCTGGAATTTCTGTGGGCGCCGAATGACCCCTACTTTCCGATCAACGCTGTCAGCGCCGGCCGCTACCAGTGGGGCATGCATGCCATGAACTTCCCCTCGGCCTGGGATCGCACCAGAGGACATGGCTATGTGGCGGCGATCGACGGAGGGCTACCCAACAATCAGCCCCACGCCGATCTGGTGGCCAATTACCGGTCGCAGTTCTCTTTTGAAACCACCCTCAACCTAAATAGATTTCACGGCTCTCATGTGCTGGGCATTATCGGCGCCACTGCGAATAACAGCGTGGGCGTGGCCAGCGGCTGTCCCAATTGCAGCGTGGCCATGGTCCGTTGGAGCGGCACAACCTCGGAAAGCGCCTCCGGGGTTTACGGCTTGATCGAACGCGGCCTCCAAGTGGTCAACATGAGCTTCGGAAAATCCGGTGTAAGTTGCTCAAGCTCCGAGATGACGTCGCTGTGCAATGCCATTGCCTCAGCGGATTCCCGCGACATTCTGTTGGTAGCCGCCGCGGGTAACAACGCTTCCAATACGACTCCCCAATTCCCTGCAAGTCATGGGTCGGTACTGGCGGTTGGCGGAGTCGAAAATACCAACGCTGCCATTCCGGGGCAGTGGATTCGGTGGGATTACGGATATTTCGATTACCCATATCCTGACCCCACTCCGTCGGAGTTTGTCGGTTCTACATACCCCGGCTTGAATGGCGTCGTGGGTCCAGCCAAATCCATCGTCTCCACGGTGCCCACGGGGTCCAATTACAATCCGTATCCGCCATTCAAATGCGGGGATGTCTCGGGTAACGATGAATCCGGTACCCCCAATGACGGTTACGGCAGTTGCACGGGCACCTCCATGGCCGCGCCCCATGTCTCGGCCCTGGCGGGCATCCTGCGTTCCATCAACCCGCGCCTATCGCGCATTGCCATTCAGGATCGCATCCGCGCCAGCGGCAGCCACTATGCCGCCCAGACACAGGAGCTGGGATCGGGTCTACCCAACGTCCGCACCGCCGTGGACCAGACCATCGCCCAGACGCCCAACAAGCTGGCGCCGCTGTTCGCCATGTACAGCTCCGGCCGGCTGGATTACTTCTACACCACGGTGCCGCAGATGGCAGCGGCGGCGGCCTGGGGGACGCTCAGGCCGGTCAACAGCACGCAAGGCAGCAACTATGATTCGGTGGGCACTGCCATCACCAATTACGCGCTTTTCCCGGGAGTCTTGCCAGCTTGGTCGACAAGATATCCCAAGGCCCAAGTCTGGCTGTTCACCACACCGGAAAACCCCAAGAGTGCGTCGATTCCCCTGGTGCCCCTGTACCGATTGAGCTGGAAGTGTGGTGACGCCACGCCGGTTCCGCCCACGATCTGTTCCAGTAATTCGAACCATATGGACGTCACCTATACGGCGGACACTGCTGGCGTGTCCGCCTATCAAAGTGTGGGCTACAAGCTCGATGGCATCGAGGGCTATCTCTATCCCAAGACCATGACCCAGCCGGCGGGGACGGTGCGGCTGATGCGCAAATACAACCCGGCGCGCGACGACCACGCCATTTTCCCCGAGAGCCAGCTCAGCGCCATGGCTGCCCAGGGCTATACCCAGAACTCGGGCAGCGACTGGATTGGCTACGTCTACCCCAACACCAACGGCAATGTGCCGGTGATCCAGTGAATTGAAACGCCGGCGGCGGCTCGCGCCGGTGCCGGCATTCTTGATGATGGAGGGAATTCCCCATGAAGATCCTACGACGTGCCTCGCGCGGTTTCTTTTTCTTCGCGCTTTCCGGTTGTCTGCTCGGTTTGTCGATATCGAGTGATGCACAGGATTTGACGGTAACGCCCGCAGTGCCCGAGGCCTATCAGCCGTTTACGATCAGGGGCCAGATTTCATGCCCGCTGAGTTCGGAAGAATCGGACAGCGACGTTTATGTACGCTCGGATGGGATAGTGGTGGAGATCCGACGCCTGGATCCGGGTTTTGTGTGCCCCGTGATGTACAAGACAGCAGTCGTGAATGGTCTTCCCGGAGGCACCTACCCGCTTATATACAGAGGTCGGGACTGGAACGAGCCGGACACTGACCCACTTGAGGAGGTAACTGGCGGAGAGGTCGTTATCGCGCCCGCACCCCCCACCCAACCCGTGTTCGCTTTCTACAACGACGGCATCGGCCACTATTTCATCACCGCCGGCACTGCCGAGCGGGATTCACTGCTGAGCGGCGGGGGTGGCGGTGGCTGGGGGATTGTGGACGAAGGCTTCAACGCCTGGCCGGCGGCCGGCCCGGCGCCCACGGCCGCCAAACCCGTATGCCGGTTCTATTCGGCGGTGGTGAACTCGCACTTCTACACTGCCGGCGCCAACGAGTGTGAACTGCTCAAGCAGCCCGGTTCCGGCTGGACCTACGAGGGCATCGCCTTCCGCGCTCTGGTGCCGACCAAGGGTTCCTGCTATCCCGGCACCACGCCGGTGTGGCGACTGTACAACGACCGCTTCGCCCAGGCCGACAGCAACCACCGTTTCGTGGTGAGCCCGGATACCTATCGTCACATGATCGCCAACGGCTGGATCGGCGAGGGCGTGGCCTTCTGTTCGCCGGAGTCCTGACCGGGGCGGGGCAGTCCGCCCCGGCTCCCTGTTTTGCCGGCCGAGCGGTCTTGGGTACCGACCGGCCGGCGCTGCAATAGGTATCGCGCTGCGCCCCGTGCGCAGCTATTTCAGCGCGAACCCCTCATAGCCTTTGCTGGCCACCTCGTTGCACTTCTCGACATAGGGCGGAAAGCCGCCGATGTAGGGCATGAACACCCGCTGCTTGCCGGGAATATTGGCGCCGAGATACCAGGAGCTGCATGAGTTGACCAGCGTGCCTGCCGCGACCTCGTTGACGTGATCGACCCAGGCGTCCTCGGCTTCTTTCGTGGCCTCGATGGTCGAAAGTTGGTGCCGGGCCATATAGGCAAGGATGTCGCCAATGTATTCCACATGCTGCTCGATCGAGGTCACCATGTTGGTGAACACCGATGGGCTGCCCGGCCCGCTGATGGTGAACAGATTGGGGAATCCGGCGGAACACAGACCCAGATAGGTGCGTGGTCCGGCGGACCATTTTTCCTTCAGGGTTTTACCGCCGATGCCGCGAATATCGATCTTGTTGAGCGAGCCGGTCATGGCGTCGAAGCCGGTGGCGAAAACCAGCGCATCGAACGCGTAGGTCTTGCCAGCGACGGTCAGTCCCTCGGGTGTAATGGCTTCGATCGGCGTCGTGCTGATATCCAAGAGAGAAACGTTGTCGCGGTTGTAGGTTTCGAAATAATCGGTGTCGGCGCACAGGCGCTTGCAGCCGAAGACGACTTTGGGTGTCAGCAACGCCGCTGTTTCCGGATTCTTTACTTTCTGGGCGATTTTCTCGCGAACAAAATCGGCAACCATGTCGTTGGTGTGTTGGTTGACCAGCAGATCGGCAAAGCCGCCGTAGAAATTCAAACCGCCCATTGCCCAGCGTCGTTCCAGTTCGGCCTTGATTTCCTCGGCCGACATTTCCGTCGCCGCCTTTTCGTTGAACTGCACATCAAAGGCATTGAATTGCTGTTTCGCGGTCGTTCGCAAGGCGGCGTAATTCCGCTTCACGTTTTCGACGTATTCGGGATCCAGGGGTGCATTGCGCGCCGGCACCGAAAACGTCGGCGTGCGCTGGAATACGGTCAGGTGCGCCGCCTGCCTGGCGATTTCAGGAATGGCCTGAATCGCCGACGAGCCGGTGCCGATGATGCCCACCCGCTTACCGGTGAAATCGACGCCTTCGTGAGGCCATTCGCCGGTGTGGTAGATCGGCCCCTTGAAGGAATCCATGCCTTTGATATCGGGCTTGTTGGCCGCGGACAGGCAACCCGTCGCCATGATGCAGAATTTGGCGGAGAAGCGATCATTGCCGTTGGTGGTCACCTGCCAGCGCTGGCTGGCCTCGTCAAACACGGTCGACACAACCCGGGTGTTGAACTGGATGTCGCGCGCGAGATCGAAGCGCTCCACCACATGGTTGATGTAGGCGAGAAGTTCGGCCTGGGGCGCGTAGCGTTCGGACCATTGCCATTCCTGTTGCAGTTCCTCCGAAAACTGATAGGAGTACTGCATGCTTTCCACGTCCACGCGCGCGCCGGGATAACGGTTCCAGAACCAGGTGCCACCGGCGCCGCTGCCCGCCTCGATCACTCGCGCCGAAAAGCCCAATTGGCGCAGCCGGTGCAGCATGTAGAGACCGGCAAAGCCGGCGCCGACGACGATGGCGTCGAGGGTCTGGGTGGGGGTGCGTTGGTCGGACATGGTTGATCTCCACAGGTATCGTCGGGTTTGCTGCCCGGTTGTTGGATAAGCGGAAGCGAGCCGGGATTATGCTGCTTTTGCTACCCGGCAGTAAGCGCGGGGCCTGGCGTTCCGACTGACCCGGCGGACCTTCGGCGCGAGCATCCGTGACTGCTGTAGGCCGGGCGCGCGTCTGTATCTACCGCGTAGCGACGCGCCCTGCTGCGGCGCCCGACAGGCATCTCGGTGCAGGTAGGCTCGCGCCAAGCCCACGCGGAGCCCGCCGCCCGAGCGTGATGATCGGGTTGCAGACCTGCGGGAGGTTGCGTCATGGTGGGCAGCGCCAAAGCGCAATCCAGTGCCGCTCTGGTAGGCAGCCTTGTCCACCGATCGAATCGGCCAGCACCAGGTTTTTATGTCCCACAGTCCGGAAGACGACCTGCTGTCCAGTGTGCTCAGTACCTATCGGCTGAGAGCGGGCGTATATGCGCACCCGCGATTGTGTGGGGTCTGGCAGATCGGGGCCACTGGCCCCAAACGCGCCACCTTTCATTTGGTCGGGGAGGGTCGATGCTGGCTGCATCTGCGCGACGGGGCGGCCCCGCAGGCCCTTGAGGGTGGTGATCTGGTCGTATTTCCCCATGATGCCTGGCATATGCTGGCCGGGACACCCGAGCTGCACGGCGACGACGACCGGCTGGAAATGGACGGTGAGGGGCCCTTTACCACACTGGTGTGCGGATATTTCGAGTTCATGGAGGGTGACAAAAATCCGATCCTCGACGCCCTGCCGGAGGTGATCGTGGTGCGGCAGCAAGACGCTGGCCGCCACCTGGAGTTGATTGGCCGGCTCCTGATGGAGGAAGCCGAGACTGCCGGTCCCGGCTCTCGCACGGTGCTCGACAAGCTGGCAGACGCGCTGTTCGTAATGGTTGTGCGTCATTACATCAACCGTTCGTCCGATCAGCGCGGTCTGCTGGCCGCGCTGGCCGATCCCCGCCTGCGTCGGGCACTGGCAGTGATGCACCTCGAATCCGCCAAAGGCTGGACTCTGGCCGCGCTGGCCCAGGAGGCTGGAATGTCACGCGCGAGCTTCGCGGAGCGTTTTGCTGAAATGGTCGGTACCACACCCATCGACTACCTGACCCGCTGGCGCATGATTCAGGCCGAATTGCTGCTGCGCAATCCGCAGGTATCCGTGGCGAGCGCCGCCGAGCGTGCGGGCTATGAAACCGAGGCCGCGTTTCGCAAGGCCTTCAAGCGCGTGCATGGGGTCGGGCCGGGAGCCATTCGGCGCTGGTTTCGACAGAAAGTGGGCGGTGCCGACCCTGAATAGAGGTGTTTTGGACGATCGGACATGAAATGGGCGTTTATCGGGCATCGCCAGCGCCCCATGACCACCCTAGTCTGGCGTACAAGCTGATGCCTTCAGCGGTGATCCACTCCGGTTTCCGAAATCCAATTCCGAGGCGCGCTGCCATGTCATTGTTCACTTTTCACACCATCGAATCAGCACCGGAAGGTTCCAGGGCGTTGCTGGCAGACGGCCAGAAACGCATGGGCTTCATCCCCAATCTGTACGCGGGTCTGGCGGAATCGCCGGCGGCGCTGGAGGCGTATTTTGCACTCAGTGCCGCGTTGGCCAAGACCGAGCTCACACCGGTTGAGCAGCAGGTGGTGATGCTCAACGCGAGCGTCGAAAACGGCTGTAGCTACTGCGTGGCGGCCCACTCGATGCTGGCCACGAACGTTGCCAAGGCCGATCCCGACACCGTCTGCTCGCTGCGCGAGCAACGACCCATTGCCGATCCAAGATTGCGAGCGCTGGCGGATTTCACGCGCCAGGTGGTGCAAGAGCGTGGCTGGGTGACGGAAGCGGCCGTGCAGGCCTTTCTGGATGCGGGCTTCAGCCGCGGCAATGTGCTGGACGTGGTGATGGGGGTGACCATGAAAACCCTCAGCAACTACGCAAACCATGTGATGCAGACGCCCGTGGACGATGTCTTTGCCGGCGAGCGTTGGGAAGCCGCGCAGCCGTAGCGCCGCCGTACCCGGCGGTGGTGCGGAGGTGTCGGGAGATACTGCTCAGTGATGGATGATCACTCGGACCCGACGCAGGGCAATCGCGCAGCGGCCGATCCCGTGCCGGGACACCCCGCCGGCTGGCGGTTGGCCCTGCGGTTCGCCCGCAGTCGTCGCATCGTCATCAATGCAACGAAAATCGCCGCCGTGGTGGGCACCCTGCTAAATGGCATCAATCAGGGCGCCGCACTGCTCGACGGGCAGGCGATCAGCGTCGCGCACCTTCTGCTGAACTATCTGGTGCCATACAGCGTGGCCACCTACAGCGCGGTGCGCCTGAGCTTGCAACAGACGGCGGCGAAAGAATCCGATCCCGTGTAGCCGCGAAGTGTAGTAGCTGATCGAATGGCCGCCGATCGAACCTCGGGACCGGGAACATACCCACAGCGCAGTAACGATTTTTCCGAAACACGGGAACAACACCATGGCACATCTTAAAAACCTCACCGAGCGCGCCACGCTCCTCGACCTGTTTCAGGCGTATCCGCGGATGGCGCAGCTCAGCATGGCGTTGGCGCAGGAAATCCTGCGCGCACCCGGCGAACTCTCGGCGTCCGAGCGCGAGGTGCTGTTTGCGTTCGGTTCGGGAGTGAACGCCTGCCACTTTTGTGTCGGCGCGCACACGGCCGTGGCAGAACGAATGGGTGTGGCGCCGGGTGTGATCGAGGCGGCGCTCGCCGATATTGCGTCCGCGCCGGTCGACACGCGTTTGAAGCCGCTACTGCATTTCGTGAAAAAACTCACCGAAACGCCGAGCCGTGTTTCCGCTGCCGATGCCGACGCAGTGCGGGCGGCAGGTTGGAGCGACAGGGCGCTGCACGAAGCCATTTCGGTGTGCGCGTTGCAGAATTTCTTCAACCGCTGGGTGGATGGCGCCGGCGTGGATGCCGGCCACGAATTCTTTGCCGGGATTGCCGATCGCCTGGTAAAAGACGGCTATCAGGCGCCCGCGCCGGAATGACTTAAACTCGCCGGGTTTGATCCGTAAGGGAGATACCGGCAGTGCAAATGCCCGCCCCCGAGCCCGGCATTCTGGCCCAGCGCGACGCCCTGCTCGCCGAGCTGCGCGCGCTGCTGCCGGCGGCGCGGGTGATTGCCGATGCCGCCGGGCTGCGCGCCTACGCTTGCGATGCGCTGACCGCCTACCGCGAGGAGCCGCTGGTCGCCGTGTTGCCGGACACGGTCGCGGAACTGGCCGGTGTGCTCGCGATCTGTCACCGCCGCAGTATCAAGGTCGTGGCCCGGGGTGCGGGCACATCGCTGTCCGGGGGGGCATTGCCGCTCGCCGACGCGGTGCTGATCGGGCTCGGACGCTTCAACCGGATTCTCGATATCGACTACGCCAACCGCTGCATCACCGCCCAGAGCGGCGTCACCAATCTGGCGTTGAGCGAGGCGGTCTGCGCGCGCAATTTTTACTACGCGCCGGACCCGTCGAGCCAGATCGCCTGCACCATCGGCGGCAATGTCGCCGAGAATTCCGGCGGCGTGCACTGCCTGAAGTACGGCATGACGACCAACAATCTGCTCGGCCTGGAAATGGTGCTGCTGGATGGCACCGTGATTCGCCTGGGCGGCAAGCACATGGACGCGGACGGCTACGACCTGCTGGGTTTGCTGACCGGGTCGGAGGGGCTGCTCGGGGTCATCACCGAGGTGACGGTGCGCATCCTGCCCCGCCCGGAGACCGCGCGCGCGGCGCTGCTCGGCTTTGCCAGCAACGAGGACGCCGGCCGCGTGGTCGCGGCCATCATCGCCGCCGGCATCATTCCGGCGGGACTGGAGATGATGGACAGGTTCATCGTCGCGGCAACGGAGGCGTTCTGCCACCCCGGCTACCCGCTGGATGCCGAAGCCCTGTTGATCGTCGAGCTGGATGGTCCGGCCGCGGAAGTCGATCATCTGCTGGAGCGCGTGGTCGCCATCGCTCGTGCCAATGGCGCGACCTCGGTGCGCGCGAGTACCAGCGAGGCGGAGCGACTTCTGTTCTGGCTCGGCCGCAAGTCGGCGTTCCCCGCGGTCGGCCGGCTGTCGCCCGATTACCTCTGCATGGACGGTACCATTCCCCGTCACCAGTTGCCCCATGTGTTGCAGTGCATGGCGCAGATGAGCCAGAAATACGGCCTGCGCGTCACCAATGTGTTTCATGCCGGCGACGGCAATCTGCACCCGCTGATCCTGTATGACGCCAATGTGCCCGGTGAGCTGGCGCGCGCCGAGGCCTTCGGCGCCGAAATTCTCACCCTGTGCGTGGCAGTGGGTGGCGTACTCACCGGCGAGCACGGCGTCGGCGTCGAGAAGCGCGACCTGATGGGCACCATGTTCGACGCCGACGATCTCGCCCAGCAGATGCGGGTGAAGTGCGCGTTCGATCCCGAGGGCCGGCTCAACCCCGGCAAGGTGTTCCCGCAACTGCACCGCTGCGCCGAACTGGGCCGTCTGCATGTGCATCACGGACAAATCCCCTTTCCCCATTTGCCCCGGCTGTAGCGGATTCGACGATGGCCACCGTCTTCACGCCGCACCGCCCGGAGGAACTCAGCGAGATTGTGCGCTGGGCGGCGGCGAACGCCACGCCGCTGCGCGTCCTGGGCCGCGACAGCAAGGGCGGCCTCGGCCGGCCTGTGCCGGCGGAGCATGAGCTCAGCCTCGCGGGCTTCAGTGGCGTCAGCGGGTACGAACCCAGCGAACTGATCCTGACCGCGGGTGCCGGCACGCCGTTGGCGGAAATCGAGGCGCTGTTGGCGGAGAACGGCCAGATGCTGGCGTTCGAGCCGCCGGATCATGCGCGGTTGTTCAGGGCGTCGACATCACCGCCGACGGGGAATGCGGAGCAGCCAGAGCGGACCGGCACTTTCGGCGCCACGCTCGGCGGGACTCTCGGCGGGACGGTCGCCAGCAATCTTTCCGGACCCCGCCGCTTTCTCGCCGGCGCCGCGCGTGATCATTTCCTCGGCTTTCGCGCCGTCAATGGCCGTGGCGAAGCCTTCAAGGCCGGTGGTCGCGTGGTCAAGAACGTCACGGGTTTCGATCTGCCGAAACTGCTGGCCGGTTCCTGGGGCACGCTGGCGGCGCTGTGGGAAGTCACTGTGAAGGTCATGCCGGTGCCGGAATTTTCCTGCACGCTGCTGGTTTTCGGCCTTGACGACACGGGCGCAAATCGCCTGATGAGCACTGCCGCGGCGTCGGCCCATGTGGTGAGCGGCGCGGCGCATCTGCCGGCAAGGGTTGCGGCGCGCTCGGCGGTGGTCAAAGCGACCGGACAAGCGGTGACGGCGCTGCGCGTGGAAGGCCCGGAGCTTTCCACGCGCCATCGCGTCGCGGCTTTGAAGACGCTGCTCGCCGACGGCGGCCGCGCGGGCATCGAGTGCGATGAACTCGATAACCCGGCAACGCTCGTGCTGTGGCGGGAAATCCGCGATCTGGCACTGCTCCCCGTCGGCGGCGAGCGCGAGATCTGGCGGCTGGCGCTGCCGCCGGCAAGCGCCCCGGGCGTGATCGCGCACTTGGAAACAATGGCATCCGCCATCGCATGGTTGCAGGATCAGGCCGGTGGCGCGCTCTGGCTATCCTGCCCCGCGGGAATTTCAGATGCGCAACTGCGCAGCGCGTTGCTGCCCGGCGGCGGTCACGCGACCCTGTGGTGCGCGAGTGCCGCGCGCCGCGCCGCGGTGCCGGTGTTCCACCCGCAGCCGCCCGCGCTGGCCGCCTTGACGCGACGGGTGAAAGCCAGCTTCGATCCCCGCGCCGTGCTCAATCCCGGCCGCATGTATTCCGATATCTAGGCGCTCCCGATGCAGACCCACTTCACCGATTCGCAACGCACCGAGCCCGGCATTCGCATCGCCGAGGAAGTGCTGCGCAAATGTGTGCACTGCGGCTTTTGCACCGCGACCTGCCCGACCTACCGCATCACCGGCGATGAACTCGAGAGTCCGCGCGGACGCATTGCGCTGATTCAGGATCTGCTCGAAACCGGCGCCACGCCGACACCGCTGACGGTATCCCACCTCGATCACTGCCTGTCGTGCCTGAGTTGCGAGACCACCTGCCCCTCGGGGGTGTCCTACCGGCGTCTGATCGACCAGGCGCGCGAGTTGATCGAAGCCAAATACCGCCGCCCGCTCTTCGACCGCGGGCTGCGTGCGCTGCTGGCGTGGCTGCTGCCGAAGCAGTCCTGGTTCCGGGCGGCGCTGGTCGCCGGGCGCTGGAGCCGGCCGCTGCTGCGCGTCGCGGCAAGGTTCGCGCCACGCATCGACGCACTCGCGCGCCTGGTGCCCGGTGATTTGCCGTCCATGAGCACCGCCATCCGGCCCGGAACCTATGCGGCGGAAGGCGCCGAGGTTCGCCGCGTGGCGCTGCTGACCGGCTGCGTGCAGGGCGTGCTGGCACCGGAGATCGACGCCGCCACGCTGCGCCTGCTGCGCCGCCACGGCTGTACCGTCGTGGTGCCGGCGCCCGCCGCCGGTTGCTGTGGCGCGCTGCCTCACCATCTGGGCAAGAGCGCAGCAGCGCAGGCGATGGTACGGCGCAATCTCGACGCCTGGCGCGGACTGGTGCGCGCCGACTCAGCCACCGCGGTCGATACCCTGCTGATGACCGCTTCCGGCTGCGGCTCGCACCTCAAGGATTACGCGCATCTGTTACCGGGTGATCCGGACGCCGCCGCCCTCGCCAGTCGCGTCCTGGATCTGTCGCAACTCCTCGACGAACTGTCCGTCACCGTGCCACTGCGCCCCGTCGCCAATATCGGCAAGGGCATGACAGTGGCGTGGCAGAGCCCCTGCTCGCTGCAACACGGGTTCAACGAAAAGAGCGCGCCGATCCGGGTGTTGCAAGCCTGCGGCTTCGAGGTGCGCGAGCCGCTGAATCCGCATCTGTGCTGCGGCTCCGCCGGCACCTACAACCTGCTGCAACCCGAGTTCGCCGAGCGCCTGGGCCGCGACAAGGCCGATGCGATGGTCGCCACCGGCGCGACCATCGCGGTCAGTGCCAATATCGGCTGCATCACCCAGTTGCAGGCGAAACTGGCGGGGACGGGTAATGGGCAGGCATCCATCCCGGTGCTGCATCTGGCCCAGATGCTCGACTGGGCCACCGGCGGCGAGCGGCCCGCGGCGCTCGGCATCCCCTGACCGCCGCTTCCGCGCGGGCGGAAACCCGGAAACATCCCCAACAGGAAGTGCCCCAGGGACCGCCGAGCGCAACCCGTCAATCGCAACCCGTCAACCGCAACAAGTTAACCGGGCAGAAACAATCCGCCATTGACGTGCATGGTTTGTCCGGTGACGTAGGACGATCCCTCCGACATGAAAAAGGCGGCGGCCTCGGCAATTTCCTCGGGTCTGCCGGGGCGGTTCATGGGCACTTCCCTGGCCAGATTTTCGAAAAATTTGTCGGGGATGCTGCCGCGCAGGCCCTCGTGCATGATCAGCCCCGGCACGATCACATTGACGGTAACGCCGTGGGGCGCCAGATCCCGCGCCAGGGAGCGCGTGTACCCGAGCACGCCGGCCTTCGCCGCCGCGTAACTGCCCCAGTCCCGGGGCGGGTTGTAGGCCGCGAGCGACGCAAAATTCAGGATGCGGCCAAAGCCCGCTTCCACCATGGGTTTGCAAAACGCCCGCGACAGGAAAAACGTGCCGTACATATTGACCTTGACGACGCGGTCCCAGGTCTTGGTGTCCATCTCCCAGGCCTTGCCCGGACCCTGGATGCCGGCATTGTTGATGAGGTAGGCGATGTGGATGTTGCGTTGCGCGAGTTCGGTGGCGAGTTCCTGGACCCGTTCTTCCTGGGTGATATCCAGCGGAAACAGCGTCACCATTTTGCTCTGTTCGGCGTCCAGTTCGCGCTCGCGCCAGCCGGCCAGTTGGTCGGCCTTGCGGTCGACGCCGATCACCGGGATACCCTGGCTGACAAGTTTCTTCGTCATCGCGGTGCCCAGACCGCCGATGGCGCCGGTAATGAGTGCATGGCCTCGGTTCATGACAGTTCTCCTCATGGGTTGGCGGTTATGGTTTTTTTGTCGGTGTTGGGCCCTGTCTGCCGCCGCTTGCATTGGTTCCCGGCAGCAGAACCCCACGCGGGCGATCGTAGCCAATAGCGGAAAGTAATACGCGGCGGACGTCGGGTTGTCTATCGTTTCCTGTCCGCCGCCTCTGTCCGGGCATGCGGCCCAGACCGGACTTGTCTTGTTGGCGTCAAACTTGCGTGCGCCAAATGCATGAGGTGCCGTGTCCGGAGCAATGGCAGGCAGTTTCTCCCGGGCCGCGGAATCCTCGCTGTACGCGGCGCACGCCATCTACCGGCAAAGGAAAATCCATCTTGACCAGAAAAGCTTCCGATCTTTTTGTCGCCTGCCTTGAAGAGGAAGGCATCGAATACATCTTCGGCGTCCCCGGCGAAGAAAACGCCGATTTCATGCTCTCGCTCGAAGACAGCCGCAAAATCAAATTCATCCTCACCCGCCACGAGCAGGGCGCGGCCTTTATGGCGGAGGTGTACGGGCGCCTGACCGGCAACCCCGCCGGCTGCCTGGGTACGCTGGGTCCAGGTGCCTCGAATCTCATCACCGGGGTCGCCGACGCCAACATGGATCGCGCGCCGATGCTGGTGCTCACCGGCCAGGGTTCGACCAAGCGGCTGCACAAGGAATCCCATCAGGTAATGGATGTCGTGGGGATGTTCGAACCCGTGACCAAGTGGGCGATCTCGATCCGCAACGCCGATACGATTCCCGAGATCGTGCGCAAGGCGGTGCGCCTGGCGCGGATGGAAAAACCCGGCGCCGTGCATATCGAGCTGCCCGAAGATCTCGCCAAGCAGATGACTGCGGAGCAGCCCATGGTGCCACGCCGGTTTCACCGTTCCGTGCCTGATCCCAGCATGGTTCGGCAGGCGTTCGAGCTGCTGATGAGCGCCCGGCGCCCGGTGATCCTCGCCGGCAACGGCTGCATCCGCAAGCGCGCCAGCAAGGAGATCCGTGCCTTCTGTGAAGCCACCGGCATTGGCGTCATCAGCACCTTCATGGCCAAGGGTTGCGTGGATCGGGACGCGCCCTACTGTCTGTATACCGTGGGTCTCGGCGCCAAGGATCATTCCAACCTTGCGCTCGACGACGCCGATCTGGTGATCACGCTCGGTTTCGACATGGTCGAATACCACCCGAGTCTGTGGAATCCGCACCGCGACAAACGCATCATCCACGCCGATTTTTTGCCCGCCGAAATCGATCAGTACTATCACCCCGAGATCGAACTCGTCGGCGATCTGGCCATGATGCTCAGGGAGCTGAACCGGCTGCTGGCGATCGGGGCCACACCCCATTTCGATCTGGCGCGCCAACGCCAGGTCCGCCAGAACATGGGGGCAGAGATCGAGGCTCACGCCACGGACGATACCGAGGGCAGCATCCGGCCCCAGAAGGCGCTGTGGGACGTGCGCGAAGTCATGGGGCCGGACGACATCCTGCTATCGGATGTCGGTGCCCACAAGATGTGGATCGCGCGCCACTACCATTGCCACGAACCCAATACCTGCCTGATTCCCAACGGCTACTGTTCCATGGGTTTCGCGCTGCCGGGAGCGATTGCCGCGAGTCTGGTGCATCCGAACCGCCGCATCCTCGCCATTGCCGGCGATGGCGGTTTCCTGATGAATGTGCAGGAGATGGAAACCGCATTCCGGTTGCAAAGCCGCATCGTGGTGCTGGTGTGGGAGGACAAGGGCTACGGCCTGATTTCCTGGAAGCAGGAGACGGAATTCAAACGCCATACCGACTTGAGTTTCACCAACCCCGACTGGCTGCTGCTGGCGCAGAGCTTCGGTTGGCACGGTCATGTGTGCCGCAACAGCCGCGAGCTGAAAGCGGCGCTGGAGCGCGCCTTTGCCGAACCCGGCCCGAGTCTGGTGGTGATGCCGGTGGACTACCGCGAAAATCCGCTGCTGACCGCGCGCCTCGGCCAGATCAGCTCACGGATGGGATGATTTCCTGTCGGGCGCCACCGCCAGCGATGGCGCTTGCCGCTCCCGTTCCCCCGCTCCGGCACCACCCGCAACCCGGGCGCGGAGCACCACGATTCGGAGCGCAATTCGTTCACGCAGCGGCGCGCGGCTGCGCGCAAGCAGCGTCGCAACCGTGGCCTACTTGCCCGGTGCTGCGACCGGCTCTGCGTGACTGCCTACCGACAGCCGGCGCCGCTTGCGGGCGTCGCGTCGGCGTTCGAGTTCGTCTTCCGGTGCGACCACGCAACCATCGACGACATTGGCGCCAAGCAGCTGTGCCAGGCCCATGGCTTTCGGATGGTAGAGGCACGGATTCATCGGCCTGGGTTGACGCACGATGACGGGGAACGGAATCAGGTCGAGGATCTGTGTTTCGAGATCGATACCCGGTGCGATCTCGATCAGTTCGAGACCCTGCGGGGTAAGCTGGAACACCGCGCGCTCGGTGACGTAGAGCACCGCCTGTCCCCGGCGGCAGGCGATATCGCCGTTGAAGGTGATCTGCTCCACCGCCGGCAGAAACTTGCTGGTGCGTCCTTCGCTGACGATGCGGAGTTTGCCGTGGTCGACGGCCACTTCCAGACCGCCGGTGGTAAAGGTGCCGACAAAGACCAGGCGGCTCGCCGATTGCGAGATGTTGATGAAGCCGCCGGCGCCGGCGAGCTTGCTGCCGAACTTGCTGACATTGACGTTGCCCCGGGCATCCACCTGCGCCATGCCGAGCACGGCGAGATCGAGTCCGCCGCCGTCGTAGAAATCGAACTGCTGATTCTGGGCGAGCAGCGCATCGTTGTTGACCGCGGCACCGAAATCCAGTCCACCCTGGGGCATGCCGCCGATGACCCCGGGCTCCGCGGTCAGGGTGACCGCGCCGAGCAGGCCTTCTTCACTGGCGATGCGGGAGACCCCCTCGGGCATGCCGATGCCGAGGTTGATGATGCCGCCCAGGGGCAGCTCGCACGCGGCGCGGCGCGCCACCAGCTTGCGTTCGTCCAAAGCCATGGGCGCTGCCTTGCCCAGATTGACCCGGCACTGTCCCGCGAAGGCCGGATCGAACTGGGTGGCCCAGGTCTGGCGGTGATTTTCCGCCGTGGCCTCGACGATGTAGTCGACCAGGATGCCCGGCACCTCGACATCGCGGGAGCCGAGCGTGTTGGCGGCGACCACGCGCTCGACCTGCGCGATCACCAGACCACCGGAATTCTTGGTCGCGGTGGCGATGGCCAGGGTGTCGAGGGTCAGCGCCTCGTTTTCCATGCTGATGTTGCCGTTGCGATCCGCCGTGGTGCCGCGAATGAACGCCACATCGATTCCGAACGGCTTGTACAGCAGCCATTCCTCGCCGTCGATGACGATGACCTTGACCAGCTCCTCCCAGGTCGCCTTGTTCAGCCGCCCGCCATCCTGCCGGGGATCGACAAAGGTGCCGAGGCCAATTTTGGTCAGCACACCGCCGCGCTTGCCGGCGATTTCCCGGTACAGCTGACTCATCACCCCCAGTGGCAGGTTGTAGGCTTCCATCTCGCCGGCCAGCGCGAGCGCGCCGAGCTTGGGCACCAGCGCCCAGTGGCCCCCGATGACCCGCTTCAAAAGTCCGCCGTGGGCGAGCCGGTTGACGCCGCGGCTGTCGCCGTCGCCGGGGGCGGCGGCAAACACCAGGGTCAGATCGAAGGGCGCGTTGCTGTGCAGAAAGCGGCTTTCGAGGGCCTTGATCAGCTCTTCCGGCGTGCCGGTGCCGACGAATCCGGAGATGCAGAGTGTGTCCCGGGGCCGGATCCGTTCGATTGCGGCGCGGGCGCTTACCACTTTGCCGGTCATTGGCGGTGTCCTTTGCGTTGCGTGTTGCGGTGGTTGGTACGGTGGCGGTCCGATGCCGCCGGCTTCATAGCGCGATCACCTGGCGAATGGCCTGCCCGGCGGCGAGGCGGTCGAAGCCGGCATTGATGTCGTCGAGCGCAATCACGTGGGTGAGCAGGCGATCCACCGGCAGCTTGCCCTGCTGATGCAGCGCCATGTAGTGCGGCAGATCGACGCTGGGCACGCAGGCGCCGATATAGCTGCCCTTCAGCGTGCGTTCCTCGGCAACCAGACTGACCGCGGGGATCGAGAGCTTGCGCTCCGGATTCGGCAGACCCGAGGTCACCGTAGTGCCGCCGCGGGCGGTGATGAAATAGGCGAGTTCGAGGGCCGGCACCGAGCCCGCCATCTCGAAGGCGTAATCGACACCGCCGCCGCTGAGATCCCGGATTTCCTCCAGCGCGCGCGGACCGCCGGCGTTGACGCAGTGGGTCGCGCCCAACTCCTTAGCAAAGGCGAGCTTGTCGTCGGCGAGATCGACCGCGATGATCTGGCGCGCGCCGGACAACTGCGCGCCCAACAGCGCGCACAGGCCGACGCCACCGAGGCCCACCACCGCCACCGATGCGCCCGGCGGCACTTTGGCGGTATTCACCACCGCGCCGACGCCGGTGAGCACTGCGCAGCCAAACAGCGCGGCCCGGGTGAGATCGAATTCGGGATCGATCCTGACCAGCGACTGCTGGGATACCACCGCATGGTCTGCGAAGGCCGACACGCCGAGGTGGTGATGGATCGGGTGCCCCTGGTGGCTGATGCGCCGTGCGCCGCTCAGCAGCGCACCGCTGCCATTGGCGGCGGCGCCGGGTTCGCACAGCGCGGGCCGGCCGCGGGCGCAGAAGGCGCAGTAGCCGCAACTGGGGACGAACACCATGACCACGTGATCACCGGGGGTGAAGCGGGTGACGCCGGCGCCGACTTCCAGCACGACGCCCGCCGCTTCGTGGCCGAGCGCCATGGGCGTCGGCCGCGGCCGATTGCCGTCGATCACCGAAAGATCGGAGTGGCACAGCCCGGCGGCGGCGATCCTGACCAGCACTTCACCGGGACCCGGTGGCGCCAGGTCCACCTCGGTCACCACCAGCGGCAGGGATTGCGCATAGGGCGGCGGCGCACCCATGGTTTGCAGGATGGCGGCATGGGCTTTCATCGCTGTCATCTCCCGCGAGCCACGGCTCGCTCGTTGAAATCCGGAGCCCTGTCACCGGCTAACAGTTCGTTGAAAAACTGCTGCGGTAGTTATCTGCTTCGTAGCGCGGTGCGCCTCGCACCTGGTCGCTGCGCGACGTTTTTCACCAAGCTGATAAAGCCATTACCGTGCCAGTGCGCGGGGCCTTCACCGCGCGCGTGCGCCGCGCTCACAGATGGACGGATTTGATCACCAGCATTTTTTGCACCTGCATGTCTTCGAAGGTGTACTGAATGCCGCCGATGCCGAGCCCCGAGTGTTTGAGGCCGGCAAAGGGCATCCAGTCGACGCGAAAGGCGGTGTGGTCGTTGACGATGACAGCGGAAGCATTCAGACCCTTGTAGGCGTGCATCGCGGTGTCGATGTCGCGGGTGAAGACCGCCGCGTGAAACGCGAACTTGAGCGAATTCGCGCGCGCGATGGCCGCATCGATGTCGTCGTAGGCGTACACGCAGATCACCGGGCCGAACACCTCGTCGCAACTGACTTCGGCGGAATCCGGTGGATTGAACAGCACCGTGGGCTGGTAGCAACTGGGCGATAGCCGGGTACCGCCGGACAGCTTTTCGGCGCCGGCGGCGATGGCTTTTTCCACCCAGGTGTGCACGCGGTCGGTTTCCCGGGGGCGGATCAGCGGGCCGATCGCGGTGTCCTCCGCCGTCGGGTCGCCGACGATCATGGCATTGCCCGCCGCGGCTATGCCCTGGGCGACTGCACGGGCAATGGTGCGGTGGGCGAAGACGCGCTGCACGGAAATGCAAACCTGGCCGGCGTGATAGAAACCGCCTTTCGCCAGCAGCGGCACCGCGGCGTCGAGATCGGCATCGGCGGCGACAATCACCGGCGCGATACCGCCGTGTTCCAGCGCGCAGCGGGTGCCGGGCGCGAGTTTCGAGCGCAGCATCCAACCCACCGCAGCGCTGCCGATGAAGCTGAGGAAGGCGGTGCGCGGATCGCTGGCGAGGGCTTCGGCGACAGCGTGGTCGATCGTCGACACCACCTGGCACCAGGCTTCCGGCAGACCGGCCTGATGAAAAATCCTTACCAGCTCGTAGCAGGACAAGGGGGTGTCGTTCGCGGGCTTCACTATAACCGGGCAGCCGGCGGCAATGGCCGGCCCAACCTGGTGCACGATCAGATTGATCGGATGATTGAACGCACTCAGGGCAACCACCACGCCGATGGGTTCATGGTGGCTGAAAGCGATCCGGTTCATCGACGCGGCGTTGATGCCCATGGGGATTTCCTCGCCGTGACCCGTGCGGATGCACTGCGCACAGAGCTTGATGCCGTCGATCGCGCGGGTCATCTCCACCCGGGAATCGATCAGCGGCTTGCCGCCTTCGCGCGCCGCGAGCAGGGTGAGCCGCTCGGCATGCTGCTGCATCAGTCGCGCCGCGTTGTTGAGAATCTCGATGCGTCGCGCGGCGGATAACCAGGCTGACTTGTCCGCAAACAGCTGGTGAGCATTGGTAAGGGCCTGGTCGACGCCTGCGTGATCGAGGGTGGCAACCGTCGCGATCAGGCTGTCATCGAAGGGCGCGCGGACTTCCAGCAATTGCGTGGTCGGCGTCGCGCCGGGCACCATGGAAGCATAGTGTTGAGTCATGACTTTTCCCGCGCAGTCAGCCGGATCCTGGCGAGCACCGCCGGTTCAGCGACAGCGCTGCACAGCCCCGAGCGTCAAGATACATACCTGTTGTTGCCACCCGATGAAAATCGCAAAGTATTTGCCTTCAGTGAGCCGTGGCCAGGTGCAACACGCGCCGGCGGCCCGCTCTGGTGACGCAGCAATTAGCAAGCCAACCGATCCCGGTGCGGAAGGCACAGGCCACCGGCCCCGGGTTACTGCATCCGAACCGGCAGCACTCTGCGGCTCAGCCGGCAGGGCCACAGGGCGCGATTTCCCGTTAGAATGCGGCGACGGGTCCAGATTCATGGCTCCCTGAATGCACTTCCGCAAGAGGAACATCCTATGAGCAAGGGCATGGACAGTAAAAAGGCCGAGAAGAAAAAACCGGCCAAGACCCTGAAGGAAAAGAAAGCGGCCAAGAAAGAAAAGAAAGCCGGCAAATAACACCCGCCCGGGCGGGGCGCGGCGACCGCGGTGGGTAGCCGCGCGCCCGGTACTCTTCCGGCGAAAATTTCCAGAACACCGGCAAGCCCGGGTCAGCGCCGGCAGTCAGTGACCTGATCCGGGCACCCGGGCTGCCGTGACTGTGTTTGTTGGATATGTCGCTGGCGGTGGCTCAACCGGCGTCGGGCAAGCACTCGGCCGCGAGGTTCCGAAACCATGGCCACCAGTGACCTCTGCTACGACCCCAGCACGCGAGCGGTGATCGACAATCCCTTCCCGCTGTTTGCGCGCCTCCAGCGCGAGGCGCCGGTGCACTGGAGCGCGCCGCTGCGCGGCTGGGTGGTGACACGCCACGAGGACTGCAAGGCGATCCTGCTCGACAAACGATTTTCCGCCGCGCGCATGCTGCCGTTCTTCAATGCATTGCCGCAGGAACAGCGCGCCAAATTGCATGCTCTCGAAGCCTCGGTCAGTTTGTGGACGGTGTTTCTGGATCCGCCCGACCACACCCGCCTGCGCCGCCTGCTCAATCGGGGCTTCACCTCGCGCGCGGTGCAGGCGATGGCGCCGCGCATCGCCGAGATCGTCCACGAGACCATCGATGCGGTGGTGGGACGCACCCAAATCGATTTCATCCGCGATCTGGCCTACCGGATTCCAGCGGCAGTGATCATGGAAATGCTGGGCGCCGAGCGCAACGAGATCGAAGCCTTCAAGCTGTGGTCGGACGACCTCGGACTGTTCATCGGCAGTTCCCGCGTCACGCCGGACAAGTACGAACGCGCCGAGGCGGCGATGACGAATCTGACCGGCGCCTTTCGTGCACTGGTGGCGGACCGCCGCCGTCGGCTGCGAGCCGACATGATCAGCGATCTGATCCGCGCCGAGGACGCGGGCGAAGTGCTGAATGAATCGGAGTTGATCGCCACCTGCGTGCTGCTGTTGTTTGCGGGCCACGAGACCACCGGCAACCTGCTCGGCACCGGCATGTACTGTCTGACGCGCCACCCGGACCAGCTCGCGGATCTGCGCCGGCATCCGGAACTGGCCGAATCCGCGGTGGAGGAAATTCTCCGCTACGACGGACCCAATGCGGCCGTGACCCGGGTCGCGGCCGAAGCTGTCGAATTCGGCGGCCAGCGCATCGCCAGGGGCCAGCGCGTGTTCGCCATGATCAACGCGGCCAACCGCGACCCGGAAGTGTTCCCCGATCCGCAGCGGTTCGACATTCGCCGTCCGCCGCCAAGCGGCACGCCGCTTGGGCAGTTCGCCTTCGGCCACGGCATTCACTTCTGTATCGGCGCACCCGAATGGCTGGACAGCCTGAGTTTTCGCGGTCTCACCGCGCTGCCGCTGGCGGCCGAGTTCGTCGCCCGCGACGGTTAGCGGGCGCACCGCGCCGGTGTGCGGACCGGGCTCGCGGCCGGCACATCAATCCGGGAGCAGGGTTCCTGTGCTACAAAGCCCGACCCACGCCATGACCCGCACCATGACCCGCACCATGACCCGCACCATGACCCATAGCGCCATACCATGCTGACGCTGCTGTTCAATGGGCAAGTCGCCCTGTTCGCCACCCTGTTGCTCGCGATCGTCGTCTCGCTCAGCCTGCACGAATTCGGCCACGCCCAGGTGGCCACCCTGCTGGGCGACGACACCGCGCGGCGCCAGGGGCGGCTCACGGTGAATCCGGCGGCCCATATCGACCCGCTGGGTCTGCTGATGGTCGTGCTGGTGGGATTCGGCTACGCGCGGCCGGTGCCCTTCAATCCCGCCAACATGCGTCGGCGCTGGTCGCCGGCCGCAGTGGCGGCGGCGGGGCCCGGCATGAATCTGCTGCTCGCGGTGGCGGCGGTGAATCTGCTGGCCCTCGGCGCCCAGTCGGGCGGCGCCGCCTGGTCGCGGGAAGCCGTGCTGGCGCTGACCATTCTGGCCCGGATCAACCTGTTGCTGATGCTGTTCAACCTCGTGCCGCTGGGGCCGCTCGACGGCCACTACATTCTGTCCTGGCTGCTGCCGCCGCGCCTCGGCCGCCGCTACGACCAGTTCAATGCCCGCCACGGCACCCAGGTGTTTCTGGTGCTGATCCTGCTCAGCCTGATGGGCGTACCGGTATTTCGCGTTCTCTCCGAAGGCGCGGATCGCGTGCTGCCGCTGTTGATTTTCGTCTGAGCCGGCGCCGTCGCGAACCCGGGATACGTGCTCAGGCTGTGGGCGCGCCCCGCAGCATCAGCCGACGGCCTTCCGGATCAGCGGTGCCAGCGCATCCGGCAGATGAATCTGTCCGGCCAGTACAAACGCCTGCGCTGGCGCCGACATCTTGCGCCAGGTCTTGCGGATGATGTCCAGCCACTTGGCTTCGTCGTAATCTGGGTGCTGGGCGGCGAAGCCCGCCAGGTAGTGTTCCAGAAAGACCAGGGCGGACACATCCTCCAGCAGTTGCGTCTCGCTGTTCGCCTTGAGGTCCTGTTTGCTTACGGCGGCCTTGACGCGCGCGATCAGCGCCGCGTCGTAGCCGGTCTCCGCCATGATGGTCGCGGCAGTCTCGGCATGGAACTGGTACAGCCCGGCGCGCCACTTCAGGTAACCCAGCCGGCCCGCCGGGTAAGTGGAACGTGGCGTCAGCCAGCGCTGGATATGTTGGGCGCGCACCGCGAGCTGGACGGCTTCCGATGCGTCGGGCGCGAAACGTTTCAGCATCGCGGTCATGCGTTCGGCATAGAGCAATTCCCGGGGTCGGCCGTCTTCTCGATTGGGATCCTGCGCATTGGCGGCGTCGAAGCGGGCGAGGGTGGCGGTGAAGCGTTGCGGGTTGGTGATCATTTGGGCGTGTGGTGGCTGCGTGAAAGGCGGTCCGGGGATGTCTGGCGCGGGATGCAGAGCGATGCGCCGGCTCCGCACCCGCCGCCGACATGATCGCGAAAATGACGCGCGGAAGCGATCCCCGCGCCCCTGCCCGATACTCCCGCAATCCATTCCCGCGAGCGCCGCGAGCCCGCTAGGCCGCCCCGTGGCGCAGCAATGTCAGCGTCGGCTGGCGCAGCGCGCGGCGGCTGGCGGTGACGCCAGCCAGGGTGACCAGTACCGCCAGCAGCGGCGGCAGCAACAGCCAGGGTGAGTTGAGGGGGAGCGCAATGCCGAGCCGTGACCCCAGCGGATAGAGCACCGCCAGCGTGATCAGTACGGCGCCCAGCGCGGCGCAGCCGCCCAGGGTCAGAAACTCGATCCAGGCGATCTGGCGCAGCAGCGCCTGTCCACTGCCCAAGGTGCGCAGCAATGCGTTGTCGCGGCCGCGTTCGGCTTCGCCGCCCGCCAGTGCGGCGCCCAGCACCAGCAAGGCCGCGAACATCAGCAGGGCCGCCAGCAGCGCAGTGGCGCGGCTGGCCTGACGGGCGATGTCGCCGGCGCGCGCCAGCAACGCCTGGACGTCGAGCAGGGTGATGTGGGGCAGCTCGCGCAACAGGGTGGCCGTGCGCGCGGCGCTGCCCGGGGGCAGCCAGAAGCCGGTGAGCCAGGTGATGTCCTCGCCGGCCAGTGCGCCCGGCGCGAACATGAAAAAGAAGTTCGGCTCGAAGCTGTCCCAGTCCACTTCGCGCAGGCTGGTGACCCGGGCGTCGAGCGTGCCCCGGCTGGTGACGAATTGCAGCCGATCACCCAACGCGAGCCCCAGGTTTTCCGCCAGTTCCCGCTCCACCGAGACGCCGTCGCTCGGGCTGGGCCAGTCGCCCTGGATTATCCGATTGCTGCGCGGCAGCAGTTCCGCTTCGGTGAGGGCGAGATCCCGGTTGAGCGCGCGTTCGCTGCGGGAGTTTTCCTTCGTCACCGCATCGCGCATCGGCACTCCGTTGATACTGGTGAGGCGGCCGCGCACCATCGCGTAGAGTGGCTGGCCTTCGGCATGCTCGGCATCCAGCCAGGCGCGGTAGGTATCGCGATCGGCGTCGAACAGGTTGAGTACGAAATGATTGGGCGCCCGCTCCGGCAGCTGGGTGCGCCAGTCATCCAGCAGGCGCGTGCCCACCAGCCCGGACAGGGTCAGCGCGGCCATCGCCAGCGTCAGGGCGGCAAGCAGAGGCAGCGTCAGGGTGGGACGCCGGCCGAGGCGGCGCAGCGCCAGCCGCGCGGCGAGGGGGAGGCGGGCCCCGGCGATATCCAACGCCTTCAACAGCGGCCACAGGACCAGGGGGAGCAGGGTGCCCAGCGCCGCCATCAGCAGCAACAGGACGCCGAGATCGGCGAGCGAGTCGGTCAGCAGGCCGGCGAGCAGCACCGGCACCGTCAGGGCGGCGGCGAGCTCCAGTCCGCTTGCGGTCGCGCGCTGCTGCACGCCCTGGCGGAGCACCACCAGTGCCGGCACCCGCACCAGACTCACGAGGCGAGGCAGGGCGAACCCGAACCACAGCAACAGCGGCGCCAGGGCCAGCGCCAGCCAGTCGGCCGGGGTTCCGGCCCAGGGTTGCTGCCAGTCGAGCAGCCGGCGCAGCGCGAAAACCAGGGCGATGCCGAGACCGGCGCCGACGGCGACCGCCGGCAGCACGGCGGCGAATTCCCGCCCCAGCAGGCGGCCGATGACCTGGCGGCGGCTGGCGCCGAAGCTGCGCAGCAGACCCGCGAGCCGCGCGCGGCGGGCGACCCTCTGGCTGGTGGCGAGATGGATGGCGGCGCCGCAGAGCAGGCTGATCAGCAGCACCGCGAGCTTGGCCCAGAGGGTCAGCTGGCGCAGCGGGCCGAGACTGCGCACCGCCGCGTCCGCGATATCTTCCAGTTGCTGGTCCGGGCGCAGTCCCGGCCGCAGCGCGGCGGCGATGGCGTCCAGATCCGCCCCGGGCGCGCGGCTCATCAACAGCCGGTAATCGACGCGGGTGCCGGGCGCCAGCACGCCGGTGGCGGCGAGATCGTCGCGGTGGAACAGCACCCGTGGGCTCATGCCGTAGAAGCCGGCGCCGACGTCCGGCAGCTGGCGGATCACGGCGCCGATGACAAAGGTCTTGTTGCCCAGCTCGAGCGTTTCGCCGGGGGTCACGCCCAGGCGGTCGAGCACTGCATCCTCGACCCAGAGTTCGCCCGGCGCCGGGCCCTGCGTCCGCGCCGCGGCGGGCGCAAAGCGCGCTGGCGCCACGGCGAGCGAACCCGCCAGCGGATAGGCGGCATCGACCGCCCGCGCGCTCACCAGCAGCAGGTCGTCGCCGCGCACCAGCACGGTGGAAAAATCCACCACTTCGGCGTGGCGTGCCGGTGCCGCCAGGGCGCGTTGCCCGGCGGTCGGTTCATGGGTGCCCGACAGCACCAGCTCGCCGCCCAGAGCTTCGGCGGTGCGCACCGCAAAGCGGGCTTCCAGTTCCGCGCGCAGCAGGATCATGGCGCCGAGCGCGAAGGCGGCGATGGCCAGGGCGGCGGCAAGGAGCCGGAAACCCGAGTCCCGCCAGGGGCGCAGCAGGGTGCGGATCACGGACGCGGCCACCGTATCGGCTGGGGCTGAGCGCGAATGCGGCCCTCTTCGAGGCTCAGATGTCGCGCGCAACGCTCGGCCAGCGGCGCGTCGTGGGTTACCAGCACCAGCGCGGCGCCCGTTTCCCGGTTGAGCTCAAACAGCAGATCCTGCACCCGTGCGCTGTTGGCGTGGTCGAGACTGCCGGTGGGTTCGTCGGCGAACAGCAGTTTTGGCGCCACCGCGAAAGCGCGGGCGAGCGCCACCCGCTGCTGTTCGCCACCCGACAGCGTGGCCGGAAAGTGCCGGACCCGGTGGCCGAGTCCGACCCGGTCGAGCCACGCCTGCGCGCGCCGGGAGGCATCTGGCGCGCGCTGGAGCTCCAGCGGCAGCATGACGTTTTCGAGCGCGGTGAGATCGCCGACCAGGTGAAAATCCTGAAACACGAAGGCGCAGAGTTCGCCGCGCCGCCGGGCACGGGCGTCCTCGTCCAAAGCGCTGAACGGTCGGCCGTCCAGCCAGACCTCGCCGCTGGTCGGGATATCGAGCCCGGCGAGCAGGCCGAGCAAAGTGGACTTGCCGCTGCCGGACGGCCCGGTGATGGCGAGGCTCGATCCTGCGGTGAGCGCCAGCTCGATGTCCTGGAGCAGCGTGAGATCGCCGTCCGAGCTCGCCACCTGCTTGCCGAGATGGCGGGCTTCGAGCAGAAATCTCTCGGGCATGGCGGTGTCTGACAGGGATGAATCGGGCATGGTGACAGCACTGAGTGGGAGGACAGGAGCGCGGCGGCAGTATCGACGCACCCCGGATCACAGGCAAGTCGCCGAGTGTCGCTATCAAGGCTAAAAGCCGGCGGTGTTGATGAGGGTGCGCGGCCGACAATCGAACCTGGCGTCAGCCGAACCCGGCGCTGGCTGGCTTACAATCGGCCGCCGGGCCTCGCCCGTAACGACACCCTGGGTTCCACACATGCATCAGCGACGATCCCTGCCATGACCGGCTTTCTCTCCGTTTTGTTCCCGCGCCCCCGTGGCCTGGCGCTGCTCGCCGTCCTGGCGTTGCACTCCGGCTCCGCAGGCGCCGGTGGCATTTTGGTTCTGGGTGACAGCATCAGTGCTGCCTTTGGCATGGATCCAGCCCAGGGTTGGGTGGCGCTGATGGCCGGGCGACTTGCGTCACAGTGCCCGCAGGTCCAGGTGCATAACGCCTCCGTCAGCGGCGAGACCACAGCGGGTGGTCTGCATCGCCTGCCCGCGTTGCTGGAGCAGTGGCAGCCGGAGGTGGTGGTGATCGAACTGGGCGGCAACGACGGTCTGCGCGGTTTGCCGCCGGAACCCATGGCGAACAATCTGGTGCGCATGGCGCAGCTTGCGCGCGCCGCCGGGGCCCACCCGCTACTGCTCGGCATGAAGATTCCGCCCAATTACGGGCCGGTGTACCAAAGGCGCTTCGAACGCGCCTTTGCCCGCGTGGCAGAGGATGAAAAGCTGCCTTTCGTGGAGTTTTTCCTCGCCGGTATCGGCGGCGACCCGGACTTCATCCAGGCCGACGGGATTCATCCCAATGCCGCCGCGCAGCCGCAGCTGTTGCGCAACGCCTGGGGCGCGATCGCGCCGGTGCTCGCTGCGGTCGCGGATTGCGAAATCGACCCGCGGCTCGCCGTGGCCGCCGGGCCGGTCTTGGCCGCGGATCGTTTGGGCGCTTTTCCTTTTCACGCTGTTGCCGCTGGAGGACAACCCCAGCCGGGCGACGCTGCGCGGATTGTCTATCGGCTGGATGTAAATCGCTTCCAGGGCGTCGAGTGTCTGCAATTGCTGATTGAGCGCATCCTCTGATTCCACGGTTGTGCGTGTGCGGGGAGAGACTATCGCCAGTGGATCGCCGGCTGGGCAGGGGGCTTGTCGTTGCTTGCGGCTGCGCAGCTCGACGCGGGATTTCGCGAACTTCCCATGGACTTCATCGGTGACAAAAAAACCGGGCGATGGTTACCCATCGCCCGGCGGATTCTTGCTCGTAAAGCGTTGGTGCTCTAGTCGAGGGGCAGCGTTTCGCCGGTGTTGCCCTGGATCATGCGCACTTCCTCGATCGTCGCCGAACCAGCGCCGATGAAGGCCTCGGCCCCGGCAAGGGAACCATTCTGCGAATCCACACCGATGTTGGCCGAGGTTCGGGCCTGGATCTCGATGGTGTGCACGCCCGAGGCGACGTCGGCGGCGACGAAGTTGAAGGAATTGGCGTTCAGGGTCTTCAGGATGAGCTGCAGCTCTTCCGGGTCGGCACAGGTGACTTCACCGGTCACGAGATCCGCGTCGCAGTTCAGGCCGGAGAACTTGGCCTTGAGCGTCTGGATCCGATCGCAGTAGACCAGCCCGTCAGTGTTTCGCTCGGCAGGATCGGCGGTGGCGCCAGTGCCGTTTGGCTCGGCATAGCGCGTGCTGCCGTCCGGTGCGGTGATCTGCACGCGTACCCGGATAGTGCCGCGCGCCTCCGCCGTGTCCAGGCTGCCGTTGAGGCTCTTGACGGTGGTGTCGGTCACGATGCCGCATTGCAGGGACGGGTTGATGAACAGATCCTTCTGATTGGCGGTCTTGATCTGCGCCTTCAGGACCGTAGCCCAACCGCTGTCGGCGGACGGGGCGGCGAGGTCGTAGGTCGAGCTCGGCAAGGCGATGAGCCCTTGATAGGCAAAGGTCGCCTTGGACGCCGGCAGGGACTCTGCCAGGACAGCGCCGCTGGCGAGGGTGGCGGCAAGCGCGGCGGCAAGGTAACGAGGATGGAATTTCATGGTAACTACTCCTTCAGTCAGTCAGTTGGTCGGTTTAACGATGCGTTGCGACGAAAACCGCAAGCATCGGGAACTCGTGCGGGCCGTTGCCGTTAGTTGATGATCGACGCCGGATTGGCTGGCGGTCGATCCGGCTTCCCCGCCGAATTCTGCAATCCAGATTGTGTGACGCAGGTTGCAGCAACAATACAAAACCCTTGCATTGGTAATACAAAGTCCTTGCATTGGTCGCCGAAAGCGACCAATGGTCGGGAATGGTGCATCCGGACTTAGCGAATCGCTGGCGACTGGACCCTGGCCATGGTTTTGCCCGCACTGGCCGCAAAACCCAGGTCGAGCGGCATGACAACACCGGCATAGCGGGTGGAACGATGCGCCCTGCGCGCTCGACCACTCTTGGTCGAGAGGCGAGTTGCCGTTTTGCCGTCGGCTCGGGTTCCGAGTGGCTGGTCTTGCCTACGGGACAGCGTTGCTGTAGGAAGCGGTTGGTTAGAAGGGTCTGTCGCCCTTGAGTGAAATCCGGTGCAGCAGGCGGCGATGGCCGTGGTAGTCGTTGACCGGATAATGCTGGGACGAGCGGTTGTCCCACATCGCCAGGGCGCCTGCGGTCCAGCGGAACCGGCATTGGTATTCCGGCTTGCGCTGGTGCCGATAGAGCAGATCGAGCAGTGGCTGACTCGCTGCCTCGGTCCAGCCGTCGAAGCGTTCGGCGTGACCCTCATTGACGTAGAGAATTTTTTCGCGCGTTTCGGGATGCGTCCGTACCACCGGATGGATGCTGACAAACTGCTGGCGCAAGGCGCTGTCGCCGGCGTCCTTGAGGCGGTCTTCGCGGGTTTTGCTCACATCGGCTTTGGCCGACGAGTTGACCACGCGCAGATCGCGAATCTGCTCCTTGATCGCGTCCGGCAGGGTGGCGTAGGCGAGCACCATGTTGGCGAACAGCGTATCGCCGCCCAGCGGGGGAATCTCCAGCGCGTACAGGGTGGCGCCGGCCGCCGGCGTTTCGAGGTAAGTCGTATCCGAGTGCCAGAGGCCGCCGAAGTTGACGGTTTCGTGAGGGAGTTTCAGCACCGGCGCAATCAGCGGATGACCTTCGATACCGGGCAAAAACGGATATTTTTCGACTTCGCCGAATTGCCGGGTAAACGCGAGCTGTTGATCCGGCGTCAGGGTCTGGTCGCGGAAAAACAGCACCTTGCGCTCCAGCCACACCTTACGCAATTCCGCCAGCGTGGCCGGGGGAATGGGCTGGGACAGATCGAGGCCGGTGATTTCGGCGCCGATCGCCGGGGTCAGCGGATGAACCGCGAAATGTGTGTTCACGGAACCCTCGGTGCCGCACGCAGTTTCGCGACGACCTTGTCGCCAAAGGTTTCGGTATCGATGGTCTTTACCTCGACGCCCGGCTGCGCGAGGTCGGGCGTGGAGAAACCGTCGGCAAACACCGCCTGCATCGCCGCCCAGATGTTGCGGGCTTCCGCTGCCATGCCGAAGCTGTATTCGAGCATCATCGCGGCCGAGCCGATCATCGAGTAGGGATTGGCGATGTTCCTGCCGGCGATATCCGGCGCCGAACCGTGAGAGGGCTCGTAATAGGCCTTGTTATCGCCGATGCAGGCCGATGGCATCAGGCCCAGGGAGCCGATGATGCCGCCGCCCTGATCGCTCAAGATATCGCCGAACATGTTTTCCATCACCATCACGTCGAACTGGCGCGGGTTGAGGCACAGATGCGTGGCGGCGGCGTCGACCAGCATGGGGACAATCTTCACGTCCGGGTATGCGGGCGCCATTTCTTCCAGCACCTCATTCCAGAGCACGCTCGATTTCAGCACATTGCTCTTGTGGATATTGTGCAGCACACCCTTGCGGCGCTGCGCCAGCTCCAGGCCTTTTTTCAGTATCTGCTTGATCTGGATCTCGTCGTAGCGCAGGGTTTCTTCGACGTAGCGGTGGTTGTGGGCGTCGACGCCCACCGTCTTGGTGCCGAAATACAGTCCGCCCACCAGCTCGCGGATCAGCATGATGTCGATGCCCTCGCCGATGATTTCCGGCCGCAGCGGCGAAAAGTGCGCGAGCGCCTTGGGCAACACGATGGGGCGGAAGTTGGCGTAGGTGTTGTAGCGCGCGCGCAGCGGCAACACCGCGCCGCGTTCGGGCTGCATGTCCACCGGAATCTTTTTGGTCGCTTCGTAGTCCAGTCCGACCGGCCCTTTGAGAATGGCGTCGGCGCGGTCGCAGACGGCCTGGGTCGTGGCCGGAAACGGGTGGCCGTGGTCGAAGTAGGCTTGGGCGCCAAAGGGTGCCTGAATCAGGTCGAAGTGGACCGGGTTGCGCTCCTCCACCACGCGCAGCACCTTGAGGGCTTCGCGGGTGATCTCGGGGCCGATACCGTCTCCGGGGAGTACGGCGACGCGATGGGTTTTCATGAGCGCTCCGGGGTTGAGTCGAAAAACGGAGGCTATTGTAGGGAAGAATGCCGGGGCGTGAACCCGGGGTCCGCATCCGCCGGCACTGGCTCAATATCCGGAAATCGTCGCCGCCAATCAGTTGCGGGGGATGACGACCTGCACAAGGTTACGGCCGTTGGCGCGCTCGTAGGCCAGGGAACTGGCCGCCTTGCGCACCAGCATGATTCCCAGGCCGCCGACCTTCGCCTCCGCCAGCGATGTGGCCGGCACCGGGTCCGGCTGCTCCAGGGGATTGAACGGACAGCCCTGATCGCTCACCACCAGCACCACATCTTCCGGCGTCAGGCTGATCGTCACCGCGACGGAATGATCGCTGTCGACACCGCCGTGGCGAATCGCGTTCGTCACCAGTTCCTCGAACACCAGTTCGGTCTGAAAGCGCGGCCGCTCGCCCACTCCGGCGCGGATCAGGATGGCGCCGAGCTCGGTCATGCCGCGGGCCAGCTCGCCCGCGCCGGGTCCGATCTCCAGGCGCGCTGTGTCCGATGTCACGCAGACCTCGCGGTGGCTGGTCAGGATTCGTTATCCGTTGAGTTGTCCGAGTGCTTCCTCGGTACTGAAAACGATCGGAATGATGTCGGCCAGTGCGGCATTGGCGAAGACTTCGTTGACCATTGCCTGCGGCGAGAGCAGCACCAGCTTGCCGCCTTTTTTACCCACGGAACGGGCCACGGTGATGAACATGCGCAGCCCCATCGAGGCGATGAAGGATACCTCGGAAAGGTCGACGATGGCTTGGTGGCCGCCCGGCACGATACTCGCGGAAAACCGGGTTTCGATCTGGTCGACGCCCGCGGTATCCAGGCGGCCACGCAATGCTATTTTTATCGCCTTGCCGTCCAATTCGGTCACTTCCATTTCCATGCCGGGTCGCTCCACTTCGGTTACGGGCTGGGGGCGGCCACAGGGCCGCCCAAATGACCCGACGCTAAAGCGCTTTCATGAAGCGAATGTGACAGTCAGCAGAGAAAAGTCGTCGTCGAAGGGGCCCGGGCGAGCGATGGCCCTGATCTGCCGATGCAGCCGCTCCGGCTCCGTCGTCATGGGGTCGGCAGCCTGGGTCAGCAACGGCAAAAAATCATCGAGGCCCCATTCCGCGCCCGCGGCGGTGACGATCTCGAAGACGCCGTCGCTGAACAGATACAGGGTCGAGCCCGGCGCCACGGTCAGCACTTCCGCCTGGTAGGCGTGGTCGGGCATGAGTCCGATGAGCGGCCCCCGGCTCTGCACGGGGGTCGCCTGCATCCGGCTCCGCTCAACCAGGAAACCCGGATGGTGGCCGCCGGAGGCAAAGCGCAAGGAGCGCGAGGGACGGTTGTACACGCCGTACCACATGGTGAAGTACATGTCGTCGTGTTGTTCCATCGGGAACATCCGGTTGAGTTTGCGCAACACCTGCCCGGGATCGGTGAAGTCCGTATCCGCGAGCGCGCGCTGGCGCAGCACATTGAGCAATGACACCGAATGCATGGCTGCACTGACGCCATGCCCCGCGACATCGACGATGTAGGCGACGAAATTGTCGTCATCCAGGGCGCTGTAGCCGAAGGCATCGCCGCCCAGGCGTTCCGAGGGCAGATAGCACCAGTCGGTGCGGATCGGACCGTCGCCGAGCGGCAGGGGGAGCAGGGCGTGTACGTAGCTGCTGGCCTTGGTCAGCGCCCTGTCGAGATCCAGGGACTCGCGGGTTTCCTGCCGGTTGCGAAGCTCATATTGGAGGACATGGCTGCCGACCGAGAACACCACGCCTTCGGTCAGTTCGAACGGCTGGCTGACGCGGGAACCGCCGACCAGCGTGCCGTTGGTGGAGTCGTGGTCGATCAGCACCGGAGTGCCGGAACGCAGTTCCACGGTGCAGTGGCGGCGCGACACCCGGCCATCCGGCAGCACGAGGTCGCACTCCGACCCGCGACCGATGACCAGAGATTCTGCGATGATTTCAACCCGCAGGCCCGGCTGCGAACCTTCGAGCACGAGGAGATAGTGGCCCATCTCGGCCTGCCTGACGCGTGCCGCCGGCAGTGCATCGGAAAAGAAAACCGCGGTGCGATCGAGAGACGAGTCGTCCGATGAAGCCATTTTGCATCCCGTCAAGTGAAGTCCGTCTCGGTACACCATAATGGAGAGCGGCAACGAAGGTAAATGACTTGCGGCCAGTGGCGATGGCCAGCCATCAAGTGACGACAGTCGGTCCCGCCCGGTCGCGCAGACGCCAAGCCGATGTCGGCTGCATGCCCGGGGTTGTCGCGCGTTCCGCCAGTCGTTGGTGGTCGCCCTGCACAAACTGGCAGGCGGAGGACTGCGCCGCCACGGCGCACGGCCGTCACTGTTTCACCGGACGCTTGGTGAGCTTGCGTTGCAGGGTGCGGCGATGCATGCCCAGCGCGCGCGCGGTGTTGGCGATGTTGCCGTTGTGGGCGTCCAGAACCCGCTGGATATGCTCCCATTCCACCCGCTCCAGCGAAGGTATGGCCGCGGGCGGCGTCGGCGCCGCGGGGGCTTCATCTTCAAAGGCGGCGAGGATCTCGGCAATGCCTGCCGGCTTGCCCAGGTAATGGGTGGCGCCCAGCTTGATGGCATTCACCGCGGTGGCGACGCTGGCGTAGCCCGTCAGCACGACGATGTGGAGCTCGGAGTCCAGCGCCTTGAGGCGGGGGATGAGATGCAGACCCGAGCTCTCCGCGAGCTTGAGGTCGAGGATGGCGCGCTGCGGACGGAAACGCGCGCATTCGCGCACTGCCGCGTCGGCGTCATGGGCGATGACCGCCTCCTGCTGGAGGCGGGCCAGACTGTGGGCCAGCGCCGCACAAAACGCGGGATCGTCGTCGACGATCAGATAGCGGCAGCTCGTGTTCACCGACCGGGCACCGTCAGGGGCAGGGTGATCCGGGTCAGGGTACCGCCTTCCGCATCATCGCGAAGTTCCACCGCGCCGCCGTGGCGGCCGATGGTGGAGTGCGACAGAAACAGTCCGAGCCCCAGTCCGCGGGGTTTTGCGCTGCGTCCCGGTTGCCCCAGGTAGGGCCGCTGTTCCGGAGCGATCCCGGGACCGAAGTCGCGAATCCCGATGGTCAGGACGTCCGGCGTCCAGTCGGCTTCCACAATGATGCGCGGCGAGGCATCGGCGGCATTGTCGAGCAGATTCTGCAGCGCCGGTTCCAGGGCCGGGTGGAAGCGCGCGCAGAGTTCCGGGTTTGCCGGGTTCAGCCGCAGTTCGGCGATGGCGGTGGGGCGCAGCACCTGCCAACGCGCGAGGAGATTCTTGAGGTAGGTAGTCACCTGCTCGGATTGTGGTTGCTGGTCGCGGATGCCGGCCGCGTGCGCGAGCTTCTGCAGGGTTTCGCGGCAGCGCACGAGTTGCTGGTCGAGGATATCGAGTCCCGGCCCGACGAGTCCGGCGCGGTCTTCGCGGGCCGCGTCGATCAGCAGCCTCATGGTATTGAGCGGAGTACCCAGTTCGTGGGCGGCGCCCGCCGCCAGCGTGGCCACACTCAGCAACTGCTCGTCGCGCAACTGTTCTTCCCGCTGCTGGGCGATCTGCTGCTGCTGGCGGCGCAGGGTCTCTGCCATGTTGAACAGGAAGTAACTGATCAGTGCCGCGCTCACGGCGAAGTTCGCCCACATGCCCAGGACATGCAGACTGAAACCGTCGTGGTGCGTGGTAGGCAGCAACGCCGGGACCGGCTGGTGGAAAACCAGCAGCAGGCTGTAGCACGCAAAGGCGAGCGCGGTGACCGACCAGGCGAGGGTCCGGTTGAGCGTCGCGGCGGCGATGCTGACCGGCACCAGGTAATAGGAAATGAGCGGATTGGTCGCGCCGCCGCTGAAAAACAGCAGGCCGCTGAGGCCGCCGATATCGAGCAGCAGGTGGCTGAAAAACTCGGTTTCCGAGATGGGTAGCGGGCGCCGGATGCGCCAGCGTGCCAGCGCGTTCAATGCCGCAAACAAGCCGAGCAGGGCGGCGAGTGCGAGGAGGTGTGGTTCCTGCGCGAGATCCGGACCCAGGACGGCGAGCGCCAGGCCGAGACTGCCGAGCGCGATATAGCGAATCGTGGTCAGCTGGCGCAGATTGTCGCGGGCGGCGGACAACAGTGGCGGGGGCCGGATCATCCGCGGATGTTAGCAGAGCGCCCTGCCCGGGCGCGGGAGCGCGTCGGGGGAAGTTCTCGTGGGGGGAAGTTCTCGTGCAAGGGCGGCGGATGCTGAGTAAAATCCCGCCCCCTTCAGATCGTTTTCGGGAGCTGTCAGTGTCCGCCATCAACAAAGTGGTGCTCGCCTATTCCGGTGGTCTGGATACCTCGGTGATCGTGCGCTGGCTGCAGGAAACCTACGGCTGCGACGTGGTGACCTTCACCGCCGACATCGGCCAGGGCGAAGAGCTGGAGCCGGCGCGGGCCAAGGCCCGGGCGCTGGGCGTCAAGGAAATCCACATTGACGACCTGCGTGAAGAGTTCGTGCGGGATTTCGTGTTCCCGATGTTTCGCGCCAATGCCATCTACGAAGGCGAATACCTGCTCGGCACCTCCATTGCGCGGCCCCTGATCGCCAAGCGTCTGGTGGAGATTGCCAATGCGGCCGGGGCCGATGCCATCTCCCACGGCGCCACCGGCAAGGGCAACGACCAGGTGCGTTTCGAACTCGGTGCCTATGCGCTCAAGCCCGGTATCCGGGTGATCGCGCCCTGGCGCGAATGGGATCTGGGTTCCCGCGACTCGCTGATGGCCTACTGCAAACAGCACAACATCCCGGTGGATTTTGCCAGCGGCAAAAAGTCGCCCTATTCCATGGACGCCAACCTGCTGCACATCTCCTACGAGGGCGGCCAGCTTGAAGATCCCTGGCTGGAGCCGGAAGAGAGCATGTGGCGCTGGTCGGTGGCGCCCGAGACCGCGCCCGACAAGCCCGCCTACATCGAGCTGTCTTATCAGGGCGGCGACATCGTCGCCATCGACGGCGAGGCGCTGAGCCCGGCGACGGTGCTGGCGCGACTCAACCAGCTCGGCGGCGCACACGGCATCGGGCGTCTCGATCTGGTCGAGAACCGCTATGTGGGCATGAAGTCCCGCGGCTGCTATGAGACGCCCGGCGGCACCATCATGCTCAGGGCCCACCGCGCCATCGAGTCGATCACCCTCGATCGCGAGGTGGCGCATCTCAAGGACGAGTTGATGCCGCGCTATGCGAGCCTGATCTACAACGGCTACTGGTGGTCGCCGGAGCGCAAGTTGCTGCAGGGCATGATCGACGCGTCCCAGCGCCCGGTGAACGGCACGGTGCGGGTGAAGCTCTACAAGGGCAATGTCACCGTGGTCGGCCGGCGTTCCGGGGACAGCCTGTTCGACGCCCGCATCGCCACTTTCGAGGATGATGCCGGCGCCTACAATCAGCAGGATGCCGAGGGCTTCATCAAGCTCAATGCGCTGCGCCTGCGCATCGCCGCCAGCAAGGGGCGCCAGTTGTCCTGAGATGTTCGTCCTGAGACCCTGAGAACAGACCCAGCTCACCGAGGAGACCAGACCATGCGACTCTTGCACACCATGCTGCGGGTCGGCGATCTCGATCGCTCGATCGCGTTCTACACGGGGTTGCTCGGCATGCAGCTGCTGCGCCGCAAGGATTTTCCCGGCGGTCGTTTCACTCTGGCGTTTCTTGGCTATGGCGCGGAATCCGAACAGACGGTGCTGGAGCTGACCCACAACTGGGATACTTCGCGCTACGAGCTCGGCACCGCCTACGGCCATATCGCAATCGGCGTGGACGATGTCCATGCCGCCTGCGAGCGCATCAAGGCGGGGGGCGGCAAGGTGGTGCGGGAGCCCGGACCCATGCAGCACGGCAGCACCGTGCTGGCCTTCGTCGAGGATCCGGACGGGTATCGGATCGAGCTCCTCTCGATTTAGCAGCTTGTTGAAAAACTGCTGCGGCAGCCATCTGCTTCGTTGCGCGGTACTCGCTCCCTCGCCTATCTATCTGATATGCCTCAGTCGCTGCGCGCCGTGCGCCTCGCATCTGGCCGCCTCGCGACGTTTTTCAACAAGCTGTTAGCCCTACGATGGATCGGCTTCAGTCCTCATCGTCCACCACCAGGGGTGGCGAGCCCGTCTTGGCGCGCAGCCAGTTGAGGCCCGACAGCACCGCACGCTGGCGCGCAACACGCCGCTCCAGGGCGAATTTCCCGGGATAGTCGAGCAGCAGCAGCCCCATCGCCATGGTCAGCAGGCCCTGGCCGGGTATGAAGATCATGGCGAAGCCGCCGATCAGCAGAATGGCGCCGAGCAGATTTTTCCCGATCAACAACAGCAATCGGATCACCGGATGGCGCTGCTTCAACGGGATGGCGTGACGCCTGTGATGGGCAAAGTAGTCCGGCGGAATACGCGCCACCAGCCAGGGCAGGGCGACCAGGCTGATGACGAAGGTTGCCACCGACGCGGCCGTGAGCCAGCTCAGCAGCACCTGGTTTGCCGTCAGCCAGGCGTTCACTCTGCCGCTGTCGCGTAGGGCAGCGGCAGGAACTCGACGGCGATCGGGCCGCCTCCGAATTCCAGAACGCTCACATTACAGGCTTCGTCCCGCAAGACCACCAGCGCCTCGCAGCGATCAGTGCCGGCCGGCGCCGCCAGTACCAGGGTGCCGACCGGGTTGGCAGCGCCGGTCAGCGTGGCTTCGGTACCGGACGCCGGTGGTTGCGCGGTCGCGATGCTCAGGCGGTGCAGATGGCGTTTCAGCTTGCCCCGGTACTGGGTGCGGGCGACGACTTCCTGACCGGTGTAGCAACCCTTGGTGAAACTGACCGCCCCGCTGTGGTGGTAGTTGAGCATTTGCGGCAGGAATTGATCGCAGGTCTCGGGGCGCACGTCCGCATGACCTGCGCGGATGTCCAGCAGATGCCACAGCGGCAGACCGGCCGGGCGGGCGTGGCCTTCGAGTTCGAGCCAGCGCGTCTGGGCCTGCGCGGCGGGGGCCGCCAGCAGGAAGCGGGTGTCGCCGCAGTGCAGTACCAGGGTGCCGTCGGCGGCGAGCGCGCTGCCCCGGTCGGGAATCCGCAAACCCAGCGTTGCAAGGACCGCGGCGGCCTGGTCGCCGGCCAGGCCTAGGATGCGATAGGCGTCGCTGGCGTCGGCGAGGCTGGTCTTGGAGAACACGGCGTACTTGGCGAGGGTTTGCAGACTGGGCGCGACCAGTGCGCGATGCATCATCAAAAGGAGTCCAGTATCGGTCGCGACGGCGACGAAACTCGTGAATACCCGTCCTTGCAGATTGCAGCAGGCGCCCCTGAGCGCGCCGCCCGGGACCAGTTGGCTGAAGTCCGCGGTGCTCTGGCCCTGGAGAAACTTCGTGCTGTCGGGTCCGCTCAGACTGAGCACCCCGAGATCGCCGAGATCGCAGAGCGCGGCAGCGGCGAGCAGCGCGTCGTAGTCCGCGGGTGTTTCCCCAAACGAGAGCGCCAGCTCGCCAGCCATGCGGGCTCCGCGCGCCGCGAGAAATTGGGACCAATCTGTCACGCCATTGTCTCCATCATGCGCGGCGAGTGTACCGAGTCGGTCCATGGCCATCCATACCTATAATGCTTGCTGTATTCGCGGAGACTGGGCTATGGACCACAATCGCCTGCGCTGGGCCGCGCGCCGCGGCATGCTCGAGCTCGATCTGTTGCTGACCAGCTTTGTCGAGCGCGGCTATGCGCAGGCCGAGCCGGAAGATCAGGCGCGTTTCGAACGCTTGCTCGCCTGCGAGGATCAGGATCTGTTTGGCTGGTTAATGGGACGTACCGAGCCGCCGGATGCGGATCTGAAGGCGATTGTCGCGCTGGTGCTGGATGTCTGTCGCGCCGCGCCTTGAGCTGGCGCTGCGGCCGTCGCGGCGCTGGGCGTGGTTGCTGGCGGTCAGCCTGGGGACGGTTGGATTCGTCTGCATCGGACTGCCCTTGCCGCCCTGGGAGCGGATCGGATTGCTCGCAGCACTGCTCGGCGTTGGCATCCTGACGGCGCGCGACTGGCGCCGGCTGGCCGGCGCGGAGCTGTTGCTCTGGGATGGCGCCACCTGGCAACTGCGCGCACAGGGCGACCATGTGCGGCTGGAAGATTGCCGGCCGGAGTACGTTTCGTCCTGGCTGATCCTGCTCAGCTACAGGGCGCCGAAACGCCGTCGGCAACTGCCGCTGTTCAGCGACGCCATGACGCCGGATGGGTTCCGGCGGTTACAGGTGCTGGTGCGCAGCGGGTTGCCGGTCTGAGCGGGCCGCCCGATGGCCTGGGCGGGACGATGCCAGAGACGAATCAGGCGGCGCCTTTCAGTCCGCCTTGTTGACGATCAGCTCCTGGTTGGCGAAGTTCATCGGCACCAGGATGCTGTCCTTGGCAATGGTCGACTGCTCCGGGTGATCCAGGGTGAAATGGAGTCCGCGGCTTTCCTTGCGCAGCAGCGCGGAGCGAATGATCAACTCGGCCACCATCGCCAGATTGCGCAGTTCCAGCAGATCGCGGCTGACCCGGTAATTGCTGTAGTACTCGTTGATTTCGCGCTGCAACAGCTGGATGCGATGCTGCGCCCGTTCGAGCCGCTTGCGGGTGCGCACGATGCCCACATAGTCCCACATGAAGCGGCGCACTTCGTCCCAGTTGTGGGAGATCACGACATCCTCGTCCGACGAGGTCACCCGCGATGCGTCCCAGGGTTTGGTGAAGCTGGGCCGCGGAATGGTTTCCAGCTCGCGCGCTATGTCGGCCGCCGCGGCGGTCGCGAAGACCACGCACTCAAGTAGTGAATTGCTCGCCAGGCGGTTGGCGCCGTGCAGGCCGGTAAAGGCGCACTCGCCGATGGCGTACAGATTCTTGAGATCGGTGCGGCCGCGGGTGTCGGTGACGATGCCGCCGCAGGTGTAGTGCGCCGCCGGCACCACCGGGATGCGCTGGCGCGCGATATCGATGCCGAAGGTCAGGCACTGCGCGCGCAGTGTCGGAAAGTGTTCTTCGATAAAGGCGAGCGGTTTGTGGCGGATGTCGAGATACACGCAGTCGGCGCCGAGGCGCTTGATCTCGTGGTCGATCGCGCGCGCCACGATGTCGCGCGGCGCCAGCTCGGCGTCGGGATGCACGGCCGGCATGAAGCGGGTGCCGTCGGGCAGTTGCAGCTGGGCGCCTTCGCCGCGCAGGGCCTCGGAAATAAGAAAGGACTTGGCGCTGGGATGAAACAGACAGGTCGGGTGAAACTGGTTGAATTCCATGTTGGCCACCCGGCAGCCGCGCCGCCAGGCCACCGCAATGCCATCGCCGCTGGCGCCATCCGGGTTGGTGGTGTAAAGGTACACTTTGCTCGCCCCGCCGGTGGCCAGCACCACCACGCGGGCCTGGAACAGGCAGACGTCTCCGGTGCGGGCATCCAGCGCGTAGGCGCCGTTGCAGCGCAGGTGGCGCGACCCCACGTCCGCCTGGGTGGTCAGATCGACGATCAGGTGATCCTCGAAGACCGCGATGCGGGAGTCCGCGGTGACACGGTCGGCAAGCGCGCCGGAAATCGCCTTGCCGGTGGCGTCGGCGGCATGCAGGATACGGCGATGACTGTGGCCACCCTCGCGGGTCAGATGATGCTGGTGGCTGTCGGGATCGCGACTGAATTCGACCCCCTGGGAAATCAGCCAGGCGATGGCGGCGGGGCCGCCCGCGACCGTGAACTCCACCGCGTCGCGATGACACAGACCAGCGCCCGCGACCATGGTGTCGTGGGCGTGCGCGGCCAGGCTGTCCTCGGCGTCGACGACGGCCGCGATGCCGCCCTGGGCGTGCCAGGTCGAGCCGGTTTTCAGGCCCGCCTTGCTCAGCAGCGCGACTTCGCACTTGCCGGCCAGCTGCAGCGCCAGCGTCATCCCGGCGGCGCCGCTGCCGATAATCAGCACATCGTGGTAGAAATTTCGCGTCATAACGGGGCGGGTTTTGATGCTGGCGACGCATGATAGTATGGGCGCCGCAAAAAACCCATGATGCCCGGGCAGGGGTGGACATCCGGAACGGCCACCGCAAGCCGCTGGATGGGCCCCCGCCGGAAAGACTGTGGAGCACTATGTGAGGCCGCCGAAAGAGTCGGTGCCGGACAGCAAGCTGGTCCGGCGGGTACAGCAGGGTGACAAGACGGCGTTCGATTTGTTGGTGCTCAAATATCAGCATCGGGTGCGCGCCATCGTCAGCCGCTATATCCGCGATCATGGCGAAGTGGACGATGTCGTCCAGGAGGCCTTCATCAAGGCGTATCGAGCGATCGGGAATTTTCGCGGCGACAGTCAGTTCTATACCTGGCTGTACCGGATCGCCGTCAACACCGCCAAGAATTCTCTGGTTTCCCGTGGCCGTCGGCCGCCGGCGAGCGATGTAGACATCGACGACGCCGAGCATTTTTTCGACAATCAAGGACTGACCGACATCAATACGCCGGAGAATCTGGCGCTGCGCGACGAACTGCAGCGAGTCGTCGACAAGGCCATCAATGATCTGCCGCAGGATCTCCGCACCGCGGTTACGCTGCGCGAATTCGAAGGTCTCAGTTACGAGGATATCGCCGCCGTCATGGAGTGTCCGGTGGGTACCGTCCGCTCACGTATTTTCCGGGCGAGGGAAGCCATCGACCGCTGTGTCAGCGTGCTGATGGGAGAGGGCTAGCAATGGCGGAACCTTTCCAGTGGCAGTCGGTCCCATTGCCAGCGCTTGGATTGTGCCGCCGGCGGTTGGCACTGTGTTTCTCGGCAAACACTTCATTTGACAAAGAACAGAGGTCTCACTGCCCATGAGTGCTGACATCAATCAGGAACCCGCTGCCCGACTGTCCGCGATGATGGATGGCGAGGCGGGGGAGTTCGAGGTGCGCCGTACCCTCGGTTTGATCGGTCGCAATCCGGAGTTGCGATGCAAGTGGAATCGATATCACCTTGCGGCGGCGGCCATGCGCGGGGAATTGGCGTCCGCAACACCCGATCTCTCGGGTCGGATTGCGGCGGCACTGGAGCGTGAACCGGGCCCGCGCAGTCGAAGCGCGCTGCGTACCTTGAGTCGAGTCGCGGTGGCGGCCTCGGTAGCGGTCCTGACGGTCGTCGGTGTGCGGTATGTGGTGCCGACCACCGGCGCGGGAAGAGATGCGGAAGTCGCTGTCAGTGCGCCGCTCGGCGGCCAGCCACAGGCGGCGGGCCAGGTAGCGTCCTCCCTGCAATCACCCGTGGGAATGAGGCTTCCGCGCGTGCATGTGGCAACCGTAAGCGGTGCTGGCAGCGCGCCCGCAGGCCGCACCGGCGCGCTGGTTGTCGGCATTTCGGCCGCGGAAGAGCCTGAGGTGCGTCGTTATGTGGAGCAGCGCATGCTGCGCCAAGCCGAGCGTAATGGAGCGGATCGCCAGGGTATGTTGCCGGTGGCGCGTCCTCCCCAGCCGGCATCGGTGCCGGCAGGTCAGTGAATCGAGGAGACCGGTGAGCGCAGAAGCGCCGGAATGGTGGCGGCTGCCACGGTGATCCCCTCACCGGTGGTGCCAGCAGCGGTTCCGAACGGTGGGAGAAGTTCGTGCTTTTCGTGGCCGGCGGTGTTGTCGGCCCCACCGCCATCCCCGCCCTGTCCCTCTGGGGCCTCATCGTTCTGGCGGTGGCGCGCTTATTTGTATTCTGGGCGAGCTGCCCGCGATGGTCGTCAAACGCATTGCGGAGAATATTCGTCCGGCGTCCAAGCAGTCACGCTCAGTGGTCTGGTCGCGGCCGGTTGCGGTGTGCCGGCGGACTCGATTTGATCGTTAAATCCGAACCAACTCGTTAAATCCGAACTGAAAAGAGGTATTCAATGGCGGAGTGCTGGCGACCGGTTTGCGTCGGGTGGATAGCCGTGATCGCGTTCCTGTTGGCGACGGGGGCCAGGGCGGCGGCGCTCCCGGATTTTACCCAATTGATTGCCGACAACTCGGCGGCGGTGGTGAAGATCAGCACAACCCGCAAGGTGGCGAGCCGGCGTCCCCAGGGTGTGCCACCCGACATGCCGGATGCTTTTCGGGATTTCTTCGGCCAGCGGCAAGGTCCCGAGCGCCGCGCAAGTGGCTTGGGATCCGGGTTTGTGATGTCCGCCGATGGTTACATCGTCACCAACAATCACGTTATCGACGGAGCGGAAGAGATCAAGGTGCGTCTGATTGATCGTCGCGAGTTCGACGCCAAGGTGGTGGGGGTCGATGGGCGTTCGGATCTGGCGCTTCTCAAGATCGATGCGAAGGGTTTGCCGGCGATTCGCTTCGCGCAACCGGAAAATCTCAGGGTCGGGGAGTGGGTGGTTGCGATCGGTTCGCCTTTCGGTCTCGATTATTCGGCCAGCGCCGGCATCGTAAGCGCCATCGGTCGCAGTATTCCCACCGAACGGGGAGAAGACTATGTTCCCTTCATCCAGACCGATGTGGCGATCAATCCGGGCAATTCCGGAGGACCACTGTTCAATCTCGACGGCGAGGTGGTGGGAGTCAACTCGCAGATATATACCCGCTCAGGAGGGTCCATTGGCCTGTCGTTCGCGATCCCGATCCAGGTAGTGCTGGAGGTTGTGACACAGCTCAAGGACAGCGGTCGCGTCGAGCGCGGGTGGCTTGGTGTCTATATTCAGGATGTCGATGGCGCGCTGGCCGAGTCCCTGGGACTGGACAAGCCTCAGGGCGCACTGATTGCGCAGGTTGAACCCGACAGCCCCGCCGGCAAGGCGGGACTGGAGGCGGGCGACGTCGTGGTGGCGTTCAGCGGACGCCCGATCGTGGATGCGAGCGATTTGCCCCATGTCGTCGGACAGATGAAGCCCGGCGCGAGTGCCGACGCTGAAATCATTCGCAAGGGCAAACACAGAGTGCTGAAGGTGGTCGTCCTGGGCCGCCCCGGCGATGGTGATGTGGCGGCGCACACCGGGCAGGATCGGCTCGGGGTGGAGGTTGCCGACATCGATCCCCAGGTGCGGGATAACGCGCATCTCCCCGGGGGGGTGCAGGTCGAACAGGTGCACCCGGATTCGCCCGCGGCGGACGCGGGGATCGAGCCGGGTGACATCATTGTGCAGCTCGGATACAACGCCATAACCGATCTGGCCACCTATCATCGGGTGGTCGCCGAATTGCCGGCCAAAAGCCCGGTGGCACTGCGCTTCTTTCGCAGCGGGCGCTCCATTTTTCGCACCGTCGTGCTTGAGTGAATCTGGTGCGACGCGGGCGCTCCGGGCGCGCCCGCGTCGCAGGCGCCCCCCGAGAGCACCGGGGCGGCATGGCTAGGTGGGGGCAAATGCGCTAGACTCGCGCCTGCTTCCGCTGCCCCTCCCGGTTTCGAGCCAGCCACGTGCCCGACCTCGATCATATTCGCAATTTTTCCATCATCGCTCACATCGATCACGGCAAGTCGACACTGGCCGACCGCTTCATCCAGACCTGCGGAGGTCTGGCGGAGCGCGAAATGGCGGAGCAGGTGCTCGACTCGATGGATATCGAGCGCGAACGCGGGATTACCATCAAGGCGCAAAGCGTCACCCTCAATTATGTCGCCCGTTCCGGCGAGACCTATCAGCTCAATTTCATCGATACTCCGGGCCACGTGGATTTTTCCTACGAGGTGTCGCGTTCGCTGGCGGCCTGCGAAGGGGCGTTGCTGGTGGTGGATGCCGCCCAGGGTGTCGAGGCCCAGTCGGTCGCCAATTGCTACACCGCGATCGCCCAGGGGCTCGAAGTCATTCCCGTGCTGAACAAGATCGACCTGCCGCAGGCGGATCCGGATCGGGTAGTAAAGGAAATCGAGGAAATCATCGGGGTGGAAGCGACCGATGCGGTGCGGTGCAGCGCCAAGACCGGCGTCAATGTGGATCTGGTGCTGGAACAGCTGGTCGCCCGGGTGCCGCCGCCGCAGGGCGATCCCGAGGCGCCGCTGCAGGCGCTGATCATCGACTCCTGGTTCGACAAATATCTGGGGGTCGTGTCCCTGGTGCGGGTCAAGCAGGGCACGATCCGCTGCAAGGACAAAATCCTCGCCAAGACCGCGGGCAAGACGCACGGCGTCGACAGCATCGGCATTTTCACCCCCAAGCGTGTCGAAACCGGGGTGCTGCGCGCAGGCGAAGTCGGTTTTGTGGTGGCCGGCATCAAGGAAATTCACGGCGCCCCGGTCGGCGATACCTTCGTGCACGCTCAGGGTGCCGACCTGGTGCCGGCGCTGCCGGGGTTCCAGCAGGTCAATCCGCAGGTCTATGCCGGGCTGTTCCCGGTGGATTCGGATGACTTCGAGGCATTTCGGGACGCGCTGGACAAGCTGACCCTGAACGATGCCTCGCTGTTCTATGAGCCGGAAACCTCGGACGCCCTGGGTTTCGGTTTTCGATGCGGGTTTCTCGGCATGCTCCACATGGAGATTGTCCAGGAGCGTCTGGAGCGTGAATACGACCTCAATCTGATCACTACCGCACCGACGGTTCAGTACGAAGTGCTGAAGACCGATGGCACGGTCGGGCATTACTCCAATCCGTCGACCCTGCCGAGTCCGAGTCAGACCGCCGAGATGCGCGAGCCCATCTGCGAAGCCAACATTCTGGTGCCGCAGCAGTATCTGGGCAACGTGATCGGCCTGTGCGTGGAAAAACGCGGCGTCCAGCTCGACATGCGCTACGTCGGCAATCAGGTGTCGCTCACCTACGAGCTGCCGATGAACGAAGTCGTCATGGATTTCTTTGACCGCCTCAAATCCGCGAGCCGCGGTTTTGCCTCGCTCGACTACCATTTCAAGCGTTTCGTGGCCGCGCCGCTGGTGCGACTGGATGTTCTCATCAATGGCGAGCGCGTGGATGCCCTGGCCATCATCGTGCATCGCGATCAGGCTCCTTACAAAGGACGCAATCTGACCGAGCGGATGAAGGAACTGATTCCGCGCCAGATGTTCGACGTGGCGATCCAGGCGGCACTGGGCGGACATGTCATCGCCCGGACCACCGTCAAGGCGTTGCGAAAAAATGTCACCGCCAAGTGCTATGGTGGCGATGTTACCCGCAAGAAGAAGCTGCTCGAAAAGCAGAAGGCCGGCAAGAAACGCATGAAGCAGGTCGGCCGGGTGGATATCCCGCAAGAGGCGTTTCTGGCGGTGCTGAAAACAGACGGTTGATGGGGACAGCGATGGATGTTGATTTTCCTCTGATCCTGGTGATCCTGACGGCGATCACGGGCGTAGCATGGGGTTATGAGAAACTCGCAGCCCGGCGCCGTACCGATGCCGGTGCGCGGCGTCCCTGGTATCTTGAGCTGACGGCGCCCTTCTTTCCGGTATTTTTTGTCGTCCTGATACTGCGATCCTTCGTGGTCGAGCCGTTTCAGATTCCTTCCGGGTCCATGATCCCGACGCTGGAAGTCGGCGATTTCATCCTGGTCGACAAGTTCTCCTACGGGCTGCGCCTGCCGGTCCTGGGTACCAAGGTAGTGCCTGTGGGCCTGCCGCAGCGCGGTGACGTGATGGTCTTCTTTCCGCCCACGGACAAGCGTTATTTCATCAAGCGCGTCATCGGTCTCCCGGGCGATGACATCCGGATCATCGATAACGCGCTCTATGTCAACGGCGAGATGGTGCCGCAAGCGCATGTTTCCTCGGGTTATCTCGAAATCGAACCCGGATTCTCCGTGATGTCGGAGGAAATCGGCGATGCGCGGCATTTGATCCGAAAGCGCGGGCAGGCGGGACCGCTCGGCCGTAATTTTCATGCTGTGGTGCCGGACGGGCAGTATTTCATGATGGGCGATAACCGCGACAACAGTTATGACAGTCGCGTCTGGGGCGCGGTACCCGAGCAAAACATCGTCGGTAAGGCGGTGCTGATCTGGATGCACTGGGACAATTTTTTCAGCTTGCCGACCTTTCAACGGGTTGGCAGAATTGATTGAACCGCATGGAGGGTTAACGTCATGGGCAGATCCGCCGAGCACGGCGTGTCCCTGTTGGGGATTCTGTTTGTTTTGTTGTTGGTGGGTTTTGCCCTGACGGTACTGTTCCGTGTCGGGCCGCTTTATCTCGACGATTACACGGTGCGCAAATCCTTTGCAGCCCTGAGCGACGGCGATGCGCGCAATTTATCGGACCAGGCGATCCGGCAAAAGCTGTACAAGTATTTTGTCGTCAACAATGTCGACAGTATCGACCTCAAGCAGGTCCGCATTGAACGCAATGCGGCGCGGGTTCTGGTGTCGCTTTATTACGAGCGGCGCGTGGCGTTTCTGGGTAATCTCGATGTGGTCGCGAAGTTCAACAATGTCTACGACAGCTCCAAGGATTGAGGTGCGCAACGGCGGTGGCTGAGCCGGGCGGCACGACCGGTGCCCTGGGTGGCTATGCGTTTGGCGACCCCGGCTTGTTGCGGCTTGCCCTGACGCATCGCAGCAGTGGTTCGCCCCACAATGAACGACTCGAATTTCTGGGTGACGCCGTGCTGGGTTTGGTGATTGGTGAGCTGCTCTACCGGCGTTTTCCCGAACTGGACGAAGGTGCGCTGAGCCGCCTGCGCGCGCGTCTGGTCAGCGGTGAATATCTGGCCGGCGTCGCACAAGCCCTGAATCTGCCTGATCGGGTGCGGTTGGGGCCGGGAGAACGCAAGAGCGGTGGCGCGCGGCGCAAAACCATTCTCGCCGGTACCCTCGAAGCGGTTATCGGTGCGGTGTATCTGGATGGCGGACTGGCCGGCTGCCTCGCTTGCATCGAGCGATGGTTTGGGGAGTCGCTTGCGGTAGTGATCCGCGATCCGGGCGACCGCGACGAAAAGACCCAGCTCCAGGAGTTTCTTCAGGCGCGCGGCGAGCCGCTGCCCGTCTACGCCGTGGTAGCGGTCTCCGGTCCCGAGCACGCGCGGCGGTTTGAGGTGTCCTGCACGGCATCACTGCTGGAAATTCCGGTTTCCGGCGCGGGCGGCAGTCGGCGCGAGGCGGAAAAGCAGGCGGCCACCGCGGCGCTCGCGGCACTCGCAGTGCGAGGATCATCATGACCAGACACTGTGGTTACACCGCCATTGTCGGGCGTCCCAACGTGGGCAAATCGACGTTGCTCAATCATCTGCTCGGACAGAAACTCAGCATTACCTCCCGCAAGCCCCAGACCACGCGCCACAACATTCTCGGTATCAAGACCCAGGACAGCCATCAGATGCTGTTTGTGGATACGCCGGGCATCAACAACACCAAGACCCGGGCCATCAATCGCTACCTCAACCGTTCCGCCCTGAGCGCGATGTGCGATGTGGATCTGATCATTTTCGTCGTCGACCGCGACCTGTGGACCGATGCCGATGCGGCGGTGGCGCAGCAGGTCATGCAGGCCGGCGCCCCCGTGGTGGTGGTGTTGAACAAGGTCGATCGTCTTTCAACACCGGACGTGCTGCTGCCGCGCATGTCACAGCTATCCGAATTGCTGCCGAACGCGGAATGCCTGCCGGTGTCCGCGCTCAACGGCAATAATCTCGACGCGCTTGAACGCATCGTCAAGGCGCATATGCCGGTGGGCGAGTTCTGCTTTGCAGAAGATCAGTACACCGATCGCAGCGAACGCTTTCTGGTCGCCGAGATCGTGCGCGAAAAAATCACCCGGCAACTGGGCGCGGAGTTGCCCTACAGCACCGCCATCGAAATCGAGGAATTCCGCGACGAGGAAAGAATCTGCCATATCAGTGCCCTGATTCTGGTGGAGCGCGAGGGCCAGAAGCGCATCATCATCGGCGATGGCGGCCAACGCATCAAAAAGATCGGCGAACAGGCGCGCCATGATGTCGAGGCGCTGCTCGGAAAAAAAGTGATGCTGCGACTCTGGGTGAAGATCAAGAGCGGCTGGTCCGACGACGAGCGGGCGCTGCGCAGTCTGGGCTATCGGGATGAGCGCTGACGCGCGGGAGCGTGGCGGCTGCTGAAGCGTATACAAAACCAACCGGCCTATGTACTGCACCGGAGCCCTTACCGGGAATCCAGTCTGCTGGTCGATCTCTTCGCACGGGAACACGGTCGACTGCGGGTGGTCGCGCGCGGCGTCCGCGGCGGCAAACCCCAGGCGTTGCAGCCATTCGTCGCACTGGAAGTGGCCTGGAGCGGCAGCGGCACCTTGAAGACGCTGACCCAGGTCGAAGTCGCTGCGCCAACCTCGCCACTCTTGACCGGACGCGCACTTTACCTGGGGCTGTATGTAAACGAGCTCCTGGTGCGTCTGCTGCACGAATACGATCCTCACCCCGCGCTCCATGCCCGTTATCGGCAACTGCTGCAAGACCTGGCCGGCGCGGGCGACGCCGAGCCTCTGCTGCGCCGGTTTGAGCTGGCACTGCTCGCGGATCTCGGCTACGGCCTGACGCTGGATCGTGACGGCCACGCGGGACTCCGGATCGAACCGGACGTCGATTATGTGTATGTCGCGGACACCGGGCTGGTGCGCAGGGACGCAGTGAACGGTGACGCTGCGCGCCAGCGGCTGAGCGGCCGCCATCTGCTGGCCATGGCGGCGGAAGACTATAGCGAAGCCGGTGTCCGCCAGTGCGCCAAGGAGCTGCTGCGCACGGCCCTCGCGGACCATCTCGGCGGTCGTCCGCTGCGCAGTCGCGAACTGTTCCGCAAACCGGTGACCACTGGCGTCGGAACCCCATGATTCGCGGCATCGGTACCGACATCGTGGCGATAGCGCGCATCGAAGGCGTGCTCGCCCGGCACGGCGCGCGCTTTGCGGCGCGTATCCTGCGCCCGGAAGAGTTGGCGGCCTTTGGCGCAGCGGCCCGTCCCGCCGCCTGGCTCGCCAAACGTTTTGCGGCGAAAGAGGCGCTCGGCAAGGCGCTCGGTACCGGCATCGGGGTCGTGTCCTGGCAGGATTTCAGCGTGCTCGGCGCGTCCGGCGGGGTGCCGGTCGTGCATTGCCACGGGCGTGCGCAACAGCTGCTGGCGCAGCGGGGCATCACCGAGGTCTGGATCAGCCTCTCGGACGAGCGCGACTATGCACTGGCGTTCGCGGTACTCAGCGGCTAGCGCTTGCGCGCCCCGGACCGTCCGCGCGATGGGTTATGGGTTGCTCCGGACCGGGGAGTAAAATGCCGGTATCTGCGACGGCGAGATGGCAACGCTATGGAGTTCCCCACCATTGAATCCTGTGTCGGCAATACGCCCCTGGTGCGCTTGCAGCGCCTGAGTGCAGGCCGCAACAACACCATTCTTGTCAAACTGGAAGGCAACAATCCGGCGGGTTCGGTCAAGGATCGGCCGGCGCTGAGCATGATCCGGTACGCCGAAGCCCGGGGCGAGATCAAACCCGGCGATACGCTGATCGAAGCGACCAGCGGCAACACCGGGATCGCGCTCGCCATGGTGGCCGCGATCAAGGGCTATCGCATGATTCTCATCATGCCGGATCACATGACCGAGGAGCGCAAGGCGGCGATGGCGGCCTATGGCGCGGAACTGGTGATGGTGAGTCGCGACGCCGGCATGGAAGGGGCGCGGGATCTGGCGCTCGCGATGCGCGCCGAGGGCCGCGGCATCGTGCTGGACCAGTTCAACAATCCCGACAACCCGCGCGCCCACCGCGAGACCACGGGACCGGAAATCTGGCGACAGACCGGCGGCACCCTGACGCACTTCGTCAGCGCGATGGGCACCACGGGCACCATCATGGGCGTGTCCGAATACCTCAAGAGTGTGAATCCCGCGATTGAAGTTGTCGGGCTGCAGCCCGCCGATGGCTCGAATATCGCCGGCATCCGGCGCTGGCCAGAGGCCTATCTACCCGGCATCTACAATGCGGCACTGGTGGATCGGGTGCTCGACATCGAGCAGTCCGAGGCCGAAAACACCACGCGCGAACTGGCGCGGCGGGAAGGGATTTTCTGCGGTGTTTCCTCGGGCGGCGCCGTGGCGGGAGCCTTGCGGGTGGCGAGCGAACTGAGCGATGCGGTGATCGTCGCCATCATCACGGATCGCGGTGACCGCTACCTGTCCTCGGGCCTGTTTCAGGCACCCTGATTTTCCGCGCCGCGACGGACCCCAGCCATGGTGCATGTGCGCGATATTCCACCGCTGCCGACCGATGTCGAAGTCGATCTGGCGGACTGGCTGCAACGTCTTGCCGCGCGCCACGCCTGGGATGCTCGCAAGATCGCCGCGGTCACTGCGGCGGCGGAACTCGTCGCCACCAACGCCCCGGCGGCACTGACGCCGGGGTTTGCGATCACCGAAATTCTCGCTGACCTCTACATGGATGCCGAAGGGCTGGCCGCCGGCATGTGCTATCGCGCGGTGCGCCGCGCCGCCCTGGCGCCCCCGGTCGTCAGCGCCAAACTCGGCGAAGGCGTCGCGAAGCTGATTGAAGGCGTGCTGCGCATGGCCATCATCGGCGAGCTGCGCAGCAGTTCCGATCAGCCGGTGCTGGGCGTGAACCCGGCGCAGCAGGCGACCAAGTTGCGCGCCATGCTGGTCTCCATGATCGCGGACATGCGCGTGCCGCTGATCAAGATCGCCGAGCGCACCTGGGCGCTCCATGCCGCGCGGGATGCCGCCGTGGAGCGCCAGCAGCGCATCGCGCGCGAAGTCTTCGATGTCTACGCGCCGCTGGCGCACCGCCTCGGGATCGGCCATCTCAAGTGGGAGCTCGAGGATCTCGCCTTTCGCTACCTCGAACCGGCGGAATACCGCCATATCGCGGCGTTGCTGGAAGAAAAACGCAGCGATCGTCAGCACTATATCGATGAGGTGATCGACACCCTGCAAACCACGCTGCGGCAACTGGGCAGGGAAGCGCAGGTCAGCGGTCGCCCCAAAAGTATTTACAGCATCTGGAAGAAGATGCACAACAAGGGCCTGGGTTTTTCCCAGATTTACGACATTCGGGCGGTGCGTGTGCTGGTGCCCACGGTGACCGACTGCTACGGCGTGCTGGGTATCGTGCACAGCCTGTGGCGCAACATTCCCGATGAGTTCGACGATTACATTGCGTCTCCGAAAAACAACGGTTATCGATCCCTGCATACCGCCGTGATCGGGCCCGGCCGAAGGGTGGTCGAAATCCAGATTCGCACCTTCGCGATGCACGAGGAGGCGGAGCTGGGGTTTTGTTCCCACTGGCGCTACAAGGACGGCACCAACACCGCCGGCGCGGATTACGAGGAGCGCATCGCGTGGTTGCGCCAGGTGCTCGAATGGCAGGAGGAACTGGGCGGCGAAGCGATCGAGGATTATCTGCGGGTCGATCAGGCGCCGGAACGGATTTATGTGTTTACGCCGGAAGGCCATGTGGTTGATCTGCCGCAGCAGGCGACACCGCTGGATTTTGCGTATCGCATCCACACCGACATCGGGCATCGCTGCCGCGGCGCGCGGGTTAACGGCGCCATTTATCCCCTCAACCGGCCGTTGGAAACCGGGGTCCAGGTCGAGATCATCACCGGGCGGCATCAGGCGCCGAGCCGCGACTGGCTGGTGCGCGCCCAAGGCTATCTCACCACGGCACGGGCGCGCGCCAAGGTGCGGCAGTGGTTTCGCGAGCGCGACCAGGGCGACAATCTGGCGGCCGGACAGAATCTGTTGCAGCGCGAATTGCGTCAGCTCGGCTTTGCCGATACCGACCTCGACGCCCTGGCGCGAACCTTCAACCGGCAGGACGTCAACGCGCTCCACGAGGCCATTGGTGCCGGCACCATCCGTCTCGACCAGGTGGTGCGACGGGTGCTCACCGAGCGCCAGCGCGACCGTGATCGTGCCACGCCCCGGCCCGCCGTCCGGCGTTCCGCCCAGCGTTTTGCGGAATCCGAGTTCTATATCTACGGCGTCGGCGACCTGCTGACCCGCACCGCGCACTGTTGCATGCCGACTCCGGGCGACGAGATTGCCGGTTACCTGACGCACGGTCGCGGCGTCACCATCCATCGGGCCGACTGCGGCAACCTATTGCACCTCCAGGCGACCCAGCCACGCCGGGTGTTGCAGGTCAGCTGGGGTGCGATCCCGACCACCGCCTACGAAATCAAGTTGCGCATCAGCGCATATGATCGTGCCGGCCTGCTGCGCGATGTCACCGCAATACTCGATGATGCCCGTCTGTTCATACTGACACTGCATAGCGGCGACACGCGGGACGGCATCGCCAGCATCGAGGTCAGCTTTGAAGTGTCGGGAATGGATTCCTTGCGCGAACTGATCGGTAGGCTCGAACAATTGCCGAATGTCATCGACGTCAGTCGCATCACCGACTGACCGCGCCCGGAGAACCACGATGCCCAATGCGTATACCGTCGCGGACTTGCTGCAGCTCATGACCAGACTGCGCGACCCCGATACCGGTTGTCCCTGGGATCGCGCCCAGGATTTTCGCTCCATTGCGCCGCACACGCTGGAGGAAGTCTGCGAAGTGATCGACGCCATCGAGCGCGACGACTATCCGCACCTGCGCGAGGAACTGGGCGATCTGCTGTTTCAGGTGGTGTTTTACGCGCAGCTCGGCGGCGAACGGGGATTATTCGATTTTGCCGCGATAGTCGATGGCCTGGTGGCAAAACTGGTGGCGCGTCATCCCCATGTGTTTCCCGCCGGCACCCTGGCGAGCCGACGTGGCGCGGGTGGGCAGGCGCCGGAGATGAGCGGGGTCAAGCAGCTCTGGGAAGGTATCAAGGAGCGTGAACGCGCCGCGCGCGGCAGTAGCGGGCCGCTGGGCGAAATACCGGCGACGTTATCGGCACTGATGCGTTCCGCGAAAGTGCAAAAGCGCGCCGCGCATCTGGGCTTCGATTGGCCGGATGCGGCCCCGGTGCCCGCGAAGATCCGCGAGGAACTCGCCGAAGTGGAAGCCGCGGTGGCAACCGGCGTCAGGGCGGATATCACCGAGGAAATCGGCGATCTGCTGTTCGCCTGTGTCAATCTCGCCCGTCACCTCGGTATCGACAGCGAGGCCGCGTTGCGCGGTGCCAATCGCAAGTTCGAACGCCGTTTCGAGCAGATGGTGGCGCGCATGGATGGCGACGCCGATGCATTTCGCGCCCTTGGCGCAGACGCGAAAGAGGCGCTGTGGCAAGCAGTGAAGCAAGCCGAACGCGACCCGCCGGAAAGCGCGGCGAAAAATTGAAAGTGCGCGCGGCAAGGGCATGGCCCCGATGTTGAGGCAGTTCGGGAATCTGTGTAAGGTGCCCGCTTTCTCGCGTTGCGCAACCGTGCGTGGCGCCGGAGCCGAGGAGATAGCTATGCGAATTATCCTGTTGGGACCGCCGGGCGCAGGGAAAGGAACCCAGGCAGAATTCATCTCCCGCAGCTACGGCGTGCCACAGATTTCCACCGGCGACATGCTGCGCGCGGCGGTAAAGGCGGGCAGTCCCCTGGGTCTGAAAGCGAAGGACATCATGGCCGCGGGGGGCTTGGTCCCGGATACCCTCATCATCGATCTGGTGAAAGAACGCATTGCCGCACCGGATTGTCGGGAAGGCTTTTTGTTCGATGGCTTTCCGCGCACCATTCCCCAGGCGCAGGCGGTGGCGGATGCCGGCATCCAGATCGACCGTGTGGTCGAGATTCATGTCGACGATGCTGCCATTGTCGCGCGCCTGAGCGGTCGGCGCGTTCACGAGGCGTCCGGTCGCGTCTACCATCTGAAACACAATCCGCCACAACGCGAGGGCCTCGACGACGTCACCGGCGAGCCGCTGGTGCAGCGCGCCGATGACCGTGAAGACACCGTGCGCAAGCGCCTGCGGGTCTATCACGAGCAGACCGAACCGCTGGTCGCCTTCTATCAGGATTACATCGCCAAGCATCCGGGAAGCACCCGCTACCGCCGTGTCGATGGCGTGGGGTCGCTGGCTGAGGTACAGGCGCGGTTGGTCGAGGCGCTGCAGGGCGATTGACGTTTAGCGGACGGTCCCGACCATGCCAGCCGATGTCTACGGGGTTCTGCTCGTCAATCTGGGCTCGCCACAGACACCGACGCGGCGTGGCGTAGCGCGGTTTCTGCGCGAATTCCTGCTCGATTCCCGCGTGGTGGAACTGCCGCGCCCGCTCTGGTGGTGCATCCTCAACGGTCTCGTCATCCCGCTGCGTGCGGCGCGCGTGGCGCGTACCTATCAATCCATCTGGATGCCGGAAGGCTCACCATTGCGGGTCTACACCGAAAAGCTGGCGGCGGCCGTCGCCCAATGTTTTCCTCTACGAGCCGATGCGCCGCGGGTCCTGGTGACTTCGGCGATGACCTATGGCGGTCCATCCATCGCCGCGCAAGTTGCTTCTCTGCGTGCCGCGGGTGCGCGCCGGATTTTGCTCATCCCGCTGTTTCCGCAGTACTCCGCAACCTCCACCGGCGCGGTCTACGATGTGGTTGCACGCCTGATTCAAAACGCACGCGACATTCCCGATATTCAGGTGGTGAAGAGCTACGCGACTTTCCCGCCTTATATTGCGGCGCTCGCGGCGAGCGTGCGTGAGCACTGGGAACGTCAGGGTCGTGCGCAGCGGCTGTTGATGTCCTTTCATGGCATTCCCCAGATTTGTGCCGAGCGCGGCGATCCCTATCCGGTCGAGTGCCGCGCGACCGCGCTGGCACTGGCTGAGGCGCTGGGATTGACCGACGGGGAGTGGGTCATGGCGTATCAATCGCGATTCGGCCGGCAGCAGTGGTTGCAGCCTTATACGGCGGATACTTTGCGAATGCTGGCCGGATCGGGAATAACGTCGGTGGATGTTATCTGTCCTGCTTTTGCGACCGATTGTCTCGAAACCCTGGCGGAGATCACAGAGGAAAGTGGCGAACTGTTTCGCGCGGCGGGCGGCGAACGACTCGCGCTGATCCCTTGCCTGAACGACTCCGAGATGCACGCCGCCGCCCTCAAAATGTTGATTGAACGAAAACTCTGCTTGAATATGGCAGAATGATCGAATGGGAAGTTGTGGCGGTTTTCCCTTGCTGGTTTGTGGACAGTAAAAATTCGCTTGGCTAGAATCGTTGGCGAATGCCTGTCGACAACAAAAACAACGTTTCTTCATTATTTGTCAGGAGATGCCGAATGGTTTCGACTCGAGTGGATGCCACGTCAAAATTGAAGCAGGCTGATGCAGCCGTAGCGGCAGCCAGAAAAGTGATTGCCCAGCATGGGGCAAAACTTTCCGCCGCGCGTGCCCAAGTGAAAGCCCTGCGTGCCAAAACGGGCAAGGGAAGCACCAAGGCCGCCAAGGCAGCTCTACTGAAAGCGCGGGATAAAATCCGGGCCGAACAGAAGGCGCTGGCGCAGGTCAGGGAAAAAGCCCGGGTTGCGCTGGTTGCGCAGCGTCTGGCCAAGGTCGAAATGCGCAAGACACTGGTCGAGCAGCGCGCCCGCGCCCGTGTCGACAGCGTGAGCAAGACCATCGAAAGACGTCGTGGTGGCGATCTCGCCAGGGCCCTGAAAAAATACGAAGAGCGTTGGCTCAAGCGGCGTCGTGCAGCGGATGCCCGCAAGCTCAAGGCCTCCGAAACCAAGGCGGCACGACGCATCAAGAGCGCAGTGAAGCTGGCTGTGTCCGCTATGAAATCTGCGCAAAAAGCGACGTCTGCCAAGAAGGGCGCGCCGGTACTGGCCAAGCGTGCAGCAAAGGCGAAGCCTGCTGCAAAGCCCAAAGTGGCAGTCAAAAGCAAGACCGCTGCCAACAGCAAGATGGCAGCCAAGGCAAAGCCCGCTGCCAAAGTAATGAAGGCCGCCAAAGCCAAGGTAGCGCCGAAGGCCAAAGCAGTGCCGAAAACTAAAGTCGCCCCCAAAGCCAAGGCGGCACCCAAAACTCGACGGGCGAAAAAGACGGCAGGCGCTCCGCAGATCGCCGCCGTGAAGCCGGCCTGATCCGACGACCGGCTTCACCGCCGAAACCGTGGCCGGTCGGGGTTTTTCCCAGGCCGGCCCGGGTGCGCAACCGTTCGGCGGCGGGTAATCCCAAGGGTGTCGCCGTGGTTCCCGGGAGGAAGCAACCCTCCGGTACCCTGTCATGACCATATTGCTCGCCATCGAGACTTCGGCCAATCTGTGTTCGGTCGCACTGATGTACGATCGCGAGATCAGCGAAATCGTGGTTTCGGAACCGCGCGGACACACCCGGTATGTGCTGCCGGCGATTGATCGCCTGCTGATCGATGCAGGTCTGACACTTGGCCGTCTCGATGCCATTGCGGTGACGACTGGCCCGGGATCGTTTACGGGGCTGCGGATTGGTATCGGTGTGGTCCAAGGACTGGCCTATGGCGCTGACCTACCGGTAGTACCCTTATCATCGTTGGCGACCCTGGCTCAGGGTGCGATTCGCAGTCGGGAATTGATGCCCGATGATATCGCGGTGGCAGTGCTCGATGCCCGCATGAATGAAGTGTACTGGGGCCTTTATCGGGTTGCCGGGGAACTGGTTGTCGCGGTGCGGCCGGATCGGGTCGATGCGCCGCACGCGGTAACAGCGGGCACTGAGCTGCCGAATGGGTCGCGTTGCATCGGTTTGGGCGACGGCTGGAAATTTGCCTCGCAGTTTCCGTTGAAGCCCGCGCACTATGATATCGAGGCGGTGCCCCAGGCCCGGGACATGATTCCCCTGGCGCTCGCCGCGCTGCGTGCCGGCGCGACCGTGGCGCCGGAAGCCCTCGAACCCCAGTATTTGCGCGCTAACCACTGGCAGAAGCGGCAGCCCCCGGAGCGAACCGGGTGAGCTGGGTATCCGAGGAGGACAGACCGATGCGACCGGGGTGCCTCGATGGACGACTGTGTTGTAGTGCATCGACCTGTCGCTGGAGCCGCGCATGAAAATCGAACGGGTGGCCTTTATTGGTCTCGGTGTCATGGGCTTCCCCATGGCGGGCCATCTGCGCACCGCGGGGCTCGAGGTGACGGTCTACAACCGCACGTCCGGACGTGCACAGCAATGGGCCGAACGCTATCAGGGACTCGTAGCGACCACGCCTGCCGAGGCCGCCGCCAACGCCCAGGTGGTGTTTGCGTGCGTCGGCCGTGACGATGATGTACGGGAAATTGCCCTCGGTGAGCGCGGCGCGCTCGCCGCCATGAACGCAGGCGCGATCTTTGTCGATCACACCACGGCGTCCGCCGAACTTGCGCGCGAACTCGATAGCCGTTGTCGGGATTTGGATCTCGGTTTTCTCGATGCGCCGGTGAGCGGTGGCCAGCTCGGCGCTGAAAAGGGTGTGCTGACCGTGATGTGCGGTGGTGCTGCCGACACCTTTGCCAGCGTGGCACCGACGCTGGCCCATTACGCCCGCGCCGCGCAACTGTTGGGGCCGGCGGGCAGCGGCCAACTGTGCAAGATGGTCAATCAGATCTGCATCGCGGGCCTGGTTCAGGGGCTCGCCGAGGGTATCCACTTTGCGCAACAGGCGGGGCTGGATCCGTTCAAGGTAATCGACACGATCGCGAAGGGTGCCGCGCAGTCCTGGCAGATGGACAACCGTCACGCCACCATGATCCGGGGCGAATACGCGCACGGTTTCGCGGTCGACTGGATGCGCAAGGATCTCGACATCCTGCTCGCCGAGGCGCGCCGCAATGGCGCGCGCTTGCCCGTCGCGGCGCTGGTGGATCAGTTCTACGCCGACATCCAGGCCGCCGGTGGCGGGCGTTGGGATACGTCGAGCCTGCTGTCGCGATTGCAGACCGCGACCGCTGCGGGCAAGGAGAGCAACGGATGATGCACGCAAGCGAATTCAACCCGGGTCTGCTGGACTTTCTGGCGCGGTCGCCGACGCCGTTTCACGCCACCGCGAATCTCGCCGCACTGCTGGCTGCTGCGGGATTCGAGGCGTTGGCGGAAGCCGCCGACTGGGATCTGAAGCCCGGCGGCCGCTACTACAGCATCCGCAATGATGCGTCGCTGATCGCCTTTGTGATGGGGGCGGAAGCGCTCAGCCGCCATGGCATCCGCATGCTGGGCGCCCACACCGACAGTCCCTGCCTGATGGTGCGGCCCAATCCCGAAAGAAACCGGCGCGGATATTTTCAGTTGGGCGTCGAGGTCTATGGCGGCGCGCTGCTCAATCCCTGGTTCGACCGCGACCTTTCCCTGGCCGGGCGGGTCGTGGTGCGCGACAGTGCGAGTGGCCGCCTGCGGTCTCACCTGGTGGATTTTCGCCGCCCGCTGGCGGTGATTCCGAGTCTCGCCATTCATCTCGACCGCGACGTCAATCGCAACCGCAGCATCAACCCCGAGACCGATATCCAGCCATTGCTCGGACAACTGATCGGCGAGTCCACCGGCGATCTGCGGTTATTGCTCGCCGAAGAACTGGCCGCCAAAGGTGCCGGCGCAGGCGAAGTGCTGGATTTCGAGCTCTGTCTGTACGATACCCAGCCGCCGGCGCGGATCGGTCTTGGCGGCGAGTTCATCGCCGCCGCGCGGCTCGATAATTTGCTGAGTTGCCATGTCGGCGTGCAGGCGCTGCTCGCGTCGCGCGGCGACGAAACCCGCCTGGTCGTGTGCAGCGATCACGAGGAAGTCGGCAGTGCCTCCGCGAGCGGTGCACAGGGTCCCTTTCTGGAATCGGTACTGATGCGCCTGGTGCCGGATGCGGCCGAGCGCACCCGTACCCTGATGGCGTCGCTGCTGATTTCCGCCGACAACGCCCACGGCGTGCATCCCAACTTTCCCGCGCGTCACGAAGACAATCACGGACCGCTGCTCAATCGCGGCCCGGTGCTGAAAATCAACACCAATCAGCGCTACGCCACCAACAGTGTGACGGCGGCGCGACTGCGCCAGTGGGCGCGGGAAACCGATGTGCCGCTGCAAACCTTCGTGGCCCGCAACGACATGGGTTGCGGCAGCACCATCGGGCCGCTCACCGCGACCCGCATCGGCGTACCGACGCTGGATCTGGGGGTGCCGACCCTGGCCATGCATTCGATCCGGGAATTGGCGGGCAGCGCGGACGCCAGGAGTTTATTTACGCTGGTCACGCGCTGTTTCGATCATCCGGGTTCGCTCGCCGTCGATTGACGCGCGTGCTTTTCACGACGCGTTTGCGTCGCGCGGTCAGCAGGCCGTCAGCGCCGGCGGCGCATGGCTTCGCGCATCACAGTGTGCCGAGCGCGCGGCGCAACAGCAGGCCCGCAAGTATCCGGTCGTAAGTCGCATTGAGTCGGTTGATGGATGCCTGCAGACGCAGGGTTTCGGCGTCCAGCACCTGGGAGTGGCTGACCATTCCCTCGCGGTAGAGATTGCCGGTGGCGGTGAGGTTTTCCTCGCCCTGGGCCACCGCACTGGTGGCTGCGGCCAGACGCTCGCCGGTCGCGTTGTAGTCGAGCCAGGCCTGGCGCACTTGCAGTTCGATGAGGGTCTGGAGATCGTCCAGTTGCGCTTGTGCCGCAGCAGCCTGGTGGTTGAGATCGGCGCTCTCGTGGCGGCTCGCGCCGCCGTCGAAGACCTGCCACACCATGCCGACGTTGGCCGCCCACACGGATTCGTTGACCTGATTGGAATTTTCCTGATAGCCATAGCCCCCGCCCAGCGCTACCTGGGGCCGCACCGCGGCCCGGACGCTGTCGGCGCGGCGGGTGAGGGCGGTGATGCGCTGACGCAGCGCGGCGAGTTCGGAACGTTGCGCAAGCGCAGACGCGGTAAGCAGCGCAAGGTCGCGGCCATCGACACCGACCACGGGCTCGGCGAGCGCGACCGGCAGATCCAGCGGCCTGGCGAGCAGGCGGTTGTAGGCGGCGCTCGCCAGGTCGTGGCGATTGCGCGCCGTGGTGAGTTGCTGGCGCGCGTCCGCGATCGACACCGCCGCCGCCAGCACATCGGTGTTCGCCACCAGACCCTGGTGTTTGAGATTGCCAACATCGCGCTCATGCTTGGTGAGACTCGCCAGATGGCTCTCCGCGAGATCAATGCCGTGTTCGGCGCGCAGTACCTCCACCAGGGCCGCCGCCACGGCCATCTTCAGTTCCTGGGTTTGACTTTCGGCGTCGCGCTGCGCGGCGTTTTCGCCGGCCCGCGCGGCGGCGATGGTGGCGGGAATGCGGCCGCTGCTATAGAGCGGCAGCGTCGAATAGGCGCTGTAATAAAGCGCGCTCCGCTCCCAGTAACCGAAACGAAAATCCTGGCCGGCAAGCTTGCCCTGAATCGTCGGCGGATTATCGAGGCGCATGTAGTTGGCGCTCAAGGTGACTTGCGGCAGGCGCGTCGCCTCGGCCTGCGCCACGCCCTGAGCGGCCGCGCGCTGCTGTTCCACGACGGCCTGCAGCTGATGGTTGTCGGCGAGCGCGATGCGCCAGGCGTCGTCCAGTGTCTCCAGCGCAAGGCTGGCCCCGGGCCGGCACAGGAGCGCCAGACCGATCACGAGCGCGAGCGGTTTCAGGAGATGGTCTCCCCGCGACCGCGATACTCGCGTTCCAGCATCTGATGGAACAGCACCGGGACCACAACGATGGTGAGAAAAGTCGACACCAGTGTACCGAAGATCAGCGAAATCGCGAGACCACCAAAAATCGGATCCCGGATCATCACCGCGCTGCCGAGCACGGTGGCGAGCGCGGTGAGCAGAATCGGGCGCACCCGCAGCAGGGTCGCTTCCAGTACCGCTTCGCGCAATGCGATTCCTTGTTTCAGGTGGTCGCGCACGAAATCGATGATGAGCAGCGAGTTGCGCACCACGATTCCGGCCAGCGCGATCACCCCGATCATGGAGGTCGAGGTGAAGGTCTGACCCAGTAGCCAGTGGCCGGGGAATACACCGATCAGGCCCAGCGGGATGGCTGCCATCGCCACCAGCGGAATGCGGAACGACTGGTAGTAGGCGACCAGCAGAATGTAAATGAACAGGAGCGCCAGACCGAGCGCATTGATCAGGTCGCGGAAGGCATCCAGCGTAAGGCGCATTTCCCCGTCCCACAGCAGGTGATAGCCGGTGATGGTGTTGGCGTCGGTCCGGTTGAGCCCCAGATTGCCGGTGACCAGCTGCTGGCCATCGGGCGTTGCCAGACCGTCGAGCACGCGGTCGAGGTGCAGCACGGCGAAGATGGGGGTGCCGCGAGCAAGTTCTCCCGTCACATAGACAACGCGCTCATAGTCCTTGTGGAGGATCGGCTGTGCGGCGAAACCCTGGGTTACCGAGGTGAGGCTCGAGAGTGGAATCTTCTGTCCCGCGGCGTTGGTTATGAGCGCGGTGGTCAGATCTTCGGGATTGAGCTCGCGCGCCTGCGGCAGGGCGAGGCGAATCGAAATCGGATGTCTTTCATCCGGAGCATAAAGCCGGCCGATCGTCGTGCCGCGCAGCAACAGGTGCAACTCCTCCGCCACCGCGGTCGGACTGATGCCGGCGAGCGCGGCCTTTTCGCGGTCCACGCTGAGAATCCGGGCCGGCATCGACGCATGTGAGGAGGTGTCGACCTCGACCATGTCATGTGTCTCGCGGAAAGCCGTTGCGACCTGGGTGGCGATCGCGTCCATGACACCGAGATCGCGGCCGTAGATTTCCGCCAGCACGCTGGCCCGCATCGGCGGGCCGGGCGGATCTTCCACCAGGCGGATCAGCGCGCCTGGGTAGCGCTCCTGAATGGCGGTGACATCGTCGCGCAGGCGCAGCACCAGGCCGATGGAACTGATGTCGCGCTGCGTCTTGGGTATCAGATTGACCCGTATCTCGGCGATATGCGCGCCGACCTTGTTGCTCGCACCACGCAGCAGGCCGTTGAAATCGACCACTCCGGACTGGCCGACCCAGGTCTGGTAGTTGAGGATTTCCGGCTGCCGGCGCAGCAGATCGCCGACTTCACGCGCGATCTGGTCGGTGGTTTCGAGCGGGGAGTCCTCGGGCATGTCGATGGTGATGTTGAAAGTGTTTTTGTTGTCCTTGAGCAGCATCGCCAGATCGACGCCCAGCAGCGACACCGGCCCGCCGACGCCGCTTGGCCTCAGGAACTGCCAGGTGGGTTGCAGGCAGGCGAGGACGATGGCGCCGATCACGGCCAGGTAGAGGCAGCGCCGCGCGTTTGGACGAATCAGCAGGGGCGTGAGCCAGCGCCGGTACAGGCGCGTGAGCCGCGACTGCTTCTCGATCGGGGCCAGCAGGGGAGACTCGCGGGCGAGCCAGCGATGGGCCGCCCAGGGCGTGACGACATAGGCCACCAGCAGGGACGCGAACATGGCGATCGGCACATTGAAGGCCACCGGGTAGAAGTACTGCCCGACCATGCCGCCGAGGGCAACCAGCATCGAGGAAAAGCCGAGGATGACGGCGAACGTGGCCAGGCTGGTGGCATTGCCGATTTCGTTGGTGGCCTGGATCGCGAGCTCGCGCCGGTTTCCGTTGCCGCCGTGATGGAAATGGCGGTGGATGTTTTCCACCACCACCATGGCATCGTCCACCAGCATGCCGAGCGACAGAATCAGGGCGAACAGGGTGACGCGGTTGATGGTGGGGCCGAACAGGTAGTCCGCGCCCAGGGTGAGCGCCACCGTGATCGGGACCGCCATTGCCACCACCAGCGCGGAACGCCAGCCGAGAAAAAAGATGGTGACGATGAGGACGCACACCAGCGCGATGCCAAACTCCTCCAGCAAACGGTTCACGGCCTCGTTGGCCTTGGCGCCATCGTTGCGGGTGACGATGAGATCGATCCCGGCAGGGACGAAGGTGGGATGCATGGCGTCGATGCGGGCGAGCACTTCATTCGCCATGGCGACAGCGTTGGTGTTGGCCCGCTTCGCCACCGCGAGCGTCACCGCCGCCAGTTCCGGGTCGGCATCGCGGCCGAACGCCGGGTCGGCGGGGCCGTAGGCAAACCGGCTCAGACTGGTGCGCTCGGGCGGGGGGCCGTCGCGGACCGAGGCCACGTCGGACAGATACACCAGGCGCTGGTTCTGACTGCCCACGACCACCTGCTCGAGTTCCCCAACATCGAACAGCCGATCGTTCAGCGTGGTTTCAACCTGGCGCTGGCCGGTGACCCGAGTGCCGAGCGGAACCCGGATGTTGGCGAGCGCGATGGCCTGCTGCAATTGCGCCAGCGGGATCCCGTAGGCGTCGAGCCGCGCCAGATCCGGTTCGACGCGCACTTCGCGGTCGCGGCCGCCGCGCACATAGGCGTCGGCTACCGGGCGCAGGCTGCGCAACTGATCGGTCATGCGTTCGGCGATGCGTCGGAGGGCGTAATCGTCGTACTGCGACGAGGCGAGTGTGACCGTGACTATGGGCACGTCGTCGACATCGACGCTTTTCACCAAGGGTGCACTGGTGTCGGCAGGCAGCAGTTCGCGCGATTGCAAAATGTGGTCGTAGAGTTTGACCAGGGATTTTTCCTTGTCCTGGCCGACTTCGAACTGCACGTTCAGAATCGCCAGCGAATCCAGCGCGGCCGCGTAGGTGTGATCGACGCCCGCGATCTGTTTGATGATACTTTCCAGCGGGCGGATGACGAGGGTTTCCATTTCCAGCGGCGTGGCGCCCGGCAGTTGCACGATGATGTCCGCGGCCGGTACCACGATCTGGGGGTTTTCCTCACGCGGCGTATTGAGGATCGCCACCACCCCCAGCAGCAGACAGGCGAGGATGATTACCGGGGTGATGCGCGAGGTGACGAAGGTCCGCGTCAGCCAGCCCGCGGCGTTGAATCCGGAATCATTCACCGGGTGCCACTTCCGGATCGATGCGCGTTCCTTCCGCCAGCCGCGGCGCGGCGCGCGCGATGATGCGTTCGCCGGCTGCGATCCCGGCGGTGACTTCCACCCGGTCCGGCCATTCGCGGCGGGTGCGCAGCCAGCGGAACCGGGCGTGCTGCTCGGCGTCGACCACGAACACGCCGGTGAGTCCGCCGCGCTCCACCAGCGCCGCACGCGGCACCGCGAGCAGGGTTTCGTCGCCGAGACGGAAGTGCGCGCGGCCAAACAGTCCGGGCGCGAGGCCGGGCGTCTCGGGCAGCGCGATTTTCACCGCAAAGCGCCGCGATACCGGATCACCGGAGGGCACGATCCGCGCGAGCCTGCCCGGCAAGGGCGCGGCGATGCCGTCGATGGTCACGTTTACCGGCGCTCCCGGTGCGAGTGCCCCCACCCATTCTTCCGCGACCCAGGTTTCGAGCAGCAAACCCGTGGGCGACTCCAGGGTCAGCAGCGGCAGTCCGGGCGCGACCAGGTCGCCGCTGCGGCGCTGGCGCGCAATCACCACGGCATCCACCGGGCTGGTGATGCGCGTGTACTGCTGCTGCGCGCTGGCCTGCTCCAGCGCGGCGTGCGCCGTGCGCAGCTGGCCGCTCGCGGCATCCCGTTGCAGACGGGCTTTGCGTACCTGGGCTTCGGCGATGCTGTTCTGAGCCAGCAGCGCCTCGTAGCGCGCGAGATCCGCCGCCGCATCCGCCAGCGCGGCCTGCGCGGTGTCGAGCGTGGCGCGGGCCTGAGTGATAGCGGCGGCGATCTGGCTGTCGTCGATCTGCACCAACAGGTCGCCCGCCGCGACCTGATCGCCCTCGGTGACCGTGATACTGCGGATGTAGCCGCTGATCTTGGACGCGATCTCGATGCGCCGGTCCGAGACCACATTTCCGGCCACCGCGTACTCGCGTGGCTGGGTTGTCGTGGCGATGGTGATCACCGGCAACCGCACCGCAGTTTCCGGCGCAGGCGCCGGGGTGTCGCCGGAGCACCCCGCCAGCGTCATGGCCAGCGCGATCAGCCCCGGCCATCCGGTCAGCGTCCGCAGGATCGAACCGCGCATCAGGCCGGCGCTCCCAGACCGTGGCGCAGCAGGTTGGCGACGTGGCGTGCCACCGTGGCCGGCTTGTCGTGGCTCACCCGGTTGCCCGGCAGAAGCTTGCGCGCGTCCTGGGTCTGATAGTGGAACGCCACCAGGCCGATGATCGAGATCGACAGCAGATGGGGGTCGTAGCGGGATTTGAAGGCATCCGCGAGCTGCTGGATCGCGGCAAACAGTTCGCTGAAGGTCTCCTGCACCAGTTGGCGCGTGCGGACGGGATCGGCGTCCAGCAACACCCACTGCAACAACTTGCGGAAATTGCCTTCCCGCGCCAGGGTCTGCGCAAACCACAGCAAGAACGCCTCCAGGTTCACAAACGGATCGCCGGCCACGGCGACGATCTTCCGGGCTGCCGCGGTCTTGGCCCGGAACGCGTATTTCACGGTGTCGAGATACAACTGTTCCTTGTCCGCGAAATGATGGTACAGGGCCGCCGGCGTCACCCCGACGTGCCCGGCGACCTGGCGCATGGATACGCCCGCGAACCCCGCCGTCGCGAACAGGTGGATGGTCTGCTCCAGAATCTGGGTGCGGGCCTTGCTCTCATCCGCTACGGGGCCGGATGCCATGACAGTTCCTGGCTAAACGAACGTTCGGTTAATGATAGACGTGGCGTGGCGGTATCGCAACTCTCCGCCGGCACACTTCCCGCCGGCTCTGCCAATATTGCCTGCGTCCATAAGCACGCCTTCGCCGCCGGTCGATCCTGAGCCGCTACCCAATCCGGGCTTTGCCACGCATCACCTGCGCGGTGCGTTCAGGGTCCCCGCAAACCCCGTTCAACTCCGCGGCAGAAAAATATTCTGTCTTGCGGGACCGAGTCCGGCGCATGTGCTTCGAGAACATTCCCTGCTGCAACCATTGGTCGCCATTGCGCCATCACTGCATTCACCGGTCGCCAATGCCGGTGCAGCTGGGGCCCAGCCATCGACCGTCGACATCCACATGAATTTTCCCGCTCGCGCCGGGCTGTGTCATATCCATGGTGGCGACGACGTTTTCAGGTGTCCTGGCCTCGATGATCACATTGGACGTCGATGCATGCGGCGGGTTACAGGTTTCAGTCACCACGATTTTCGTGGCTGATCTGGACAGGACTTCCTTTTTGCAATCAACATGGTCCGACTTGATAATGTTGTCCTGGTCCAAATCTTCTTTCGTGACACAACTCCTGGACACATGGATGCTGGGTTTCCCGGCACGCGCTGCCAGCATGGCTTCAACCCTGGCGCGTTGCTCGGGGGACATTTTCGCGAGGGTTTCCGGAGATGCAGGCATCCCGGTGATCAAGGTTGTTGTGGTCATTTCCCATCCGCCGGTCTTGACGTCGAGGGCATCGGCAAAGACTGGGCAGGCCACGACCAAGACAAGGCAAGCAGCGCATTGGCAAAATATCTTGGCGAACATATTGGCTCCGGAAAACCTGATACTCACCCGTCAGCCCAGGCCCCGCCGCAGGCGCCACACGCTCAGCGCAAGCAGTGCGCTGCCGATCGCCGCCATGGCGACGAGCCGCGGCCAAAGCACATCGAGTCCCACCCCCTTGAGGAACAACCCCAGCACCGCGTCCATGTAGTGGCGCAGCGGACTCAGTTCGGTCAGGTATTGCAGCCAGAGCGGCATGCTCTCCAGCGGCACGATGGTGCCGGACAGAAACAGCAGCGGCATCAGCGCCAGCATCGAGATCAGCAACGCCTGTTGCAGCGTGTCGGATACCGCTGCCACCAGAATGCCGATGCCCAGACTGCTCAACAAGAATACGCCCGACATCAGCAGAAACAGCGGCAGGCTGCCGCGCAGCGGCACGCCGACCGCGGTCGCCACCAGCAGACTCGGGAACAGCGCCAGCAGGCCGACCAGCAGCGGCGGCAACAGCTTGGCGACGACCATCTCGCCGGGCGACACCGGGGTCACCAACAGCTGTTCCAGCGTACCCGACTCCTTCTCGCGCACGATGCCCGCCGCGGCGGTGATCACCCCCACCATCATGCCGGCCAGCGCCATCATCGACAGCACCATGAAGTAGCCGTAGTCGAGTTCGGAGTTGTACCAGACGCGCGGGCGATGCTCGATCGGCGCGGCGGGTGCACCCTGCACCGCCGCGCGCTCGATGGCAAAGTTCTGCACGATGCGCTGGGCATAGCCCTGGGCGACGCTCGCGGCATTGGCATTGGCGCCGTCGAGCAGCAACTGCACACTCGCGGTCTCGCCGCGGGCGAGCTGGCGGGAGAACTCTTTCGGGATGACCACCGCCGCCAGCGTCTCGCCCCGATCGAGTTGCCGCGCCGCTTCCGCGTCGGTAGCGGTGGCGTGGCTGACGCTGAAATAGCCCGAACTGGCGAAGTCCTGCCGCAGCGCGCGGCTCTCGGCCGAGCCGGAGAGATCCACGAACACCGTCGGCAGGTTGCGCACATCGAAGGACATGGCTGTGGTGCACATCAGCACCTCGCCGGTGTAGAGGTAAAGAATCAACGCCAGCATGGCGCGGGCATTCAGGAACTGGATCAGCTCCTTGCGCACCAGCCCCGCGAATCTGCGCCCGCCGCCCATCACGCCACCTTCTTGCGAAACAGGCGCGTGGTGAGTGCGAACACCAGCAGCGTGTACAGCGTGAGCGCCAGAAACTGCGGCCACAGTACATCGATCCCGACGCCCTTCATGGCGATGCCGCGCACGATCTCGATGAAATACCGGGCCGGGAAAAGATAGGTGTAAAGCTGGAACATCAGCGGCATGGTGAAGATCGGGAACAGCAGCCCGGAAAACAGGAACGATGGCATCAGGGTGGCGAGCAGCGCCAGCAACATGGCGACCAGCTGGCTGCGGGTGACGCTGGAGATGAGCAGCCCCAGCCCCACGGTGCAGAATACATAGATGACCGTGGCCCCCAGAAACAGCGGAAAGCTGCCCAGAAACGGGATATGGAACCACCACAGGCCGCCGGCCAGGACCATCAACATTTCCAGAAAGGCGATGCCGGCATAGGGCAGCATCTTGCCGGCGATGAACTCGTACGGCCGGATCGGCGATACGAAGATCTGCTGGACCGAGCCCGCCTCCTTCTCGCGCACCACCGCCAGCGCGGTGAGCAGCGGCGGAAAGGCCATCAGGATGGCGCCGAGCAGGCCGAGCACGATGGTGTTGCGGCTCTCCAGCGATGCATTGAACCAGACCCGACTTTCCACCCGCACCGCCGACGGCGGCGCGCCGCCGTGCGCGGCCAGGCGCATCGCCGCCCGCTCGAAGGCATAGTCCTGGATGATCGCCTCGGCGTAACCGACCACCACCATCGCCGTGGCGGAAAACGAGCCGTCGGTGACCGTCTGCACCACCGCTGTTTCGCCGCGGACGAGCTTGCGCTCGAAATCCTCCGGGATGATCAACACCAGGGTCGCGCGACCGCCGTCGAGCAGCGCGGCAATCTCGCCCTGGGCGTGAACCTCGTGGCTGCGCTTGAAGTAACCGGAGTGCGGGAAGCGCTCGGCCAGGGCGCGGCTGGCGGCGCTGCGGTCCTGATCGTAGACCGCCAGGCGCGCATCCCTGACATCCAGCGACAGCGCCGCGCCGAACAAATACAGCATCAGCAGCGGCAGCACCGCCGCGACCGCAATGGTGACCGGGTCGCGGCGGATCTCGCGCAGCTCCTTCCAGGCGATGGTCCAGATCAGGCTGCGCATCACGCCTGCCCACCGCCGGCCGCGTCCAGACGTGCCTGCTCCATCTGGATGAAGGTCATGAACACGTCCTCGATGCCGAGCGGCACCGGCTCGAGGCGCTGCACCCGATGGCCGGCGGCCTCAAGGCGGGCGAGCAGCTGCGGCTGCGCTGCCGCCGCATCGTCCACCAGCAGGTGCAGGCGGTCGCCGAAAAACGACACCTGCACGTCGGGCTCGTCACCCAGCAGCGCCAGCGCCGCGATCGGCCGGTCGCATTCGAGTTCGAGCATTTCGCCGGCACGCATGCCCTCGCACAACGCCCGCGGCGAGCCGAGCGCGATCAGGCGGCCGTTGTGGAGCAGGCCCAGGGTGTGGCAGTGCTCGGCCTCGTCCATGTAGTGGGTGGTCACGAACACCGTCACGCCGCGCCCGGCGAGTTCGCCGATCAAGTCCCAGAAGCCCCGCCGCGACAGCGGGTCCACCCCGGCGGTGGGCTCGTCGAGAAACAGCACATCGGGCTCGTGCAGCACGGCGCAGGCCAGCGCCAGGCGCTGCTTGATCCCGCCCGACAGCGCGCCGGTGAGCCGGGCTTCCTCCCCTTGCAGCCCGGCGAGTTGCAAGGCCCAGGCGCGGCGCGCCGCAAGTTTCGCCCGCGGCACCTGATAGACGCCGGCGAAGAAGTCGAGGTTCTCGCCCACCGACAGATCGTCATAGAGCGAGAAGCGCTGCGACATGTAGCCGATGCGGCTGCGCAGTGCGCGGGCGTCGGTGCCGAGCCGGATGCCGGCGACCGTCGCCTGTCCGGCGCTCGGGGTGAGCAGGCCGCACAGCATCTTGATAGTGGTGGTCTTGCCGGAGCCGTTCGGGCCCAGAAAACCGAAAATCTCGCCGCGGCGCACGCGCAGGCTGATCCGGTCCACCGCCGTGAACTTGCCAAAGCGCATGCTGAGCTCATCCACGGCAACGGCGTCGCCCTCCGCCACCGGCCGCGCCTCGGCGGGCGCCGCGACGGCGGCCGGGGCCGCCGGCAACAGCGCCACGAACACGTCTTCGAGGCTCGCCGCGACCGACCGTGCGCTGTCCACCTCGACGCCTTCGCCCGCCAGCGCGGCGCGCCAGGCCGCATCGTCGGACTCCGCCGCGCGCAGGTGCAGGCGCTCGCCGACCGCGTAGGGCCGGCTCTGCGGCAACACGCGCTGGATTGCCGCAAGCGCACGGCGCTGTGGGCGCGCCGCAATTTCAAGCATCCGTCCCGAACCGGCGCGCAGCGCGCGCGGCGTGTCGCAGGCGATGCGGCGCCCCTCGTGCAGCAGCGCGACGCGGGTGCAACGCTCGGCCTCGTCCATGTAGGGCGTGGAGACAACGATGGTGGTGCCCGCGGTGAGCGCCCGGTAGAGGATGTTCCAGAACTCGCGCCGCGACACCGGGTCCACGCCGGTGGTGGGCTCGTCGAGGATCAGCAGCGGCGGCGCGTGGATCAGGGCGCAGCACAGCGCGAGCTTTTTCTGCATGCCGCCGGACAGCAGGCGCGCCGGCCGCTGGCGATGGCGGCCCAGACGTGCGAAGGCGAGCAGCTCGGCCTTGCGCGCGGCGCCTTCCGGGCCGGGTACCCGGTGCAGCGCGGCGAAGAAATCCAGGTTCTCATCCACCGTCAGACGGCCGTAGAGGCTGAAGCTCTGCGACATGTAGCCGATGCGGGCGGTGAGCTGCGCCGCGTCGCGCACGCTGTCGTACCCGAGCACCTTGGCGTGTCCTTCGCTCGGGTCGAGCAGGCCGGCGAGAATCTGTAGCGTGGTGGTCTTGCCGGCGCCGTCCGAGCCCAGCAGCCCGAACACCTCGCCGCCGCGCACATCGAGGTCGAGGCCGGTCAAGGCGGCTCGGCCGCCGTAGCGCCGGCCGAGCCCGCGGGCCTCGATCACCCACTCTGGCAGCGCGCCCCGGCCAGTGGCCGCCGGCGCGGGATCGGGATGCGCGGGAGCGACCATCAACCCGACCCCGCCACACATCTCCCGCGCGGGATGGGGCCACAAGATCGCGTCACCGGGGCACCACCAGTTGTTGCGGCCAGGGTACGTCGGGCTGCCAGCGCAGCCAGGCATCGGCCGGCATGCCGGGCTTCAGGTAACCCTCCGGGTTGTCCACCGCCAGCACCACGCCGAACACCAGGCGGGCGCGCTCGTCGGGCATGTGGATGTCCTTGGGCGTGAACTGGGCGCGCGGGTCCACCCGCGCCACGCGGGCATCGAAATAGCGCTCCGGGAAGGCGTCCACACGCACCCGCGCCGGGCCGTCCAGCTTGATCTTGCCGATCTGGCTCTCGGGCAGGTAGACCTTCAGTTCGATACGGGTCAGATCGGCCATCACCGCCACTGTGCGTCCCGGAGTTGCGAGTTCGCCCACCTCGACGCCCTTGGTTAGCACGGTGCCGGCGGCGGGGGCGCGGATCACGGCCTTGCCCAGCTGCGAGCGCAGTAGTTCGACCTCGCGCGCGGCGGCCTCCTGTTGCGCCGCCGCCTGCTCCTGGCGCGCCGTAAGCGCCTCGACCAGACCCTGGGCCTCGCGCTGCTGGTTCTCGGCGCGCTCGAGCAGTTGCGCGGATACGTTGCCGGCCGCGCCGAGCTGGCGATAGCGCGCGAGATCGGTCTGCGCTGTGGCGAGGTGATGACGGGCGGTGTCGATCTGGCGGGCGACGTCGGCCCGGGCGCTCTGGGCGGCCAGGGCATTGGCCTCGGCCCGCCGCAGACGCGTGGTCAGATCGGTGGTGTCGAGCCGCACCAGCACCGCATCCGCCGCCACTGTGCGGCCCTCCACCAGCGCGCTGTCCAGTACCCGCCCGGTCACCTCGGCACTGACCGTCACCTCGGTCGCCTCGATGCGCCCGTTGCCGTAGAGCAGACCCGGTGGCAAGGTCGGCGGCGCCAGCCACAGGAACAGCACGTACGACACCGCCGCGAGACCGAGTATGCCGGCCAGCGTCCACATCCAGCTTTTGCGCATCGTCATTCTCCAATCAGCGCTTGTGTCAGAGATGCAGCCGCGGTCATCAGCGCCGCACGGCTTCTGAAGCCTGGGCATCGTGACATCCCCGCCATCCGGTGTCCTCGCTCGCTCGATATCGGCGTCATGCCGCGACGACACTACCCCGGCTGCTTCTGAAGTACAGATACACCACACCACTCAGCATCGCCGCAAAGAAACACCAGACGGATATGAACCACACCGCGTAGAACCCGTAAGCCGCGAGGAAGGACAGCAATGCGACGACGCCAAATGCCACCACCGCCTTATGGCTCGAGAAAAACAGGCTGATGCAGGTCGCTGCCAAATACCCCCCCATCACGACCGGAGCGTAAAAATGCGGGGACACATACAGGATATGCCCGCCTATCGCTTCGGCCCGGACCGAAAAAAGGACCAGGATGTACAACAGATACAGACCGACCGCCGCCCCGACCCACAGGAATGCCAATAGCGCCTTTCTGCGCCACGGCACCGGCTCCAGCAACAGAACCGCGAGCGGCACATGGATCGGCCACAGCACATGGGAGAACAGCGAGTAGAGCTGCGCCATGAACGCATTGAGCTGCGGCGCATCGTGCCGAAAGCCGAGCCAGATGACCCCTTCGACGAGCTGCTGCACTCCGAACAGCACCGGGATCAGCGCAAAGGGCAGTTCGGTCTTGCGGACGGCTTTTTTTACGGTTACCGCGCCAACGGCGAGCAGGGCTGTTCCGGCGATCAAACTTGCTGAGGCAGAGAAACACATCGGGCTCGTCTGGGTTGGGGGGCGCCGACCGGGGTCGGATACGGCGTGGGCAACAGGCCGGAATCGCCAGCCAGTCTCGTTGTGCGGCAGCGCCCGACCTGCGGGGGCGAGCGCTGGCGTGCTCATGGGGCCGGTTCGGCTAGCCGGCCGGATTGGCGGCGCCCCGCCAGCGAGGAAAAAACGCCGGCACCCGCGCCGCGTACGCTGCATACTCGGCGCCGAAGGCCGCCACCTCGCGCTCCTCGCGCCGCGCCAGGCGCAGGTACATGAACACCAGGATCGGAAACATGGTGAGCGTCACCAGCGTCGGCCATTGCAGCAGAAAACCGAACATGATCAGCACGAAGCCGTCGTACTGTGGGTGGCGCACGCGGGCGTAGGGTCCGGTCGTGGCCAGTCGATGGGTGCGCTGAACCGCGAACAACACTTTCCACGCCGCCGCCAGCAGCCAGAAGCCGCCGCCGATGAACGCCGCGCTGAGCAGGTGAAACGGCCCGAAGTGAGGATTTCCCTGCCAGCCGAAGAGCATCTCCAGCAGGTGCCCGGAGTCGTGCGCGAACCAGTCCACGCCCGGAAAGCGGCTCGATAGCCAGCCGGAAAGCAGGTAAATCGTCAGTGGAAAGCCATACATCTCCGCGAAATACGCCACCAGAAAAGCGGAAAACGCCCCGAAGGAGCGCCAGTCGCGCGAACTCTGCGGCTTGGCGAAGCTGAAGGCGAAAATGATGAATATCAGCGCGTTGATAATCACCAGAGACCACAGGCCGTAGGCGGGCGGGGATGCGGAATCCATTGGGAATCTCCTTCGGTCGCGTCATGGGAGCGGCCGCGTGGCCGGTGGTTATGCCGATCGCTGTCGGCGCGCCTGGTCCTGGCGCGTCATCGCGGCGCTCGCCCTTGGCGGACCACCCAAGGGTGACGGTATTCGAATTCCGCGCGGGTGACCCGGGGTGCTCTGGCGCATGCCCGGTGATCATGGCCACGGGCAGCACGCCCACATAGATCGTCATGCCGTCAGAGTGAGCGGCTGGCCGGGGTAACGGGGGTCGCCGCGGCGCTGGCGGCGAAGATCAGCAGCAACGCGGCAGTGCCAAGGCGTAGTGCGGTTGTCATATTGCTACCCATCGTCCCGCTTACCGTTGCCGGTTGCAGTTCGGTCACCACGGCGGTCGCCGTGCCCCCCATGCCCTCCGTGGTGAAACAGATGCATCAGGGGACAGGCGAGCAGCAGGAGAAAGGGCAGGTAGCCGAGAAAGGGCAACAGGTGCGCCCGATGCTCGGTAACCAGAAAAAACCCGCCGATCGCCAAAAAGCCGATCAGCACCCAGTTGCTTCTCCGGCCGTGTGGGCGGCGGCCGTCTGCATCCTGTTCATTGTCCATGGCGTACTTCCTCGATTAACCGGTTGACACCCCCGGCGGGCGAGCGGCGGGGGTGTCACCGTCTGGTCCATCGTCATTTGCATCCTGCGCTATCCACGCCGTACCGTCTGGTCCACCCGGCTCACGCGGCCGCCAGTTGCTTGCGCTTCAGCAGCGCCAAATTCACGATCACCGACAGGGAGCTCGCAGCACCCGGCCCAGGCAATCGGCCGACACCGGCACGTGCAGCGGCGCGCCGGTGTCGTACACCGCCATGCCGCGCCTCAGCTCGCTGGTGCCGTGCAGCGTCACCGCTCGGAGGCGATCACCACCACTGGCCACTGCGCTACACCGTCGCCCGCCGCAGGCGCAGCGCATTGCCGACCACGGATACCGAGCTGAAGGACATGGCCGCCGCGGCGATGATCGGCGACAGCAGGATGCCGAAGAACGGATACAGCACCCCGGCGGCGATGGGCACGCCCAGGCTGTTGTAGACGAAGGCGAAGAACAGGTTCTGCTTGATGTTGGCCATGGTCGCCCGGCTGAGCTTGCGGGCGCGCACGATGCCGCGCAGATCGCCTTTCACCAGCGTCACGCCGGCGCTTTCCATGGCCACGTCGGTGCCGGTGCCCATGGCGATGCCGACCTGCGCCTGGGCCAGCGCCGGCGCGTCATTGATGCCGTCGCCGGCCATGGCGACGAAGCGGCCTTCGGCTTGCAGTGCCTTGACCTTCTGCGCCTTCTGCCCCGGCAGCACCTCGGCCAGCACCTCGTCGATGCCGAGCTTGCCGGCTACCGCCTGCGCCGTGGTGAGACTGTCGCCGGTGAGCATGACGATGCGAATGCCCTCCGCGTGCAGGGCGCGGATCGCCTCCAGCGTGGTTTCCTTGATGGGGTCGGCGACCGCGACCAGCCCGGCCGGCTTGCCGTCCACCGCGATGAACATCGCCGTCTTGCCTTCGGCGCGCAGGGCCTCGGCGCGCTCGGCCAGAGTCTCGACGCTGACGCCGAGAGCATCCATCAACGCCCGGTTGCCGAGTGCAACCGCCTGCTCGCCGATGCGCCCCTGCACACCCTTGCCGGTGACTGACTCGAAGTCGGTGTACTGCGCGAGTTTCACGCCCCGCGCCTCGGCGCCCTGGACAATCGCCGCCGCCAGCGGATGCTCGCTGCCGCGCTCCAGGGTGGCCGCCAGACGCAGCACCTGATCTTCGTCAAAGCCTGCCTCCGCCACCACATCCTGCAAGCGCGGCCGCCCTTCGGTGAGGGTGCCGGTCTTGTCGACGATCAGCGTGTCAACCTGCCGCAGTGTCTGGATGGCCTCGGCGCTCTTGAACAGCACGCCCATGGACGCCCCCTTGCCGCTGGCGACCATGATCGACATCGGCGTCGCGAGGCCGAGGGCACAGGGGCAGGCGATGATCAGCACCGCCACCGCATTGATCAGCGCGTAGGCCATGGCCGGCTGCGGCCCCCACTGGCTCCACACCACGAACGTGATGACGGCAGCTCCCACCACGACCGGCACAAAATAGCCGGCGACCACGTCCACCAGGTTCTGGATCGGCGCGCGGCTGCGGCTGGCCTCGGCCACCATCTGCACGATCTGCGCAAGCAACGTGTCGCTGCCGACGCGCTGCGCCTCGATCACCAGCGAGCCGGTGCCATTCACCGTGGCGCCAATGACCTTGTCGCCCGTCCCCTTCTCCACCGGGATCGGCTCGCCGGTGATCATGGACTCGTCCACCGCGCTGCGCCCCTCGACCACCACGCCGTCCACCGGCACCTTCTCGCCCGGCCGCACCCGCAGGCGATCGCCGATCTGCACCTGCTCCAGCGGCACGTCCGCCTCGCCGCCATCGGCGCTGACCCGGCGCGCCGTCTTTGGTGCCAGGCCCAGCAACGCCTTGATGGCGGCGTTGGTCGAGCTGCGCGCGCGCAGCTCCATGACCTGCCCGAGCAGCACCAAAGTGACGATCACCGCCGCGGCTTCGAAGTACACCGCGACCTGCCCGGTCGCGCTGCGGAATGAGACCGGAAAAATGCCCGGGAGCAGCGTGGCGACGAGGCTGTAGAGGTAGGCCACGCCGACCCCCAACCCAATCAGCGTGAACATGTTGAGCTTCCAGGTGACCAGCGAGCGCCAGCCGCGCACGAAAAACGGCCAACCGCCCCACAGCACCACCGGCGTCGCCAGCGCCAGCTCCAACCACATACCCGCGCCGTGGGGCACCAGTGCCTCCATCGAAACGCCGGGAATGAGCCCGCCCATTGCCAGAAAGACCGCGGGAACCGTCAGCACAAGACAGACCCAGAAGCGCCGGGTCATGTCGTTCAGTTCCGGGTTCTGTTCCGCTTCGGCAGTGACTGTGAGGGGCTCAAGCGCCATGCCGCAGATCGGGCAGGCGCCGGGATGATCCTGGCGTACCTCGGGGTGCATGGGGCAGGTGTAGATGGTGCCCACAGGGGCCGGATTCACGGGCGCGGCCTGGGCTGGCTGTGCGTGCTCGTGACCGTGGCACGCAGCTTTTGCCTGTGGCTCGATAAACGTGGCCGGCTCAGCCACAAAACGGTCATGGCAATGGGTGGAACAGAAGTAATACGTCGTGCCGGCGTGCTGCACCCTGGCTCCCGCCCGGTCCTCCGCCACCTGCATGCCGCATACGGGGTCGGTTGCCATGTCGGTCTCCTTGGTTGTCGCTGTTGGCCGCTTCAGAATTCAGAAAGTCACCACCATTGAGGGTCGTCGCGGAGACCGCACCCTGGGGTGCGGTCTCCGGATCCTCATTGCTGCGGATGGTGCGACTCGTGTTCCTTGGTGTCGGCACCGGCACCCATGCCGCCGCCCATCATGCCCATGCCGCCACCTCCCATCATGCCCATGCCGCCGCCCATCATGCCCATGCTGCTCATCATGTTCATACAGCCCTGCATGTGCTCTGCCATTTTCTGGCGGTCGCTGGCGTCGATGACCCCGTCCTTATTGGCATCCATATGCGCAAAACGTGCTTCGGCCTGTTTCAAATAGTCCTCCTTGCTGACCTTGGCATCGCCACTTCCCATCATGCCCATCCCCATGCCGCCCTGGGCCAGGACAGGACCAGACAGCGCCAGGGAACCCATTACCACCCATGCTCGATATCGTGCTTTCATAACACTACTCCGTGCGGGACCCTTGGCCCCATGGTTGTCGCGAAGCAGGATCCGGCACCTGCCCCGACGAATCTGCGCCACTACCGGATGCGCGGCTTATCTACCCGCCCTCCCTTTTTTCCTGCACCGGGGAGCGCTTACAGTACTCCGCTCCCCTGTGTACGCGAGCGTCTTGCTGGCCGGGTTGACGGCGGTCAATGCCGGCCGTTGCAATTTCTTCGCCGACCGGCCCGGGTTTCATATCAGATAGGCCTCGGTCGCGTAGCGTCGCATCATGCGGTGGCTGTTGAAGAAGGAGGCATTCTTGGCGATGGCTCCCTGCATCACCCGCACCCAGCCCCCCGGGCTGGTCTCGTAACCGTAGTAGAGCGGCAGCACCACTTGCTCCAGCTTGTCGTAGAGGGCCCGTGCATCGGTCTCGTGGCCGGCCTCAGAGCCGTCGCCGACGGCCCAGCCGGTGACACCCTCGATGCAGCCCTCGACCCACCAGCCGTCCAGCACGGACAGCGAGGGCACGCCGTTGAAGGCCGCCTTCATGCCGCTGGTACCTGAGGCTTCGAATGGCGGCAGCGGCGTGTTGAGCCACAGATCGCTGCCCGACACCAGCAGCAGCGCGGTATCCAGATCGTAATCCGGCAGGTAGACGATGGGTATGGTGCCGGCGAGATCGCGGATGTGCCGGTGCAACAGTTCGATGATCCGCTTGCCGCCCGCGTCATGGGGGTGGGCCTTGCCGGCCAGTACCACCTGAAAGCTGCGTTCGCCGGCGATGGCCCGGAGGCGGTCCAGATCCGTGAACAGCAGGTCCGGCCGCTTGTAGGCGGTCATGCGGCGGGCGAAACCCAGGATCGGCACCTTGGGATGCAGCGTTACCCCCGTGCGTTCGGCCACCCGCGCAATCAGCGCCGCCTTGGCGGTCGCGTGGGCCTCGAGCAGGGCAGCGGGTGGAATGCAGCAGTCGGCCCGCACCAGCAGTTCCGGCTCGTGGCACCAGCCGGGCAGATAGCGGTCGTAGAGCGCGCGCAAACTGGGCGCGGTCCAGGTGTGCGGATGCACGCCGTTGGTCACCGCATGCACCCGGTAGCCGGGAAACATGCGCCGCGATACCTCGGCATGGCGCTGTGCCACGCCGTTGACGTACTCGCTGAGGTTCAGTGCCAGGCGGGTCATGTTCAGGCAATCCTCGCCGCCGAGTTGCTTCAGCACCGCCAACGGAATGAAATCGTCCAGTACCCGCTGCACCAGGTTGTAGTCGAAACGGTCGTGGCCCGCCTCGACCGGAGTATGGGTGGTAAAACAACACAGCCCACGCACCTGCGGCACATCGTAGGGCGATTCCCCCGGGCGCAACTCCTCCGGTCGGTGGGCATGGCGGTGCAGCAACTCCAGCGCCAGCAGCGCCGAATGGCCCTCGTTCATATGGTACTGACGTATCCGGAAGCCGAGCGCCTGCAGCAGGCGCACGCCGCCGATGCCCAGTACGGCCTCCTGCTTGAGCCGGTAAGGTGCACCATCGCCGTAAAGATCGTGGGTGATCAGGCGGTCGTCGGGATGGTTTTCGTCCAGATCGGTATCGAGCAGCAGCACCGGCTGGCTGCCGCCCATGTGGCCGCGCAGCACGTACAGCCAGCCCCCGATCCACACCTCGCGATTCTCGAGGATGATCGCCACCTTGGCCGCCAGGCGCGTGGCGTGACCTTCCGGCTGCCAGGGGGAAGGCTCCTCCACCTGTCGCCCGGCGGCGTCGATGCCCTGGCGAAAATGGCCGCCGCGAAACACCAGGCTGACCGCCACCAGCGGCAGTTCCAGGTCGGCGGCGGCGCGCACCGTGTCGCCGGCCAGCACGCCGAGGCCGCCAGCGTAGGTCGGAATGGCGCTCTCGAGGGCGATCTCCATCGAGAAATAGGCCACCCGGGGCGCATGCAGGAAAACTTCCAGCGGTGACATCGACGCTACTCCTGGGTATCGAACGGAGTGAGCCGATTCGTCACCCCGCGACCCGAGTATACCCCCCATAGGCTGCCGCGCCAGCGACACGGACCGGTGTCACGACGGGGAGGCGTACCGACTATGGGAGTCACGCCGTTCGCGCGGACGTAGCCGCAACCCTAACAACGGCGCGCTGCCTCCGCGCCCCGAAGCGGGCCACCGTCACGCCCTGGCTCGGGGCTGCCCTGAATGATCAGATTCCGCGCATGGTTCGACCGGCGCGCCACAAACGGAATCAGCAAGTCAGTGTTCGTCCCGAGCCCGTCGGTCCCGAGCCCGACAAGTCGAAGGAATGGATCAGGGTTTCTTCAGCGCACTCCCCGCGCCAGCATTTTCGCAACGAGCTTGCCATGGGCTTCCAGGACGCCGGCGAACGGCTCCGCGGCAAACTGCCGGGCGAGATAACCGGCGAGCCGAGGCCAGCAGACGGGGTCGGGGGATTCGTCGCCGAAGGATGCGTTCATGAACTGGGATACCACCGCGATATCCGCGAGTGTCAGGCGGTCGCCGACCAGATACATCCTGTCACCGATCTGCTCGTCCAGATAGTGATACAGCGGTGGCGTCTTTTCTGCCAGCAGCGCCGCGATCGCCGCCTCGTCATAGGGCGCACCCATGGATTTCAGCACCACGCGGTTGCGAAACGCGGTGGCGCTGGTCACTGGGGCGAGCTCGTAGTCGGCGAATTTCTCGATCCAGCTCGTGCGCGCCTTGAGCCAGGGATCGGTGGGAATCAGCGGCGGTTCCGGATACAGATCCTCGAGAAAACGGCAAATCACGGCGGAGTCGGCCAGGTACTGGCCATCCACTTCCAGCGCCGGAATCCGCTTGAGCGGATTGATCTGTTCGTAGCCTTCCGGCAGCGCGAACGGGGACACCGGGTTGCGCTCGCAACGGATGCCTTTGATGGTCATCACCAATTCAACCTTGCGCACAAAGGGTGACAGCGGAGCGCCGAACAGGGTCATGGTCATGGGGTGAGCTCGGTCAGGGGTAAAAGCGGCAGCCGGATGCTAGCAACGGGTTCCCTGGAGCACAATCGCACGCCGCTGACAGTGGCAGTTTGGGCCGGTGCGGTTATCATCCCATGGAGTGCGCGCATTGCGGGAGAAACGGCATGGGAAAACTACTCGGAATCGCCTATCGCGACGGTTCGCGCCAACCGATGCGCGAAATCGACGCCGCCCGGATCAGTCTGGCGGCAGGGGTGGCCACGGACTTTCGCGGCAGGAAGCCCGGACCGCGCCAGGTGACGGTGCTGTGCGCCGAAAAATGGCGCGCTGCCTGTGACGATCTGGGTACGGAATTGCCCTGGACCACAAGGCGCGCCAACCTGCTGGTGAACGGTCTGTCGATCGGTCCGGAATGTGTCGGTCGTACCCTGCGCGTGGGCACGGCGTTGTTGCGCATCACCATCGAAACCGATCCCTGCTCCCGCATGGATGAGCAATACAAGGGGCTCAAGCGCGCGCTGATGCCCGATTGGCGCGGCGGTGCCTGCTGCGAGGTGGTGCAGGGCGGCGACATCGCAGTGGGCGACACGGTCCAGTTCGTCAACTGACCCCGGCGCCGCAGGGCACCTGCCGTCATCGCTGCACGCGAGGGACACCGGATGATGTATTTTGACAGACTGCCGAGTCCCGTCGGTACGTTGACCGTCGGCGCCGACGCCGCCGGGATTACCGCAATTGCCTTCCCCGGCGAAATGCCCGCCGTCGATGGGGCGGCCAACCCGAATCCCCTGATCCGCGAAGCCCTGAGGCAGTTGCGCGCCTATTTCGCCGGTCGGCTCGCGAACTTCGAGCTGCCGCTGAATCCGGCCGGCACGGTATTTCAGAAGTCGGTATGGCAGGCGCTGCTCGCCGTGCCCTATGGCGCCACGCTGAGCTACGGGGAGATCGCCGCCCGCGTCGGCAATCCCCGGGGCGCGCGGGCGGTCGGCCTCGCGAACGGCCGCAATCCCATCGCCATCGTGGTGCCCTGCCACCGTATCATCGGCCGTGACGGTTCCCTTACGGGCTACGGCGGCGGACTCGACCGCAAGCGCTGGCTGCTCGCCCACGAGCAACGCGGGAGACCGGGCTGACCGCTGCCGACGCGCCACCGCACCGATCGCGCTGACCAGAGGCACCATAAAAAAGGGGCCCTGAGGCCCCTTCGCGTAACGGTCGCCAATCACTCGGCGGAAGCCGGCTCCGCAGCGGGCTGTTCTGCAGCGGAGGGTTCAGCGGCGGACTGTTCAGCCGCGTCCTTATTGATCACCTTGATCAATTCCACATCAAACAGCAGCACCTGATTGGGGCCGATGGCGGCACCCGAACCGCCCGGGCCATAGGCGAGATCGGGCGGAATCGCGAGCGCCCATTTGTCGCCTTCTTTCATCAACTGCAGCGCTTCAACCCAGCCCGGGATGACCTGGCTGACACCGAAGGTCTCGGTCTGGTTCCGCGAGTAGGAGCTGTCGAACTCGGTACCGTCGAGCAGGGTGCCCTTGTAATGCACTTCGACGGTATCGTCGGCCTTCGGGGTGGCGCCGGTGCCGGCGGTGACAACCCGGTACTGCATTCCGCTCGCCAGTACCTTGACGCCTTCCTTCTTGGCGTTTTCTGCCAGATATTGCTGGCCTTCCTTCAGGTTTTTTTCAGCTGCCAGCTTGTGCGCCGCTTCCTTTTGCGCCTGCTGCTTTTCCTGGTAGCTTTTCACGATGGTCATCGCTTCTTCATCGCTGAGCCTGGGTTTTTTCCCCGCCATGATGTCTTCAACACCACCAATGAATGCGGAAGTGTCCAGCTTGAAGTCATCGGCTTTCATCTGGGAGCCAACGTTGACGCCCATGATGTAACTGATTTTTTGCTCGTCGGTCGCGAGCGCGCTGGCGTCCTGCTTCTCCGCCGGCTTGGGGCCACAGGCTGCCAACAGGATGCCAGCGGCAACGGCCAGCGAGGTCAGGGATCGATTCATTTCCGGCTTCCTTTGTGGTGGTAAGGGGCTCATGGTAAACCAATACCGGGTGCGGCCCCACCCGTGCGAGAACCGCACTCCCGGCGAAGGGTGCGGATCCCCGTGAACGACACGCGCCGACGAGAGTCGCCCCCGATCGTCCCGGCCGGCAGTTCGGGTCCCGGTTACCCGAGCACGCCGGCGCTGCGCAGTTCGGCCAATTCGGCCTTGCCGTAGCCAAGCCCTGAAAATACCTCGTCGGTGTGCTCCCCCAGCGCGGGCGCGGGCAGGCGTACACCACAGGGCTCGCGGTCGAAGATTGCGGCTGGCCGGGGCTGACGGACCCGGCCGCCGACCGGGTGGTCGTATTCGATGATGGAGCCGCGGTGGACGACGCGCGGATCGGCGATCACGTCCTCGAAATCGTTGACTTTCGCACAGGGCACCTGGGCCTTTTCCATGCGCGCGACCAGATCCCCAGTGGCGAAATCGACCGTGCGGTGCTTGAACTCCGCCATCATGGCGTGGGCATTGGCGAAGCGGTCGGTGACGGTCCTGAAGCGCGGATCGTCGATCAGCTCGCGGCAATCGAGCACAGCGCAGGCGCCCGCGAACTCGTGATCGCCCACGGTGAACATCGCGACATGGCCGTCGGCAGTCGGCATGGTGCTGATGAATTCGGAAATCAGCGGCTTTTTCTCGAACTCGCCGACGAAACTGTGATTCCAGAAGCCGTCGTGCCACAGAAATCCGAGATTGGCTTCCAGCATCGTGAGCTCGACATGATGCCCGCCCACCCGGCCGCGTTCGCGGGCGAGCAGCGCCGAAGAGATCGCCTGTGCGGCGGTCACCGCGGCCACCTTGTCGCAGACGATGTTCCTGACGAACTCCGGGCCATTGCTCCCGGTCTGTACCCGCACCATGCCGGACACCGCCTGGATCACCAGATCGTAGACGCGGTTCTCGGCGCCGGGCCCGTCGGGGCCAAAGCCGGACAGCGAGACATAGATCAAATCCGGATTCAGTGCATGGACCGCGTCGTAACCGTAGTTGAGACGCTCCACCACGCCGGGTCGCGTGTTGTGCACGAAGACATCGGCGCTGCGCAATAAATCTTCCATCAGCGGCCGGCTGCGGGAATCTTTCAGGTCAATCGAGATTGCGCGTTTGTTGCGATTGAGGCTCAGGTAATAGCTGGTCACGCCATTGCGCACCGCGCCCACCGCGCGGGACGGATCGCCCGCGTCAACCTGCTCGATGCGGATCACGTCCGCACCCTGATCCGCCAGCATGAGTGTCCCCATGGGCGCGGCCACATTGGTGGTCAGTTCGACGATACGAATACCTTGCAGTGGTTCCATGGGGACATCCTCGCTTGATTATGGTTATGGAAGGCGTGGATTCGATGTGCTCTCAAGATTGTTTCAGGGATCGGGATAACGCCAGGGACTTGCCGGTTGTTGCGCGCTTTCGTCCAGGGTCCACAGCGGTATGGCGATGTCATTGCCGGCATCCTTGAACAGGATGCGCAACCGACTGCCGATGCCGACGCGCGCCACCAGATCGGGTGGCGCCAGCTCGCCGTCGGCGGCGGCCAGATTGCCCGTGATGCGCAGCGCCTCGTGCGCGGTCGGCTGGCCGCTCTGCGTATCCAGCTCCACCAGTACCAGCATGTAGGGGGTGTGACTGCGAAAGGCCGACTGAATGGCGTGGTGCACTTCGCCGTAGGAGTGCAGCGTGCCCCTGCCTTCGACCGGTGCCCAGCTCGCGTCCGGGCTCGCACACCAGGGGCACGCCGTGGTCGGTGGGTAGCGCAGCAGATGGCAGTCATCACACTTCTGCAGGTGAAGCTGGTGGGTCGCGCAGAAGCGGAAAAAATCCTGATTCTCCCGGTCGAGATCGCTGATGCGGATCGGCATGCCGAGATAGGTGCCTTCGGTCGTCATGGCCATGGTCCTCTGCGTTGTGGTGCGCCGATGCGCAGGTTCTAGCCGCGTGCCATCACCATGGCCGAGCCCGTCTGCGGCCCGGCCCAGCCGAGGTTCGCGGTCAGTTCCGGATCCTTGACCTGACGGCAGCCGCCTTCGCGATAGTCATGGCTGTGCTGGCGTTTGCCGTCGGAGCCGAGTGGACAGCTGTCGTCGATTTCGCCGCGCAGCTGCCGCACGTTTTCGATGACCATGTTGAGGCCGTGGGTATAGCCCTCGCACAAGTGCCCGCCGCTGGTATTGTTGGGACGCCTGCCGCCCAGGCGCATGGTGCCGTTGCTGACGTAGTCGCCGCCTTCGCCCTTTTTGCAGAAGCCGTAATCTTCCAGTTGCAGCATGGTGGTGAAGGTAAAGGCATCGTAGGAACCGGTGATGTCGATGTCCTCCGGCCCGACCCCCGCATTCGGCCACAGAATGTCCTTGCCATAGAAACCGGCGGTGGTGGAAATCGGCCCGTGCTGGTAGTGCATGTCGGTGCGCGGTTTGCTGCAGCGCCCCACCACCGACTGAATCACGGCGGGCCGCGCGCGGCAGTCGCGCGCGCGGTCGATGCCGGTGACGATGATGCAGGTGCCGTTGTCGGTTTCCACGCAGCAGTCCAGCAGATGCAGCGGCTTCACGATCATGCGGCTGTTGAGCACGTCCGCCACCGTCACCCGCTGTTTGTAATAGGCCTTGGGGTTGTTGGACGCGTGCTCACTGTGAATCACCTTGACCATGGCCACCTGTTCGGGCGTGGTGCCGTAGTCATACATATGGCGCATGAACGACTGGCTGAACATCTGCCCGGCGCTCATCAGGCCGTAGGCGCGGCCAAAGAGTCCCGCGCTGCTCAGGGGCGCGCGCTCGCCGGCGCCACCGGTGCCGCCGATGCGGACCTGTGAATAGCCGTTCATGGCGCGGAAGATGGCGACGGTCTTGCACAGGCCGGCTTCGATGACGCCGATGGCGATGCCCACCAGCGCCTCGGTGCTGGAACCGCCGCCGTACACGTCCATATAGAAATTCAGCCGGATGCCCAGATCGCCGGCAATCACTGTCGCCGGCGTCGAATCATTGTTGGAGTAGGAGAGCATGCCATCGACGTCGCCGGGTTTGAGCCCCGCATCGACGATCGCGGCGCGCACCGCGCGGGTGCCCAGGGTGCGGGTGGTACAGCCCGAGCCGCGCATGTATTCGGTTTCGCCGACGCCGACGATGGCGTATTTGCCGCGCAGATGCCGGGCCGTGGTGGCATCCAGTTCGTTATTCATAAGCGGCGCCCCGTTTTACGGTTGGCTTGTTATGGTGGCTGCGAGCCATGTTAGCGCGCGGGGAGTGGCCGAACCACCGCCGCCAACATCGCCGCCAACACGGCCGCCCAAGGTCTATCCGGTAAATGCCGGGCCATCAAAATGTTCCAGGGTCGCAATATCCTCCACCGCGCGACGTTTCAAGCGGGTCAACTGCTGCACCGGTTTGCCGATGGGGACCACGGCACACACGGCGTAATGCCTGGGGATGTTCAGCAATTTCTGAATTTCCGGCTCCTGTGCGGCAGGGAGGGTGGTGATGGTGCCACCGAAACCGGCGTTGCGGGCACCGAGCAACACATTCCAGACAAAGGGATAGACCGACGCGCCACTGATGATGCCGATGCGATCCAGATGCTGGTCCATGGAAGCGATGGCATGGAGATCCACCACGAACACCAGCACCACGGCCGCCTTCAGGTAGGGTTCCACCAGCATGGCGGGCACCGGCGTAGCGGCGATCTGTTGTGCGCTGACCTTGCTCGGAACCAGGGTGTTCCACGGATTCTCGCCGGCCTTGATTTGTGCCAGATATTGCCTGGCGGCAGGCTCCGCAAGCCTGGCCAGAGCTGCGCGGGTTTCCTGGTTTTTGACGATGATCACCCGGTTGCCCTGACGGTTGCCGCCGCTGGGGGCAAAGCGGGCGTTGTCGAGAATCTGATAGAGGACTTTATCGGGCAGGGGTTCGCCGGTGTATTCCCGCGCGGCGAAGGTGGTACGCATTACCTCGTTGAGCTCCATCGCCAGCCTCCGGTTGGTCGTTATGATTGCGTGGCGCCACCGATCATCACAGGAATGCCGGCATGATTTCACTGACAAAGAGGGCGTATGACTCAGCGGACATGGGCAGCAGGATGTGATGGGTCATGCCGGTTTGCTCGATGCGCATGCGCAGCTCGTCCACCACTTCATTCGGAGTGCCGAGCAGGGCCACCGGCGCGCGCTGCGCCGTTGCGTAGTCGGAAAAGCCGAGTTGGGCAGCGATGCCGCGCAGGGCTTTATCCCCTGCATCCCGCGACAAGCCGACCAGCGCGAAGCCACTGAGCTCGATGTCCCTGGGGTCGCGCCCGGCGGCTTCGGCGTACTGATGCAGTTCGGCGATCTTGCGTTTGAGCACGCCCATGTCGTACTTGACGGTCGCCGCCGGGTCGTTGACGAAATCCTTGCCGTTGGACGTCGGCGGAATCATGTTGAGGATGTCGGCGTGGGTGGCGGCGATTTTCAGCAGACCGGTACCGGAGCCGCCCAGCATCAGCGGCGGATGGGGCCGCTGCACCGGACGCGGGTTGTTATAGGCCTTGTCGATCGAGAAATATTTGCCGGAAAAGGTTGGCTCATCGTCGCACCACATGGCTTTCAAAATCCGCACGGTCTCTTCGAGCTGGGCGAGCCGCTCCGCGGTCGAGGGAAAAGGATAGCCGTGCGCACGATACTCCGTGCCGAACCAGCCGGCGCCCAGGCCGAGGATGAAGCGCCCGTTACTGACCTGATCCAGGGTGGAGCTGATCTTGGCCAGCAACGCCGGACTGCGAAACGACGCCGCTACCACCGAGGGTGCCAGTCGAATGGTGTTGGTCAGGGCCGCGATGGCGGTGAGGCTGGTGAAGCATTCCAGTTGCGGGGTGTCGTGGGCGCCCAGCGGCGAGAAAAAATGATCGTTGGTGGAGACGGAGTAAAAACCGTCGCGCTCGGCCTGCAGGGCGGCGGCCTTGGCGTCGGCAAAATTGCCCGTGGGGAGAAACAAACCGAATTTTATTGTGCTCATGACGGTTATCTCCTGATGCCCGGTATTACCGGGCCAAGTGATGCCTGAACCGGTCCACCAGCCGTAAGACCGCCATTGCTAGCCGCTCGACAGGCGAGCGTAGGCAGCCTCGATCAGGCGGACGCCGCGCGGATCGCCAAAGATATTGGTGTCCATCTGGTTCATGGCATAACCCATGCCGAGTCGCGCTTTGGTATCGGCAAAACCGAAGGAGCCACCCCAGCCGCTGTGGCCGAAGGCGTCGGGATTGGGTCCATAGAGTTCGGCCTTGTTCAGAATGAAGCCGCGGCTCCAGCGCATCCGCACCCCGATGACTTCGTCCTTGCGGAAGCATTCCTCGCGGGTCATCGCGGTGATGCCCTTGGCGCTGATGATGCGCTTGCCGCCCAGCGCGCCGCCGTTGGCCAGCGCGCCATAGACCTTGGCAATGCCGCGGCCGTTGCCCTGGCCGTTGGCGCCGGGTACTTCCGCCGCGCGCCAGGCGCGGTCATTGGCAATGTGCGCCGTCAGGGGCGGATGCGCCATGGCGCAGTAGAGGGCGTCGCTCATGCGCTTCTTGCCGCCGAGACCGGTGCCCAGTTGTTCGGAGCCGATCACCGGCAGCATTTCGGCGACCCGATGATCTTCGCTGGCGGGCAAGCCGATGTAGTAATCGGTGCCGGCACCGATGGGGCCTGCAACCTTCTCGGCAAACAGTTGGCCCAGACTTTTCGTGCGGCCGGTGACGCGCCGCGCGACTTCGCCGGCGAGATGGCCGAACACCACGGCGTGGTAGCCATTGGCGGTGCCGGGCTCGAAGAACGGCCACTGTGCCGCCAGCACCGCGCAGAGTTTGTCCCAATCGTAGAGGTCGGCCATTTCCACCCGCTCGCGCGGACCGCAGATACCGGCCTGGTGCGACAGCAGTTGCGCGACCGTTACATTCTTTTTCCCGGCGGCGGCGAACTCGGGCCAGTAGTCCGCGACCCGGGCGTTGTAGTCGATCAGGCCTTCGTCCGCGAGCACCCCGACCACGCTGGCGGCCATGCCCTTGGTGGTCGAATAGGTATTGATGAGGGTGTCGGCTTGCCAGGGCTGGGTGCGGGCGCCGTCGGCAAAGCCCCCCCAGAGGTCAACAACGATCTCACCCTCCAACGCCAGCGCAAACGAAGCGCCCACCTCCTTGCCATCGGTGAAGTTGGCGGCAAAGGCATCCTGCACTTTGGCAAATCCGGGCGCGCAAGTGCCCTGAATCTCGATCCCGGTGCTCATGGCAGTCTCCTGGCAGAGTCGGTGTTCGCGCTAGATATTTTTCGACGCGATGATATTGCGGGCTTCCAGATCGGCGATTTGCGCCTCGGTATAGCCCAGCCGTTCGCGCAGGATCTCGTGGTTGTACTGCCCCAGGGTGCCGGCGCGGAAATCCGGAGTCTCGGGGAATTCGGAAAATCGCAGCGGCGTGCGGGGGACATGAATGTCACCGAATATCGCATCGGGAATGGTCCGCATCAGGCCGCGTTCCTTGCTGTGCGGCAGCGCCATCACTTCCGGGATGCTGAGGATCGGCGCACAGGGCACCCGGTGTTTCTGCAACAGGGCCACGGCTTCGTCGACGCTTGGCAGCGTATCCAGCCAGGCTTCGATGGCGGCGTCGAGTTCGTCCTTGTACTGCCCCATGGTTTTCAGGTCGCTGAAGCGCGGATCGTTGAGCATGTCCTCGCGTCCCATGGCGGTCGCCAGGCCGCGCCATTGATGATTGACGCCCAGCAGGAACAGGTAGCGATCCTTGCACTTGTAGATGCCGACCGGGGAGAGCATGCCGTGCCGCGCGCCGGAGCGCTGGGCGACCCACTGGCCAGCCGTGGTGTCGTACATCTGGACGGCGAGTTCGTGGTAGCTGAACAGTACTTCCATCAGCGCGAGATCGATGTGCTGGCCCTTGCCGCCGCGCATCCGGTGCAGCAGCGCCGTGACGATGGCGCCGTAGGCATGGGCGCCGGTGGATACGTCGCCGAAGGCGAAATCGCCGAAGATCGGCGTGCGTCCGGGTTCGCCGAGCAGATCGATGATCCCGGAGTAGGACTGGGCGATCCAGTCGTAGCCGGGCAGGTGGGACAGCGGCCCGGTTTGACCGAAACAGGAAATCGAGCACATCACCAGGTTGGGATTGATCTTGCGCAGACTTTCCCAATCGAGACCGTGTTGCTTCATGACACCGGGCGAGAAGTTCTCGACCACCACATCGGCCTGCTTGATCAGTTCCCGACAGATGGCCTGGGCCTCCGGCGTGGCGAGATCCATCGCCATGGGTTTCTTACCGACATTGTGCTGAATGAAATAGGCGCTGCGACCTTCGCGATGCATGGGCAACATGCGCGCCAGTTCGCCGCCGAGCGGCTCGATCTTGATCACCTCGGCGCCGTGCTCGGCCAGCAGTTTGGTGCAGTGCGGGCCGGCGATGACATGGGTGAAGTCGACCACCTTGAAGCCTTCCAGCATTCGCTGAGTCATGGTGCGCTCCTGATTGAAGGGCTTGCCGCCCTTTTTATTGAGAGTTTTTATTCTGAAAAAGAGCCCCGTCCATCCTTTGGAACCATTGTCCGGGGCCCTCGCGTCTGATTATTACCATTACTTTTTGGAAAAGGTGAAATGTTTTTCCATGTCCCGCTCGACGTCGGCGAGGTGCGCCATGTACTTCACGAAGCCGCCGTTGTAGGTGCCGTCCTGGCGGCGGTTGTCCTCGCCCTCGAAGTTGTAGTACCCCGGCGTGCACTGCTTGTTGCGATCGGTCTTGCCGCGGAACTTGATGACTTCCTGCACCCAGAATTCCTCAGCGTCCTCGGTCACATCCAGCGCCTGATAACCATTCTTGCGGACGTGATCGATGCAGGCGGCGATATGGCCCCCCTGACTCTGCATCATGTCGGTCAGGTTGAACTGAAAGGACGCCTGGTAGCCGTTCATGATGAACAGGTTGGGGTAGCCCTTGGAGTGAATGCCGAGCAAGGTACGGATGCCGTCCTTATACTTGTCGTTCAGCTCGACGCCGTTCTCGCCGATGATCTGGTTGTAGATGCCGGTTTTCTGGATCTCGAACCCGGTCGCGTAGATGAGCAGGTCCAGCTCGTACTGCACGCCGTCGAACACCGGGCCTTTTTCATTGATTTCGGTGATGCCCTTGCCGTGGGTATCGACCAGATGCACGTTCGGCCGGTTGAAGGTGGGCAGATAGTCCTCGTGGAAGCAGGGCCGCTTGCACATCATCATGTACCACGGCTTCAGCGCCTCGGCGGTGGCCTTGTCCTCGACAATCTCTTCGATGCGTTTGTGGATGCGCATCATCGAATCGATGTTGGCATTCTCCTGGCGCCGCAGCTTTTCCTCGCGCGGCATCGCCGCGATCTTGGCGAGCGCCTCGGGGCTCAGCGGCTTGGGTTTCAGCATCAGGTCACGGCGCTGCATCTGCCAGCCCGGTGGCAGCTTCTTTGCCCACTCGGGATCGGTTTCCCAGTCATCGCGGATGTCGATGGATGACGGCGTGCGCTGGAACACATACAGCTCCTTCGCGTTGGCACCCAGGCCGGGCACCGCCTGCACGGCGGTGGCACCGGTGCCGATGATGCCGACGCGCTTGTCCTTCAGCTTCTCCAGGTTGTCGCCGGTGTAGGCGTAATCCCACCGCGAGGTGTGGAACGAATGGCCCCTGAAGGTTTCCATGCCCTTGATCTTGGTGAGCTTGGGCTTGGACAGGATGCCGTTCGCACAGATCACGAAGCGCGCCTTCATGTGGTCGCCGCGGTCGGTCTTGATATGCCAGAGCTGCTCGGTCTTGTTCCAGCGGGTCTCGATCACCGTGGTCTGGAACACCGCCAGATCATAGAGATCGTATTTTTTCGCGATCGCCCGGCAGTGCGCAAAAATCTCGTCACCCCGCGCGTAACGGTGTTTCGGGACGTAGTTCATTTCGTCCAGCAGCGGCAGATAGTCGTAGGAGGGCACGTCGCAGGCGATGCCCGGGTAGCGGTTCCAGTACCAGGTGCCGCCGACATCGGCACCGCGCTCGACGATGCGGATACTGTCGACGCCGATTTCGCGCAGCCGCGCCGAGGTCAGCAGCGCCGAAAAGCCACCGCCGATGAACAGACATTCCACGGTATCGGTCAGCGGCGCGCGCGGGGTGACCGGACCGGCGTAGGGGTCCTGGTCGTATTTGGCGAGCGCGCCCTGCAATTCCGTGTCGTACTGCTTGCTGCCCTCGGGCCGATAGTTGATGCGCAGATCCCGCTCCTCGGCGAAGCGCTGTTTGATGGCGTCGTAATACGACTGCGGATGGGTCTCCTCCGACAGCGGGTCCATCACGCCAAACTGGGGCGAATCCAAGCGGATCGCGCCGTGCATGACGATGTCTTCTGCGGTATTGCTGCTCATGTGGTCACTCCGTGAATCAACAGGGGATCGATTGCCGCAACCGGCGTCGCCCGGCGCGGATTTAGGTAAATGGGCTGCCGATGATAGCCGCTATGAGTGAGCGGGCAAACCGAATGGCAAAGGGTCGGGCGAACGGGCCGGCCGAGCCCCGGTGCGGGCGGGGGTGGTGGTGGCGGTGGGGGTAGTGGGGGCAGTGGGGGCAGTGGGGGCAGTGGGGCAGACGCGGCGGACCGCGGTTGTCGATCCGGCCGGACGGGATGCTTCCGCGCCGCGATTTCCTGGGGGCGACGGCCTGGCCGTCGCCCCCGAGGTTCATCCGCGGTGCGCTGCGCGGAACGGCAGCGACCGGCTTATTTCGCCGGCTTGCCGCGTCCGCCGCTACGCCGCAGTACCTGCACCGTGACCGTGGCGCTGGCGCTCGCGACCCCATCGCTGATCTGGTAGCTGAAGCTGTCGCTACCCTTGAAGCGCGTGTTGGGGGTGTACTCCAGGGTCCCATCGGGGTTCAACCGCACCTGCCCCTTGGTGGGCTGGCTGGCCGCGATCAGGGTCAGCGGCATGTCCAGCGGACTCCAGTCGTTGGCCAGTACCGGAATGACTACCGGCGTGTTCTCCAGGGTGCTGGCGCGGTCGTCCACCGCCACCGGGGTGGCGACCACGGGTTGCACCACATAGGTGACGCTGCCGGCGGCGGCCAGGTTGGGGTCGGCGGCGTGCTGGACGCTGACCGCGATATCGTAGATACCCTCGGTGGCCGTCGGCGGCGAAGTCACCGTCAGCGTCGCAGTGCCGGTCGCGCCCGGCGCCAGGGTCAGGCTTGCGGGCAGTGTCGGTGCTGGCCATCCCGCCGGGATCTGGGCATCGAGTGCAAGGGTGGCCGGCGGGCAGGACGCGCTGTCGTGGTTGCTGATGCTCAGGCCGTAATCGACCGCAGTGCCCGGTGTCGCCCACTGGCCTTCCGCCGGCGTCAGGGTCAGCACGGGTGCGGCGCGGACACAGACCGGAGTGGCAAAGCTGATGTCGATCAGGGCGCCGGCGTCGGTGGTCAACAGGGTGTCAAAGCGCAAGCCGGCGGCGTCGTCGGCGTAGCTCGCGCTCGGGATGAGCGCCGGATCGTCCCAGTCGTAATAGCTGCTGGTCTGGCTGGCCGGGGTGAGATCGAGTGCAAAGCTGCTATCGGGGTCGTGATCCGCGGCGGAGCGGAACAACACGCCATCGTGCACGTTGGCCTTGCTGGCCAGGGGACTGTCGTAGCCGACCGGCTCCCGGAATTCCAGGTAATACCAGCGGGTGGCGCCGCTCGCCGGATCGATGTCACGAAGAACCTTCAGTGCGACCGGGCTGCCCCCGTCGCCGCTTATATAGGGCGCGATCTGGTAGCTGCCACTGGCCGTTACCTCCTGCACTTGTGGGGTATCCGGCTGATCAAGCCAGCCCAGTCGGCTCTTGTGGAAGGCGTTGAAGTGGCGGGCACCGCTGTTGCCCATGATGTCGAAGTGGTCGCCGTACTGAATATTGGCGCAACCCTCGCCGGCCTCGCCGATCACCTCGGTGCCGCATTCCAGCGCATGGGCGTGGTAGAGGCCGAAATTGTGGCCGAGCTCGTGCCCGACCACCAACGTATCCAGCCGGCCATTGCTCCAGGCGCGCGACGGCTTGCCGCCGATGGTACCCAAGCCGGCCCAGGTGCAACTGGTGATAACGGGAAACATGTAAACGATGCGCCGGTAGCCGGACAGATCGATGCCGGCGGCGGCGGCTGCCTGATCGGCCTTGGCGGTGAAGTCGCCGGTGATGCTGGCGGTCGCGCAGTTGGTGCGGTCGTAGTCGATGGTCAGCCAGCCCGAGACGTCGCCTTCCAGCCAGGTGAGCCCCTGCGAGTTCTCCCGAAAAAAGCCGCTGACGCTGTTGAAGACCAGGTGTTGGGTTTCCTCCGCGGACCAGGGCTGCTCACTGGGCTGGCTGGCGAAATTGATCAGCAATACCGCGACGCGCTGTGCGCCTCGGGTATCCGCCAGAATCGTCGGTCCGGTGCCCGTTGCCGATGTGCCGCTGCCATCCAGGTGCAGGACTTCCAGTCCCTGTGCGTCGGCGTCGAGCAGCAGGCTGGCGGCGCCGGCCCCGGTCGGGTGCGCCAGGCGCAGACCCCGCGCCCGCACCAGCGTGCCGCTCATCAGATCCGTGCGCGGCGTTGCCAAGTGCAGCTCCAGGCGCTCGCCGGCACGGTCGCCGGGGGCGCGGGTGTCGAGGCGGGTGTCGAGAAAGTAACGGGGCCGGCTATTGCCCGTGTCGTGATCCTCGAACAGCGCCGTCAGTTCGCCTTCGACCAGCACCCGCTGCCCGATGACATCGTTCAGGGCCGCGGGCAGATTCGTGGCCAGATCCTCCGGCAGCGCCAGCCGCCGCACTTCGGCCGGGTCGAATTCGAGGAGTTCCAGCAGCAACGCCTGGCGCTCGCGGGCGAGCGCGGTCAGTTCCTTCAGGCGCGTGGCACGGGCCGCGGCCGGCACCTGATGATAGCCGCGGATGGCGGCGGCCAGGTCGAGGGTGAGGCGTTCCGCCGCCGCAATGGCTGGCGCGTGGTCGCTGGGCGGCGCGGCGAAGCCTTGCCCGCCGGTGAGGGCAGCGCAAATCAGTATCAGACCGCCCAGCAGCAGGCGGCCCGGGCGGATGCAAAGCGAACCATATGTCGGCATGGCGATACCCTGTCAATGAGCCGGGTACTCCCGGCGTTGATGTCCTTGGTCGCCGGCAACGCGGCGCCCGGCAAATATCGGCCGCGAGCCGCGCGGTTACCGTGATCGGGTAGGCAGTTGGCGTGCGCCGCGGCGCAGGCGTTTCGCGAGTTGCGATGGCGCGCACGATTCTTCGATCGTCGCGGATGGTTTCGGCGCGAGAACCCCGACGCAGCGGGATGCATGCTGCGCGGATGTATGGAAATAACCGCTAAGTCTGATAAATCGACCGCTGGTCGGTAATATCGCTGTCACATGACGCAAATTCGGGGGTTTTGACAGGACACGTCAAGGGCTGGCAAATTCTGAAAACTTTCGTATTTCATTAAGTTATATCGGTTGAATAAAGCTGTTTATACAGTTTTCGCCACCCTGGAGCGGCGTCGAAGCGCCGCCTTGACGTCTGCCGTCGAACGGGAGCACTCTGCTTTTGCTTCGAAAGGGCAAGGTCCGCCGAATACAACTCCCTGGATCGGGAAAGCGGACCGCGCAACGCCACGGATTCTGGTCGCGCCGTGTAAATGCCAGAACAGCCGGGCTGCCGAAAAGCACCGACGGGTTGTCGACGGATCGACAGTCGGGGTCTGACTCGGTGGCAGGCAACAAGCAACAGGCAATCCTCCGCCGTTTCGATCCCCCGCTGTTTTCTGATCGCGCTGCGCGCTCTGCTCCGAACGGGGCTGCGCGCGGCGCCTTCGCCGTCATTTCCCGTTGGGGCGGGCCGGCAACCGCCGGTCCCCAGAGGTCGAACGCCGGGTGGCCTTCCGCCGCCGGTGCAACGAACACAACGGGAGTACAGCATCATGAAACACCCAAAACGAAATCGGGGCGCACGCAGCGGCTGGCCGCTCGCCGCGCCCCGCACACTGATCGCGAGTCTCGCCCTGGCGGGCGCCATCGCATGGCCGGGCGTGGCCACTGCACAAGATCCGGTAGAAAGCTGCGGCGGGTCGCTGACCAATGCTTTTGTCGCACCCACGCCAGCCACCCCGCGGTTCGTGGGGGATACCCTCAGACTCCGCGCCACCATGACCAACACTACGGTGGATTCGCCCTGGGAGGTGCATAGCTTCGAGCACAAGCTGGATTGCGCCAACGCGGGCAATTTCTTCACCTGTGTCGATGACGGCACGGTGATGACCTATGTCGGCAATGTCACGACCACCTGTCAGGATGTGGCTGACGCCGATGTCACCTGGGGAGTGGATACATCCACCACCAATCTGGTCTCCTTTACACCGTCCGATCCGGTGATTCTGGATCTTCCGGGCGGTGCGCAACCCTCCTGTTACATCGAATTCGATATCCAGATCGCCAGTCTCTCCAACGACCTGACGCCGAACTCCATCACCTTTGCCAACGACGCGGAAGGTGACTGTTCGGAACTGCCCGGTGGCGCCCAGGGTTCCGGGGCGACCACTGTGGCCACCTGCGGCATCACCCTTGAGAAGCAGGTGTACGATCCGGGGGCCGACGCTTGGCTCGCCGCCGATAACGCGGTGAACGGCGACGGGGAAGATCTCCTCCAGGTGATATTCGCGGGTGCCGATCCGATCGCGGCGACCGATACCGGCGATGTCCTCTACCGTCTGGTGGTGACAAACACCAGCTCCGTGACGATGTCGAGCGTGCTGGTCAATGACCTCGATCTGGGTGTCGTGGACGCAGAAGTCGGCCCACTCACTGCGGGTCAAGAGAAGACCGTCACTTCCGGCGAGATCGCCGCGCTCAATGCCCTCGGACGCTGTGAGGCGAGCGGCAATCTCGAAAACACCTCCAGTGCAACCGGGATCTGTCGTGCCAGTGCGCCGGTGGTGGATGAGGATGCCTCCAACAACGCCTGGGTGCAGTGCATCGGCGTGCCCAAAATCGACATCCTGAAGGAAGTCAGCCTCGACGGCAGCGACTGGCGCGACGCCAATCTCGCAGGCGACGCGGATGTTCCGGAAGGCGGCTACGGCGATGACGCCTACTACCGCATTACGGTCACCAACACCGGCTCCGTGGATCTGGAGAATGTGGTCGTGAACGACGCCACGCTGGGCATCACCGATCATCCGGTGGGCGATCTGGCCGTGGGTGCCGCTGTGGTACTGGAGCAGGGTGATATAGCGGCGCTGTTTGTCGAAGGTCGCTGTGACGCGCGGGGCAATTACCTCAATACCGCGTCCACCACCGGCGAATCGGTCGAGACCGGGGAGGAGGTCACGGACAGCGATCCCGCCAATATCCGCTGCGTGGGAGAGCCCGATATCCAGATCGTGAAAGAGATCAGCGTGGATGGCGGTACGACCTGGGGCGATGCCAATGCGCCAGGGGATGCCGATACGCCCACGGTCGAGGCCCCCTCGGGTGCCCTGTACCGCTTCACCGTTACCAACATCGGCAACTTCCCGCTGGTGAACCTCGTGGTGGCAGATGCGGCTCTCGGCATCCCGCCAACCCCGATCCCCGGCACGCTTGAGCCGGGCGCCTTTGTCGTCATCGGCAGCGGCACTGCGGGCTTCGCGGATCTGGATGTGGCAGAGCGTTGCGACCATGGCGGTACCTTCACCAACACCGCCAGCGTCACCGCCAATCCGATCGACGATCCGGAGGAAGACGTAACCGACTCCGATCCGGCGACCCTGATCTGCACCGGCAACGATCTGTGCCTCACCCGCACGCCGGGCTTCTGGGGTACCCACCCCCACGTCACGGAAGAGTTCCTCGACATCGAAGTCTGCGGGCTGCCCATCGAAGTCACCGATGCCGGTACCAGCAATTCCTCGGCCGAGGCCATGTGCATGAGCGGCCAGGATGCCAAGCAAGGCGGTACCAACATGCACTACCTGCAACTGGTACGGCAGTTGACCGCGGCCAAGCTCAATATCGCGGCATCCGCCACCAACGAAGGTACCTGTGACACGGTCGGCGGGGTAGATATCGACGCCCTGATCGCGCGCTGTGAGGCCGAGGCTCTGTGCGATGACACCGGTGCCAAGGCCGGCAAGCTGATCGCCGCCTCCCTCTGCATCGAGCAACTCGATGCCTTCAACAACTCGGAGGACACCCTGGATGTCTTCGGGGCCTTCGTGACCCCCGGCCCGGCCGACCCCAGCGAGTGCCAGGAAGCCAACGGCAACAGCATCATCGTGAACTGATGCCTGCCTGAACGGGCTGGCGGTGGACACGCCGCCAGCCACTGCCTTCAACCCGCCTCTCCCCTGAGAGGCGGGTTTTTTTTCTACCTGCAATGGAAGAGACTGCATGAACAACCACAGTTTGATCAGGTGCGCCATGACCAAAGGAATAACGACCGACCGGATTTTCATCCCGCTGTTCGCGCTGCTGATGCTGAGCCTGGCGCCGGTGCCACTGCAGGCCGCCGACGCGGACGACCTGGCAGCGATCAGGACCGAGCTGGAAGCCCTGCGCAAGGGCCAGGAACAGACCCGGGACGATGTCGCGCAGATTCGCAAGCTGATCGAGGGCGCCCGCGCCCAGGCGCGCGAGGAACCCAAATTCGAACCCACGCCGCTGGAACTCGGCGAGTCGCCGGTGCGCGGCGACCCCGCGGCGCCGCTGTTCCTGGTGGAATTCAGCGACTACCAGTGTCCCTTCTGCCGCCGTCACGCCCAGCAGGTGCTGCCCGAGCTGGTCAAGAACTATGTGGACACCGGCAAGCTGAGGTATGTGATGAAGGAGTTCCCCATCCCCAACCTGCATCCCCAGGCCGAGGGCGCCTCCCAGGCCGCGCTCTGCGCGCAGGACCAGGGCAAATACTGGGAGATGCACGATACCCTGTTCGCCAAGGGCGGCGACATGGGCCCCGAGCAGCTCAAGGCGCGGGCCGCGGAACTGAAGCTCAAGGAAGGCAAGTTCGCCAAATGTCTCGATGGCAAGCAACACGCCGAGCGCATCGCGGCGGATCAGGCCCAAGGGCAGAAACTCGGGGTGCGCGGCACGCCCAATTTCTTCCTCGGCCGCGCCGATCCCGAAAACCCCGGTCAGGTGATCCTCACCCAGCGCATTCCCGGCGCGGTGGCCTACCCGGTGTTCAGCGGCGCCATCGACGCCATGCTGGCCGCACCCGAGGCGAAAACGAAGAAGGAGTAGGTGAACAAGAAGGAGCGAGCCGGGACCGGTACCGACGCGCCTTGATCGCCAGGGACGGCGGCAATTCGCCGGTCGGGTGGCTGCGCTGTCCACCGGCAAAACCCGTGCATACGCGCTCGCGCCGCCGGGGATCGGTCCCGATTCCCGTGGCCGCGCGGGCCGTGTCGGGGGCGGGCTGTATGGGGGAAAGTCGGGGGGTATTTGGCGTCCCGGAGAGGATTCGAACCTCCGACCTGCCCCTTAGGAGGGGGCCGCGCTATCCAGCTGTGCCACCGGGACGGGACGAGATTGGCCCGCGCATTATAAGGGCGGTTCGATCAACCTGCCCTGGGCAAATGCGGGCGCGCCCGCAACGGGCGCGGTTCAGCGCGAGCCCAGCAGTTCGTCCCGGGCGGCATTGACCTTGGCGGCGAGGTAATCGTTGCCGCCGCGATCCGGATGCAGTTTCTGCATCAGCCGCTTGTGGGCCTGAATGATCTCGCCGCGGCTGGCGCCGGGAGCGAGGCCGAGGATGCGTAGGGCTTCGTCGGTATCGGGTCGGTCGGCGGTGGGCGGCGGCGCCCCGGCGGCTCCGGGACCACCGAAGCGGCGGGCGATATAGGCATTCAACAGCAGCAGCGATTTGCGATCCGCCGGGTCGAGTTCGGCGCGCAACTGTTCCAGTTGCTGGCGGGTCAGCGTGGGCAGCGCCTGTCCCGCGAACCGACCCGTGATCACGGTGCCGTCGATGGCGCCGGTCGCCAGATCGATACGCACCTCGAGGGTCGGCGTGCGAAAGCGCGGCGCGACCCTCGGGCCGCCGGCCCGGCTCCACAACCGCAGCAGCGGCCAGGCCCGCGCCGCCGTGATGAGCAGTGTCCGCGCCAGCAGTGGCAGGGCGGCGAACGCGGCGGTCAGCCAGTGGACGCGGCCGCTGAGGGCAAGTACCAGCGTCAGCGCAAAAAAGCCGATGAAGAAGCTGCGCCAGAGCAGGGTGCGGCGTTGTTGCGGGGTCAGTGCGCGGAACCGGTTGCGGCGCCGCCAGCCGTACCAAAGGCCAAACCCCAGCAGGATCAGCAGCAGCTTGCTCATCCGCGCGGGGCCTGCGTCTTATCTGGTAACTGTAAGCGGTGCGCCCGGGAGATGACGCATCAGCAGGGCGAACTCGCCGCCGGCGTCGCCGAACCCGCCGTCGGGCAGGGGGAAGCGCACGCGATGGCCGCTGCCGGGCGCGGCGGCAATGGTTTCCCCGCGCAGGTTTTCGAGGTGATTCAATGTGAAGGTGCGGTTGCCCGCCGGCGTGATCAGCTCCAGCAGGTCGCCGGTCTCGAAGCGGTTCTTGACCTCGATGGTTATCCAGCCGCGGTCGGCGTCGAGTTGGGCGACGTCGCCCACGAACTGTTGCTGGGTGTTGCCGGAGTTGCCCTGATCGTAGTTCTGATACGCCTCGGGGACGTGACGCCGGTAGAAGCCTTCGGTGTAGCCCCGGTTGGCGAGGTGGTCGAGTTCGCGCATCAGCCCCATGTCGAAGGGCACGCCGTTGACCGCCTCGTCGATGGCGCGGCGGTAGGTCTGGGCGGTGCGCGCGACATAGTAGTGGGATTTGGTGCGGCCCTCGATTTTCAGGGATTTGATGCCCATCTCCACCATGCGCGGGACATGCTGCACGGCGCGCAGATCCTTGGAGTTCATGATGTAGGTGCCGTGCTCGTCTTCGTAGGCGGGCATCAGTTCGCCCGGACGGCTGGCTTCCTGGAGCAGCACCAGCGGGCTTGCTTCTTCCTCCTCGGGCGCCGCGTCGGCGGGATTCCAGGCGCCGACCGGCCGCACCGGAAGGATGTCGCCGGTCTCGGTCTGGGTGGCCTCGTGGGCCTGGTATTTCCAGCGGCAGGCGTTGGTGCAGGCGCCCTGGTTGGGGTCGCGGTGATTCATGTAGCCCGACAGCAGGCAGCGGCCGGAATAGGCGATGCAGAGCGCGCCGTGCACGAAGACCTCGAGTTCCATTTGTGGGCAGTGGTCGCGGATATCCTCGATTTCTTCCAGCGACAGTTCGCGGGACAAAATCACCCGAGAGATACCCTGTTGATGCCAGAAACGCACCGTGGCGTAGTTGACCGCGTTGGCCTGCACGGACAGGTGGATCGGCATGTCCGGCCAGCGTTCGCGCACCAGCATGATCAGTCCCGGATCGGACATGATGAGGGCGTCCGGACCCATGGCGATCACCGGCTCCATGTCCCGCAGGTAGGTGCGCACCTTGTCGTTGTGGGGCGAAATGTTGCTCGCCACATAGAACTGCTTGCCGCCGCGATGGGCCTCGGCAACCGCTTCCGCCATGATGTCGAGGTGGTTGAACTCGTTGTTGCGCACGCGCAGGCTGTAGCGCGGTTGCCCGGCGTAGACGGCGTCGGCGCCATAGGCGAAGGCGTAACGCATGCTTTTGTAGCTGCCGGCGGGCGAGAGCAGTTCGGGTTTCATGGGCGTGGTCGCGGGATGCGGTTGGGCATTTTACCAGCAGGCGCGGGTCCGCACGGCGGTTCGCCTCTTATAATGTCGGCTTCCGGATCACACACGGCGGCGCGCATGACGACCCTGGGTACCCCCTTCTCGGCTACCGCGACGCGCGTGCTGCTGTGCGGCGCGGGTGAATTGGGCAAGGAAGTCGCCATCGAGCTGCAACGCCTGGGCTGCGAGGTGATCGCCCTCGACCGCTACGCCAATGCGCCCGCCATGCAGGTGGCGGATCGCTCCCATGTGCTGTCGATGCTCGATGGCGCCGCGCTGCGTGCGGTGATCGAACGCGAGCAGCCCCATTACATCGTCCCCGAAATCGAGGCCATCGCCACGGCCACCCTGCTGGAACTTGAGCAGGAGGGGTACACCGTGGTGCCCAGCGCGCGCGCCGCTCACCTGACCATGAATCGCGAAGGCATCCGCCGGCTCGCGGCGGAAACCCTGGGTCTGCCGACCTCGCCCTACCGGTTTGCCGATACGCGCGCCGGGTTCGATGCGGCGGTGGCGGCCATCGGGCTGCCGTGCGTGGTCAAACCCGTCATGAGCTCGTCGGGCAAGGGGCAGAGTCTGGTGCGCGCGCCGGCAGATGTCGCCGCTGCCTGGGAATACGCCCAGGCCGGCGGACGCGCGGGCGCCGGGCGCGTGATCGTCGAGGGCTTCGTCGCCTTCGATTACGAAATCACCCTGCTCACGGTGCGGCATCGCGACGGCACCAGTTTTTGCGCGCCCATCGGGCATCGCCAGGAGGACGGCGATTACCGCGAGTCCTGGCAGCCGCAGCCGATGTCCGAACCGGCGCTGGCGAGTGCCTGCGCCATGGCGGCGCGGGTCACCGAGGCCCTGGGCGGCTGGGGCCTGTTCGGGGTCGAGTTCTTTGTGCGCGGCGACGCGGTGATTTTCAGCGAGGTATCGCCACGCCCCCACGATACCGGGATGGTGACGCTGATCTCCCAGGACCTGTCCCAGTTTGCGCTGCATGTGCGGGCGATTCTGGGGCTGCCGATCCCCAATATCGTCCAGCACGGGCCGGCTGCTTCCGCCGCGCTGCTGGTCGAGGGCACTTCGACGCAGGTGCGGTTTTCCGGTCTGGAGGCGGCACTCAGTGCGCCCGATACCCAGTTGCGCCTGTTCGGCAAGCCGGCGGTGGATGGCCGGCGCCGCATGGGCGTCTGTCTGGCGCGCGGCGCGACCATTGAAGAGGCGAAAGCGCAGGTGGTGGCGATGCGCGACCGGATTCGGGTGGAGTTGTAACGGCGTCGGTGTACGCTGAGCAGGTGGTTGGGGTGGTCCTGGCCTGGCGGTAAGCCGCGCATCCAGCGACAGGGTTTACTTCACGGATAATAATCATTATCGTTTGCGTCGAATGCGACCGGAGAACAATGATGCCTAAGCCCCTTGGATTGCTGCTGCTCTCACTGCTGTTGGTGCCGGAAGTCTGGGCCGCTACGCCGGAAATCCCGCTGGTCATCAAGGATCACCGCTTCGAGCCCGCCACGGTGAAGGTGCCCGCCAACACCAAGGTGATGCTGGTGGTGGAGAACCGCGATGCCACCCCGGAAGAATTCGAAAGCCACGACCTGCATCGCGAGAAGGTCATTGCCGGCGGCAAGACCGCGAAGATCCTTGTGGGCCCGCTCAAGCCCGGCACCTACAAGTTTTTTGGCGAGTTTCATGAAGCCACCGCACAGGGTGCGGTGATCGTTGAATAACCTTGCGGTGACACGACTGTGCTGAGTGCGCTGATTATCGTTTTTCGCGAAGTGCTGGAAGCGGCGCTGGTGATCGGAATCGTGTGTGCCGCGACCCGGGGAGTCCGGGGGCGCGGCGTCATGGTGACCCTGGGGGTCGGGGCCGGCATTGTCGGCGCCGTGCTGGTGGCGCTGGGTGCGGAGCGGATCGCCGAGCTGGCGGAGGGCATGGGTCAGGAGCTGTTCAACGCCTCGATCCTGCTCACCGTGGTGGTCATGCTCGGCGCCCACATCCTGTGGATGTCCCGCCATGGCGAGGCACTGGCGCGCGATGCCGGTCGCGCCGGCGAATCGGTGCGCACAGGCGAGAAGCCGCCCCGTATCCTGGCCGCGCTGGTGGGCCTTGCGGTACTGCGCGAAGGCTCGGAAGTGGTGCTGTTCCTGTATGGCATCGCGGCGGGCGGTGCGACGGTGGGTGCGATGTTTGCCGGTTCCGCCGCGGGAGTCGTGCTGGGCGCGCTGGTCGGCCTTGCGCTCTACAGCGGATTGTTGACGATTCCCTCGCGTCATCTGTTTGCCGTGTCTTCCGCGCTGTTGATTCTGCTCGCGGCGGGTATGGCTGGCCAGGCTGCCAAGTTCCTGATCCAGGCGGATTACCTGCCCGCGCTGAGCTATCTCTGGGACACGTCCTGGCTGGTTGCCAACGATTCGGTGCTGGGCCAGGTGCTCGCGACCCTGGTGGGTTACGACGCCGAGCCCGCCGGCATGCAATTGTTGTTTTATCTGGCGGTGATCGGCGTTCTGGTGGGTGGCACCTGGTATGTGCAGCGGAGCCGTCCGCGCTCTGGTGCAGCCATGACAACGGTCTGAGCCGTGCGGACGCTGGCGAGGTTCCTTACCGGGCATGCCGGGTTCGGAGCCTCGGGAACAAGAACGTGCGGGCAAGAATGGTTGTGTAAAAAGAAAGAGCAGCGAGAAGGTACTTCCTGCTGCCCCCGATGATGCCCGGAAATTGCTTGCTTCGACTGTGCGCGGGCTTGGCATGACCATCTGGGTGGATGCCGATGCCTGCCCCAAGGTCATCCGCGACATTCTCTTCCGCGCCGCGGAACGCACCGGTGTGGCCCTGGTACTGGTCGCCAATCGGCTACTGCCGACGCCACCCCGGGCCAATATCCGGGCCCTGGCGGTCGCGCAGGGATTCGATGTCGCGGATAACGAAATCGTGGCACGGGTCGTCGCCGCCGATCTGGTGATAACCGCCGATATTCCCCTGGCCTACGAGGTCATCGAGAAGGGTGCCACGGCGCTGAATCCCCGTGGCGAGCTCTATACCAGCGCCAATGTGAAGGCGCGGCTGGTGATGCGGGATCTCATGGATCAGCTGCGCGGGAGCGGCATTCACAGCGGCGGCCCACCACCGCTGTCGGAGTCGGAAAAACGCCAGTTCGCCAATCATCTGGATCGCTATCTGGCGCGTTCCCGACCTTGAGTCGCGGCGCCGACCGTCCGCGTCTCCAGTAACAATCGCGGGCAAAAAAAAGGGCGGTCCCTATCCGGAACCGCCCGTTGCCCCGTGATCTGCTCAGGTCACCTCGATGATCAGTTCGGCGGCAATGCGCTTGCCGTCATCCGCCGCCTTACGGAAGGAAGCGATCTGATCGAAATTCATGTAGCGGTAGATCTCCTTCGACTTGCTGCCGATGTCGGCGGCGTACTCGAGGTATTCCTCCAGTGTCGGCAGGCGCCCGAGAATACCGCCGACGGCGGCCAGTTCCGCCGAGGTCAGATAGACATTGGCCCCGTCGCCCAGGCGATTGGGGAAGTTTCGGGTCGAGGTCGATAACACCGTGGTCCCCGGGGCGACCCTCGCCTGGTTGCCCATGCACAGGGAGCAGCCGGGCATCTCGGTGCGCGCGCCGGCGCGGCCGAAGATGCTGTAGTAACCCTCTTCCATCAGGGTGTGCTCGTCCATGCGGGTCGGCGGCACGATCCAGAAGCGGGTTTTCAGTGCGCCGGGTTTCACCTGTTCCAGCAGTTTGCCGGCGGCGCGGAAATGCCCGATGTTGGTCATGCAGGACCCGATGAACACCTCGTCCACCTTGTCGCCGGCCACTTCCGACAGCAGGCGTGCATCGTCGGGATCATTGGGCGCGCAGACGATGGGCTCGCGAATATCCTTGAGATCGATGTCGATCACCGCGCTGTACTCGGCGTCCTTGTCCGCGGTCAGCAGTTCGGGCTTGGCGAGCCAGGCCTCCATCTTGCGGGCACGGCGCTCGAGGGTGCGGGGATCGCCGTAACCTTCGGAGATCATCCAGCGCAGCATGGTGATGTTGGAGCGCAGATACTCCGCGATCGACGCCTCGCTGAGGCGGATGGTGCAGCCCGAAGCCGAGCGCTCGGCGGACGCGTCCGACAACTCGAAGGCCTGCTCGACGGTGAGGGTTTCGAGGCCCTCGATTTCCAGCACCCGGCCCGAGAAGATGTTCTTCTTGCCCTGCTTGGCCACCGTCAGCAGACCCTGCTGAATGGCGTAGTAGGGGATCGCGTGGACCAGATCCCGCAGCGTGATGCCGGGCTGCATCTGCCCCTTGAAGCGGACCAGCACGGACTCCGGCATGTCGAGGGGCATCACCCCGGTGGCGGCGGCAAAGGCGACCAGACCGGAGCCGGCCGGGAACGAAATCCCGATCGGGAAACGGGTGTGGGAATCGCCGCCGGTGCCCACGGTATCGGGCAGCAGCATGCGGTTGATCCAGCTGTGGATGATGCCGTCGCCCGGGCGCAGGGACACGCCGCCGCGATTCATGATGAAGTCCGGGAGACTGTGCTGGGTCTCGATATCCACCGGCTTGGGGTAGGCCGCGGTGTGGCAGAAGGACTGCATCACCAGGTCGGTCGAGAAACCCAGGCAGGCCAGATCCTGCAACTCGTCGCGGGTCATGGGGCCGGTGGTGTCCTGGGAGCCCACGGTGGTCATCATGGGCTCGCAATAGGCGCCGGGCCGCACGCCGGTCACGCCGCAGGCGCGGCCGACCATTTTTTGCGCGAGGGTATAGCCCTTGCCGGTATCGGCGGGCTGCGGCGGGGTGCGGAACACGTCGGTCGCGCCGAGTCCCAGCGTTTCGCGGGCGCGTCGGGTCAGGCCGCGACCCACGATCAGGTTGATGCGGCCGCCGGCGCGGACTTCGTCCAGCAGCACCTCGGAGCGCAGTTCGAATTCCGACAGCACGGCACCGGTCGCCTGATCCAGAATTTTCCCTTCGTAAGGAAGAATGTCGATGACTTGCCCGGTTTCGAGCTTCTCGACGGGCGCTTCAAATACCAGGGCGCCGGAGTCTTCCATGGTGTTGAAGAAAATGGGCGCGACCTTGCCGCCGATGCAGATGCCGCCGGCGCGCTTGTTGGGGATGCCGGGCATGTCGTCGCCCGTGTACCAGAGCACCGAGTTGGTCGCGGATTTGCGCGAGGAGCCGGTGCCGACCACGTCGCCCACGAAGGCCACCGGATAGCCTTTCTGCTTCAGCTCCAGGATCTGCGCTTCGGCATTTTCGACGCCCTCGCGGGGAATCTTGTACATGGCCTTGGCGTGCAGCGGAATGTCGGGCCGCGACCAGGCGTCGGGGGCGGGCGACAGATCGTCGGTGTTGGTTTCGCCGGGCACCTTGAACACGGTGGCGGTGAGTTTTTTCGGGACTTCGGGGCGGTTCAGGAACCACTCCGCATCGGCCCAGGATTGGAGCACCGCGCGCGCTTGCGCATTGCCTTTCTGGGCTTTTTCCGCGACATCGTGGAAGGCATCGAACATCAGCAGGGTGTGTTTGAGCTGCTCGGCGGCCAGCGGGCCGAGCTCGACATCGTCGAGCGCCTCCACCAGGGTCGCGATGTTGTAGCCGCCCAGCATCATGCCGAGCAGACGGATCGCGTGGGGACGGTCGATCAGCGGCGAGGTGGCCTCGCCCTTGACGATGGCCGACAGGAACCCGGCCTTGACGTAGGCGGCAGCGTCGACGCCCGGCGGCACCCGGTTGGTGATCAGGTCGAGCAGCAGATCCGCTTCCCCGGGCGGCGGGTTTTTCAGAAGTTCGACCAGTGCCGCCGTCCACTCCGGATGCAGGGGCTTGGGCGGCACGCCCTCGGCGGCGCGTTCCTCGACATGTTTCCGATAGGCAGCTAGCACGGCAAATACTCCTGTTGGGACTATGGGCGGGCGGGTCGTCGCGGGGGGAGGGATAGTCACTCCCCGTCCGGGTCGGGGCCGGTGTGGCCCGGGGCCAGAATTCTACGCGAAATGAAGCGGTTTGCGCGTACCCCGCCGGGTTGGTCCGGCGCCGGGCAGCGGACACTGGCGAGCGGCGGGCGCTGCGGGTAGAGTGCGGAGCCATGGTCGCTTCTTCCCCCATAGGTACGTCCCGCACAGGCACGCCCGGCACAGGCACACCCTGCATCGGCATCTGCTCCGCCGGCATCGGCGACAGTGTGTGCCGGGGCTGCATGCGTTGCGCCCACGAAGTCAGTCAGTGGAACGGTTTCAGCGCCGCCGAGCGGCAACTGGTGTGGGCGCGGCTCGACCGGTTTCTGGTGCAGATCGTGAACAATCGCCTGGAGCTGCTCGATGTGGCGCTGCTCAAGGCCGCCCTGACCAACTGGAACATCCCCTGCGACCCGGCGCGACCGCCCCAGCGCTGGCTCTACGATCTGCTGCGCCTCGCCGGCAGCCGGATCGGCGACCCCGCGGCGTGCGGGTTTGGCATCTTGCCGGGATCGGAAGACCTGAGCGCCGCGCAGCTCTGCCGCGAGATCGAGCGCGAATGGCACGCACTCTCGCTGGCGCACTTCGAGCGCTATATTGCGCCGGGCCTCGGCCTGATGCAGTCTTCGTGACCAAAGCGGGTTCGTGACAACACAGGTTTGTAACAAGGCAGGTTTGTAACTAAGGGTAATAACAATTTTCCCCGGGAGGGTACTGCAATGATCAAGCTCTATGGTTTCCCCGTCAGCGATTACTACAACATGGTGAAGGTCGCCCTGCTCGAAAAGGGCTTCCAGTTCGAGGAAGTGATGGTGCGTCCGGGTGCGGACCCGGCCTTTCTGGCCAAGAGTCCGATGGGCAAGATCCCCTGCCTCGAAGTCGCCGAGGGCTTCATCACCGAGACCAATGTGATTCTCGAATTCATCGAGGATTCGTCCTCGGACCACCCGCTGCTGCCGGCTGACAGTTTTCAGCGCGCCAAGGTCCGCGAGCTGATGAAAAGCGCCGAACTCTATCTCGAACTGGTCGCGCGGCAACTGTTCGGCGGCGTGTTTTTCGGCGCGCCCCTGAGCGACGAGCTCAAGCAGTCGGTCGGCACCCAGCTCGACAAGGGCGTCGCCGCGCTCAACAAGCTGCTCAAGTTCAAGCCCTATGCAGCGGGTGCGGAACTGACCTACGCCGATATCGTGCTCTATTACTCGGCCACCCTGGGCGGTATGGCGGTCGAGCGGGCCTTGGGTCGCAAGCTCACCGACGAAATCCCCGGCCTCGCCGAGTGGCTGGCGCTGATGGGGCAGAACACGGCGGTGCAGAAGGCCAACCGTGACCGCGACGCTGCCCTCAAGGCCATGATGGCGGGCTGAGGCGGCGTGGCGGTCGCACTTGAAGCCATCCGTGCCTTTCTCCCCTGTGCCACGCCCGCCGCCTGGGTGGCGGCGGCGCTGGCGCACCCCGAAGAGTTGTTGATCGATCACGCCAATTGCGAGAAGAAAGCGACGAGCACTGCGTTGGGTCTGCTGTACCGCCACATCGATCGCCCGCCGCTGCTGCACCGGATGTCGCGCCTGGCGCGGGAGGAGCTGCGTCACTTCGAGCAGGTCGTCGCCTTCATGGAGCAGCGCGGGGTGGCGTACCGGCAGCTTACGGCGAGCCGCTACGCGGGCGGCCTGCGCGAGCTGGTGCGCGCCGAGGAGCCATTTCGTCTCGTCGATACCCTGATTGCCGGCGCCTTCATCGAGGCCCGCTCCTGCGAGCGTTTCGCGGCGCTGGTCCCGTGGCTCGATCCCGAGCTGGGCGCGTTCTACCAGTCGCTACTGCGCTCCGAGGCGCGCCACTTTCGGGATTATCTTGAGCTTGCCGAAGCCGTCGGTGGCGACATTGCCGAGCGTGTCGGCAGGTTCGCCGCGTGCGAGCGGGAGCTTATCGAGGCGCCGGATACCGAGTTTCGCTTTCACTCGGGTCCGCCGGCGAACTGATCGGAAAGCGGTCGAGTTCGATCACGCCGGTCACGCCGATGCGGGCGTACCAGCCGGTGGTCTCGGTCCAGTCCCCCAGTACCACCCGCTCGACGGTGCGGTCTTCGACCTGGTGGCGGTGTCGCCCCGGACGGTGAGTGTGGCCGTGGATCATCACCTCGGCGCCGGAGGTGCGAAACCCGGCCAGCACCGCGTCGGCATTCACATCCATGATGTATTCGGGCTTGTTGCGGTTGTGGCGCTGGCTGGCGGCGCGCGAGTCGCGCGCGATCCGGCGCCGCAGCGCCAGCGGCAGATGGCGCAGGACGAAGCGGGTCGCGGGATGGCGGGCACAGCGCCGCAAGCGCTGGTAGGCGGCATCGTCGCTACACAGCGTATCGCCGTGGAGCAGCAGCAGGCGTCGCCCGTGGATTTCCACCCGTTCGTGATCGCCAAGCAGTTGCGCGCCGGTCTCGCGCGCAAACCGTTGCCACACCGTGAAATCCCGGTTGCCATGGAGGAAATACAGGGCGATGCCGCGTGCGCGGGCCGCGGCGAGCGCGTCAACCACAGTGCGGGCGAGCGGCGTGTCGTCGTCGTCGCCGACCCAGACCTCGAACAGATCGCCCAGAATATAGAGCGCGTCCGCATCGGCGTTGTGGAGGAAATCGAGGAAGGCCCGGGTAACCCCGGGCCGCTCGGGTGTCAGATGCAGGTCGGAGACGAACAGCGCCGTCACGGAGTAGGGAAGACTTCCTTCAGCGGTCGCTGTAGGCGTCGGAGACCGTCACCCGCTCGATCTCGACGGTGACGGTCGGCACATCCTGATGATGGCCGGCATTGCCGGTGGGTACGGCCTTGATCTCATCGACCACCGCCATGCCGTTTACCACTCTACCGAACACCGCATAGCCCCAGCCCCGCGCATCCTTCGCCGTGTGGTTCAGGAAGCCGTTGTCGGCAATATTGATGAAAAACTGTGAAGACGCCGAATGCGGATCGTTGGTGCGCGCCATGGCCAGTGTGCCGATGTCGTTCTTGAGGCCGTTGTCGGCTTCGTTCTGGATCGGGGGGTTGCCGCGCTTTTCGCGCATGTTGGCGTCCATGCCGCCGCCCTGCACCATGAAACCGGGAATGACGCGGTGAAATATGGTGCCGGCGTAGAAATTCTCGCGGCAGTACTGGAGAAAATTGGCGGCGGTCTTGGGGGCGCGGTCGAAATCCAGCTCGATGTCGATGTCGCCGTAATTGGTGTGCAGAGTGATCATGGGAATGCGCCCGGTCGCTGGCTAGGGGCTGCATGATAAGCGCTCGGAGAGAGCAGGGGAATTCCGCCGGGTCGATTCCACCCACGCCGCAGGCTCGCGGTTTCGCGGGGCGCGGCTATAATCCCCGGCTTCATTCCTCCCAGTAGACGGGCCTGATCCCGGGTCCGGCAGCGCAAGGTCCGCGATGGATTCCGACAAGCCCCGCAATTTCATTGAGCAGATCATCGAGCGCGACCTCGCCGAGGGCGCGGTCACGCAGGTGGTGACGCGCTTTCCCCCCGAGCCCAACGGCTATCTGCACATCGGCCATGCCAAGTCGATCTGCCTGAATTTCGGGCTTGCCGAGCACTACGGCGGGGTCTGCAACCTGCGCTTCGACGACACCAACCCCGAGACCGAAAGCGAGGAATTCGTCAACGCCATCATCGCCGACGTGCGCTGGCTGGGGTTTCGGTGGCAGGGCGAAGTGCGCTATGCGTCCGACTATTTCGAGCAGCTCCACACCTGGGCGGTACACCTGGTCGAGACCGGCAAGGCCTATGTCTGCGAACTGACGCCCGAGCAGATGCGCGACTATCGCGGCACCTTGATCGAGCCAGGCCGCGACAGCCCCTATCGCGAGCGGCCGGTGGCCGAGAATCTCGCCCTGCTGGCAGCCATGCGCGCGGGCGAGATCGAAGAGGGGAAAATGGTGCTGCGGGCCAGGATCGACATGGCCTCGCCCAATATCAATCTGCGCGATCCGGTGCTGTACCGCGTCAAGCGCATGGCCCATCACCGCAGCGGCGCGCGGTGGAACATCTACCCGTCCTACGATTTCGCCCACGGCCAGGAAGACGCCATCGAAGGTGTCACCCATTCGATCTGCACCCTCGAATTCGCCGATCACCGGCCCCTTTACGACTGGCTGCTCGACAACCTGCCGGTGCCCGCGCGGCCCCGCCAGTACGAATTCGGCCGCCTCAACCTCAGTTACACCGTCACCAGCAAGCGCAAGCTCAAGCAGTTGGTGGAAGAGGGCCATGTGGATGGCTGGGACGATCCCCGCATGCCGACTCTGGCTGGCCTGCGCCGGCGCGGCGTCACGCCGGCGGCGATCCGCGCCTTTTGCGACAGCCTCGCGGTGGCCAAGACCGACGGCGTGGTGGACATGGGGCAGTTCGAGCACTTCATCCGTCAGGATCTCAACGACAATGCGCCGCGCGCCCTCTGTGTGCTGCGCCCGCTCAAGGTGACCCTCGGCAACTGGCCGGTGGGCAAGGTCGAGACGCTGCATCTCGCCAACCATCCGCAACGCCCGGAACTCGGATCGCGTGAGCTGCCCTTCGGCGGCACCCTCTATATCGACCGCGACGACTTCAGCACGGATACGACACTGTCCCGCAAGCAGTTCAAGCGTCTGGTGCTGGGCGACTGGGTGCGCCTGCGCGGCGCCTATGTGATCCGCGCCGACGACCTGGTGCGCGACGCGAGCGGCGCCCTGAGCGAAGTGCTGGCTTCCTTGGTGCCGGACACCCTGGGCGCCGATCCGCCCGCCGGCATCAAGCCGCGGGGTGTGATTCATTGGGTCGCGGAAGCAAACGCCGTAGATTGCGAAGTGCGGCTCTACGAACGGCTGTTCAGCGCGGCGGAACCCGACGCAGGCGACGGCGATTTCCGCGCCGCCATCAACCCGGATTCGCTGGTTGCGCTCGTCGGCTGCAAGGCCGAAGTGAATCTGGGCCAGGTCTCACCGGAGGTGACCTTTCAGTTCGAGCGCGAAGGCTATTTTTGCCGCGACCGCCGCGCGGGCGACGCGCTGGTGTTCAACCGCACCATCGCCCTGCGCGACATCGCCGCCAAACCCACGGGTAACCAAGGCTGATCATGGCGCTCCAGATCCACAACACGCTACATCGTCGCAAGGAGCCTTTTCGGCCCATCGAACCCGGCAGGATCCGCATGTACGTGTGCGGCATCACGGTGTACGACTACTGCCACATCGGGCACGCGCGGGTGATGGTCTGCTTCGACGCCATCGTGCGCTATCTGCGCAGCCAGGGCTGGGATGTCACCTATGTGCGCAACATCACCGACATCGACGACAAGATCCTCAACCGCGCCAGCGAAAACGGCGAGTCCTTCGATACGCTGACCGCGCGCATGATCGATGCCATGCACGCCGACGAGCGCGCCCTCGGCGTGTTGCCGCCCGATATCGAGCCCCGTGCCACCGACCATATCGACGATATCCTCGACATGATCGGGACGCTGGTGGACAGCCACTACGCCTATGCGGCGGACAACGGCGATGTCTACTATCGGGTGCGGCGCTTTCCCGACTACGGCAAGTTGAGCGGCAAGAACCCCGACGAACTGCTCGCCGGCGCGCGCGTCGATCCGGACGAAGCCAAGGAAGATCCCCGCGATTTCGCGCTCTGGAAGTCCGCGGCCCTGGGCACCGTGGGCTGGCCGTCGCCGTGGGGCTGGGGCCGGCCGGGCTGGCACATCGAGTGCTCGGCCATGTCCACCTGCCACCTGGGCGAGACCTTCGACATCCATGGCGGCGGCCCGGACCTGCCTTTCCCGCACCACGAAAACGAGATCGCCCAGAGCGAAGCCGCCACCGGCAAGCCCTATGTGCACTGCTGGATGCACGCGGGTCCGGTGCGGGTAGAC
>JAKFFI010000037.1:0-113833 GCA_036677085.1 Porticoccaceae bacterium
CTGCTTGGCCTTGCTCTGCCAGGTGTAGAGCAGGCCGGGTGTGACACCCAACTGCTCGGCGGCGTCGGCGACGCCGACCCGGACTGCCAGCAGCAGGGCTTCCTGGCGGAACTCAGGCGTATACCGGCCTCGACCGCCGGCGCTCGTGGGGGACTTCTTCTGGGGCTTCTTGCTCATCGGACACCTCGGGGGTTGGGGTTATTCTTTCGAAAACCCGGTGTCCGTCAAATGGCGGGAAGATCAATGGCATCACCCTGCCCGACCGCGAACTCGCCTGCGCCCCGATCAACTCACCGCTGGGCAAGGATTATCTCGGCGCCATGCGGGCGGCGATCAACTGCGCGCTGGCCAACCGCCAGATTCTCACCCATCTGGTGCGCGATGCGTTCTCGCAGGTCATCCCGAAAGCCCGCCTGCCCCTGCTTTACGATGTCTCGCACAACACCTGCAAGGTGGAGGAGCATGTCGTGGACGGCAAGCGGCGCAGGCTTTACGTGCACCGGAAGGGCGCCACGCGCGCCTTCGGCCCGGGCCACCCGGATATTCCCGACAGGCTGCGTGCTGTCGGTCAGCCGGTTCTGATCGGCGGATCGATGGGCACCGGCTCCTATATTCTCACCGGCAGCGAGAAAAGCGAGGCGCTGTCGTTCAGTTCCGCCTGCCATGGCGCCGGCCGCGCCATGAGCCGGCACCAGGCCTACAAAACCTGGAAAGGCCGGCAGGTGATCGACGAACTGGCCGCGCGCGGCATCCTGATTCGTAGCCCCTCCGGCCGCGGCGTGGCCGAGGAGGCACCGGGCGCCTACAAGGACGTGGCCGCCGTGGTGGACGCCGCCGACGCCGCCGGGCTGGCGCGCAAGGTGGCACGGCTGGAACCGCTCGTCTGCATCAAGGGATGAATCCCGGCCGGCCGCGCCTACATCGGCACCAGCGGCTGGAATTACGCTTCGTGGCACGATGATTTCTACCGCGGCGTTCCACGGAAGGACAGGGGTCTACCATCGATCTTTGGGTATCCGTCAAGCCGTCCGGAAAGGGCGAGGCGGCCACGCGAGATGGCGCTAGCCTGTCTGGGCCAGGCTGAAGCGGGCGGGTCGGCGACCTCGGTCACGAAGGTGAGCGGGGCGGACGGCGCGAATTGGTCGATGCGGACCGCGCGGCCGAAACGTCCGCCGGCAGCCCTTGCCGCAGGCACCGCGCCATGTCGTGCAGCGTGTCGCCGTGCGGGTAGCGCCGCCGCCAGACCAGGCCGATCGTCCGGTGCGGGACTGGGCGCTTGAAGCGGCGGATCTCGAGCCCGGCTGCGCCGCGCACACCGCTTGGCCCCGCGGCGAGGGCGGGCAGCATCGTGCAACCGATGCCGCCCGCCACCATGTGCGCGAGCGTCTCCAGGCTCGTTGCCATCAGTTCCTCGGACGCCGCGCCGGCTGCGCCGCAGATCTCGAGCGCCTGTTCGCGCAGGCAATGCCCCTCTTCAAGCAGCAGCACGCCCGCCGCAGTCAGTGCCTTCGGGTCGACGGTGCGCCTTGCGGCAAGCGGGTGTCCCTTCGGCAACGCGGCGACGAAGGTTTCATCAAAGAGCGGTTCGACTTCGAGATCCTCGGCCTCGACGGGCAGGGCGACGAGCGCGGCGTCGAGATCGCCGGCCGCGAGGGCTTGCAGCAGTCCGGCGGTCAGCCCTTCGCGTAGCAGTAGCCTGATCCGCGGAAAGCTGCCACGCAAAACTGTCAGCGCGTGCGGCAGGTAGTACGGCGCGACGGTCGCGATGGCTCCCAATCGCAAAGACTCGAGTCCACCCTTGCCCTGTGCGTGCGCGAGCACACGGATGCGCTCGGCTTCCGCAACAATGGCGCGTGCCGCGCGCAGGATTTCGCGGCCTGCGGGCGTGGGTGTTACCCGACGCAGGCTGCGGTCGAACAGCGCCACCCCAAGGTAGTCCTCGAGTTTTTTCAGCTGCGTGGAGAGCGTGGGCTGGCTGACATGGCAGCGCTCCGCGGCCCTGGCGAAGTGGCCCGTGTCGGCGACGGCGACGAAGTAGCGCAGTTCCTGAAGGGTCATGTGGCGGGCAATAGAGAATGTGAAAGACTGCATTCTATAGATTCAATTTGATACATGATGTCGCAAGACGCCCAATGGCTTAGCCGCAAGGCACAACCCAAGCGAACGGAGGACCTATGAGCGATACACCGGCGATGACATCGCAGAGCAAAGATGGGGTACAGAGCACCGGCAAGTGCCCGGTGATGCACGGCGGCGCCACGTCGGCCGGCATCGCGAACATGGAGTGGTGGCCCAAGGCGCTGAACCTCGACATCCTTCACCAGCACGATACGAAGACCAATCCGTTGGGTGAGTCCTTCAATTATCGTGAAGAGCTCAAGAAGCTCGACGTCGCCGCGCTCAAGCAAGATCTGACCGCGCTGATGACCGACAGCCAGCCCTGGTGGCCGGCGGATTGGGGCCACTACGGCGGGCTGATGATTCGCATGGCCTGGCACGCGGCGGGCACCTATCGCACGGCCGACGGCCGTGGCGGAGCCGGCACGGGCAACCAGCGCTTCGCGCCGCTCAACTCCTGGCCGGACAACGCCAACCTCGACAAGGCCCGTCGTCTACTCTGGCCGATCAAGAGGAAATACGGCAACAAAATCAGCTGGGCCGATTTGATCGTGCTTGCCGGCAATGTGGCCTACGAGTCCATGGGCCTGAAGACTTTCGGCTTTGGCTTCGGCCGCGCGGACATCTGGCATCCAGAAAAAGACATCTACTGGGGCTCGGAAAAGGAATGGCTGGGCTCGGCTCGCCACGACGGTGAGAACCGCGAGACGCTGGAGAATCCGCTGGCCGCCGTGCAGATGGGCTTGATCTACGTAAACCCCGAGGGCGTTGACGGCAAACCCGATCCGCTCAAGACCGCGCGGGACGTGCGTCTGACCTTCGCACGCATGGCCATGAACGACGAGGAAACCGTGGCGTTGACGGCCGGCGGCCACACCGTTGGCAAGGCGCACGGTAATGGCGACGCCGCCAACCTCGGCCCGGCGCCGGAAGGCTCGGACATCGAAGAACAGGGTCTCGGCTGGAACAACCACAAGACCCGCGGCATCGGCCGCGACACCGTGACCAGTGGTCTCGAAGGCGCCTGGACCACGCATCCGACGCGGTGGGACAACGGCTACTTCAAGCTGCTCCTAGGCTACGACTGGTGGATACAGAAATCGCCGGCCGGCGCTTGGCAGTGGGAGCCGGTGAACATCAGGGAAGAAGACATGCCGGTGGATGTCGAAGATCCCTCGATTCGCCGCAAGCCGATCATGACCGACGCCGACATGGCGATGAAGTTCGATCCCGCATACCGCAAGATCGCCGAACGCTTTCATCAGGATCCGGCCTATTTCTCGGAAGTGTTCGCCCGCGCCTGGTTCAAGCTCACGCACCGCGACATGGGGCCCAAGGCGCGCTACATCGGCCCGGAAGTTCCCCAGGAAGACCTGATCTGGCAGGACCCGGTGCCCACAGGTCGCAAGGACTACGACGTCGCCGCGCTCAAGGCGCAGATCGCCGCCAGCGGACTGTCCGTCGGAGAGATGGTCGCTACCGCCTGGGACAGCGCGCGCACCTTCCGTGGCTCGGACATGCGCGGCGGCGCCAACGGCGCGCGCATTCGCCTGGCGCCGCAGCACGACTGGGAAGGTAACGAGCCTGCGCGTCTGGCCAAGGTGCTCGGCGTGCTGGAGCCGCTGGCGAACAACGCTGGCGCGAGCATTGCGGATGCGATCGTCCTGGCCGGCAACCTCGGTATCGAGCAGGCCTCCAAGGCGGCAGGCTTCAATATCAGCGTACCGTTCGCGCCAGGCCGAGGCGATGCGACCGACGCGCAGACTGATGCCGATTCCTTTGGCGTGCTGGAACCGCTCGCCGACGGCTATCGCAACTGGATGAAGAAGGACTACGCCGTCAGTGCCGAGGAGTTGCTGCTTGATCGCACGCAACTGATGGGCCTCACCGCGCACGAGATGACCGCACTGGTCGGGGGTATGCGCGTGCTCGGCACCAACCACGGCGGCACCCAGCACGGTGTACTCACCGATCGTATCGGCGTGCTGACCAACGATTTCTTCGTCAACCTCACCGACATGGCCAATACCTGGAAGCCATGCGGCAACAACCTCTACGAAATTCGCGATCGCAACACCGGCAAGGTCAAGTGGACCGCGACGCGGGTGGATCTGGTGTTCGGCTCCAATTCCATCCTGCGCGCCTACGCCGAGATCTATGCGCAGGACGATGGCAGGGAGAAGTTCGTCAACGACTTTGTGGCGGCGTGGGCGAAGGTCATGAACGCGGATCGCTTCGATTTGGCTTGAGGGCCAGCCGCGCAGCACATCGCCGGGTTTGTGCGGTGCTCCGCAGAGCACCGCTGTTGTCATGTTCACGAAATGTTCCACACTTACGCTGCCGCCGGAATCATTTGATCCTGCGCAATACGGCCCGTTTGAAATGTTGCACCCTTGCAGGGCGCCGGTTATGGTTGTCGGCGACACTGAACCTGAAACGGCTTGCTGGATTCGGTGGCAACCGCTGATTCTTGGATTTGACGGGCAAATGCGCCTGGAGGTGAACGGCAGCAACCGTGGGATACAGACGATTTCGTGAAGTGAAGTGAAGTGAAGTGAAGTGAAGTGAAGTGAAGTGAAGAAAAATGAGTACAGCTTGCCAAGCAATGTACTTAACTAAAAGATATCAAAAGGAGCTTTGATCATGAAAAACCTTCGCAAATCAATACCATTACATTTCGGCGCCGCCGCGCTGGCTACGGCCATCCTGGGCGTCGCACCGCTGGCAGGGGCGATTCCGGCCCCCGACGCCAATTCCGTCCTGATCCTCGACACCACGGTAAGTGGCGGGGCCGCCAGCGTGGAGGCCGTACAGGCCACTCTGCTGGGCCTGAACCCGGTGGTGGTCGACGCGGACACCTGGGCGGCCACGACGGGCCCTGAATTCGCTAGCTATCGTGCGCTGATCCTGGGCGATCCAAATTGTGCCATCGGTACTGCTTCGCTGGCCCCGGCGGAAGCCAACCGCGCTGTCTGGTCGCCGGCGGTGACCGGCAACGTCATCACCATCGGCACCGATCCGGTGCTTCACTCGTCCCTGCCCGGCGCGGTCAATCTGATCAACAAGAGCATCGAGTATGCCGCGGACGCCCCGACCACCGGCGCAGTGATCGGCCTGAGTTGCTATTACTTCGATGCAGTGGCCGGCACCCCGGTGCCGGTTCTGGACCAGTTCGGCACCTTCAGCGTGGTGGGGCAGGGCGGCTGCCCGGCGGCTTCGCACATCATCGCGGCGCATCCGGCCCTGGCCGGATTGACCGATGCCGATCTGTCCAACTGGGGCTGTTCGACGCACGAGGGCTTCGACAGCTGGCCGGTGGATTTCCTGCCGTTGGTGATTTCCACCGATGTCCCCTCGCCCTTCGTGGCGCCGGACGGCACCTCGGGCGCGCCCTACATCATGGCCCGCGGCGAGGACCTGGCGCCGATCCTGTGCGGCAATGGGGTGATCGACCCGCTGCCCGCGGTGGAGCAATGCGACGATGGCAACGTGATCAGTGGCGATGGCTGTAGCGCCCAGTGCCTGATCGAAGAACCGGTCAACGATCCTCCGGTGTGTGACGGCGCTTCCGCCGATGCCATGCAGTTGTGGCCGCCGAACCACAAGCTCGCCAATGTGGGCATCGTGGGCGTAATGGATCCCGATGGCGATGACGTCAGCCTGACCATCACCACAGTGACCCAGGACGAGCCGGTCAAAGCCAACAAGGGTGATAAATCCCCTGACGCGAAGATCAACCCGGACAGCACCGTGGCTGTGCGGGTAGAGCGCAGCGCCCAGGGCGATGGCCGGGTCTACCAGATCGGCTTCACTGCCGACGATGGCAACGGCGGCACCTGCGAGGGCGTGGTACGGACCTGCGTGCCCCACGACCAGGGGCAAGGCAACGACTGCATCGACGGCGGTGACGGCATCAACTCCCTGCTGCCCTGAACCGGTACGGCACCGCGCCCCGGCGCGGTGCCTGCCACTTCTCCGGCAAGGCCCCGGCATGCTCCGGGGCCTTGCTCGTTTCAGGTCGGCAATCCTGGAATGAATACTCCCTGCAACAGCGCTGCCGACGTTGACCACGCAGAATCAGTACTTATTTGCCCTGCGAGTTCCCGGCGCGGGCATCCAACCGCGTCACCCTGCAAATTCTATGGTAGACCCCGCTCCCTCCCTTTTTGGGACGAGTTTTCTACAGCCTCGCTATGTCTCTTGGGCATTCGACTCGTATTGTCCGTCTGACTCCTTGACAGCACCTATATACAGGTGCCATTAATAGCTCTATCTGTCACGAGGGCGGTAGCATGCAAACCAAATTCTCAGAGGATGTTATTCCTCTGTCCGATCTCAAGGTCAACCCGGGTAAGGTGGTAAATCGTGTACGCGACACACACAGGCCAGTCCTGCTGACTAGCAGAGGCAGAGGAGTTGCTATTGTTCAATGCCTCGATGATTACGAGAAAACCGCCGAAGAGCTGCGCTTTATCAAGGCAGTGGCCCGAGGATTGGCGGACATCCGGGACGGTGACACCGTCACGCTGGCTGAAGCAAAGAAAATGCTCGGCGCAAATAAGTGAAGATAAATATTGCCCGGTCTGCCCTGAGCGACCTTCAGGAGATCAAGAATTACTATCTGGAGCAGGGCGTACCGGACATCGGCCAGAAGTTTGTAAGTGCCATATTGAAAAGTGTGGAAAGACTTCGTGACCATCCAGACTCAGGCAGAATGGTTCCCGAGTTTGATCAAGAGCACATCCGGGAGATTATTCATCCGCCGTTTCGCGTGGTTTACCTGCGGGACGCATCGTCGGTGAATCTGGTTCGGGTCTGGCGAAGTGAAAGACTGCTATGGCTTCCTGATGAAGAAACAATCAACCCGCCCGTGAGAGAAGGGTCCTGAAGCGCATCGAACCGCTGGAGTAGTGCCATGCTGCAAAAACTGAGAGCAGGGCGAGAAGAGCGGGGTCAACTCTCGCATGGCGGCTCACAATCAACGACGTACGGTTGGTTGCATGGCGAGACCGCGGCGAATTGAATTCCCATCAGCGTCGACCGACGCGATACTCGGGAACGGGCCTACGACTACGATCCCAGCCACAACCGCACCAGCGCGCTGGTCGAGGGCACCCCGGAGACCTACAGCTACGCTCCCGCCAGCAATCGCCTGACCGCCATCGCCACCCCCGCCGCCAGCCGCGTCCTGAGCTTGGATGCCGCCGGCATTCTCACGGGCAACGCACCCGGCGGCACAGCGCCGAAGGGCAGTTCACACCTGTCTGGGGAGCTTCCCGCCCAGTGGATTCCAGGCCCGAGCAGTGCGATCTGTTCGCGGCCGCTGTCCCCGTTGCAGAACCTTCCGCTACAGGCCCAGGCGGTTGAGCACCCGGTAGAGCAGGTCGTGGGACTTGCCGTAGGGCGGGTAGAACAGCTCCGGCCTGCCCACCTTGGGGAAGGTGAACACCGGGCGCAGCTTGCTCATTTCCAGAAAGCCGTCGTGGCCGTGGTAGTGACCCATGCCGCTCGCGCCCACGCCGCCGAAGGGGATGCTGTGCTGGAGCACATGGAAGATGCAATGGTTGATGGTCACGCCGCCGGATAGTGTCTGGTAGAGCACACGTTCCTGTACGGTCCGATCGTTGCTGAACAGGTAGAGCGCCAATGGTCGTTCGCCGGCGTTGATGTAATCGAGCACTTCGTCGAGGCTGTCGTAGGGCATCACCGTCAGCAGCGGGCCGAAGATTTCCTCCTGGACGATGCGCATTGTCGGATTCACATCGAGCACCAGTTGCGGTGGAATCTTGCGCAATTCTTCGTGGTAATGCCCGTCCACCAGATTCACCGCGCGGGCACCCTTGGCCACGGCGTCGTCCAGCGTCTCCCGCAAGCGCACATAGGAGCGGCGGTCGATGATGGAGGTGTAGTCGGAGTTGTGAATGTCGGGATAGCGCTGGCGCATGATCTCGCCAGCGAGGGCGACGAAAGACTCCACCTTGGCGCGCGGCACGAACAGGTAGTCCGGTGCCACACAGGTCTGGCCGGCATTGACGAATTTGCCGTACAGCAGACGGCTTGCCGCTTCCCGCAGGTCGAAGTCGTCGCAGATCACCGTGGGTGACTTGCCGCCCAGTTCCAGGGTAACGGGACACAGGTTTTCCGCCGCTGCGCGCATCACGTTGCGGCCGCTCTCGGCGGAGCCGGTGTAGACGATGTGGTCGAAGGGCAGGCTGGAAAACTCACTGCCACTCACATCCGGCAGATAGGCGAGCGTGTCGTCGCCAAAGGCGTCGCGGCAGAGTTGCTGCATCAGGCGGCACAGGTTCTGCGAGTTGGCGGCGAGTTTCACCATGCTGCGGTTGCCGGCCGCGAGTGCGTTGATGACCGGGCCGATCGAGAGGTACAGCGGGTAATTCCAGGGTGTCGCGACCCCGATCACGCCCTTGGGCTGCGGGATAACGCGATTGCGGCCGGTGAGGAACAGCACCGAGGTCTTGCGCTTCTGCGGACGCATCCAGCGCTTGAGGTGCTTGCGGGTCTCTCGGATTGCGGTAAGCGAGCCGAAGATTTCCACCAGCTTGGTCTCGGTGGGGTTGCGATGGCCGAAGTCGGCTGCTATCGCCGCCGCGATGGCGTCGGCATGGGTGGTGAGCAACTGCTCCAGCCGGGTCAGCAGGTCCAGTCGCACCGCGAGGGGCGGGTAGGGCTGGGCGTGACAGGCGTCCTTCTGAAGCTTGAGGATGCGCTCGGCTTCGGTCTGGGGCGCGGTGATGCTTTTGAGCTGAAGTTGTTGTGCCATTTATTATTCTCCTGCAGGGATCTCCGGCCGGTGTGCCGCGCTCCGATGGCGTGAGCATACGCCGGGGGGCTGGTGTGTGGCGATGTGCGGGGATAACGCCAATACGGATCATGAGTGCGCGCTTTACGGAACGTCAAGCAAGCACGTCGGTTGCAATGGCTTTTTTCAGGCGCTGATAATGGCGCCTGTCCCGGCTGGCGAAACACCATGGTTGTACCCACCAAGATTGCCGTGCTCGGTGGTGGCAGCTTCGGCACCGCCATCGCCAACATGGTCGCCGGCAACGGTCACGAGGCGGTGCTGTGGATGCGCGATGCCGCCTATGCCGCCCAGTGTCAGGCGGCGCGGAGCAACCCCCGTTATCTCCCCGACTATCCCCTGGAACCCAATCTCTCCATCACCGCCGATCTGGCGGCTGCGCTGGCTGGGGCTCGGGTGGTGTTCTTTTCGGTGCCGACTGCCGCCTTTCGCGCCGTGGCGCAGTTGGCCGCGCCCCATATCGCGGCGGGGACCGTGGTTATCAGTACCGCCAAGGGATTCGCGCCGGAAGGTTTCACACGGATGAGCGAGGTGCTCGCGGAGGAACTTCCCGGGGCGCGCATCGGCGTCATCAGCGGGCCCAATCTGGCGCGCGAGGTGGCGCGTCATGCCATCACGGCGACGGTGATTGCGAGCGCCGATCCCGAGGTCTGCGCGCTGGTGCAGTCGCTGCTGGTCACGCCGTATTTTCGGGTCTATGCGAATCCGGACGTGTTCGGCGTCGAACTCGCGGGCGCGCTCAAGAACATCTATGCCATCGAAGCCGGCATGGCGACCCAGATGGGACTCGGGCAGAACACCATGGCGGTGCTGCTGACGCGCAGTCTCGCGGAAATGACCCGCTTTGCCGCAACGCTCGGCGCCAATCCCATGACCTTTCTGGGGCTTGGCGGCGTCGGTGATCTGTTCGTCACCTGCACTTCGCCGCTGAGCCGCAATTTCCGCATCGGGCGGGCGCTCGCGGCGGGCGAAGCGCTGGAGACGGCGGTCGCCGCCATCGGTCAGGTGGCGGAAGGCATCAACACCACCCGCATCGTCAAGCGCAAGGCGGACGAGCTGGGCGTCTACATGCCGCTGGCGAGCGCGCTGCATGCGGTGCTGTTCGAAGGCCGGTCGATTTCGCGGGTACTCGCCGGCCTGGCGGTGTCCGAGCGCACCGACGACGTCGAATTCCGGGTCGGTTGACCCGCCACCCCGACGGAACCACGCCATGAGACTCTACGTATTGCGCCACGGCGAGGCCGAACCCCATGCGCCCTCGGATGCCGCGCGCCGGCTGACGCCCCGGGGCGAGGCCGAGGTGCGGGCGATGGCGCTCGCCTGCGCGCAACGACTCGCCGGGTTGCAGCGCGTCGTGACCAGTCCCTATCAGCGCGCCCGGCAGACCGCGGCGGAGCTGATGCGCACGCTGAATTTTGCCGGCGAGTTGCTGGTCGAGACCGCGCTCACCCCGGCGGGCAACGCCGGGCAGGTTGCGACGCTGATCGATGCGCTGGACTGCGAGGCGCTGCTGCTGGTCAGCCACCAGCCGCTGGTGGGCGAGCTGCTGCGTTACCTCACCGATCGCGAGGACGTGGCACCCATGGGTACCGCCCATCTGGCGGCGCTGGATGTCACCGCCTGCATGCGCGGCGGGGCGCGCCTGCTATGGCAGGAACGTCCGCCAGGTTGAGCCGCATCGCGCGCCGAACTTTCCGCAGTACGAGTTATCGCCATGACACCAGTCGAACACGCGTTTTCCTACGATGGCCTCCGTGTCGCCGCCACCGAATGGGGCCATCCCGCCGGCACCCCGGTGCTGGCCCTGCACGGCTGGCTCGACAACTGTGGCAGCTTCGCGCCCCTGGGCCGCTTGCTGCGGCAGGTGCGCCTGATCGCCCTCGACCTGCCCGGCCACGGGTACAGCAGTCATCGCTCGGCGGACGGCACCTACAACATCTGGCAGGACGTGGGGGTGGTGCACGCGGTAGCGGAGCAACTGGGCTGGGAGCGTTTCGCGCTGCTCGGCCATTCGCGCGGCGCCATGATCTGCACCCTGACCGCCGGCACTTTTCCCGAGCGGGTCAGCCATCTCGGACTGCTCGACAGCTTCGCCCCGGCGACGGTGGCGACCGCCGACGAGCCCGAACAGTTGCGCGGCGCCATCCTCGACCGCGCGGCGCGCCGCGGTCAGGTGCCGCGTCTGTATCCGGATGTCGAGGCGCTCACAGCGACCCGGCTGCGGGGCCTCTCGCCGCTGTCGGTGCTGTCCGCGCCCGACATCGTGGCGCGCGGGATGGAGCAGGTCGCAGGCGGTTATCGCTGGCGCAGCGATGAAAAGCTCAAGCTCAATTCCGAGATCAAGCTGACGCCGGAGCTGGTGCGCAGCTTTGTCGAGCGCATCCCATGCCCGATCCTGCTGCTGTTGTCGGATATCGAGCGGGTGGCCCGGTTCTACGGCATGGAGGTGCACGCGCGGGACATGGAAATCGCCGAGGTGCGCGGCGGCCACCATTTCCACATGGAGGAACCCGCGCCGGAAGTGGCGCGGCGGCTGGATGCGTTTTTCGGTGGCGGCCCTGGGCGAGCTCAGTTGAGCAGCGACAGAAACTCGTAGCGGGTCGCCTGGCGGGTGCGGAATACGCCCAGCATGGCGGAGGTCTTGGTGACCGAGTTCTGCTTCTCGACGCCGCGCATCATCATGCACATGTGCTGGGCCTCGATGATGACCCCGACTCCGAGTGCTCCCGTGACTTCTTCGATGGCCTTGGCGATCTGGGTCGCCAGGTTCTCCTGAATCTGCAGGCGGTGGGCGAACATATCGACCACGCGCGCCACTTTCGACAGGCCCAGCACATGACCGTTGGGAATGTAGGCGACGTGGCATTTGCCGATGAATGGCAACAGATGGTGCTCGCACAGAGAATAGAGCTCGATGTCCTTGACGATCACCATCTCGCTGCTGTCACTGGGAAACAGGGCTTCGTTGATTACCTCGGTGAGGTTCTGGTGATAGCCGCTGGTGAGGTATTCGAAAGCCTTGGCAGCCCGGTCGGGGGTATCCAGCAATCCGGGGCGATTGGGGTCTTCACCGATGCTTTCGATGATCTTGCGGTATTGCTCTTTCATTGTGTGGGGGCCGTCGGTAGCGGACGGCTACCCTAAGTGAGGAACCTTGAAAGGTAAAGACTTGCGCCAGCCCGGCACCAGCAGCTTGTTGAAGAGCTACTGGTGCCGGGCTGGCATCCGGTGCCGACCGCTACCGGCTCGGCGGCCGGTAGACTTTGATCGGCCGATAACTCTTGTGGTACGAGGGCTGCTTGGCCCAGCGCAGGCCGGCACTGATGCCGCCGTCGACGGCGATGGCCTGGCCGGTGACGAAGGTCGATTGATCGCCGGCCAGCCAACCGGCCATGGCCGCGATATCCTGGGGCTGACCCACACGCGGAATGGGCTGGGTGATCTTGTAGTCGAGGTCGGCCATTTTCTCATCGCGTCCCACGGTGTTGGTGGCGAGTGGGGTGGCGATGAAGCCCGGGCAGATGGCGTTCACCCGGATACTGTTTTCGCCCACTTCCAGCGCCACGGATTTGGTGAGATGGATCACCGCCGCCTTGGCCACCGAGTACAGATGCGGGGTGTGCCCCGCGATCAGTCCGGCGACGCTGGCGGTGTTGATGATGCTGCCGCCACCTTGGCGTTTCATCACCGGGATGGCGTGTTTCATGCCCAGAAAGACGCCTTTCAGCAGCACGTCGAAGGTGATGTCGTAGTCTTCCACCGGGGTGTCTTCCAAGGGCCCGATGGCGCCGCCGAAGCCGGCGTTGTTGAAAATGCAGTCGAGCCGGCCCCAGCGCGTCACGGCGCCGGCGATCGCGGCCTTGACCTGGTCTTCCCGGGTTACGTCGACCGCGGTGAACAGCGCGTTGGCGCCCAGTTCGGCGGCAAGCTTTTCGCCGCGTTCCTGCTGCATGTCGGCGATGACGACGCGCGCGCCCTCGGCGACGAAATGTCGCACCGTGCCCTCACCGATGCCGCTCGCGCCCCCGGTGATCAACGCTACCTTGCCCTCTAGTGTGCCCATGGTTTACTCCCCTGTGATGAAAAATGGTCCGGGGATCAAAACAGGTCGCCCAGCGAGGGTCAATGCGCGGGCGCTGCGCGACCCGGCTGTGCTAGTCTCGACCCATAAGAACGATTCTGCGGGGGCGTGATGGCCACTGATTCGCAAGACTCTGATTCACGGGGCTCTGATTTATCGAGCTATGACCGCGAGCGCGAAATGCTGGAGCATTTTCTGCTGGCGACGCTGCGCGCGTTCGAGGCCGAGTTCGAGGACATCCGCTTCGGCGCGGGCGAGCTGGCGGCGTCCCAGGAGCGTTTGCGGGTGGCATTGGCGGATCTGGTGCCGGCCACGCGGCACGGTCTTGAGGCGCTGATGCCACCGCCGGGCCACGAGGAATTTCACCGCCGTCTCCTCGACGCCGCAACCCGCTGCGAAGACGCCGCGCAACTCTGGCGGCAGGGGCGCGGCGCGACCTTTATCAATGCCTTTGTGCAGAGCCGGCAATTGCTGGTCGAGGCATTGACCACGCTCTATGCGCTGCGCGCCGATCTGCCGACGCTGTCTGCCTTCTTCTGGGATGGCGTGGACCGCGCCCGGCAGCAACTGCTGGAGCAGCCGGCCCCGGATGCGGACGCGCCGGTGGGCTTGTTGCAGGTGGCAGCGGGCGACGCACACGAGCGCTATGCGCTCTATGTGCCGGAAAATTACTCCCCGGCGCGGGCGTGGCCGCTGATCGTTGCCCTCCACGGTGCGTCCGGCACCGGCGACGAATACCTCTGGACCTGGCTGCGGCTCGCCAAAACCCACGGCTATCTGGTGCTCGCGCCCAAATCCACCGACATCACCTGGTCGATTCTCGAACCCCATCTGGACATTGCGTCGGTGACCGGCGCCATCGATCGGGTGTGCGATGAATACAAAATCGAGCGTGGACGGGTGTATCTCACCGGCCTGTCGGACGGCGCCACCTTCAGCTATTTGCTGGCATTTCTGGCGCCCGAGTATTTCGCCGGCGTGGCGCCGATCGCGGGTGAGTTGAGCCAGGTCGCGGAGCCTTTGCTGCGCCGTCGGGAAGGTCGCGAGGTGCCGCTGCTGGTGGTACACGGAGCGCACGATCATATTTTCCCGATCGAAACGGTGCGCAGTACCTGTGGGCTACTGACCCATCTCGAATACGACATCCGCTTTGACGAGCTGTCGGACTGGGGCCACGCCTATCCCTACCGGATCAATCGCGAACGGGTGCTGCCCTGGTTCGAGGCATTGGCGGCGCGGCCCCACCCGCGGAGCTGAGTGGTAGACCGAATGCCGGCGCCTGGCGGAATGGCTGGGGGGCCACGATGTTTCCATTCGCCGGCCTTTGGCGTAGAATCGCGCGCCTTCACCGCACTGTGCAGGTGCGGAGACAGGCTGGAACACACACCGGGACATGTCATGGTAAAGATTCGATTGGCTCGTGGTGGGGCGAAGAAACGTCCCTTCTATCATCTGGTTGTCACTGACGAAAGAACGGCGCGCGATGGCCGTTTCATTGAGCGCGTGGGGTTTTTCAATCCCATAGCCACCGGTGGTGAAGAGCGGTTGCGCGTCAATGCCGCGCGCGTCGAGCACTGGTGCAAACTGGGTGCGCAGGTTACGCCTCGAGTCGCCGATCTGGTGCGCGAAGCTGGCAAGAGTGCGGCGGACCAAGCCACCGCCTGAGCCCGTGTCGCGCCCGGCGAATCCGCAGGAGGCGCCGGAGCAGCCCCTGAAAATCGGCCGCATCGCGGGCGTGTACGGCATCAAGGGCTGGGTAAAGATCGATTCCAGCACCGCGCCGGCCGACAATATCCTGAACTATCGGCCCTGGTGGCTGTGTGAAGAAGGCGTCTGGCGGACCCTGGAACACGACGCCGGGCGGATGCAGGGCCAGCAGGTGGTGGCCCATCTGGTGGGTGTGGATGATCGGGATCAGGCGCGGCGCTACTGCCAGCTCGACATTCATGTCGAACTGGCCCAGCTGCCGGCCCTTCCCGAAGATGAATATTACTGGCATGAGTTGATCGGGCTGGCGGTGTACGGGCGTGCCGACGGAGACCGGGTGCGACTGGGTACGGTGACCGAACTGATCGAGACCGGAGCCAACGATGTGCTGGTGGTGCGCGGCGACGACCAGAGCCGCGACCGCGCAGAGCGACTCATTCCTTATGTCGACCCGGTGGTGCTCGCGATCGATCGCGCGGCAGGCACCATGGATGTGGACTGGGATCCCGATTACTGAAGGGTCGGCGCATCCATGAAAGTCGCGGTAGTGACGTTGTTTCCGGAGATGTTCGGCGCCCTGATCGATTACGGCGTCAGCGGTCGCGCGGTGCGCAACGGTTTGCTGGAAATCCGCTGCTTCAATCCGCGCGACTACACCGCGGATCGCCATCAGACAGTGGATGATCGCCCCTACGGCGGCGGACCCGGCATGGTGATGCGGCCCGAGCCCCTGGGTGCTGCCATCGCCGAAGCACGGGCGTGGACGCAGGGTGCGCGGGTGCTGTATCTGTCGCCGCAAGGCCGGGTGCTGCGCCACGATGCGGTGATGGAGATGGCCGGCGCCGCGCGGGATCTGATCCTGATTGCGGGCCGTTACGAAGGCATCGACGAGCGCATCGTGGCGCTCGAAGTCGATGAGGAATGGTCCATCGGCGACTATGTGTTGAGCGGTGGAGAATTGCCGGCGATGGTGCTGCTGGACGCGCTGATCCGGCAACTGCCGGGAGCACTCGGCGACGCCGACTCGGCACAGCAGGACTCTTTTGTTGCGGGTCTGCTGGATTGTCCGCACTATACGCGGCCGCCGGAATATCGGGGTCTTGGCGTACCCGAAGTGCTGTTGTCCGGCGATCACGGCGCCATCGAGCGCTGGCGGCGCCAGCAGGCGCAGGCGCGCACGGCGGCGCGGCGTCCGGACCTGCTGGCGGGACCCTAGCGGCGCATCGCATGAGTGACGGGAGTTCCGTCGACGAATTGCACTACCGAATTGCATTACTGAATTGCTTTACACAGTGGCGGTCAGGATCCGGTTCCCGCGCTGGGACGCAGTGGACACCGACCAACCGACGGCATTACGCGGGAGAAGACTATGAGCAAGAATCCAGTTATCGCGCAGATCGAAACCGAACAGATGGGCAAGGAAATCCCGGACTTTCGTCCCGGCGACACCCTGCTTGTGCAGGTGAAGGTCGTGGAAGGCACCCGCGAGCGGCTGCAGGCGTTCGAGGGCGTCGTCATCGCCAAGCGCAACCGCGGGCTCAACTCCGCGTTCACTCTGCGCAAGATCTCCAACGGCGTCGGCGTGGAACGTACCTTCCAGACCTACAGCCCGCACATCGACAGCCTGAAAGTTGTCCGTCGCGGCGATGTGCGCCAGGCCAAGCTTTATTATCTGCGCGATCTGTCCGGCAAGGCCGCGCGGATCAAGGAACGCCTCAGCTGAACCGGCTGCCGGCCGCTGCGGTGGCCGGCGGCTGCGGGTTGCGCGTCGGGTAGACTGGCGGCATGACAGCCGACGCGCGCCTTATCGACGACCATCTCAATGCGCTCTGGCTCGAAAAAGGGCTGAGCGACAACAGTCTCGCGGCGTATCGGCGCGACCTCAATGCCTTTGCGGCCTGGCTCGCCGGACCATCCTGCGGACAGCCCTGCGGCCTGCTCGACGCCGATCCGGTGCGGATCCAGGAATACCTCGCCGATCGCTATCGGCAGCGCGCGAGCCCGCGTTCGGTGGCGCGCGCGCTGTCCTGCCTGCGCGGTTTCTACGATACACAACTGCGCTCCGGGACCCTGGCGCGGCACCCCATGGCTGGCATCAGCAGCCCCAAGCAGGGGCGGCCCCTGCCCAAAGTGCTTTCGGAAACCGATATCGACCGATTGCTTCAGGCGCCCGATACCGCGGCACCCATGGGGTTGCGCGATCGCGCCATGCTCGAGCTTTTGTACGCCACCGGGCTGCGCGTGAGTGAGCTTACCGGCCTCTCGCTGGACCAGATCAATCTGCGCCAGGGCGTGGTGCGGGTGCTGGGCAAGGGCAGCAAGGAACGCCTGGTGCCGATGGGCGAGGAGGCGATGCACTGGTTGCACGCCTATCTGCGCGACGCCCGCCCCGCGCTCCTGGGGACCCGGCGGAGCAATGCCTGTTTCGTCACGCCCCGCGGCGGTGGCATGACGCGGCAGGCCTTCTGGTACCGGATACGGCACTGGGCGCAGTGCGCGGGCATCGACAAGCCCCTGTCGCCGCATACGCTGCGGCACGCGTTTGCGACCCATCTGCTCGATCATGGCGCGGATCTGCGTGTGGTGCAGTTGCTGCTCGGTCACAGTGATCTCTCGACCACCCAGATCTACACCCATGTGGCGCAGACGCGGCTGCGGGAGCTCCACGCCCGGCATCATCCGCGGGGCTGAGCTGCACGACGTCTTCCCAGTAGGTAGCGCTTTTTCAGCACCCGGCTGGGGCTATAATCCGCACCCTTGCCTGCCCAGCTCCCGGGAGCCGTCCGTGAACCATTTCCTTGCCGCCTGCGTTGCCCTGCTGTTGTCCGTTGTCGCACTTCAGGCGCGTGCCGCGGACGCGGCGCCGGGGGTCGATCCGGCTATCGCCAAGGCCATTGTTACCAGGATGCAGGCCGCGCGCCCCGACCTCGGCTATGAGGTGCTCAAGCTCAGTCCGATCCCCGGGTTTTACGAGGTTCAGGTCGCCGGTGGACCGATACTCTATGTGCGCGAGGACGGCGAGTATTTTTTTGATGGCGCGCTCTACCAGGCGCGCCCGGGCATGTTCGTGGACCTGCGCGAACAGGAGCTGATCGCGCAACGCAAGCAGGCGCTGGCGGCGATTCCGGTAAGTGACCTGATCGTGTTCGCGCCCGTGGGCAAGCCCAAGGCGATCCTCAATGTCTTTACCGACATCGATTGCGGGTACTGTCGCAAGCTGCACCAGGCGGTGCCCGAACTCAACGCCATGGGCGTCGAGGTTCGTTACCTGGCGTTTCCCCGTGCCGGGATCGGCTCTGAGTCCTATCGCAAGGCCGTTACCGCCTGGTGTTCGGACAACCGCCCGGAAACCCTTACGCGATTCAAGAACGGTGAGGATGTCCCGGAAAATCTTTGTGAAAATAATCCGGTCGCGGCCCAGTTCGAGCTTGGCCAGGAGTTGGGCGTGAGCGGCACGCCGGCCAGCATTCTCAGCGACGGCACCTTGATTCCCGGTTTCCGCAGTGCGGCCGATATCGCCAGTATCCTGGGTGTGGACACGACCTCACCCGCTCCACCCGCGCGTTAACGGGCCCCTCGTGGCGCCGTTCTTTTCTGGGGGCCGATGATGCCGGTCAGGGTCGGTTTGTGTGGTCTGGGGACGGTCGGGCGGGGCACGGTGCGGGTGTTGTCCCGCAACGCCGATGTACTGGCTCAACGCAGCGGGGTGACGATCGAACTGGTGCAGATCGGCGCGCGCAATGCGGTCCCTGACGCGGATACCGGTGCCATTCCGTTCACCCGCGATATTTTCGCCGTCGCTGCCAATCCCGAAATCGATATCCTGGTCGAGCTGATCGGCGGCATCGAGCCGGCGCGCGAACTGGTGCTGGCCGCCATCGCCAACGGCAAGCAGGTGGTGACCGCGAACAAGGCGCTGATCGCCACCTGCGGCAACGAGATTTTTGCCGCGGCGCGTGCGCGGGGCGTCACTGTGGCGTACGAAGCCTCCGTCGCCGGCGGCATTCCCATCATCAAGGCGCTGCGCGAAGGGTTGGCCGCCAACCGCATTCGCTGGCTGGCCGGCATCATCAACGGCACCAGCAACTTCATTCTCAGCGAGATGCGCGACAAAGGCCGCCAGTTCGCCGATGTGCTGGCCGAGGCGCAGTTGCTCGGCTATGCCGAAGCCGATCCCAGCCTCGATGTGGAAGGCATCGACGCCGCCCACAAACTGGTGATCCTGGCGGCCCTCGCCTTCGACATGCCGCTGCGCCCGGATGCGGTCTATATCGAAGGCATTACCGCCATCCAGCCCGAGGATGTGGTCTATGCGGGCGAACTGGGCTACCGCATCAAGCACTTGGGGGTGGCGCGCCGCAACGGCCGGGGCATCGAACTGCGCGTACACCCCACGCTGGTGCCGGAGCGCAGCCTGATCGCGCAGGTGCACGGCGTGATGAACGCCATCATGGTCAAGGGCGACGCCGTGGGCGCCACCCTGTATTGCGGGCCCGGCGCCGGTGCCGAACCCACGGCGTCGGCGGTGATCGCCGATATTCTCGACATCGCGCGCCGCCTGGATGGCGGTGGGCGCGACGCCACGGCGGTGCCGGGCGGGTCAGACGCCGCCGAGCCGCTCGACGTGGTCGACATCGCGGCCGCCGAAAGCGCCCACTACCTGCGCGTGTCGGCCCTCGACAGGCCCGGAGTGCTGTCGCAGCTCGCGCAGATTCTCAGCGCCCACGGCATCAGCATCGAAGCGATCATCCAGAAGGAACCCGCACCGGGGCAGGATCATGTGCCGCTGATCATGCTCACCAACCGCACCCGGGAGAGTGAAGTGCGCGCCGCCATCGGCGCCATCGAGCGGCTCGAATCCGTGTCCGGCCCGGTGGTCCATCTGCGCAAGGAGGCCTTGGATGATGCCTAGCCGCCAACCGTCCCGCGAGACGCACTCATGAAGTACATCAGCACCCGTGGCGGCTGTGCGCCGCAGTCGTTCACCGAAGCCGTGCTGACCGGGCTCGCGCCCGACGGTGGCCTGTTCGTGCCCGAGCGCGTGCCGTCCTACAGCGCCGCCGAAATCGCGTCCTGGCGCGGGCTGGATTACCCACAGCTCGCGCAGCGGGTGATGACACGCTTCGTGGACGATGAGGTGTCCGCCGCCGATCTGGAGCGGATCATCCGGCAGTCCTACAGCGGCTTCCGCCACCGCGCCATCGCGCCCCTGGTGCAGACCGGCCACAACGAATGGGTGCTGGAGCTGTTCCACGGCCCCACGCTCGCCTTCAAGGATTTCGCACTCCAGTTTCTCGGCAACCTGCTGGATCATCTGCTGGAGCGGCGCGGCCAGAAGGTGGTGGTGCTGGGCGCCACCTCGGGCGATACCGGGTCCGCCGCCATCGAGGGCTGCCGCCGCTGCCGCAACCTCGACATTTTCATCCTCCACCCGCACAACCGGGTATCCGAGGTGCAGCGCCGCCAGATGACCACGGTGCTGGCCGACAACATCCACAACCTCGCCATCGAAGGCAATTTCGACGACTGTCAGCGTTTGGTGAAGGCGAGTTTTTCGGCGCAATCATTTCTGCCCGCGGGGCGGCAACTGGTGGCGGTCAACTCGATCAACTGGGCGCGGATCATGGCCCAGATCGTCTACTACTTCTGGGCCGCGCTCGCCCTGGGCGCGCCGCAGCGGCCGGTGAGTTTTTCGGTGCCCACCGGAAATTTCGGCGATATATTTGCCGGCTATCTGGCGCACCGGATGGGGCTGCCGGTGCAGCAACTCATCATCGCCACCAATGCCAACGATATCCTGCACCGCTGCATCAGCGGCAACGACTACAGCCGCCATCCGCTGCTGCATACGCTGTCGCCCAGCATGGACATCATGATCTCCAGCAACTTCGAGCGCCTGTTGTTCGATCTGTACGAGCGCGATGGCAAAGCGCTGGCGGCGCTGATGGCTGGCTTCGAAGCCGGCGCGACGACGCTCGACCCCCGAGCCCTGGGGCATGCCCGCACCCTGTTCCACAGCCATCGTGTGGACGACGCGGATACCGTGGCGACGATCCGCGCCGAATACGCAGCCAGTGAATACCTGCTCGATCCCCACAGCGCCATCGGCGTCGCGGCCGCGCGGCATTGCCGCCGCGATCGGGAAACGCCGGTGGTGTGTCTGGCCACCGCGCACCCGGCCAAATTCCCCGAAGCCGTGCAACAGGCCGGTTATCAGGGCGCGCCGCCGCTGCCCCAGCACATGGCCGACCTGTTCACGCGCACGGAGCGCTATCAGGTGCTGCCCAATGAACTTGCGCCGCTGCATCGTCATATCGCGGACAACCTGACCGTCTGATGCGGACCGCACCCGGCGCACTCGCAGTCCGTTGCTTCGCGAAACCGTGCTTCGCGAAACGGTGCTTCGCGACAGGGTGCGCCGCGACGTTTTACCAGCGCGGTCGCGACCATGGCTGAGGCGCCCGCACCGGACCGCGCCCCGGCGCTGAAGGCGCGGCCTCTGCTCGGCTCCGAAACCGCGTTCGGCGACGATCTTCCGCCGTGGCTGCGCCGTATCTATGCCGCCCGCGCCGCGACTCCCGATGCGCTGGATCTCCAGCTCGGCTGGATTCCCCCGGCCACCGGCCTGCGCGGCATCGAAGCGGCCCTGGCGCTGCTGATCGAGGCCCTGCAGCGGCAGTCGCGGCTGCTCATCGTGGGCGACTTCGATGCCGATGGCGCCACCAGCACCGCGCTCGCCGTGCTCGGCCTGCGCGCCCTGGGCTTTGCCCAGGTGGATTTCCTGGTGCCCAACCGGTTCGAGTACGGTTACGGACTGACGCCGGAAATCGTCGCGCTGGCGCGGACCCGCAACCCCGATCTGATCATCACCGTGGACAACGGCATCTCCAGCATCGCCGGAGTGGCCGCCGCGCGCGATGCGGGCATCCGCGTGCTGGTCACCGACCATCACCTGCCGGGACGGGTGCTGCCGGCGGCCGACGCCATCGTCAATCCCAACCAACCGGAGTGCGGCTTTCCCCACAAGGCACTGGCGGGTGTCGGTGTGATGTTCTATCTGCTGGCGGCACTGCGCGGCCGACTCAAGGCGGACAACTGGTTTGCGCGGCAGGGTATCCCCGAGCCCGCGATGGCCGACTGGCTGGACCTGGTGGCGCTTGGCACCGTGGCCGATGTGGTGCCCCTCGATCGCCTCAACCGCACCCTGGTCCACCAGGGTCTGCGCCGCATTCGCGCCGGGCGCTGTCGCCCTGGCGTGCTGGCGTTGCTCGAAGTCGCCGGTCGCGACCATCGCCACGCGGTCGCCGCCGATCTCGGTTTCACCGTCGGGCCGCGTCTCAATGCCGCCGGCCGCCTCGACGACATCAGCCTCGGCATCGGCTGCCTGCTCGCCGACGACATCACCAGGGCACGCGCTCTGGCGGCCCAGCTCGACGAACTCAATCGCGACCGCCGCGCCATCGAAGCCCAGATGCAGCGCGAGGCGACGGCGCACGTCGCGCGCTTGCGGCTCGGCGAGGATCTCCCCTGGGGTCTGTGTCTGTACGATCCCGGCTGGCACCAGGGCGTGGTCGGGCTGCTGGCGGGACGGGTGCGCGAGCGTGTGCATCGGCCGGTGATCGCCTTCGCCGATGGCAACAACGGCGAACTGAAAGGCTCCGCCCGGTCGATACCCGGACTGCACATCCGCGATGCCCTGGACGCGGTCGCGGCCCGCCATCCCGACCTGATCGGACGCTTCGGCGGCCACGCGGCCGCCGCCGGACTGGCGCTCGCCGCCGAGAACTTCGCCGCCTTCGCCACGGCCTTCGACGCGGTGGTGCGGGAATGGCTCGCGCCCGCCGATCTGGAACTCGAAATCCTCCACGACGGCGAAGTGCCCGCCGCGGAATTGACTCTCGAAAATGCCCATCGGTTGCGCGCCGCCGGTCCCTGGGGGCAGCACTTTCCCGAGCCCTGTTTCCACGGTGAATTCCGGGTGCACGACGCCCGCGTGGTGGGCGCCACCCATCTCAAGCTGATGCTGAGCCCGCTGACGGACGATCGGCTGCTCGACGCCATCGCGTTCAACGCGGTCGCCGCCGGGAGCAAGCCGGAGCTCCCCGAGTGCATCCGGATCGTCTATCGGCTTGACGTGAACCGCTTCCGGGGCGCGGAAAGCCTCCAGTTGCTGATCGAACATATCCTGTGATCCGCTGGCGGTCTCTGCCGCGGATGATTGCGCGGGCCGGGGGCTATGCTATTGCGCACCATCAATGGCAAAGTGGCACAGCGGGAGCGCCGACCCACCGCGAAAATCGCCGGCCACCACAACGTTGCCCTGTCACCGCTCACCCCGGTGGCGTCGGCAGCTACTGCGCCAACAACCAGAAGAACCTTTATGGCCGTCCTGCAATCGCCCTCGGGACCTGAATCCGGAACAGCGTTGTTCAGCGCGCAGTTTCTGCTGCTGCTGGCGGTGACGACGCTGTTCGGCCTATCGTTCTCCACCTATTTTTTGCTGCCCAAATTTCTGGCCGTGGAACTCGCCGCCGACCCGGTCACCATCGGCAGCGTGACCACCATTTTCTGGCTGGCATCGGCGCTGACGGTGCCCTTTATCGGCGGCCAGATCGACCGGCGCGGGCGCAAGGTGTTTGCCGCCGCAGGCGGCCTGATCCTCGCGCTGTCCTGCGCCGGTTTCTTTTGGGTCGACAGTGTCGGGCCTCTGGTCTGGGCGTTGCGTATCCTCCAGGGCATCGGCTTCACATTGTTTTATGTCGCCGTGGCAACCCTGGCGACGGACCTCGCGCCGCCCGCCCGCCTGGGGCAGGCGCTCGGCATTTTCGGTGCGGTGATGATCTTCACCAACGCGGTGGGGCCGGCCTTTGCCGAGTGGACCTCGGAGCATTTCGGCTGGAAAACGGTGTTCGCGGCAACCGCCGTCACCTCGGTGCTGGCCGCGGTATTCTCGCGGCTGATCCACGAACATCGGCACGCGCCTCCCGCGGGCGGACGGCACGCGAGCCTGCTCGCCGTATTGCGCCGGCCCGGCATGCTGCCGGTGACCATTGTCTCGGCCATGGTGGGCTGGGCATTTGGCACCCTGTTCACGTTTTACCAGCCCTGGGCGCTGTCCCTCGGCATCCAGAAGGTTGCGATCTATCTGGTCGCCTACGCCGTGGCGGCGGTGTCCGTGCGCGTGCTGTGCGGCGGTCTGGCCGACCGCCTGGGGCGGTTGAAGGTGGTGCGCGCGATGCTGGTGCTCTATGTGCTCGCGCCCCTGACCTTGATCTGGCTCGACTTTTTCGGCCTGTTCATCGCCGGCGCCGTCTTGGGTCTGACACAGGGCATCTACTACCCGGCGCTGAATGCGGTGGCGATCGACCTCGCCACGCCCGCCGAGCGCGGCAAGGTCATGGCTGCCTACAACGGTGCGTTCAACTTGGGTCTGTCGGCGGCGGGGCTGGTGCTCGGCCATGTGGTGATCGCCACCGACTATCGCACCGTGTTTGCACTGGCCTGCGTGGTCAGCATCGCTGCCTTTGGCCTGCTCGCGTTGACGCCCGAGCGGGGCGGTGCCGGCAGGGGAGAACCGGTGGCCTAGTGCCCGCACCACAGCCAGGCCACTGATATTCGGGGACGGCAGGAGGCTCGCTGCAATGGCCCCTGATCCTGCTTTTTCTGATGTCTGCTCGCCATTGCCCCACGTTTCGCCAGCGGCTACCGTCGGGCCGCGCGACAGGGAGCGCCGAAGTGCGTGGAGGTCGCGCTGCTCTGCAACTACGCGCGCCGCATCCGCATTCCATCTCTTCCAGCAGCCTCACCCGATCGTCCGCGTGTTCCCCATTCCATGGTGATGCGCGTGGCGACCAGTTCTGGCGACGCCTCGGTGACGGTGGAAAGAACCCGACCAAGGGCGTTGGCCCTCGTGGGAAATGTCCCTAATCGGTTTGTTGTCGAAAGCAGCACCCAGTATCGGGTGGGGTAGCGGCTTGCCGTCGCTATTCGGTCGGGGCCGCCGGGCCGCGCTGATCGAGATCGCCGACGGCGAGCACCGGCGCAGCGTCGATCTGATCCGCATTCATCATGTGGGCAACGCGCTGGAGGGCGGCCAGGATCAAGTGCTGCTCCCAGGTCGGAAGGCGGGCGAATTCGTTGACAAAATGCTCCTGCAGCGGCTGCGGGGCGTCTCTGAGTATCGCCTCCCCGGCGGGCTGCAATCGCAATAGCACTCTGCGCTTGTCCTCGCTCGAACGCGTGCGGGCCACCAGGTGGCGGCTTTCCAGCCGGTCGAGGATGTTGGTGACCGTTCCCTGACTCAAACAGATATCGCGCGCCAGATCCCCAACGCCGAACTCACCCCGCCCTCGGATCGCCCGCAATACCAGCAACTGGGGCACGGTCAACCCTGCGGTCTTCATCAGGTGACGCGAGTACAGGTCGGTGGCCCGGATCACGCGGCGCAGGGCAATCAGGACGTCGGCGATGATTTCCAAAGAGTCCACGCTTGCAAGAGGGGGCGGGCCCATTTTAGCCGAGGCGATCGAGCGGCGCAGCGACGCGGTGTTGAGAAAGAAATTATATTGTGTACAATGTAAAAAATCAGGCGCTAGCTGCCGGGCCAGATCCGGCAGGTTTCAGTGAGTGATAGGATAAAATAGTGAAAATAACAGGCTTATTTACAATGCTGAAGGATCCCAGTCGAGGGGATCCGGTCGCAGATTATTGTGAAACACTTGAGTAAAGTATATTGAAGAGAATGAAAATGAAGAGGAAAATGAAAAAAATAAAAAGTAATGTCATCGATGAGATGAGTGTTTGATGGGCAATCAAACCGGTTCCAATCCCCGCCGCGGCAACGCAGCGGCCTGGCTGGCGCTCCGCGAACCTGGTCCCGACGATGGGCCGGCGGTCTTCGATCTCGTCGCCCGCTGCCCGCCCTTGGACCCCAATTCCCGTTACTGCAACCTGCTGCAATGCAGCCATTTCGCCGCCACGTCGATCATCGCGCCCGCGGATGTGGGAGGGCATGCCGCGCTCGGTTTTGTTTCCGGCTACCGGATCCCCGCGCGCCCGGACACCCTGTTCATCTGGCAGGTGGCGGTGGACGCCGCAGCGCGCGGGCTGGGACTGGGATCGCGCTTGCTGGAGGGCCTGTTGGCGCGTCCGGCGCTCGCGGACATCCGTTTTCTCGAAACCACCATAACGCCCGGCAACCGCGCTTCCTGGGCGCTGTTCGAGCGCCTGGCGGAGCGCCTCGCCGCCGTCGTTGCGACCGGGCCCCTGTTCGAATCGCAACGCCACTTTGCGAGCCGGCACCCGGATGAAATCCAGCTCCGCATCGGACCCCTCGACAGCGCTGTGGCCGGCAGAGCCCCTCGCGTATGACGACCCTATCAACTCCGGAGTGATCCATGGATATTTTCAAAGAACTCGAATCTTCCGCGCAGTGCTACGCCGATTGCTTCCCGGTAGTGTTCAATCGCGCTCAGGGTTGCTATCTCTATGACGAAGAGGGCAACGCCTATCTCGACTTCCTCGCCGGGGCCGGCTCGCTGAATTACGGGCACAATCACCCGGAACTGAAAGAGGCCCTGCTCGACTATGTCCGTGCGGATGGCATCACCCTTGGCCTGGACCTGCACACGGCGGCCAAGGCGCGCTTCATGAGCGCCTTTCGCGATTACATTCTGGCTCCGCGGGAGCTCGACTACCGTTTGCAATTCACCGGCCCCACCGGTGCCAACGCGGTGGAAACGGCGTTGAAGCTGGCGCGCAAGGTCAAGGGCCGCACGTCGGTGATCGCCTTCACCAATGGTTTTCACGGTGCCTCCCTGGGCGCTCTGGCCACGACCGGAAACCAGCACCATCGTGGCGGCGCCGGGGTTCCCCTGGTCCACGTCGACCGCATGCCCTACGCCGGCTATCTCGGCCCTGACGGCGACACCCTGAGATATCTCGACCGGATGCTCAAGGATCCGTCGAGCGGCGTGGATCTGCCGGCTGCCGTCATCGTCGAAACCGTGCAGGGTGAAGGCGGGCTCAATACCGGCAGCAACAGCTGGCTGCAAGGGCTGGAACGCCTGTGCCGCAAGCACGATATGTTGCTGATCGTTGACGACATCCAGGCCGGCTGCGGGCGGACCGGGACTTTCTTCAGTTTCGAGGAGAGTGGTATCCGCCCGGATTTGGTGACCCTGTCCAAATCCCTGAGCGGCTACGGCCTGCCGATGGCGCTGTTGCTGTACCGGCCCGAGCTGGATATCTGGAAGCCGGGCGAGCACAACGGCACCTTTCGCGGCAACAACCACGCTTTTGTCACCGCCGCCAAGGCACTCGAGCACTTCTGGGCCGATGACCGCTTCGCCGAATCTGTGCGCACCAAGGCGGCTCTGCTGAGGGATGGTTTGCGGCGCCTGAGTGAGCGATTCGGAGGCGTGGCCCGCCTGCGCGTCAAGGGTCGGGGGCTGATGCAGGGTCTGGAGTGCGGCGACGGCGAGACCGCGACCCGCATCAGCCGCGCCGCGTTCAGGCGCGGACTCATCATCGAAACCTCGGGCAACCGCGGTCAGGTATTGAAGTGCCTGTGTCCACTGACCATTACCGAAGAGGCGTTGCGCGACGGACTGCAACGCCTCGCGGCGAGCGTGGAAGAGGTGCTGGCCGGTCACCAGACCGCCCGCGCCTCCTGAGGGCAACCCGTCATCCCGAAATCATCGAGGGCAACCACGCCAATGATCGTACGCAATCTGAGAGAGGCAGTGACAACCGGGCGCCGGATCCGGAGCAAGGGCTGGGAAAGCACCCGGCTGTTGCTGAAGGATGACAAAGCCGGCTTTTCGTTTCATATCACCACCATCTATCGCGGTGCCGAACTGCCGATGCACTACCGCAACCACATCGAATCGGTGTACTGCATCACCGGCTACGGAGAAGTCGAAACCGCCGCCGACGGCAAGGTCTATCCAGTGGCGCCGGGGACGCTCTATGTGCTCGATCAACACGACCAGCACACCCTGCGTGCCGAAACCGAAATGGTGATGGCCTGCGTGTTCAACCCGCCGCTCAACGGCACCGAGGTCCACGACGCCGACGGCGTCTACCCCCTGGAAGCCGCAGCCGTGGTCGACTGAGCAAAGAGCTCCGGAGAATCGAACCATGAATTCCCAAGCCATCGATCTCTATCCCTCCCGGAGTGGACGAGCCGCAGCCCTGATCCCGCGGGCGGATCCGGTCGTCTACGCCCCTGCCGAGCGCGAGCCGCCGGTGGCGCGTGCACTGATCGCCAGCTATGAGGAGCAAGGCTTTCTGGTGCTCGACGAGCTGTTCACCCGTACCGAGGTTTCCGCCATGCAGGCCGAGCTCGAACGCCTGCGCGGCGACGCCCTGATCGCGCAGCGCCCCGAGGCGGTCCACGAGCAGGAAACCGGTGCCCTGCGCTCGCTGTTCCGGGTGCATCAGTTGAGCCCGCTGTTCGCCGCGGTGGCGGCCGATCCGCGCCTGGTGGAGCTCGCACGCCACATTCTCGATGACGAGGTCTACATCCACCAGTCGCGGCTCAACTACAAGCCGGGGTTCGGCGGCAAGGAGTTCTACTGGCACTCCGATTTCGAAACCTGGCATGTGGAAGACGGCATGCCGCGGATGCGCGCCCTCAGTCTGTCCATCACGCTGAGCCACAACCACGCCTACAACGGGCCGCTGCTGCTACTGCCGGGCTCTCATCGCAGCTACGTCGTCTGCACCGGCGAGACTCCGGTCAATCACTACCGGCAGTCGCTGGTGAGGCAGGAATACGGGGTTCCGAGCGACGCCTGTCTGAGAGAGCTCGCCGCGCGGAGCGGCGGGCTGGTCGGGGCCACTGGTCCGGCCGGCACCGCCATCGCGTTCGACTGCAACACGATGCACGGTTCCAACGGCAACATCACGCCGGATCCGCGCAGCAATGTTTTCTTCGTGTACAACGCGCTGAGCAACCGGCTGCGCGAGCCCTACTGCGGGTTGCCGCCGCGTCCGGGGTTTATCGCCACCCGGGGCGACATCGCGCCGGTCGTTGCCACCCCCCTCAGGTTCGATTGAACCGACCGAGCGCGACCCGCCTGCCGGGTATCCGCGCGGCGGCCCAGCCGGCTCCGCGTGCGCCGGGATTTCCCGGATTGCGGCTAAGGGACGGAGAGTTGACCCCATGACGCATACCGTTGAAAAAATTGGCGGTACCTCGATGAATGATTATGCCGCCGTCCGTGACAACATCATCTGCCCGCATGCGAATCCCTACGGCCGGATCCTGGTGGTGTCGGCCTACGGGGGTGTGACCGACCTGCTGCTGGAGCACAAAAAAACCGCCCAGCCGGGCGTGTTTGCAAGTTTTTCCGACGCCCGGGATAGCGACGTCTGGAGCCACGCCTTGTCTGCGGTGCACGCGCATCTGGAGGCCATCAACCGCAGGATGTTTGACTCCGCCGCCGATCGCGCCGAGGCCGATGCCTTTGTCTCTGCGCGTCTGACCGAGGCCGAGCACTGTCTGGCCGATCTGGGCCGGCTCTGCCGTCACGGCCATTTTCGGCTCGACAGTCATCTCGCCACGGTGCGGGAGATGCTCGCCAGCATCGGCGAGGCTCACAGTGCCTGGAATCTGAGCCGACTGCTGGCTCGGGACGGACTGCGCACTCGCTTTGTCGACCTGACCGGCTGGAGCGGGGACACCGAGCAACTGCCTCTCGACGAGCGCATCCGCGCGGGTCTGGCCGATGTCGAGGTGGCGCGCGAACTGCCCATCGTGACTGGCTACGCCCACTGCGAAGGCGGCCTGATCGCCCGCTTCGGCCGTGGCTACAGCGAGATGACCTTCAGCCGCACCGCCGTGCTCACGGGCGCTGCGGAAGCCATCATTCACAAGGAATACCACCTCAGCAGCGCCGATCCGACCATCGTGGGGGCCGATCGCGTGGTGCCCATCGGCCGCACCAACTACGACGTCGCCGACCAACTCGCCAACCTCGGCATGGAGGCCATCCATGCGCGCGCCGCCAAGGGCCTGCGCCAGGCCGGCATTCCGCTGCGCGTCAAAAACACTTTCGAACCCGACCACGGCGGCACCGTAATTACCCACGACTATGTGAGCGCCAAGCCCTGTGTCGAGATTATCGCCGGGTGCAGGAACGTCTATGCGCTTGAGATGTTCGATCAGGACATGATGGGCCGTTTTGCCCACTACGATCAAATCCTGCTCGCGGCACTGGAGCGCTTCCGCGCCAGTATCGTCGGCAAGGACTGCAACGCCAACACCCTGACGCACTATCTCTCGTGCAACCTGAAGACCGTCAAGCGCATTCGGGAAGTGCTGGTCGATACTCTTCCCGAGGCCGAATTCAACCTGCGCCGGGTGGCCATGGTGTCGGCCATCGGGAGCGACATGCGGGTGCCGGGCCTGTTGGCCGAGGCTGCGGCCAGCCTGGCTGCGGAGGGGATTTCCATCCTGGCCATGCACCAGTCCCTGCGCCAGGTGGACATGCAGTGCGTGATCGATGAGCGCGACTACGAAACCGCCATCCGTGCGCTGCATCGCCGCCTGGTGGAACGCTGCGGTCACGGCATAGCGATTTGTGCCGACTGACGTGCGTCTGGCGGCGGCCTGGATTTATCCCGCGCGCCGCATCCGCATCAGGATCCCATCTCTTCCAGCAGCCCCACCAGATCGTCGGCGTGTTCCTCTTCCATGGCGAGGATGCCCTCCAGCATACGGCGGGTGGTGGAGTCCCGGGTGCCCAGATAGGTGATCATCTCGCGGTAGCTGTCGATGGCGATGCGCTCGGCGACCAGATCCTCGCGAATCATGTCGAGCAGGTTTTCGCCTTCCACATATTCGGCGTGGCTGCGCGAGGCCAGCCCCTCGGGGGAGAAGTCGGGTGCGCCACCAAGCTGGACGATACGCTGGGCGAGCTGGTCGGCGTGGGCCTGTTCTTCGTTGGCGTGCAGCAAGAATTCCGCGGCCACGCTCTGGGCATTGATGCCGGCAGCCATGAAGTGGTGGCGCCGGTAGCGCAGCACGCACACCAGCTCGGTGGCGAGGGCGGCATTGAGCAGCTTGACCACGGTGTCGAGGTTGGCGCCGTAGCCGGAGGTGACGGCGCCCTGTTCGATGTGCTGACGCGCGCGCTTGCGCAGGGTTTTGATGTCGGTAAGGAAGGGTTGCTCGGACATTGGGTTGCTCCTGGCCCCCGCTGGGGGTGATTGGGATGGTGCCGACAGTGCTGGCCTCGACGGGGAGGATACCCGCCGCGGACGGTCGGGCGCCACCGCACTCGGTTACCATGCCGGCATTACCCAATGGACGAGACCCAGGTGCTCTCCACGCACGACCACGGTGCAGGCCATCACCGCCACGAGCATTGGATCGCCCGCGACGCGGGCCGGGCCATCGGCTTCGCGTTCTGGCTCAACTTCAGCTTTGCGATCATCGAGTTCATCGGTGGCCACTGGGCCGGCAGCACCGCGATCATGGCCAACGCCGTGCATGATTTCGGCGACAGTCTGGCGATCGGTTTCGGCTGGGCCATGAGCCGTCTCGCCGACCGCCGCGCCAGCGAGACGTTCAGCTATGGCTTTGGGCGCCTGTCGCTGTTTGGCGCCCTGGTCAATGGCGTCATTCTGGTGGCGGGCTCGGTCTGGGTGTTGTGGCAGGCGGTGCCGCGCCTCGGCGCGCCGGTGATGCCCCACGCACCCGGCATGGTGGCGCTCGCGGTGCTGGGCGTGACGATCAACGGCATCGCCGCCTGGCGCCTGGCAGGGGGCACGACGCTCAACGAGCGGATGCTGAACTGGCATCTGCTGGAGGACGTGCTTGGCTGGGCGGTGGTGCTGGTCGCGGGGACAGCACTGCTCGTGGTGGACTGGCCGATCCTGGATCCGCTGCTGTCGATCGCGTTGACGGGACTGATCCTGTTCAATGTGGCGCGCAATCTCGTCAAGACCGGGCGGCTGTTCTTCCAGGCCAGCCCGGATGCCGGTTTGGCGCGGGAAGTGGCGGCGCGACTCCGGGCGGTGGAGCATGTGGTGGATCTGCACCATTTGCATCTGTGGTCGCTGGACGGCGAGCGCCATGTGCTGACGGTGCATCTGGATGTCGACGAACCCCTCACCAACGCCGTACAACAGCGCATCAAAAGTGACGTGGCCGCGGCGCTTGCGGCTTATCGCTTTGCCCACACCACCATCGAGATCGAGCAGGCCGAGGAGCCCTGCCGGGATATGCAGGTGCCCTAGCCGGACACCGCAATCCGGGTGAAGCGCTCAACAGCGAGCGATTTTCGGTGCGGTTTTCCCGCCCAGTGTGGCCACGGCCACCAGCGCCAGCACGATGGCGGCGCCCGCCGGCAGGTCGAACAGGCCGGATGCCAGCAGCCCCAGCACATACCCGGTAACGCCGACAGCGCCGGCCCGGGCCAGTCGGCCGCCCGCTGCGAGTGCCGGCACGATCAGGCTGGCGAACACCAGATACACGCCGACCACCTGCACCGAAGCGGTGATGGTGATCGCGAACAGCAGATAGAAACCGAGCGGCGAGTTTTTCAGGCGCAGGCCGAACCAGGCTGCCAGCGTCAGCGCAGTCACGCCGGCCAGCGGTAACAGCCCGCCCCAGGTGGTCCACAGGATCTGTCCGACCAGCAGGTCCTGCAGATGCTCGCCGGCGTGCGGGTCCTGGCTCATCAGCAGGATGGCGGCGCAGGCGGCGGCCACGAAGCTGACGCCGATCACCGCCTCCAGATGCGCCGGATTCTTCCTTTCCATCCAGCGCAGGCACAGCGCACCGGCCAGGGCGGCGATCACCGCGCTGGCCTGAGTGCGCCAGCCGTTCACCGCGAAGCCGAGCGTGCTGGCGATGACGATACCCAGGCCCGCGATCTGCGCGATGGCCAGATCGATGAAGATGATCCCCCGGCGCAATACCTCCATGCCCAGCGGCACATGAGTCGCGAGCACCAGCAGGCCGGCGGCGAAAGCCGGCAGCAGGATGGCCGGTTGCAGGCCGTCGAGCGTCATGGCGCGGCCTGCAACAGGCGATTCAGGGTGTCGTCGAACAGGCCGAACAGATCCTTTGCCCCCGGCGAGCCGCCGACCGTGTAGGGCAGTTCCAGCGCCGGAATGCTGGCCCGGCGGGCCAGCCATTCGGAGGCCTTGGGCGACTCGTAGGCAGCGTGCAGCACCATTCTGGCCGGCGTGGCCTTGAGCGTCTCCAGCAATTCGGCAAGGTGGCTGGCGGTCGGCTCCATGCCGGGCCTGGGCTCCAGCTCGCCGATCACCTTCAGCCCCAGCCAGTCGGCGAGGTAACTCAGGTTACGGTGATGAGTCACCACCGAAGCGCCTTTCAGGCCAGCGGCCTGCGTTTCCCAGCGCGCCATGGCCGCCGTCCAGCGGCCCTGAAAGTCCGTGTTGCGCTGCGCATAGCGGGCGGCGTTCGCCGGATCCAGTTCACTCAAACGCTCGGTCAGACCGTCGGCCACCCGGGCAATGTTGCGCGGGTCCAGATGCAGGTGCGGGTTACCGCTGGCGTGGACGTCGCCCTGCGCCCTATCGAGCGCCCTGGGCCGCTCGATGATGCGGGCAAAGCGCGCCGCTTCGAAATAACCCGGTTGGCCTGGCTGGATCTTGCCGTTGCCGGCTTCGCGTTGAAGCAGCGGCAGCCAGCCGGTCTCCAGCTCGGCGCCGGTGCAGATCAGCAGGTCCGCGCGGCGCGCCCTGGCCAGCAGGGACGGGCGCGCTTCGATGTGATGCGGATCCTGCTGGGCCGTCGTCGCGGAGCTGACATTGGCCAAATCGCCGGCCAGTTCCTGGGTCATCGCGGCCCATTCGGGTTCGCAGGTCAGCACGTTGAGCGCCGCCCGGGCTGCGGGAGCGGCCAGGCCCAGCAGGATCAAGCTCATGGCAAGGAATCGTTTCATGGTCGGTTTCCTTCAGAATTTGCGGGCGCCGTGGGCGCCGATGCTCAGGATGTATTGCAGGGTGACTTGGTTGTCCGGATCACCCTGCAGGGACTTGTCGCGGGCGAACTGCAACCGGAAGCGCGAGAACTCCGACGGCGAGTAGTCGGTCATCAGGCTCCAGCGGCTGGGGTCGAAATCCACTGCATCGAAGAACGCCCCATTGGTCGCAAAATTCACCGACCCACCATCCAATCGGTCGTAGCGCAGGCCCGTGCGCCAGCGCGGCATGAACTGATAGATGGCCTGCGCGTAGCCGCCCGACTGGGCGCTGTCATAACGGTCGGTCAGACCCAGGCAGGCGCCGCCCGCCGCGGAATCGTCCTGGCACAGCAGATCCCCGTCCTCGTCGCGATCGAAATACTCCGCCGCGAAGATGAAATTGCGCTGCCGCGGATTGCCGTCCGGCGCCCATTTCCAGACGAAATCGGCGAGCCAGGTCCTGGACCTGCCCGAGAACGTTGTCAGCGCCTCGAAGTCATTGACGTCGTCCAGGAAGCCCTCGCGCTCCCGTGGCGATGCGCGCAGGTAGGACACGCCCGCGCGCCAGGAATGCGCGACACCGACATCGCCACCGACGTGGGCAAAAGCGGCCCAGGCGCCGGCGCCGTTCTTGTCCGCGCCGCTATCCGAGCCCGGAAAGAATTGCCCCTTGGCCACTTCGGCGCCCAGTTCCATGAATAGATCGGTCGGCGCCAGCCAGCGCAGTTGCAGGCCGTCCTGTTTCAGCGCTTCGCCGAACAGCACCGAGTACATCAGGCTGTTGTCGGCGAAATCCCAGGCGTGCGGGTGTTTTTCGTTCTGGTAGCCGATGCCGGACCGCAAGCGCCCGCCCTTGACCGTCAGCCCGTGGCCCAGACGCAGGGTCTGGAACCAGGCCTCCTCGACCTCGACCTCCTCGTCCGCCAGCGCCAGATTGACGAAGGCGCGCGAGTAGGGATCGACGTTGGCGCTGATCACCACCTCGGTGTGGTCCAGGGTGAAGCCGCGCTGGCCGTGCGCATGCTCGTCGGCCGGCAAAAAGCCGCTGATCGGCCGCTCGCCCCCGGCGCGGTCGATATAGGCGCCCTGCAGGATCAGCGAGATTTCCGGGTTGAGGGCATTGGCCGCAGCGGGTGGACTGGTGCTGGCAACCACCTCCTGCTGAGCGTTGTCGGCCTCGATCTCGTTGGTTTGGACGCGGCTTTCGAGGGCTTTGAGGCGTGCCTCGTACTCGGCCCGCAGTGCCTTGAATTTCTGATCGAATTCGGCGCGGATGGCGTCGACGTCGGTGGCGGCGCGAGATGCCGCCGACCACGGCATGGCAATGGCTACCGCCACCGCAAGGATGGTTCCTTTCATGGGATGCTCCCGTAACGACCAAGCGTCCAGCACCAGGGTGCCGGATCGCGGATAAGGATTTGGAAAACTCAGGTCGTGGGGAGGAGCGGCGGGGCGCGGGGCTGGAACGCGGGGTAGGGGATCAGTGTGACGGCTTGTGACACCAGGTCGGTCGGTGTCGGGTGGATGGGTGCGACCACACCCTGGGCCGCCTCGGGAGCGAGGCCCGGTTGCTGGGTGTCGGCGCCCAGAAAGGCGTCGCAGGCGCTGGTATGGGCGTGGAAAGGATGGTCCGCATCATGCACTGCCACCGCGACCTGACCTGCGGCCAGCAGCATCACCGCCAACAGCATCCGCGCCGCTGCACAGGCGGGGAAGTGGGACCGGGTGCGCCGTGGCGTGGTCATGGACAGATGCGGATGGGTCACGGGACTGGCGGCGATCCTAACCCGTGCATCCGACCGCGACAAGCGCGGCAGCGCCATGCGTTGCTGTGGCGGCGTGGCGTGCGGCTCGCAGCCGTGCATGCCGGCATCCCGATCGATACCTGATATGACAGGCCTTTTGTCTCACTTTATTGGTTACCATGGGCCAAGTCGGCGCGGCGGAAGACCGCCGCTGTCCCAGCGGCTGCGACGGCTGATGTGCGTGGATCGCCGTCACGGGCAAGGAGATGCAGTACTCGTGAGCCATCAGGACCCTGAACCCTTCGGTTCCGCCCCAAACGACGCGGGTCGCATCCGGGCGCCCTGGGAACGGACTTTCGAAAAAATCCTCACCCCCTTTGAGGAGTTCATTCATCGTCAGACCACCGGCGGCATGGTGCTGATGGTCTCGGCGATCCTTGCCTTGATACTCGCCAATTCCGGTATGGCGGCGGCCTACCAGCATCTGGTCCACCTTCCAGCCCATATCGGTATCGGCGATTGGGGGATCGAAAAAACCCTCCACCACTGGATCAACGACGGCCTGATGGCGTTGTTTTTCTTCGTGGTCGGACTGGAGCTGAAGCGGGAAATTCTGGTTGGCGAACTCGCCAATCCCCGCCATGCCGTGCTGCCTATCCTCGCGGCCATCGGTGGCATGGTGGTGCCGGCGCTGATTTACATGGCGTTCAACGACGGCGGAGACGGTGCCCGCGGCTGGGGTATTCCCATGGCGACGGACATCGCGTTCTCGATCGGCGTGGTGGCGTTACTGGCGGGGCGCGTACCCAAGGCACTCATCACCTTTCTGGTGGCCCTGGCGATCGTCGATGATCTGGGCGCGGTGATGGTCATTGCAATTTTCTATACAGAAAAACTCGCGCTGGGGTGGCTCGCGGGCGCGGCGCTGGTGCTCGGTACGATGCTGCTGCTGAATCTGGCCGGCGTGCGCCGCACGATGCCCTATTTTCTGCTGGCGGCGGTGCTTTGGTATCTACTGCTCGAATCCGGGATTCACGCGACGCTTGCGGGTGTGCTCGGCGCTTTCACTGTGCCCGCCCGACCCAGTTACGATCCGGGGCTGTTCAGCCAGCGCACCAGGACACTCCTGGCGCGGTTCGACGCCAGCTATCACCCCGGCGCCAGCATTCTCACCAACGATGAACTGCGCGCGGTAGCGCAGGCGCTGGGCAATGGTGCGATCCAGGTACAGGCGCCGTTGCAGCGACTGGAGCATCTTTGGAACCTGCCGGTGGCCTTTCTGGTGGTGCCGCTATTTGCCCTGTTCAACGCCGGCATTCCGCTGGATTTTGGTTCCCTGATGACGACGCTGACTCACCCCATTACCCTGGGCGTGACTCTGGGTCTGGTGGTTGGCAAGTTCATAGGCATTACGGGCGTTGTATGGCTGGCGTTGAAGCTGGGTATAGGGGAATTGCCGACCGGCACCCGCCTGAGTCAGATCGCCGGGGTATCGCTGCTGGCGGGTATCGGTTTCACCATGTCCATTTTCATCGCCGAACTGGGCTTTGCCGCGCACCCGGACGAGCTGCTGATGGCCAAAACCGGAGTCTTGCTGGCTTCGTTGATTGCCGGTTTCGGGGGGTACATCTGGCTGCGCCTGGCGGCTCCCGCCATACCTCGCGCGGACGCGTAGCGAAAGGGGTAACCGGAACCGCGCCGGGTACCACAGGGTTCGACGGGTGACGGCGTCCGGGGAGTGGCCCGACGCGTCGGCGCGACCAGCGAGCCTGCCGGGCTCCGGGTTAAGAAACATACGCTTTATTCCAGAGGAGAATCGCAATGGCAATGGTCAACCTGAAAACCGCAACGTCCGAGCAGATGGGCAAGATCATTCCCTACCTCAAGGTGTTTTCACACCTCAATGTGAAGCTGTACCGCTGGAGTGGGGGACGCATCCTCGGCAAACTCAACGGCCATGACGTTTGCCTGGTTACGATGACGGGTGCAAAGTCCGGCGCCCAACGCACTATTCCGCTGATGTACGTGCCCTATCGTGACGGCGTGATTGTGGTCGGTTCCCAGGGCGGCGCGCCCAAGAGCCCGGTGTGGGTGAACAATCTCATCGCCCATCCGGATATCGAGGTGCAGTACAAAAGCAAAAAGATGAAATTGCGTGCCCGCCGCGCCAGCGCCGAAGAGAAAGAGGCGGTGTGGCCGGTGTGCTGCCAGCACTATCCAGATTACGAGATCTACCGGCAGCGCACGCCGCGGGACATTCCGGTCTTTATCTGCGAGCCGCGTTGATCCGGGCGTTCAGTCCAGCAGCTCCGTCAGTACCGCCACCGCGATGGCGCCGATGCCGCCGATCAGATTCATCATGGCGTCGAGATGGGTCTTGCGGCCGTGCGCCACGCGCAGGCTGGTGGCCGCGATGGACGCCATCTTGTAGTGGGTGAAGACATCGTAGTAATGCAGGCGCGCGCGGTCGACCGGATTTCCCGATAGTTCCTCGTAGCGGGCCAGCAATTCGTCGAACGGCAACAGCCCGCAGGCCAGCAGCTTGCCGCGCTCGTCGGGGCAGCCGAGCAGCTTGCAGCCGACATAGGCCAGATCTTCGTGGTAGTCGCCCAGGTGACACAGCTCCCAGTCGAGGATGGCGTTGATGCGGCCGTCCGGGGTGTACATGAAATTGCCGCTGCGGTAGTCGCCATGCACCACCACCGGATTGGCCACTGCCGGCATGTTGGCTTTCAGCCAGCTGGCGGCGTACTCGATGACCGGATGGGCCTGCACCGTGTCCTCGTGCCAGATACGCTCCCAGAGTCCCAGCGACCACAGGTTCGCGTCGGTGGTACCGGGTTCCGGAGCGTCGTAGCTGGACAGATCGCAGCGGCGCCAGTCGAGCCGGTGAATCCCGGCGAGGTGCTGCACGAACTGGTCCCGGAGCTGGGCGCGCAACCCCGGCTCGAACGACATGCCGAGTCCGGTGACCTTGCCGCCTCCTTCCGGCTGCACGATGCCCTCGAGAAAACCCGCGATCAGAAAGGGCCGCCCGAGTGCGGTCGGATCGGCCTCGACCCAGTGCACCTCGGGTACCGGCACCCTGCCCTGCATGGCGCGCAGGATCTGCGCCTCGCGCAGGCGGTGGGTTTCGACCACGGATTCGAGCGGATCCATGCGCAGCATGAGCTTCTTGCTGTCGGCGGCGGGGCGGTGCAGATCGAAGGTGAACTGCTCCTTGGACGCGCCTCCGGTGAGGCGCTTCAGGTTGGCGATGCCGAGCCGGGCGTCCCCGGTGGCGCGGCGCAGGTAATCGAGCAGGCGCGGCTCCAGGCGCGAGAAATCCATGCTCTGTTCGCGTGGGTCGGCGCGCTCGATCAGCTTGCGGGTGAGTACCTCGTCGAGCGCGCGCTCGACAGGAAAGCGCGCGCGAATGCCGGCGATCCAGTCCGGCGTCGGCCGGGCGCGCCGGCCCAGGGTCGGTGTGTGGTGACGCATGGCGGTGGCCCCGCGCTACCTACATGGCGACTTCCTGGATTTCCCCCCAGCCGACCACGCCGCCGAGCTCCCAGCGCATGAAGGTGTGGGTGGCGAAGAGGTAAGGCCAGGGCGACCAGGGATTGGAGGTGAACGCGGTGCCGGTGAAACGATGGCTGCGACCGCGCTTGTCCTCTACCTGCAGGTCCATGAACTGGTGCAGCAGGCCGTTGCGCAACACCCGGCCCTTGCCCTTGGTGAGGCCATAAACCTTGTCGCCCTCGCGGACATAGCCGTGGACGATGGCGGCGTAATCGTTTTTGTCGTCCGGGTTGATCACCCAGATGCAGTGGATGCTGGTGTCGTTGTCGAAATTGGCATTGAGCCAGCAGAAATTGGTGAACTGGTCTTCGTGGCGCAGGCCCCAGCTGTGATCCATGCTGGACACGCAGTCGATCGGGAACTGCTTGCCGTCGAGAATCATCTTGCCGGTCACGCGGCCGCTCTGATCCCAGTGCCCGGCGTAGGCGGTATCGGATACGGTGTCGCCGCCGTGGCTGACCTGGGCCAGCGGATCCATGGCGGGGTCGTGGATGTCGTAGGGCTCCATCAGGGCCTTGTAGGTCACATCGAAAGACAGGCGCTTGCCGTCGTCGAAACGGATGTCGTAGTCCATCACCGGCTTGGTGCATTTGACCGCCAGACCGTTGCCGAGGCGGTAGTCGTCGAAATTGGTTTTGGGAAACGGCAGATGCACCTGGTTGTTGGTGTAGCGCACCAGATGAGGCGTATTGGAAAAGCCGTCGGTGATGGTGATGCTGGACAGCACCGCACCCAGATTCTGCCGGGTCAGCACATAGACGTTGACGTGCAGCGGCTCCTCGGGAACGTAAAAGCCGAAGTAATTGGTCTCCGCCCAATAGGTGTCGTCGGACGTCGGCGTATGAAAGTACATGTCTTTTGCGGTGATCATGGTGTTCCCCCGGTAGCTGCTGTTTTAGTTGTCGATGAGCGGCCGCGCACGACGCTCACTGCATGGTTCCGCAGCGTTTATAAACCAAGGCGGTCTGTGGCGAAAGGAAACGTTGCGTCCGGCCGGCGCGGGATGGCCGCCGCCAGGGTCAGGCGGGAATGACGATGTCGGACAGGGCGAACAGTTTCCAGCCCCCGGCGGTGCGGGTAAAGGCATAAAAGGCCGCGACGGTCTCGATCAGGGAGCCGTCGGCGCGCACCCGCTCGGCGCGGCGCAGGATCACATGGGCCTTGTCGGGCGCGACCAGTGACACCTCATAATCGGCATTGACCGTGGTGTGCCACTGCTTGCGCTCCCGCAGGGCCTGCGGCGAGACCGGGAAGCGGTCGAGCAGGCGGGTTTCGCCCGCGCCGATATAGGCCAGGGGGAATTGCACCAGGGATTCGACGGCGGTCAGGTCGCCGTCTAGGAAGGCGCGCAGATAGCGTTCGTATGCGGCCCTCACCTCCCCGGTGCTGGTGTCGGTGGTCATCAGGGCGGGACTCCTGGGTGGTGGACCGGACACAGGATAGCGCGACAGCAGCGTTGGCAGGGCGCTGCCCTGGCGCGCCGGCTCAGGCCGGTTTCAGCGCCGCCCCACCGGGTTTTGCAGTGATTCGGTGTGCCAGCAGCAGGCCCGCGATCATCGCCGGGATGAAGGCGAGGGTCGGCGCGTAGCCGTAGGTCAGGCCAGCCAGTGCCGGCCCCGGGCAGTAACCGACCAGACCCCAGCCGATGCCGAAGAGCGTCGCGCCGATCAGCAGGGGCTTGTCGATATCGGTCCTGGTGGGCAGCGAGAAGCTGCCGGCGAAGAGCGGGGCGGGATTGCGGAGCACGAATCGATAACCGAGGGTGGTGACGAGCAGGCCGCCACCCATGACGAAGGCGAGGGTTGGATCCCAGGCGCCGAAAAGATCGAGGAAATCCTGGACCCGTTTGGTGCTGGTCATGCCCGAAACGGCCATGCCGATACCGAACACGATCCCGGAAGCGAGCGCAGCCAGTAGTTTGCCCATGAAATCAGCCTCCGGTGGTCAGGCGCAGCAGGGTAACGGTGACGATCCCCGCGGCCATGAAGGTGAGGGTCGCGATGATGGAACGTTTCGACAAGCGCGCAATGCCACAGATACCGTGGCCGCTGGTACAGCCGGAGCCGAGCCCGGTGCCGAACCCCACCAGCAATCCGCCGATTACCGCGAGCAGCACGCTCGCGCCAGGCACGGGCGCCTTGAAGTCGGCATTGAGCAGGGGTGGCAAGGCGCCGCCGAGTACAATGCCGAGCACGAACAGGAGCCGCCACAGGCGTTCGCCCGCACCCTGGGTGAAGACGCCGGACAGAATGCCGCTGACGCCAGCGATGCGGCCGTTCAGGGCCATCATCATGACGGCGGCGACGCCGACCAGACCGCCGCCGATGGCGGCTAATACGAAGTGATGCATGCTGTTCCTCCAGCCAGAGCGCGAGGGTTGTGGTGTGTTCCCGCCGGTGGCCGGGTTTCACGGACTTCTTTCGTCCGGAGGTTGCGGTCCGGCGCGAGCCACTTTTTGCCACATTACATTAGGAAAATACAAATTAGCAATATTTACTTCTGCATATCCGGGGAGGTCGGCTATATTCGCGCTCGATGACCGGGCCCCGGGAGGAAAGGCCGTGCAGCTCGATTTGACCGCGCTGGCCGCGCACGCCGAAGTCGCCGAAGCCTTGCTGAAGGCGATGGGAAATCGCAACCGGCTGATGGTGCTCTGCACCCTGCATGAAGGCGAGTTGTCGGTGGGCGAGTTGAACGCGCGTATCCCGCTCAGCCAGTCGGCGCTGTCCCAGCATCTGGCGACGTTGCGCCGCGCCGGGCTGGTCGCGACGCGGCGTGAGTCCCAGACGATCTACTACCGGCTTGGCGATGCAGCGGCCAGCGCTGTCATCGCCACCCTCCACGGCCTGTTTTGCAAGGCGCCCGCTTCCGCCGCAGTCAAGTGAAGGTGTGCTCCGGCTGCGGGAACTCGCCGGCGCGCACCGCCGCCGCATAAGCCTGAAGTGCGCCCAGGATGTCGCCAGCGCCGGCGAGGAAATTGCGCGCGAACTTGGGCGCGCGCGGCGAAATCCCCAGCATGTCCTGCAATACCAGCACCTGAGCGTCGGTATCGGCGCCGGCGCCGATACCGATCACGGGCATCGCGAGCTCCCGGCTGACGCGCGCCGCAAGGTCGCGCGGAACGCATTCCAGCACCAATAAACTGGCGCCTGCGCTTTCCAGCAGATGGGCGTCCTGCACCATCTGCTCCGCTTCGCTGTGGCCGCGCCCCTGCACCCGATAGCCGCCAAACTTGTTCACTGACTGGGGGGTAAGGCCCAGGTGTCCGCACACCGGAATGCCGCGCTGGTTGAGCATCGCCACCGTCTCAGCCAGCCATTCCCCGCCTTCCAGCTTGACCATCTGCGCGCCCGCCTGCATGAGCAGGGCGGAGTTGGCCAGTGCCTGTTCAGGAAGCGCATAGGCCATGAAGGGCAGGTCGGCGATCAGTAGGGATTTGCTGTTGCCGCGGCGCACGGCCGCCGTGTGATGCAGCATGTGGTCCATGGTGACGGGAACGGTGCTGTCGAAGCCCAGCATCACGTTGCCGAGCGAGTCGCCGACCAGCACCACCTCGATACCCGCGAGTTCGACGAGGCGGGCGAAGCTGCTGTCGTAAGCCGTGATGACCGGAAATTTCTCGCTGGCCCGTTTCAGATCGTTCAGGGTATGGATGGTTACGGCTTTCATGAGTCTGCCCGGATGTCAGGACGGCGGATTGTATTGCGGGTTGTAGTAGTGGCGACCACTTTTCACGCCGATCAGAAATTCCACCAGGCGGCGGTAGTCGACATCGTTGCCGGCCACATCGATGTCGCGGGTATTGACGATCACCAGGGGCGCATCGTCGTAGTAGTGAAAGAACTGGGTATAGGCTTCGTTCAGTTGGCGCAGATAGTCCGTCGTAATGGCGCGTTCCATGGCCACGCCGCGTTTCTGAATGCGCGCCATCAAGGTCTCGGGGGGTGCCTGCAGATAGATCACCAGGTCAGGCACCGGTTTGTCGATGGTGAGCTGGTCGTAGACCTGCTGGTAGAGACGCAGCTCTTCGTCATCCAGGGTGACACGGGCAAACAAGGGATCCTTGTCGAGCAGGAAATCGGCCACTCGGACCGGCTGGAACATGTCGCCCTGGCGCAGCTGCTGGATCTGGCGGGTGCGCTGGAACAGGAAGAATAATTGGGTGGGGAGGGCGTTGGTGCGGGGGTTGGAATAGAACCGCTCCAGGAACGGGTTCTCCTCTACCTCTTCAAGCAGCGTGTCGTAATTCAGCGTCGCGGCGAGGCGCCGTGCCAGTGTGGTTTTGCCGACGCCTATCGGTCCCTCGATGGCAATAAAGCGGGGCAGGCTGGCCGTGTCGAAGGCCAGCTGAATGTCGTTGGCAAGTATTTCCACGGCGGGCTCCGGCTCAAAGGCGGACAATACCTGCGCGATCGATTCGTGCCAACAGCTGCGCCAGGGAGGTGCCATCCGGCAGGATCAGATCCGGGTCCAGGTCATGCAGCGGTATCAGCACGAAATTGCGTTCGGCAAGGCGTGGGTGTGGTATCTCAAGTTCCGCGTCGGCGAGGCTAACCTCGTCGTAGAGTAGAATGTCCAGGTCGAGGGTTCGCGGCCCCCAATGCTGGTCGCGGCGCCGTCCGCGCGCGGTCTCCAGGGCGAGTAACTCGCGCAGCAGGATATGAGGCGCCAGCGCAGTGCGGAGTCGCGCCACCGTGTTGAGGTAATCGGGCTGTGTCCCCGGTCCCACCGCCCGGCTCCGGTAGAGCGGGGCGGCGGCCTCCAGGTGTGATTCCGGCAGTCGCGCCAGTGCATCCAGGGCCCAGTCGATCTGTAGCCGTGGGTTGTCCAGATTGCTCCCCAGGGCGATGTATACCCTGGCGCTCACGCCGGCCCGGAACCGGGTGCCCGGCGTCGACGGGTGCGCCGACGGGGAGCGGGGGGTGCTTGCAGTGCTGCGGCCAATTGCTCGCGTTCGGCTTCTCCCGCGGTTTGAAACCGCGTCCACCAGGCTCCCAAACCGCCCAGCTCCTCACCACTTTGTTCGCGCAGCAGAAGGAAGTCGTAGGCGGCCCGAAAGCGGGGGTGCTCCATGAGCTGCCAGGCACGTCTTCCGCTGCGACGCTCCAGTCGTGGCTGCAATTCCCATATTTCGCGCGCGGGCGCGGAAAAACGCCGCGGGATCGCAATGTGGCGCATTTCCCGTGTCAGCACATCGGCGGCGGCTTGCTGCAACGCCAGGGTTTCCTGCGGGCCGGGACCCAGCGTCCAGGCCCCGCTGGCCGCAACCGCGGGCCACAGCAGGGCCGCGAACAGGAAAGCAGGGGTGACACGCTGATCGTTCTTGATGCGAATGTCGGTGTTGATCAGTGCCTGCCGGACGAACGCATCCCAGCGGCTGTCGCTGGCGACTGCCGCGGCGGTATCGGGGAACAGGTGTTGAAACAGCAGGTAACGGGACAGGGCCTCATAGGTCGCAAGGGCGCGTCCGGTCATCAGTAGCTTGAGAACCTCGTCGAACAGCCGCGCCGGAGGAATTTCCCGCAACAGCGCGTGCAGCTTGGCGAGTGGCGCCGCAGTTGCCGGGTCCAGCGCAAAATCGAGTTTGGCCACGAAGCGGGCGGCGCGCAGCATCCGCACCGGATCTTCCCGGAAGCGGGTTGCGGGGTCGCCGATGATCCGCAGGGTGCGGCTGGCGATATCCTCGATACCGCCGACAAAATCCAGCAGTTCGTCGCGCTGCGGATCGTAATAAATCGCGTTGATGGTGAAGTCGCGGCGCTCGGCGTCCTCTTCGAGTGACCCGAATACATTGTCCCGCAGCAACATGCCACGCTGACTGCGGCGCGCCTGCTCGCTGGAGTGCGGCGTCGCATTCGCGTGAGGACTGGCCCCATGGGAAGCCCGAAAAGTGGTCACTTCGACCAGCTCGCGCCCGACGTGGACATGGACGATACGGAAGCGGCGGCCGACGATGCGGGCGCGCCGAAACAGGTGCTTGACCTCTTCCGGCGTCGCGCTGGTGGCGACATCAAAGTCCTTGGACGGGTGGCCCAGCAGCGTGTCGCGGATACAGCCGCCGACAATGAATGCCTGATGCCCGGCCGCCACCAGCTTGGCCACTACTTCCCGGGCGCCGCCGCTGATTGCGGAGTGAGGGATATGGTGGCTGGCGGGGACCTTGCGGGGGATCTCGGTTGGCCTGCTGGGTTTTCGGCCGAACAATCTTCTCAACCGCTGGAGCATTCCGGAAGCTATCAGTTGGGCAGCGACGATTCTAGCACAGCGCTCTTCGCCGCCTGTTCTTTCGGGATACGCAACCGACTGACGTGCTGATCCCCGCGGCTGGGGGATGGCGCAAACGAAAGGGGGAGGCCATTGCAGGCCTCCCCCGAGATTTCATTTGCCCTCGGCCTCGGGCTAACCCACCCCATTAACCGACCAGCAAACCAGTACCCTTCGATTATTATTATCTTTGTTATTGTTATGCTGCTCTCTTATTGTTGTTATGAGCGACCTTCATGCTACCGAGTGAAGTTCCGCTTGGCAAAGGGGTTTTTAGACCTTTTTGTCGTCTTGACAATGCACGGCAGTCGATTCAGTTATATTTGGCGTTCTTCCTCGCCATACCGCCTGCGGCGACCAATGCTGGCTCGCCCAGCGGAGCAACTCGGCGACGCTGGCGCCCGCGGCTGCCGACGGGGGGTTCTGGCCCAGCCAGGTCAGCGCGCGAAATATATTGTCCCCGGCGCGCGCAACATCGAGCGCGGGGGCGTGGTTTTGTTTGCTGAGTTTACGCCCGGCAGAGTCCGTCATCACCGGGACATGGCCGTAGACCGGCACCGGCGCGCCCAATGCGCGCAACAGAAAAATCTGGCGCGGGGTGGATTCCAGCAAGTCGTTGCCGCGCACCACATGAGAGATGCCCTGTGCGGCATCATCGACTGCGGTGGCGAGTTGGTAGGCGAAGAGGCCATCGCGGCGGCGCAGCACGAAGTCACCGCCCGTCCGCTCAAGATTGGTGGCCACGGATCGGCCGCGGAGCCAGTCGGTGAAGTGAATTACCGGAGCAGCGCCGGTATGGATTCGGATCGAATATCCGGAGGTTTCCCGGTCCGTACCGGTCAGAACGCGATCACGACAGGCGCCGTCGTAGTTACCGTCGAGGCGGCGCAGCCGTTCCCGGGTGCAATCGCAGAGAAACAGCGATCCCGTGGCTGCGAGCCGCCGCAACGCGTCGCGATACTGGGTTGCGCGCCCGCTCTGGTAGAGAATCTCGCCATCCCAGTGGAGGCCGTGGGCGTCGAGCTGCCGGGCGATGGTCGCCGCGGCCCCGGGTACTTCGCGGGGTGGGTCGATGTCCTCGATGCGCAACAGCCAGCGTCCGTGGTGGGCGCGGGCGTCGAGAAAGCTGGCCAGGGCGCTCACCAGCGAGCCGAAATGCAGCGGGCCGGTGGGCGAGGGAGCGAAGCGACCGGTGTACGCTTCCGGCACGGTGACAGCAGGTGCTGATCCGGAATCAGCCGCCTACGGTTTGCCGTTCGCGGATTTCATCCAGTGTCTTGCAGTCGACGCAGAGGGTGGCGGTAGGGCGTGCCTCCAGGCGGCGAATGCCGATCTCGACACCACATTGTTCGCAGTAGCCGTAGTCGTTGGCGTCGATCATTTCGATGGTCTTGTCGATTTTCTTGATCAGTTTGCGCTCGCGGTCACGGGTGCGCAGCTCCAGGCTGAATTCTTCTTCCTGGGTAGCGCGATCGGCAGGGTCCGGAAAATTGGCCGCGTCATCCTTCATGTGACTGACGGTGCGATCAACTTCGGTCATCAGATCCTGCTTCCAGTCCAGCAACAGCTTCCGGAAGTGTTCACGCTGGTTATCACTCATGTACTCCTCGCCCCGCTTCTCCTTGTAGGGCTCGAAACTCCGCAGCAATACGGAGGATTTCTCGGCTGCTTTCTTCTTGGCCATTTGCAATTCCGGGGAGGGTCCGACGGGAAGGCGCGTTTATAGGGCCGGCTGGGGTTTTTTTCAACCCTGGGGGCGCGAATCTCCGCTTCGTCGACGCCAGAGGGTCGGGTGGGTTTAGCATAGAATTGCGGCGCTGACGGGGGGCGTGGACGATGCGGGACGGGCGACACAGATGGGCGCGACGGGTGGCTTCCATGACCTCGTTCAAGGTGGTCGACTTCCTGGAGGCGGCCGAACGGATGCAGGCGATGGGCCGCGATATCGTGCGCCTGGAAGCGGGCCAGCCGGCGTTTCCCACGCCGTTCCCCATCGCCGAGGCGGCGCGCCAGGCTTTGGCCGACGAGAAAACCCGGTACACCCCGGCGTTGGGCATTACACCGCTGCGGGAAGCGATTGCGTCCTTCTACGCCGAGCGCCATGGCGTGACGGTGGCGCCAGCGCGCATTGCCGTCACCACCGGGAGCAGCGCCGCGCTGGGGTTGATCTGCGACCTGCTGATCGAACCGGGCGACGGCTTTCTGCTGACCGATCCGGGCTATCCCTGCAATGCCAATTTCGTCCGTCGTGCCGGGGGTGAACCACTGTGGGTGCCGGTGGCGGCCGCCGAGCGCTACCAGCTCACCGCCGCGGCGCTGGCGGCGCACTGGCGCCCCAACACCGTCGGTGCGCTGGTGGCCTCGCCCAGCAATCCCACCGGTGAGATCATTGCGCGCGACCAGCTGGCCGCGTTGCACGCCGCCACCGGAGCGCGCGGCGGCGCCCTGGTGGTGGACGAGATCTACCACGGACTGGTCTACGACGAGCCCGAGACCTCGATCCTGGCATTCACCGACGACGCCTTCGTGGTCAACAGTTTCTCCAAATACTTCGGCATGACGGGCTGGCGCCTGGGCTGGGCGGTGCTGCCCGAAGCGGCAATCGAGCCGGTCAACGTGATGGCGCAGAATTTCTACATATCGCCCCCCAGCATCGCGCAACATGCGGCGCTGGCAGCCTTCCTGCCCGCAGTGCTGGAGGAGCTCGAAGCGCGCCGCGAAGAATTCCGGCGCCGCCGGGATTTCCTGGTGCCGGCGCTGCGGGACTTGGGCTTTGACATTCCCTTTGCGCCGGCCGGGGCGTTTTATATCTACGCGGGGATAGCGGGCCTCGCCGACGACAGCGAGGCGTTTTGCTGGGACATGCTGGAGCGCGCCGGGGTCGCCTTTACCCCCGGGACCGACTTCGGCGCTCATCTGGCCCGCCAGCGGGTGCGATTCTCCTACACCGAGCCGCTGGAGCGCCTCGAACTCGCGGTCAACCGCCTGCGCGCGGCGCTCGCGGCGCGATGAAGTTCGCCCCACCCCTGGAGCGGGGCGTCTTCCTGCGCCGCTACAAGCGGTTTTTTGCCGAGGTCGGCTTACCGGATGGCGAGATGTTGACGCTGCACTGCGCCAACACGGGATCCATGCGCAATTGTCAGGTGAGTGGCACACCCTGCTGGTTTTCCCGCACGGCCGATCCGCGCCGCAAGCTGCCGGGCACCCTCGAGATCGTCACCACCGGCGATGGCCGGCTGGCCGGGGTCAATACCGGACGTGCCAATCGCCTGGTGGAAGAGGCCATCACGGCGGGTTGCATCGAGGCGCTGCGGGGTTATGAAGGCGTCCGGCGCGAGGTGCGCTATGGTGAGGAAAACAGTCGCATCGACTTTCTGCTCGAAGGCAGGAGCGCGCCCTGCTATGTGGAGGTCAAGAGCGTCACCCTGTCATTGGGCGACAGCCGCGCCGCCTTTCCCGATGCCATTACCCGGCGCGGCACCAAGCATCTGCGCGAGCTCGAAGCCATGGTGGCCGCCGGTGCGCGGGCGGTACTGCTGTTTTGTGTCCAGTTGAGCGCTATCGATACGGTGGTGCCGGCGGAGGACATCGATCCGGACTATGCCCGGGCACTGCGCCAGGCGCGCAGCCGGGGCGTCGAAGTCCTGGCCTGGGGTTGCCGGCTGGGACCGGAAGAGATCGCGCTGGAGTCTGAACTGGAATTTCGCGAAGTGTAGTGATGTGCGCGCGCGCAAAAAAAAGCCCCGCCGGAGCGGGGCGTTGGCACTGGCTGCCGAGGCTTACATCTTGCCGTCGATTTCGACTACCCGGGCCTTGAATTTCCAGGCGCCATTGACCTTGGCGAGGACATCCAGGTAGCGGCCGGAATTCACCACGCTGACTTTCTCGCCGGTATCCACCAGGATCAGATAGGCGTCGTGGGTGGCGCTGTCGCCGTTGACCTCGACGATGGCGTCCGTGGTGCAGTGCTTGACCTTCATGGTCGGAATCATCTTCTTGGCGAAGGCCAGCAGCGCCTCGCGGCCGGCAGCGAGCTGTTTGCCGCCCATGGCAAAGGTGCCGTCGGCGGCGAACGTATCGACCCAGGCTTCGGGATCGCGATAGTCGAAGGCGCGGTTGTATTTGGCAACCAGTTGGCGGATTTCCAGGTTGTCGGCGACAGTATTCATGGCAGTTTCCTCATCGGCAGCGGATACGGGGTCGCGGCTGCGGCCCCGGGGGAAAAGTTCGCCGTTAGGGTAGCGTGGTGGCCCGGTCGGGCGCCACTGTCCCGGCGCGCCTCGCCGAACATCATCCTGCCTGCCGTCAAGGGTTCGCACGGCAAGCCGCCGCACATCGTCCCGGGGTTCAGTGCGCGCACCGCGCGGGACTGCATCGACGCGGAAAGAAAAATGGCGCGGACGCGTCAGACGCCGCGCCGCAGCGCTTCGATGCGCTCCTCCAGGGGGGGGTGCGTCATGAACAGCCGCGACGCGTGCCGTTTCCAGCCGCTCGAGATACCGAGCGCCGTCAGGGTGTCTGGCAGTTGGTTTGGAACATGCGCCTCGGTCTCGGCGCGCAGGCGCTGCAGCGCGGAGATCATGGCGCCCCGAGTCGCGAACTTGGCGCCAGCCGCGTCGGCGCGATATTCGCGCCAGCGCGAAAACGCCATCACGATCATACTGGCGAGCACCCCGAGCACGAGCTGCAAGACCATGACGATGGCGAAGTAGCCGAAGCCCTGGCCGCGTTCATTCTTGAACACCACGCGGTCGATGACCGTGCCGATGATGCGCGCCAGAAACATGACAAAGGTGTTCACGACCCCCTGAATCAGCGCCAGGGTGACCATGTCGCCGTTGGCGACATGGCCGATTTCATGGGCCAGCACAGCGCGCGCTTCGTCGCGGCTGAAACGCTGCAGCAACCCTTCGCTGACCGCGACCAGGGCCTTGTTCTTGTTCCAGCCGGTAGCAAAGGCATTGGACTGCTGCGCCGGAAATATCCCGACTTCGGGCATGCCGATGTCGGCTTTTTTGGCCAGTTCGGCGACGGTTTCCACCAGCCAGCGCTCATCGGCCGTGACCGGTTGTTCGATGAGACGGGTGTGGGTGCCCATTTTGGCCATGGTTTTCGACAGCAGCAGCGAGATGAACGACCCCACGAAGCCGAACAGACCACACAGGATGAGCAAGCCGGTCAGGTTGGTCCCGACACCCTGGGTCGCCAGGTACTGTTCGAGGCCGAGTGCCTTCACGATGATGCCAACCAGCGCCAGCACGGCGATGTTGGTCGCCAAAAAGAGGAAGATTCTTTGCACTTGATTTCTCCTGGTCGCGTGGTGTTGACTGCGATGCGTCGATTAGATGGGTGTCAACGACGAAAATTCAATGACGAGCATCTGAGGTTTCACAAAACAAGCTTGGCGCAGAAATGCCGGCGGGGGAAGCGCGAATGGAATCGGCCGGTGCGCTGTCGCGCGATTACTCGGCGCAATACCACGCAGGCAAATTTCCTTGCGGTGCCTCCGATACCTCAGGGGTGGAATGGCGATGATCCGGCGTTTCTGGCCGATGTTCCTGATCGGGACGCTGCTGTCCTCGTGCGCGCTGTGGCGACCGACTCCGGTAGCCGCGCCGGAGGTCCATTTGGCTGACCTGCAACTTGCCGATAGACCGGGGCGTGGTCCGCGTTATGTGATAGCCCTGCGGATCGTCAATCCGTCGCATCGTAAACTCGCGATAGCCGCGCTGTCCTGTCGCCTGCAGATCAAGGGGATCCCCGCCCTGGAAGGTTTTACGGGGGCCTTGTACACCCTGCCACCGGGGTCCGCGCTGCGGGTCGAATTAGAAGCTCGCACCGACACGCTCGACCGGCTGAAGCTAACCGGGCGACTGGCCGACGGCGCGCGGCCGGATTATGTGCTCGAAGTGCGGCTGCGGCGGCCCTGGACGCTGATGCCGCTGGCGCTGCGCGATACCGGCGCGCTTCCTGCGGAGGACTGACTGTGGACGATCCCGAACGCATCGCCGAACTGGAGGCGCGCCTCGCTTTTCAGGAGGACACGCTCAAGGCCCTCGACGCAGCCATCTATGGTCAGCAGCGTCGAATCGACGCGCTGGAACAGTTGTGCGCGCGCCTTGCCGCGCACCTGCGCGATGCGGTGGCGGTCGGTCTTGACCCGGGTGCCGATCAGAGGCCCCCTCATTATTGACCGTCCGGTTTTATGGATCCTTACCCTGCTGGAATCGATGCCTGACTGGATTGCGGCCCGCAGAATCGGCACTGCCCAGCGACGCCCCGGACCGATATCATGGCTGTTCCGAACCACGCGGTGCGGCGATCTTGAACCCTTCCAGCGCCCGACTCACGGGGCACGATCTGAATTGCCTTGCGGTGTGGGATCGTAGTGGCGACCTCTGTCACCTCCATCCCGATGTCATTGACCCGTTGCAAGAGCTATGTGGTCGGGCGGCGGCCGCAGGTCTGGGGTTGCGGGTGGCCAGCGGCTTTCGTTCATTCGAGCGGCAGCTGGCGATCTGGAATACCAAGGCGCGCGGGGAGCGGCCGGTACTCGACGATCGGGGTCGTCCGCGCGATGTGCGCACACTCAGCGACCGCGAGCGGATGTACGCCATCCTGCGCTGGTCGGCCCTGCCCGGCGCCTCGCGGCATCACTGGGGCACCGACATCGATGTCTGGGACGCGAGCGCGGTGGCCGCGGACTATCGTTTGCAATTGGTGGCAGGGGAATACGCGCCTGGCGGCCCTTTTTTCGCCTTGCACACCTGGCTTGAGCAAACGCTCGGCGCCGATGCAGGATTCTACCGACCCTACGCGACGGATACCGGTGGGGTGGCGCCCGAGCCCTGGCATCTGAGCTTTGCGCCGGTCGCGCGGGAGTTCGAGGCGCGGTTGTCGCCGCAACTGCTGCGGGACGCAATCGAAGCCGCCGCCATCGAGCTGAAGACAGTGATTCTGGAGGATCTGGGCACCATCTATGCGCGCTTTGTCCGGGGTGCCCGTTGCATCCCGTCGGGCGATGCGAGATAGTCCGGACCCGCAACCGGGGGTGTCGATGAACACCAATTGCGACCAACTCTGGCAGGATATTCGCGACGAAGCCGCGCACGCGGCGCGTGACGAGCCCGTGCTGGCCAGCTACCTTCACCGCGCGCTATTGAGTCACGCGACGCTCGAGTCGGCGCTGCTCTACAATTTGGCGGAACTCCTCGGCAGTTCCGTGGTATCCGCGCTGACCCTGCAACAGGTCTTCGCGCAGGCGCTGAGCGAGGCGCCCGACATCGGTGTCAACGCGCGCCGCGACATCCTCGCGTATCACGAGCGCGATCCCGCCTGCGACCGCTACCTGATGCCGCTGCTGTATTTCAAAGGGTTTCATGCCTTGCAGGTGCATCGCAGTGCCCACCACCTCTGGCAGTCCGGGCGGCGCCCGCTGGCGCTGTTTCTCCAGAACCAGTGTTCGGAGCGGTTCGGGGTCGATATTCATCCCGCGGCCCGCATCGGCGGCGGCATCATGATCGATCACGCCACCGGCGTGGTCATCGGCGAGACTGCAAGTGTGGGCGACGACGTCTCCATGCTCCATTCGGTCACCCTGGGAGGTACCGGGTGCGAGCGCGGCGACCGCCATCCCAAGGTGCGGGCCGGAGTACTGATCGCCGCCGGCGCGCAGATTCTCGGCAATATCGAGATCGGTGCGGGCGCCCGGATCGGTGCGGGTAGCCTGGTGCTCGATCCGGTCCCGCCCGGCGCCACCGTGGTGGGGGTTCCCGCCAGGATCGTGGCAGGCGGCGCGACCGAGCACCGGACCGCGCAGGGGGCGGCATAAGGTGGAGGATGCCCGCCGGTCGCGCATGCCCCAGGGTGGTCTGCTCAAGCGCCGGCTGCTCGATGCCACCCGCTATTCGCTGCAGGGTCTGCGCGCCTGCTTTCGCCACGAAGAGGCGTTTCGCACGGAGTTGTCCCTCGCGCTGGTGCTGACCCCGGCGGCCTTCTGGGTGGCGGACAATGCCCGCGACCTGGTGCTGTTGCTGGGCGTGCAGGTGCTGGTGCTGATCGTCGAGTTGCTCAATTCGGCGATTGAAGCCGCGGTCGATCTGCACGGCGCGGAGCGACGCGAGCTCGCGGGGCGCGCCAAGGACCTGGGATCGGCCGCCGTGCTGCTGAGCATGGGGCTGTGTGTGCTGGTGTGGCTGGGCATACTGTGGGAAAGATTCGGCGGGTGAGAGGAGTGATGAGGCCATGAGCGAGCCGCGTTACGACGTGTTCTTCCGGGGCGATATCGCCCCCGGTCAGCGCCTGAATGAGGTCCGTGATCGTCTGCGGCAAATGTTCCGGATCGACGACGCCCGGCTGAACACGCTGTTTTCGGGCCGTCCGATGGCGATCCGGCGCGATCTCGGCATCGACGAAGCGGAACGCTACCGTGCCGCGCTGCGGGAAGCCGGTGCCCTGGTCGAATTGCGACCGCTAATGGTTCAGGATGTGCCCGCAGCGGGGCCGTTGGCGCACGCCACTGACGATTGGAGTCTGGCGCCGGTTGGCGCCGATGTGCTGCGACCGGACGAGCGACCCTCAGTGGTTCCCGTCAGCGTCGATATCAGCGGTCTCGAGGTCGCGCCGCCCGGTGTCGATGTGTTGCGAGAGGACGAACGCCGCCCCGTGGTTGTCCGGAACATCGATACGCAGCACCTCGGACTGCTTCCATCCACCGACTAGGGATGTGGCCATGGCCCGGCCAATCCGTTTGACGTGTCCGGCAGCCCGACGATGAGCGCGCCGCGCCGCGAACGGGACTCGCTTGGCGAGGTCGCCATCGACGCGGCGGCGCTCTGGGGGCCACAGACCCAGCGTTCCCTGGAGCATTTCCGGATTGGCGGCCAGCGCTTTCCGCTCGCATTCATCCACGACTTCGCATTGGTAAAAAAAGCCGCCGCGCGCACCAATTGCGCGCTCGGTGTGCTCTCCGAAGCACACAGCCTGCTGATCAGCCAGGCCTGCGACGAGATTATCGCTGGGCGGCACGACGACCAGTTTCCCTTGGTGGTCTGGCAAACCGGCAGCGGCACCCAGACCAACATGAATCTCAATGAGGTAATCGCCAACCGTGCCAACGAACTGGCCGGCGGGCGGCGTGGTGAGCCGGGCCCGGTGCACCCCAACGACCACGTCAATTGTTCACAGTCGTCCAACGATGTCTTCCCCACGGTGATGCACGTCGCCGCCGCCCGTCAGCTGCGAGAGCGCCTGCTGCCCACGCTGACCGCGCTGCGGAACGCGCTGGCGGCCAAAAGCGTGGAATTCGCCTCCCTGGTGAAGATCGGGCGCACCCATTTGATGGATGCTACGCCGGTTACGCTCGGGCAGGAATTCGGCGGCTACGCGGCGCAATTGGCTTACGCGCAGGCGAGTCTGGAGAGCGTGCTGCCGGCGCTCGGCGCGATCGCGCTCGGCGGCAGCGCCGTGGGCACCGGTCTGAATACGCCCACGGGGTGGGCGGAGGCGGTGGCCGCCGAACTGAGCCGGCTGTCGGGACTGCCGTTCACCAGCGCCGCCAACAAATTTGCGGCCCTGGGCGGCCACGAAGCCCTGGTGGACCTGCACGGACGCCTGCGGGTGCTGGCCGCGGCGCTGTTCAAGATCGCCAGCGATATCCGTCTGCTCGGCAGCGGGCCGCGCTCCGGCCTGGGCGAGCTGCGGCTGCCCGCCAACGAGCCGGGCAGCTCCATCATGCCGGGCAAGATCAACCCCACCCAGGTCGAGGCGCTCACCATGGTGGCGGTACAGGTCATGGGCAACGATGCGGCGGTGGGTTTTGCCGGCAGTCAGGGGCACCTGGAGCTCAACGTGTTCAAGCCATTGATCATCCATAATGTGCTGGAATCCTGTGCGCTGCTGACCGATGCCATGGACAGCTTCTGCCGCCATTGTGTAGTGGGTATCCAGGCTGAACCGGCGCAACTGGCACTCCATCTCCAGCGTTCCCTGATGCTGGTAACGGCATTGAATCCTGTTATCGGTTACGATTGCGCCGCGAAAATCGCAGGGAAGGCCTTTGCCGAAGGCATTTCGTTGCGGGAGGCGGCGTTGGCGCTGGGCTATCTGGATGCCGAGACCTTCGACCGCCTGGTCGATCCCGCGCGCATGCTGGGCCCCACCGGCGACTGAGGTCAGTGGAGCCCGTGCGGCCACTTGCCTGAGTCGCCTTTTTCGGCAGTGACGGTCGGCAGTGATAGTCAGCCTGCGACGCGGTCGCCATGGCCGCTTCCCCAAAGGATAGAGACGAGCATCGAAATAATGCCTGATACCCTTGCCGCGTCGGATAACTCTGCTCCAGCGGCCGCCATTCGCCTCGACAACGTCACCCTCGCGCGCGGTGATCGCGCGGTATTGACCGGTTTCTCGCTCGCGATTCCGGCGGGCAAGGTGACTGCCGTGATGGGTCCGAGCGGTTGCGGCAAGACCACGGTGCTCAAGCTCATCACCGGGCAGTTGCGGCCCGACAAGGGGCAGGTGTGGGTCGGCGATATCGAAGTCAACACGCTGCGTGGCGCTGATCTCAATGCGCTGCGCCGCGATATCGGTGTGTTGTTGCAAAATGGCGCACTCTTTACCGATCTCACCTGTTTCGACAACGTCGCGCTGCCGTTGCGTGAACACACCAAACTCCCTGAACCCCTGATCCGGCGCCTGGTACTGCTCAAATTGCAGACGGTCGGATTGCGCGGTGCCGCTGCCCTGTATCCGCGTGAACTGTCCGGCGGCATGAACCGCCGGGTGGCGATGGCCCGCGCGATGGCACTGGATCCGGCCATCATGCTCTATGACGAGCCGTTCGCCGGTCTCGATCCCATTTCTCTGGGGGCTTCCGTGCGCTTGATCCGCGAGATCAACGGGGCGCTCGGGATTACCAGCGTGGTCATCACCCATGATGTCGCGGAGGTGCAGAAATTTGCCGACTGTTGCTGCATTATCGCCGAGGGTCGGGTGGTGGCGTCAGGTACCCCGGACCAGCTGCGGGACAGCGATCAGGAGGTGGTGCGCCAATTCATGCGGGGCCTTCCTGACGGTCCGGTGCCCTTTCATTTTCCGGCGCGTCCGCTCGCCGATGAGTTGCTTGCAGAGAGAGCCTGACCGTGATGACGCCCTCCAGCCTTGGCGGCCGGCTGCTGGCCGAGCCGATACGCGAATTCGGTCGTGCCGGGATTTTTCTGGTTACGGCGTTTGCGCGGATGCGCTTCGGTCCCCTCCAGCTCGGCGAAATCCTGCGTCAGGTGTATTTCGTCGGTGCGCGCTCGCTGGTGATCATCGTGATCTGCGGATTCTTCGTCGGTCTGGTATTGACCCTGCAAACCCACGACACCCTGACCCGGTTTGGCGCCGGGGATTCGGTCAGCACGGTCCTGGCGCTCTCGCTGTTTCGCGAACTGGCGCCGGTGTTGACGGCCATCCTGTTCGCCGGCCGCGCGGGCACTTCGATCACTGCCGAAATCGGCCTGATGAAAGCCACCGAGCAGCTTGATGCGCTGGATTTGATGGCCATTGATCCGATGGAGCGCATCGTCCAGCCCCGGTTGCTGGCCGGGGTGCTGGCGGTGCCGGCTTTGGTGATGGTGTTCAACGTCACCGCGCTGCTCGGTGGGGTATTTTTCTCGGTTTACATGATGGGCAGCGATCCGATCACCTTCTGGAGCAAGATGCAGGCATCGGTCGAACTGGGCAAGGATTTCGTGGGTGGCTTGCTGAAAAGCGCGGTGTTCGGCTTTCTGGTCAGCTGGCTCGCGGTATATTTCGGCTGGAGCGCCAAGCCCACCAGCGAAGGCGTGGCGCTGGCCACCACCCAGACCGTGATCACCAGCGCCATCGCGGTGCTGCTGATGGATTTTGTTCTCACTGCTTTCATGCTCTAGCGTTGGAATCCTGTCATGACATCTTCCCATCAGATCGAATTCACCGCCGGGCTGTTTCTACTGCTCGGTATTGCCGCGCTGGTCTTCCTGGCTCTGCACGCGACCGATGGCGGTGCCCTGAAAGACGGCGGCTATCGGGTAGTGGCCGAATTCAGTAACGTCGGCGGGCTTAAAGCCCGCGCCAATGTGAGTCTCGGCGGCGTTCGCGTGGGGTCCGTGGAGAGCATCGATCTGGATCCCGAAACATTTTCGGCGCGCGTCGTGATGGTCATCGGTGACCATTATCGCAATTTGCCGGAAGATACCTCGGCCTCGATTTTGACCAGCGGCATCCTGGGCGATCAATACATCGGCCTCGAACCTGGCGGCGCGCCGGACATGCTGAAGGATGGCGATAAGATCATGATTACCCAGTCGGCGCTGGTGCTGGAGCAGCTGATCAGTCGCTTCCTGTTCAATAGTGGTGGAGAGCAAAAGAAATGAAGTATTTCCTGGGATTGGTGCTGGGGGTGTTCCTGGCAGGCGCGGCAGTCGCGAGTGAGGAGCCCGCCGCAATTGTGCGCGCGACCAGTGACCGCCTGTTCGAGCTGATCGACACCAATCGATCCGCCTACCAGGCGGATCCGGCGCCGCTGCAACAGGAAGTGCGGAAAAATCTGCTGCCCAAGATCGATTCGCTCTACTCCGCCCGTCTGGTGCTCGGCCAGCACGGGCGTGGCCTGCCCGCCGAGAAAGTTGCCGCCTTCTCCGATGCGCTCAGCGACCTGCTGGTGCGTCGCTATGCCGAAGGTCTGCTGAAGTTCAAGAGCCGGGATCAGGTGGAAATTCTACCCGAGCAGGCCGGAAATACGGATCGCATGACCCGGGTCCGCACCAGGGTGCGTCTCGACTCCGGTTCCGATGCGGCGGTGGATTATGTATTTCGCAAGCGGGACGACCGCTGGTGGGTGTTCGATGTGATCATCGAAGGCATTTCCTATGTGGCGACGTTCCGCAACCAGATTGGCGAGGAAATTCGCCGGGATGGCTTCGATCGCGTATTGAGCCGGCTGCAGTCCGGAGAATTGCAGATAGAGGTCAAAGCCGATGACAAGCCGGCCTGAGAGTCGCGAAGGGCGTTTGCAGCTCAGCGGCGACCTGACCGCGCGGGATGTTCCCGCGATCTATGCGCGGAGTCTGGCGTGGCGGGTCGCGGGCGCATTGCCGGCCGCAGTCGACCTCGCGGCGGTCACGCGCGCGGATTCCAGCGCCCTGGCACTGCTGCTGGAGTGGCAAGCCTGGGCGCACAGTCGTGGCGCGGAAATTGAGTTCGCGGACCCGCCCCAGGCGCTGCGTACATTTGCCAGTCTGAGCGAAGTCAGCAGTCTCCTCGGTTGGCCCGAGGAACCCCTGTCGAACTGAGGAGATCGGGATGAAATCCGTGCCACGCCTGCTGCCCGCGATAGCCGTGTCGCTGGCCGCGTTGCTGCTGGCGGCCTGTGCCGGGATCAAGGCCGCGCCGCCGGAAGCGCGTGCGCCCCGCGATCCCTGGGAGCCCTATAACCGCGCGATGTACGGTTTCAATCGCGGGCTGGACCGCGCTGTCCTGCGGCCGGTCGCGCGCGGCTACGATTGGCTGGCACCCGCGCCGGTGCAGCGCGGTATCGGCAATGCGTTCACCAATCTGCATTATCCGGTGGTCGTGCTCAACCTGGCGCTGCAGGGGCGTCCCAAGGACAGCGGCCTCGCGCTGGGGCGGTTCGTCGTCAACACCACGGCGGGTGTCGCCGGAATCTTCGACGTTGCTACCCGGCTCGATATGCCGGCTTTTCGGGAAGACTTTGGCCAGACGCTGGCGGTTTGGGGTTGGCGCGACAGCCGTTACTTCATGCTCCCGCTGCTCGGGCCTTCCACGCTGCGGGACGGGCCCGCGCGCGGTGTGGACTGGATGACGGACATTGCCAACAACTGGGTGGTGGATCAGGCAGGCTATGCGCCCATGGTGGTCCAGGTGGTGGATACCCGCGCTGGTTTTCTGGATCAGGAGCACGCGCTGGAAGAGGCTTACGACGAATATGTGTTCGTCCGCGATGCCTGGATGCAGAACCGGGATTTCCTGATCAGCAACGGCGAGACCGTCGTGCCCGACTACGACAGCTTTATCGACGAAGAGCAGTGATCGGGGTCACTCCAGCAGCGCCTTGAGGGCCGCCAGACTCGCGTTTCCCTGCTGCCGCTTCCGCTCCGGCGGCAAGGGGTCGCCAAAGCCCTCGCGTTCCAGCTCGGTATCCGGCAGTTCGTCGAGAAACCGGCTCGGAGTGGTTTCCAGAGTTTCGCCAAACTGACGGCGACGCCCCGCCAGGGTCAGCGTGAGGGATTCGCGGGCGCGCGTGATGCCGACATAGGCAAGGCGCCGTTCCTCCGCAACGTCGCCGGAATCGATACTGTTGCGATGGGGGAGCAGCCCTTCTTCCAGGCCGATCAGGAACACATGAGGAAATTCCAGCCCCTTGGCGGCATGTAACGTCATCAATTGAACCCGATCATCGTCGCCTTCCCCATCCTGGCGGTCCAGCAAGTCCAGTAACAGCAGCCGCCCGATCGCCGCCGCGACATCTTCTTCCCCTTCTTCCTCCACCTGTTTCGCCAGGGTTGTCGTGATCTGCTGCAACAGCAATTCCACGTTGCGCAGACGTGCTTCGGCCACCGGAGCGCTGCTGGCGTTCTGGGCCAACCAACCAGCGTAGTCCATGTCCTCGATCATTTCCCGGATCACCTTGATGCCGCTGTGCTCCGTGCAGGCGCGGGCGAGACCGTCGTACCAGTGGCGGAAGCGGCGCAGGTGCTCGAGACCCGCGCCATCCAGCGCCTCGGCCAACCCCAGTTCGCCGCACGCGGCGTGGAGCGAGATGCCCCGGCCGGTGGCGTAGTGGCCGAGTTTCTCCAGGGTGGTGGGGCCGATCTGGCGGCGCGGCGTGTTGATGATGCGCAGGAAGGCGGTGTCGTCGTCGGGATTGACCAGCAGGCGGAGATAGGCGAGCAGATCGCGGATCTCGGTGCGGGCATAGAACGAGGTGCCGCCGCTCAACTGATAGGGCAGGCTCAGCAAACGCAGCTTCATTTCCACAGCGCGCGCCTGGTGATTGCTCCGGTACAGCACCGCGAAAGCGCCCAGGGGGCAGCCGCTTCGGGCTCGCAACTGGAGAATTTCGTTGACGACCCGTTCTGCCTCGGCGTCCTCGCTGTCGCAGCGGATGACGCGAATCGGCTCGCCGTGACCGCGGTCGCACCACAGGGTTTTCGCGAACAGGTGCTCGTTGTTGGCGATCAGGGTGTTGGCGGTCTTGAGGATGCGCGCCGTGGAGCGGTAGTTCTGCTCCAGTTTGATGACTTCGAGGTTCGAAAAATCCTCCTGCAACTGCGCCAGGTTTTCCGGACGCGCGCCGCGCCAGGCATAGATGGATTGATCGTCGTCGCCGACCACGGTCAGTTGATGATGGTCGGCGACCAGCAGGCGGATCAGCTCGTACTGGGCGCGATTGGTATCCTGGTATTCGTCCACCAGCAGGTGGCGGATACGGCGCCGCCAGTGGTCGAGGCGTTCGGGATGTGCATGGAACAGGTGGATCGGCCGCGCGATGAGATCGTCGAAATCCACCGCGTTGTAGGCGGCGAGGGCGCGCTGATAAGCGGCGTAAATGAGCGCCAGACGCAGCTCGTCGGCATCGCTCGCGGTGGACTGCGCTTGCTCCGGGGTCTGCAAGTGGCTTTTCCAGTGCGAGATGCGCTGCGCGGCCTGATCGAGCGGCGCCGCGTCGTCGACGATCTGCAACTGCTGAAGCAGGTTACGGCTGTCGTCGGCGTCGAACAGGCTGAAGCCCTGGCGCAGCCCGAGCAGCGCGAGCTCCCGGCGCAGGATACTGAGTCCCAGGTGATGAAAGGTGGATATGGTCAGGCCCTTGCCGGCGCGCCCCGATAATTGCGCGGCGACGCGCTGCTTCATCTCGCGCGCCGCCTTGTTGGTGAAGGTCACCGCCGCAATATGGCGCGCGGCGACCGTCCCCGACTCGATCAGATGGGCGATGCGATGGGTGATCACGCTGGTCTTGCCGCTCCCGGCGCCGGCCAGCACCAGCAAGGGTCCGCCTCTGTGTCGCACCGCGCGCGCCTGTTCGGGATTGAGTCGCTGCACCTGGGTCGCACGGCCAAAACGGGGCGCGATTGTAGCAGCGCGCCCGAGCGGCGTTGGACTCTCGCGGCCAACTGTCGCGGCCAGTAAAGGCCGGATGAGCGGACCCGGCAAAATCCCTACAATGCCGGCACCCACGCGACAGGAGCCATTGGCTGTGAATGACGACCCGAGTGTGCATATCGCCCGCCGTTGCGCGGCCGCGATCCTGGAGCGGGACCCCACGGTGGCGCGGCTGGGCATCGTGTTGCTCGACGTGGCGCCCGGTCGTGCGCGGCTGTCGCTCAAGGTGGGTCCGGAGATGCTCAATTCCCTGGGCAACTGTCATGGCGGGACCAGCTTTACCCTCGCCGATGTCGCCTTTGCGGTGGCTTGCTCTTCCACCAACCAGGCCGGGGTCGGTGCGCATTGCGCGATCGATTATCTGCGGCCCGCGGCGCTGAACGACGTCCTCACCGCCACCGCCGTGGTCAGCCACCAGGGCAGCTCCGCGAGTCTGGTGGATGTGGATGTCACCGATCAAAACGGCCGCCGCATCATCCAGTTGCGGGGCCGCTCCCACAATTTCGGCAAGCCCTTTCTGAGCGCGGCCGAGCTTGACGCCGATACTGCATCCCACCCGGAGGTTTGATGAAACTGCTTTGGGAACCCTCTGCCGAGTTTCGGCGGCAGACCAACATGACCGCCTATATGCACTGGCTGGCGGATGCGCGCGGGCTGAAGTTCGCCGATTACGCCGCCCTGCAACGGTGGTCGATCGCCGATCTGGAAGCCTTCTGGCAGAGCATCTGGGATTACTATCAGGTGCAGTCCAGCACACCCGTCGCGCGTGTGCTGTCGAGCCACGCCATGCCGGGGGCGCAGTGGTTTGCCGGCGCCAGCCTCAATTTTGCCGAACACATTTTTCGCGGCCGCAGCGACGCGCGTCCCGCCCTGCTGGCGGCGGACGAACAGCGCGATCCGCGCGCACTGAGCTGGGCCGATCTGGAAGCCCGGGTGGCGTCGGTCGCCGCCTATCTGCGCGGTCTCGGCGTGGCGCCGGGTGATCGGGTGGTCGCTTACCTGCCCAATATTCCCGAGGCGCTGGTCGCCTTTCTGGCCGCGAGCGCCATCGGCGCCGTGTGGTCGAGCTGCTCGCCCGACTTCGGCACCAACAGCGTCGTGGATCGCTTCCAGCAGATCGCGCCCAAGGTATTGATCGCCGTGGATGGCTACGGCTACAACGGCAAGACCATCGACCGCGTGGCGGAGTTGGGGCAGCTGCAGGGCGCGCTGCCCAGTCTCGAACGCATCCTGCTGATCGATCACCGGGGCGGTGCCGGGCGTTGCGTACTCCCCGGAGTCGATGCCTGGGAGCAGGTGCTTGCGAAATCCGCCGGACCTCTGCATTTCGCGTCATTGCCCTTCGATCATCCGCTCTGGGTGCTGTATTCCTCGGGCACCACCGGCATTCCCAAAGCCATCACCCACAGCCACGGCGGTGTGCTGCTGGAGCAGCTCAAGCATCTGGGCCTGCACTGCGATGTGAAGCCGGGAGACCGGTTTTTCTGGTACTCCACCACCGGCTGGGTGATGTGGAACATCGGCCTGTCGGTGCTGCTGCTGGGCGCGGTGCCGGTGATCTACGACGGCAACCCCGGCTATCCCGATCAAAACCGTCTCTGGGCCATGGCCGAACGCGCCCGCCTCACCCACTTCGGAACCGGCGCGGCCTACCTGATCGCCTGCATGAAAGCCGGGCTCAAGCCGGGCAGTGACTTCGATCTGACGTCCCTGCGCGTGATGGGCTCGACGGGTTCGCCGCTGCCGGAAGAGGCGTTCGAATGGGTCTACCAAAGCGTCAAGCCCGATCTCTGGCTGCTCTCCATGAGCGGCGGTACCGACATCGCCTCGGCCTTTGTCGGCGGCTGTCCGCTGTTGCCGGTGCACGCCGGCGAAATCCAGTGCGCGCTGCTGGGCGTCGATGTGCGCGCCCTCGATGAAGCGGGCAACACGCTGGTGGGCGAGGTCGGCGAGATGGTGGTCATGGAACCCATGCCGTCGATGCCGATTTATTTCTGGAACGACGCGGACGACCGGCGCTACCGGGAGAGTTATTTCGAGGATTATCCCGGACGTTGGCGCCACGGCGACTGGATGCGCGTATCCGCACAGGGCACCATCCAGATTCTGGGCCGCTCGGACTCCACCCTGAACCGGGGCGGTGTCCGTATCGGCACCAGCGAGGTGTACCGGGGCGTCGAACTGGTTGATGCCGTTGCCGACAGTCTCGCGGTCAGTATCGAGCTGCCTGGCGGCGGGCATTATCTGCCGCTGTTCGTCCAGCTCAAGCCCGGACTGGAACTCGATGTCGATATCAAGACCGCGATCAATCAATCGCTGCGGACCAATTTCTCGCCCCGCCATGTGCCGGACGCCATCTTCCAGATCGACGAAGTGCCCTACACGCTGACTGGCAAGAAGATGGAAACACCGGTAAAGAAAATCCTCATGGGCGTCGCCCCGGAGAAGGCGGCCAACCGCGATGCCATGAAAAACCCCGCCAGTCTCGATTATTTTCTCGCCTTTGCGGCAAACATGCGCAAGGAACTTCCATCCCGCTAGGTTCCGGTGCGCCAGGACGGTGCCGCGCCGCCGTTTCTGACCGGCGGGCGATCACCGTCCCGGGCGCCGAGGCGGCCGCGCGCCGCGCAAATGCTGGCTGTCGATCCCCGGGAACCGTTGACGCCATTTTTTCACAAAGTGGCTTGAGTCTTGCGTGTGTTTACAGCGCAGGGCCGAACCGCGTTCGTCCCGCTTCGGGAAGAGCGAAGTGGGAACCGGGATGGGAGCGGACCGCCACCGGGAGAACGGTCGGCGAACTGTGCCGAGCAGTGTTTCCCAATGTGGCGCGACGTTATACCCTGAACGGAAAGGATTGCAGCGAGCTCTAAGTAGGGTGGCGCAATTTCCACGGCAAAAGCGCCACCGACTGAAACTGTCCACCATGGTGGGAGATTTAGCGTATGGCGAGCGGTGCGAATAGTGAAAAGTTCATCGAATCCCTGTCTACCTTCACCCGCGAACACCAGGCGAAACAGTGGCGCGGAACCTTTGCCGAATTCGTGCGGGATATCGTCGGACCCCAATCCCGGCTGGTGACCCGCTCCAGTCATCAATACGTCTGGGACATGCTGCGCTGGATGCAGCGCCGGGAACAGAAAGAAGCCGACGACAACCATTTCCGGCTGTTTTCCCACGAACTGTTCGGCATCGACAAACCGCTACAGCGCGTGGTCGACTATTTCAAGGCAGCCAGCGCCGGCTCCGAAGTCGGGCGTCGGCTGCTGCTGTTGCTGGGACCCCCCTCGGGCGGCAAGTCGAGTCTGGTGATACTGCTCAAGCGCGGTATCGAGGAATACAGCCTCACCGACGAAGGCGCGATCTATGGGTTGCAGGGATCGCCGCTCCATGAAAATCCGCTCAATCTGGTGCCCTACAGCCTGCGCGCGGAGTTTCGCGAAACCTATGGCGTCGATATCCAGGGTGATCCGTCGCCCTGGGCGCAATCCGTACTCGAGCACGAATACGGCGGCGATTTCATGCGCTATCCCGTGGAGCGGATATTCCTGTCCGAAGCTCGACGCATGGGCGTCGGCACCTACGCACCCCACGATCCCACCACGGCGGATATCGCCGACCTGATCGGTTCCGTCGATCTTTCCAAGGTATCGGACTATGGCGATGAGGGCGATCCGCGCGCCTGGTCCTGGTCCGGGGCGGTGTATTCCGCCAGTCGCGGTTTGCTGGAAATGATCGAGATCCTCAAGGTGAAACGCGAGTTTCTCTATCTGCTGCTGACGCTGACCCAGGAGCGCAACGTCAAGGTCTCGCGCTTTCCCCTGATTCATGTCGATGAAACCATCGTCGCGCACACCAATCTGGCCGAGTTCCGCAAGTTTCTTCAGGAAAAGGAAAATGAGGCGCTGCTCGATCGCATGGTCATCGTGCAGGTGCCCTATGCGCTGAGTTATCTGGACGAGGCCAGGATCTACGCCAAGCTGATTGCGCAGGCCCCGATGTTCCGTGAAGTGCATCTCGATCCCCACACGCTCAAGGTCGCTGCGGTGTTTTCGATTCTCTCCCGCGTGAAGCCTTCGGAGCGTGAGGACCTGGACAGCTCCAAGAAAGTGCGTCTGTACGCTGGCGAGGATGTCGAAGGCTTTGCACGCTCCGAATTGCAACGCATCAGCGCCGAGCAGGAAGAAGAGGGACTGTCCGGGGTGTCCCCGCGTTTCGTCGTCAACGCTCTTTCAAACGCCATTTCCCGGTCCGAGGCGAAAAGTCTTACCAGCATGGAAGTTCTGGTGACACTGAAGGAAGCGATTGAAAACGATGCCCGCATCGATGCCAAGCAGCGTCGCCAGTGGGTGGATTTTCTGGTCACCACGCGGAAGGATTTTTACAACCACTGGGTGAAGGAAGATGTCCACAAGGCTCTCTTCGTATCGTTCGAGGAGGAGAGCGAAAGCCTGTTGGGCAAGTATCTCGACGAAGTGGAAGCCGCGCTCGACAACCGGGAGGTTTCGGATCCGATCACTGGCGAAACGCGTGCGCCTGACGAACGCTTTTTGCGCGCGGTCGAGGAGAAAATCAATGTGTCCGACGCCGGCAAGCAGACCTTCCGTCAGGAGGTGGTGCGCAAGGCCATGGTGGCCTACAAGAAGGGCGAGAGCTTTTCGCTCGACTCTCACTCCCGACTCAAGGAGGCAATGGAAAAATACCTGTTCGAAGAGCGCCGCGACGTGCTGCGCCTGGTGTCCTCCATTGCCCGACCGGACGAGGATGCGCGGGAAAAAATCGCCGCGGTTGAGGAGCGCCTGATCAGCGATTACGGCTATGACCGGCACAGTGCGCGCGAAGCACTGAATTACGTCACCACGCTACTGTCTCAGGAATAAACCTGAAGGGGCGTTCGTATGATGTCGTTCACGGATGGTGAAGCCCGCAACGGACTGGGGCGCTGGTACGACCTGTTCTCCCGCGGCACGCGCGACTGGTTGCGTCACAACGCGAAGGTCCGGCAGGCGGTGCGGGACCATCTGCCCGAACTGGTGGCGGGATCCGATGTGTTGAGCAATCCGCGCGATCGCACCGTCAAGGTGCCCGTGCGGTTCTTGGAGCACCACCGCTTCCGACTCCGCGATCAGGACCATGAGGAAGGCGCGGGGCAGGGCAAGAGCGTGAAACCGGGCGATGTGTTGCGTTCCGGCCAGCCCGGGACGGGTGCGGATGCCGGAGGTGGAGAAGGCGAAGGCCCGATCAGTTTCGTGCTGGAATTCCAGATTGACGACATCCTCGACTGGCTGTGGGAGGAGCTGGAGCTGCCCAATTTGCAGCCCCGCGCGGGCACTTCGATCGAAGAGGATGTCTATGTGCGCGAGGGCTGGGACAAGCGCGGCGCGCGCTCCCGGCTGGATCGCCGCCGCACCCTCAAGGAGGCTGTAAAGCGGCGCACTGTGCAGCCCGACAGCCGGATTCCCATCGGCAACGACGACCTCCGCTTTCGGCAACTGGCGCGGCGCCCCAAGCCGAGCGCGTGTGCGGTGGTGTTTTTCGTGCTCGATGTGTCTTCCAGCATGGATGAGCACTGCCGGAAACTCGCCAAGACATTTTTCTTCTGGGCGTTGCAGGGGATTCGCCGCCAGTACGCCAGCGTCGAGACGGTGTTTGTCGCCCACACCGTCGATGCCTGGGAATTCGCCGAGGAGCAGTTTTTCCAGGTGCGCGGTGAAGGCGGCACCAAGAGCTCCACCGGCTTCGCCAGAGCGCGCGAAATCCTGATCACGCGCTTCGATCCGGCGCGTTACAACTGCTATCTGTTTTATGCCACCGATGGTCACAACTTCAGCGAAGACCGCAGTGCCGCCACGGAGGAATTGCAGCGCCTACTGCCGCTGATGAACTTCGCCGGCTATGCCGAGGTATCCCAGCACAGTCACCGCCACATGGATACCGAAATCGCGGCCATCTGGCAGCGCCTGGCGGCGGATGATCTGCCGGTGGGCAGTTACATGCTGAGTGAGGACGCCGATATCTGGCCGGCGATCAAGGCGTTTTTCACCGATCAGGCAACCCGCACCGGAGTCTCCTGAGATGCCTTCGCGACTCGATCAGTACATTCCGCAACTGGAAACCCTGGCTGCCGCGCAGGGGCTCGTCTATCACCCGGTGGATTTCGAGGTGGTGCCGGCCAGTTTCATGATGGAGGTGGCCGTGTACGGCCTCCCGGTGCGGATGCCGCACTGGTCGTTCGGCGTGCGCTGGGTGTACCAGATGATCCAGCATCGCATGGGTCACTCGCGGATTTTCGAAGTGGTGTTTCCCGGCAATCCCAATCATGCCTACCTGGTCGATACCAACAGTATCGAGGAAAACACCCTGGTGGTCGCCCATGTGCTCGGACACGCGGATTTCTCCCGCAACAACATGGCGTTCGTGCGCAGCCAGGAGGCAGTGGGCTATCACATCGTGGAGCAGGCGGCGGCCCACGCCCATCGCATCCAGGAAGCGATCAATGCACAGGGCGAGCAGCGCGTCGAAAGGGTGCTCGACGCGGCGCTGGCGCTGGAGCCGCACATCGATACCGATCTGCCGCTCAACCGCGAGCGATATAAACGGCTTTCCCCGCCCGGGGTCCGGGAGCCGGGGGAAGCGGATTTTCGCGGCCGCTACGCGCGTCTGCCCGGCGCGGAGATCCTCCCGGTGGCCTCGCGGCCGGAACCGCTGCACATTCCGCCGCGCCCGGAGCGGGACTTGCTCTGGTTCATTGCGCAGTACGCGCCCGAGATGGAAGACTGGGAGCGCGATATTTTTCTCGCGGTGCGCAAGGAATCCTGGTACTTCCAGCCGGTGTTCAACTGCCAGATCATGAACGAAGGCTGGGCCAGTTACTGGCATTCGCGGCTGCTGCGCGAAGCCGATTTCCTGCCGTCGCAATTCTATGTGGACTGCATGAAGACGCATTCCGATGTGGTCAGTCCCCATGCCGGCGACAAGCAGGTCGCGCTGCGCATCAATCCCTACCATCTGGGTTATGTGCTCTGGGAACGGTTGATCGCGGAGCGTGGATTCACCGCAGCGCGGGAAATCATGCAGCAGGAGGACGACTTCGGATTCATCCGCAATTATCTGACGGCCGAGATTGCCGACGATCTGGACCTATTCGTTTATTCGGCGAGTCGCGAGGGATCGGTGCGCGTGACGGAGTCGACCATCGACCAGCTGCGCGAGACCATCCTGGCGCCCAAGTTCAATTTCGGTGCTCCCCGGGTGGCAGTGGAAGATCTGGGCAGCGACGGTAGCCTGACCCTGCGTCACCACTATCGCGACGACGGACGCGGCCTTGATGCGGAGCGCGCGCGGCATGTGTTGGATTACGTCCAGCAGGTGTGGCGGCGTCCGGTGCGTCTCATCACCGTCGATGGTCGCGGCGAGGAGACCAGCCTGACAGCGACGGTCGCCTAGCAGACTGGTGGCAAACCGTTCAGGCGCTGGCGCGGCGCCGGGTTTTGCCGGTGCCGAGCAGGGGTTTGAGAAACCGCCCGGTGTGGGACTCGGGGCAGCGCACAATGTCTTCCGGGGTACCGGTGGCCAGTACCAGGCCGCCGCCACTGCCGCCCTCGGGACCCAGATCGATGATCCAGTCGGCGGTCTTGATGACATCAAGATTGTGTTCGATCACCACCACGGTGTTGCCGTGATCGCGAAAGCGGTGGAGCACACCGAGCAGTTGCTGGATATCGTGGAAATGCAGCCCGGTGGTGGGCTCGTCCAGAATGTAGAGCGTGCTGCCGGTATCGCGCTTGGATAATTCCCGCGACAGTTTCACGCGCTGCGCCTCGCCGCCGGACAGTGTGGTGGCCGACTGGCCCAGGCGCACGTAGGAAAGGCCCACATCCATCAGGGTCTGCAATTTGCCGGCGATGGCGGGGATGGCGTCGAAGAAGGCGCGCGCGTCTTCCACCGTCATTTCCAGCACTTCGTGAATGCTCTTGCCCTTGTAGAGAATCTCCAGGGTCTCGCGGTTGTAGCGCTTGCCGCCACAGACTTCGCACAGCACATGGATGTCCGGCAGAAAATGCATCTCGACCTTGGTGACGCCATCGCCCTGACAGGCTTCGCAGCGGCCGCCCTTGACGTTGAAACTGAAGCGCCCGGGCAGGTAGCCGCGTGAGCGCGCTTCCGGGGTGCCGGCGAACAGTTCGCGGATCGGCGTGAAGATGCCGGTGTAGGTGGCGGGGTTGGAGCGCGGCGTGCGGCCGATGGGGCTTTGGTCGATGTCCACGCACTTGTCGAGGTGCTCCAGTCCGCTGATCTCGCGATGCGGCGCGGCATGCAAGGTGGTCGCCTTGTTGAGCGCGGTGGCGGCGAGGGGGAACAGGGTCTCGTTGATGAGTGTGGACTTGCCCGAGCCTGACACCCCGGTGATGCAGGTGAGCAATCCGAGCGGTATCTCGACGTCGAGGTTGCGCAAATTGTTGCCGCTGGCGCCCAGAATCCGCAGCAGGCGCGCGGGGTTGACTGGAGTGCGCGCCGCCGGCACGGGGATCGCCCTGCGGCCTGCCAGGTAGTCGCCGGTGAGGGAATCGGGCGCGGCGATGATATCGGCCACCCTGCCCTGGGCCACCACGCGGCCGCCGTGCACACCGGCGCCCGGACCCATGTCGACGACATGGTCGGCGCTGCGGATCGCCTCTTCGTCGTGCTCCACGACGATCACGGTATTGCCGAGATCGCGCAGCCGGGTGAGGGTGGTGAGCAGGCGTGCATTGTCGCGCTGGTGCAGCCCGATGGAGGGTTCGTCGAGGATGTACATGACGCCGACCAGCCCGGCGCCGATCTGGCTGGCGAGCCGGATGCGTTGCGCCTCGCCGCCGGACAGGGTATCGGCGCTGCGATCCAGGGTCAGGTAATTGAGTCCCACATCCACCAGAAAATGCAGGCGGTCGCGGATTTCCTTGAGGATCTTGCCGGCGATTTCGCCTTTCTGCCCCGGCAGTTCCAGTTGGGCGTAGTATTCGGCCAACTCGCCGGTGGTCCGTGCCGTCGCGGCCGGCAACGAGCGGCCATCCACAAAGACGTGCCGCGCGGCGCGGTTGAGGCGCATACCCTCGCATTCGGGGCAGCGCTGGGTGCTGAGATACTTGACCAGCTCCTCGCGCACGCCGGCGGAATCGGTCTCGCGATAGCGCCGTTCCATGTTGGGGATGATGCCCTCGAAGCGGTGCGTGCGTTTGAACACGGTGCCGCGCTCGTTGACATAGTTGAAGGTGATTTCTTCCTCGCCGCTGCCGAACAGGATGCGCTGCTGGTGGCGGGGGTCGAGCTCGGCGAACGGCGTGTCGATCGCAAAGCCGTAATGCTCGGCGAGCGAGGTGAGCATGTTGAAATAGAACAGATTGCGGCGGTCCCAGCCGCGGATCGCGCCTTCCGAAATGCTCGCCTCCGGGTGCTGAATGACGCGGTCGAGATCGAAGAACTGGCGCACGCCCAGGCCATCGCAGGTGGGGCAGGCGCCGGAGGGATTGTTGAAGGAAAAAACCCGCGGTTCCAGTTCGTCGATACTGTAGTTGCAGATCGGGCAGGCAAAGCGCGCCGAGAACAGGCGCTCCGGCTGGTCGCTGTCCATGAAGCTCACCACCGCGAGTCCCTCGGCGAGTTTCAGCGCGGTTTCGAAGGATTCGGTGAGCCGCAGCCGCAATTCCGGCTTGACGCGCAGGCGATCCACCACCACCTCGATGCTGTGCTTGCGGTTCTTGGCGAGCTTCGGCGTCTCATCGAGCTCGTGGACCCTGCCGTCGATGCGCACCCGGATGAAACCGCGCGCCCGCAGTTGCTCGAACAGTTGCTGATACTCGCCCTTGCGCTCGCGCACCATGGGGGCGAGCAGCAGCAGGCGGGTGTCCTCGGGCAGCGCCAGCACCTGATCCACCATCTCGGTGACGGTCTGGGCGGCGAGCGGCCGATCGTGATCGGGACAGCGCGGCTCGCCCACGCGGGCGTAGAGCAGGCGCAGGTAGTCGTAGATTTCGGTGATGGTGCCCACGGTGGAACGCGGGTTGTGGGAGGTGGATTTCTGCTCGATGGAAATCGCCGGCGACAGCCCCTCGATGTGATCCACGTCGGGCTTTTCCATCATCGAGAGGAATTGCCGGGCGTAGGCCGACAGGGATTCCACATAGCGCCGCTGGCCCTCGGCGTAGAGGGTGTCGAAGGCGAGCGACGACTTGCCCGAACCGGACAGCCCGGTGATCACGATCAGGCGATCGCGGGGCAGCGTCAGGTCGATGTTCTTGAGGTTGTGGGTGCGGGCACCGCGAATCCCGATATGTTTCATGACGGATGCTCACTGCGGTTGCCGATCAACCGCGCATTGTAGTCACCGCACGCGGCAGCGCACCATGTGAGTTCGCTCATGGCTGATTTGTGGCAGGTCAGTGCCTGGCAATGTGCTGGTGGTCAGCTGAGGCTAAGATAGCGCCGTTTCCCCCGATCCGCGGAGCGGCGCGTCCCGATGATAGTTCCCGTAGTGATGGCCGGCGGCGCCGGTACCCGTCTGTGGCCGCTGTCGCGGCGTCTGTTTCCCAAGCAGTTTCTGCCCCTGGTCGGTGATCAGCCAATGCTGCAGGCGACGCTTGAACGCATTGACGGGCTTGCGCTCGGACCTGCCGTGCTGGTGTGCAACGAGGAGCATCGCTTTATCGCCGCGGAACAGGCCCGTGTCTGGGGCGGGGCCGTTGAGGCCATCCTGCTGGAGCCGGTGGCGCGCAACACGGCACCCGCGGTGGCGCTGGCGGCGCTCCACGCCCAGGCTGCGACGGGGGCCGATCCGCTGCTGCTGGTGCTGGCGGCGGACCATGTGATCGCCGACGTCGCGGCCTTCCACTCTGCGGTTACCACGGCGGCGCGCCAGGCAGATTGCGGGCGCCTGGTGACCTTCGGGATTGCGCCCGTGGCCGCCGAAACCGGCTATGGCTACATTCGCCGTGGCGGGCCTTTGTCGCGCGAGGAGTCTGTGTATGAGGTGGCTGCCTTTGTCGAAAAGCCTGACGCCGACACCGCGCGCGCCTATCTGGAAACGGGCGATTATTACTGGAACAGCGGTATTTTTGTGTTTCGGGCGAGCCGTTTTCTCGCCGAGCTGGGTCGCCATCGACCCGAGATTCTCGCCGCGTGCGAGCGAGCCGCCGCGGGTAGAATCCGGGATGGCGATTTCGTGCGCGTCGATGCGGAGGCATTTTCCGCCTGCCCCGCCGATTCCATCGACTACGCGGTGATGGAGCATACCGATGCCGCCGCCGTGGTGGAGCTGCACAGCCCCTGGAACGATGTCGGCTCCTGGGCGGCGCTCTGGGAACTGGCGGACAAGGATGCCGACGGCAACGCCTGTCGCGGCGATGTGCTGCGGATCGATTCCAGCAACAATCTGCTGCGTTCCGAGCATCGGTTGCTGGCAACCCTGGGCTTGCGCGATACCGTGGTGGTGGAAACCAAGGACGCCGTGCTGGTGGCACCGCGCGATCGCATCGGCGGTCTCAAGCAACTGGTGGCGCAACTGGCGACCGCCGCGCGTCCCGAAGAGGAAACGCATCGCCAGGTGTATCGGCCCTGGGGCAGTTACGACACCCTGGATGCCGGCCACCGCTTCCAGGTCAAGCGCATCCTGGTGGAGCCTGGCGCCAGCCTCTCGACCCAGATGCACCATCACCGCGCCGAGCACTGGATCGTAGTGGCGGGCACTGCACAGGTCACGCTGGACGGACGCGAAAGCCTGCTCGCCGAGAATGAATCCATCTACATTCCCATCGGAACCCGGCATTCCCTGGCCAATCCGGGAAAACTTCCGCTGGAACTCATTGAAGTACAGACTGGCGCTTATCTCGGCGAAGACGATATCGTGCGTTTTGAGGACCGCTACGGCCGTATCTGATCGGGAGCTTGCGCGTAGCGGGCGAGGCTGCGGAAAATAGCCGAATCCGTGCGTGGGTCCGTGTTTGGGAGGACGTGTTGTGGGACAGGCTGTTTTAACGAGGGAAAGTACCGGCGTCAATGACCTGTGTTGCCTGCCGAGCCGGATTGACAAAGCCGCCATCCGGCACGATCCCTTTCCCCATCTGGTGGTACCGGATGCATTACCGTCGGCGCTGTACCATGAGCTGGAGAGTTCCTACCCGGCACTGGCCGATGTAGCCGGGCCGGGTCCGCTCGCCAACAACCGGCTGTACAAACTCGCAGCCGCGGAGGTGGTTGCCAGTCCGCGTATCGCGCCCCTGTGGCGCGAGTTTTTTGCCTATCACACCTCGGCCGAATTCTTCCGCCGGATTCATGCCCTGTGGGACGATGTGATGGCCGCCCTGTACCCCGGTATTCGCGACGCTTTCGGCAAGGCGCCGGAGGACTTTGCGACCCTGCTTCGGCAGCCGGGGAAAAAAGGCAATGTCGCCAATTTCGCTGCCGATGTCGCGCTCGACTGCCAGTTCGGCATGAACAGCCCGGTGACGACGCCGTCCTCGGTACGCGGCCCGCATCTCGACAATCCCGCCAAGCTGTTCGCTGCCCTGCTCTATTTTCGTCAGGCGGACGACAGTTCCACCGGTGGCGAGCTTGAGCTGTATCGGGTCAAGCCCGGGCAGCGTCCGGTGGCGCGGGGCTCGCGGGTAAAACCCGAAGCCGTGGAGGTGGCCGAACGCGTGGCCTATGCGCCGAATACCCTGGTGATGTGGCTCAACTCGCCCTGGGCCATCCACGGGGTGTCGCCGCGGTCGGTCACCCCGACGCCGCGGCGCTACATCAATTTCCTCGGGGAATGCTATGGCGCCGGCGTCTCCTTCACCGATACCGCCGGCTTGCGTCCCCGCCCCTAGCAGTTGATCGAGCGCTGGCGGCGCAGCCGCGCGGGGTGATCCGGGATGCTGTCCGCCCCGACCCCGTCGGCGCTGCGGGAGCGGCGTGCCGTTTCCTTTGCTTTTGGGGGGGCATTCAGTATTCTAGCGGCCCCGCCGGTTACCCGGCTGCGCTGTTCCCTGCATGCTGACATCCCTCGAACTGCGTGCCCTGCTGGGCCTGGTGTTTCTCTATGCCACGCGGATGCTCGGCTTGTTCATGGTGCTGCCGGTGCTTGCGCTCAATGCGCCGCAGTACAGCGGCGCGACCGCTGCGACCATAGGTCTGTGTCTGGGAATCTACGGCCTCACCCAGGGCATATTGCAAATCCCGTTCGGCATCGCCTCCGACCGTTTCGGGCGCAAGCCGCTGATCATCATCGGCATCCTGCTGTTTGTGGCAGGATCGGTTATCGCCGCCCAGGCACACACTGTTTACCAACTGATGCTCGGGCGGGCGGTGCAGGGCGCGGGCGCCGTGGCGGGCGTCATCATGGCGTTGCTGGCAGATGTCACGCGCGAGCAGGTACGCACCCGCGCCATGGCCGCGGTTGGCGGCAGCATCGGGGTATCGTTCGCGGTGGCGATGGCGCTGGGGCCGGTGATCGCTTCCGCCTGGGGGATGTCGGCGGTGTTCTGGGTGACGGCGGCGCTGGGTATTCTGGGGCTGCCGGTGCTGCTGTCGATTCCCACACCGGGCCGGGTTTCGACGCACGAACTGGTGCCGATGCCCGAAATGCTGGGCCGGGTGCTGCGCGACTCCCAACTCGTGCGGCTCGATGTGGGGATCTTCGTGCTTCACTTTGCCCAGATGGCGACCTGGGTATCGGTGCCCGTGCTGCTTGAGCAGGTCGTTGGCTTTGATCGGGACCGGCACTGGTATCTCTATCTGGGCACCATGGGCGCAGGCTTTGTTCTGATGGTGCCGTTCATCTGGTACGGTGAAACGCGGCGGCGCATGAAGCCGGTGTTTCTCGGTGCCATCGCATTGCTCGCCGTAGCCGAGGCGGTGCTCGCCCGTGCCGGCAGCCATTTCGCGGTGATGGCGACGGGCTTGCTGTTGTTTTTCATGGCATTCAATCTCCTTGAAGCCTCGTTGCCGTCCCTGGTCAGCAAGCTGTGCCCACCGGGTATCAAGGGTACCGCGCTCGGCATTTATTCCACCAGCCAGTTTCTGGGCGCGTTCGCAGGCGGTGCGCTCGGTGGTCTGGTCGCCCATCGCTTTGGTGGGGAGAGTGTGTTCTGGTTTGCCGGCGGCGCCGCGCTGGTATGGTTTGCGGTGGCCAGCACCATGCGCGCTCCACGCCGGTTGCGCAGTCTGACGTTGGCCCTGTCGGCGGGGGAAACCATGGTCCGGCGTGAAGATCTGGTTGGTGTGGTGCCAGGAGTCGAGGATATGATTCATATCCCCAGCCATCAGGTCGCCTATATCCAAGTGGACGAAGATAAGCTCGACACTGTCCATCTGGAGCGCATCCTGGGGCGGCGGATCGATGTGTGAAGTGGTCCGAGCGTGCCCGCGGATGCTGGCGACTGCGGTTGGCGGGGCCCGTGTTCAGTGGTTACACTGGACTTGGCGGCAAACAATCTTGATAGGGGATTCTGGCGATGGCCCGCGGCATCAATAAAGTCATACTGATCGGCAATCTCGGCAACGATCCGGAAACGCGCTATATGCCCAGCGGCGGAGCGGTGACCAATATCACCCTTGCCACGTCCGAAAGTTGGCGCGACAAGCAGACCAACGAGCAGAAAGAGCGTACCGAGTGGCATCGCGTGGTGTTTTTCAACAAGCTGGCGGAGATCGCCGGGGAATACCTCAAGAAGGGCTCCAAGGTTTATGTCGAAGGTTCCTTGCGCACCCGCCAATGGGAAAAGGAAGGCCAGAAGCACTACACCACCGAGATCGTCGCCAACGAGATGCAGATGCTGGACGGCCGCGGCGGCAGCATGTCCACGGGGCAGCAGGGCGGCGACTTCAGTCCTCCGCCACGCGCGGCGCAGGCGAGCAGCGGGGCCAGTGGGCACGCGCCCGCCGGTCCAGACCCCACCAGCTTCGACAATTTCGATGACGATATCCCGTTTTAGTCGGGCCCGGTTCCCCGGCTCCGTGAAGACGCGCTCTTGAGCACCAATCTGACCTGGCACCAGGCGGCGGTGTCTAAAGAGGATCGCGCGCGCCAGAAACGCCAGAAACCCTGTGTGATCTGGTTTACGGGGCTCAGTGGCGCGGGCAAATCAACCCTGGCAAATGCGCTGGAGCGGGCGCTGTTTGAACGCGGGCATCACTGCTATCTGCTGGACGGGGACAATGTTCGCCACGGACTCAACCGGGATCTGGGCTTCAGTGACGCCGATCGGGTGGAAAATATCCGGCGCATCGCCGAGGTAGCAAAGCTGCTTGTCGATGCCGGTCTGATCGCAATGACGGCATTCATCTCGCCGTTTCGCGCCGACCGTCAGCTCGCGCGCGATTTGCTGCCCGCGGATGAGTTCATCGAGGTGTATGTCGCCACCTCGCTGGCGGTCTGCGAGCAGCGTGACCCCAAGGGTCTCTACCGCAAGGCCCGCGCCGGGCAGATTCCCAACTTCACCGGCATCGACTCGGCGTATGAGGCGCCGGTCAATCCGGAATTGGTGATCGATACCGGAGCAGATGAGCTCGACGGCTGTGTGCAAAACCTGCTGGAATACCTCGAGCGGCGCGGGATTTTTTAAGCGTGGTGAGGTCAGGCCCCGCCGCACGAGCCGGACTGCTGGACATCGGAACAATTCCGCCAGGAATGCCGCCAGGAATCCCGCTACTACAGGTCGCTCCCCGCGCCTGAATCGCCCCGCTGTGTAGTCAAATGCGCCTCGCGAGCGTTCGGGACGGCTGTGCCCCCTATCCCCTATGCTTCGGGCTCAGGTTCAGCCGCCGCGATACCGCTGCAACACCAGGCTGGCGTTGGTGCCGCCGAAGCCGAAGCTGTTCGACATGACCCGCTCCATATCGACGCCATCCATACGCTTGGTGACGATATTGGCGGCGGCGACAGCGGGATCGAGGTTGTCGATATTGGCCGAGGCGGCGATGAAGCCCTCGCGCATCATCAACAGGCTGAAGAGGGCTTCATGGACACCGGCCGCGCCCAGTGAATGGCCTGACAGCGATTTGGTCGAACTGATGGGCGGGGTTTGCGGGCCGAAGACTTCCAGAATGGCGCCGATTTCCTTGACGTCGCCCACCGGCGTGCTGGTGCCGTGCGTGTTGATGTAGCCGATCGGACCGTTCACCGTCGCCAGCGCCTGGCGCATGCAGCGCTCCGCGCCTTCGCCGGAGGGCGCGACCATGTCGTAACCGTCGGAGGTAGCCCCATAACCGACGATTTCCGCGTAAATCGTCGCGCCACGCGCGCGCGCGTGCTCGAGTTCCTCGACCACGAAACAGCCGCCGCCGCACGACATCACAAAGCCGTCGCGGTCCACGTCATAGGGCCGCGACGCGCGTTCCGGCGTATCGTTGTAGCGGGTCGACAGTGCGCCCATGGCGTCGAACATGCTGACCATGGACCAATGTTCTTCTTCGGCGCCGCCGGCAAACAGGATGTCCTGCTTGCCGAGCTGGATCTGCTCCACCGCCGCACCGATGCAATGGGCGCTGGTGGCACAAGCGGAAGAGATGGTGATGTTGAGCCCCTTGATGTGGAAGGGCGTGGCCAGGCAGGCCGACACGGTGCTGCTCATGATCTGGGTGACGCGGTAGGGCCCGATCCGCTTGACGCCTTTCTCGCGCAGGGTATCCACCGATTCGAGGAATTTTTCCCCGGAAATGCCGCCGGAACCCATGATGATGCCGGTGCGGGGGTTGGAGATATCCGCCTCCGTGAGGCCGGAGTCGGTGATGGCCTGCTGCATGGCGACATAGCCATAGACTGCCGCCGTACTCATGAAGCGCAGATACTTGCGGTCGATGATCTCCGACGGATCCAGATCGATCTGTCCGGCGATCTGGCTCTTCATCCCCATCTCGCGATAGATCGGCATCGGACGGATTCCGGACCGGCCCTCGCGCAGGGCGCTGGTGACCGAGTCGACATCGTTACCCAGGCACGAAACTACCCCCATGCCGGTGATTACCGCTCGTCTCATGGAGTGCCTCTCGGGTCGTTGTGGTGCGGGAAATTGGCCGGCATTGTAAGGGATGCCGGTAGCGGCTAAAAGTTCTCGGTCGACTGGAAAATCCCGACCCGAAGATCCTTGGCGGTGTAGATTTCGCGGCCGTCCACCGCCACGGAGCCATCGGCGATTGCCATCACCAGCTTGCGTTCCACCATGCGCGAGATATCGAGACGATAGGTCAGGGTCTTGGCGCTGGGCAGGACCTGGCCGAAAAATTTCACTTCGCCGGAGCCGAGTGCGCGACCGTGGCCGTCGTTGCCGCGCCAGGTGAGAAAGAATCCGGTCAGTTGCCAGAGGGCGTCGAGTCCCAGGCAGCCTGGCATCACCGGGTCGCCGATGAAGTGGCAGCCAAAGAACCACAGGTCGGGACGGATATCGAGTTCCGCGATCACATGACCCTTGCCATGGGCGCCGCCGGTGGAATCGATATGAGTGATCCGGTCCACCAGCAACATCTGGCTGTCCGGCAGGCGTGCCGCGTTGGCGCCAAACAGTTCCCCGCGCGCGCAAGCCAGCAGTTCGACGCGCGTAAAGCTGCTCTGCCGGCCGCGGATGGCCTCGCCTTCCTGGTGGGGTATGGGTGTTGGAGCGGGCATCGGTTTCTCGGGTCGCGGTCAGGAACCCGCCATTTTACGCGACCAGCGACCTGCCCGCAGCGATCCGTTGTGAGCGCTTTGGCTTTCCCCGCGAGAGTCATAGGCAAACGCGCAAATGCTGCGTTAAGGTAGCCTTCGCGCCACAGTAGTGGCACGCAAACGCCTGACCGCGCGACGCTGGTGCAGGAGTCGACCGCAATCGCCAGTCAAGGAATCACCATGATCAAGAAATGCCTGTTCCCGGTCGCCGGGTATGGAACCCGCTTCCTGCCTGCCACCAAATCCATGCCCAAGGAAATGCTGCCCGTGGTCAACAAGCCTTTGGTGCAGTACGGCGTCGAAGAGGCACTGGCGGCCGGACTGAACGAAATCTGCTTTGTCACCGGCCGTGGCAAGCGCTCGATTCACGATCACTTCGACATCAGTTACGAGCTCGAACACCAGATCGCCGGGACAGACAAGGAAGATTACCTGATCGAAATCCGCAAGGTCATCAACAGCGGCCGCTTCGCGTCCACCCGGCAACTGGAAATGAAAGGGCTGGGCCATGCGATCCTCACCGGCGAGCTGCTGGTGGGCAATCAGCCGTTCGGAGTGATTCTGGCGGATGACCTGTGCTTCAACGATGGCATCGGGGTCATGGCGCAGCTGGTCGATATCTATCGCCGCACCGGCAGTACCGTGGTGGCGATTCAGGAAATCGAGGAAAAGGACGTGTCGAAATTCGGCATCATCGCCGGTGTCGAGGAAGAACCTGGCCTCTACCGCGTCACCGACATGGTGGAAAAACCCGCGCCGAGCGAGGCGCCCAGCAATCTCGCCATCATCGGCCGCTACGTCCTGTCGCCGTTCATTTTCGAGGTCTTGCGTCACACGCCGCCCGGCAAGAACGGCGAGGTGCAGCTGACCGACGCCCTGCTGACGCTGGCCCGGACCAGCAAGGTGCTGGCCTACAAATTCAAGGGTCGGCGCTTTGATTGCGGCAGCGTCGGCGGCTTTGTCGATGCCACCAACCACGTCTATCAGAATATCTATCTCAAGGGACGCAAATGATATCTGCGCTCACCTGCTTCAAAGCCTATGACGTGCGTGGTCGCGTCCCCGAGCAGCTGAACGCGGAGATCGCCTACCGCATCGGTCGCGCCTTCGCGGTCCATCTGGGCGCGCGCACCCTGGTCGTCGGCCACGACATCCGCTTGACCAGCCCGGCCCTGTGCGACGCGGCGGTGGCAGGCATTCGTGATGCCGGCTGCGATGTCGTGCATATCGGGCAGTGCGGCACCGAGGAAATTTACTTCGCCACGTTCCATGGCGGCTACGACGGTGGTCTGGTGGTGACCGCGAGCCACAATCCCAAGGACTTCAATGGGATGAAGTTCGTGCGCGAAGGCGCCCGGCCGATCAGCGGCGATGCGGGGCTGCCCGAGATCCAGGCGCTGGCGGAGGCGGCAAAGTTTCCGGCGGCCGATCGCCAGGGCACGCTGCGCCACGCGACCGACAAGAGCGCCTATATCGAGCACCTGCTGTCCTATGTGGATAAATCCGCGCTGCGGCCGCTCAAGGTGGTGGTCAACGCCGGCAACGGTGGTGCCGGTGCCATCATCGATCTGCTGGAACCGCATCTGCCGCTGGAGTTCATCAAGCTCCAGCACACGCCCGACGGTCACTTTCCCAACGGGGTGCCCAATCCGTTGCTCGAAGAAAACCGCGCCGCGACCGCCGAGGTGGTGCGCGCGCGCGGTGCGGATCTGGGGATTGCCTGGGACGGCGACTTCGACCGCTGCTTCTTTTTCGACGAGCGCGGCGATTTCGTCGAGGGCTACTATGTCGTCGGTCTGCTCGCGGAAGCCTTTCTGCGCAAGTACGGCAGCGGCGCCATCGTCCACGATCCGCGCCTGATCTGGAACACCACCGACATCGTCGCGCAGTTCGGCGGCCGGGCGGTGCAGAGCCGCACCGGCCACGCCTTCATCAAGCAGGTGATGCGCGATCACGACGCGCTCTACGGTGGCGAAATGAGTGCGCACCATTATTTTCGCGACTTTGCCTATTGCGACAGCGGCATGATTCCCTGGCTGCTGGTGGTGGAGCTGTTGTCCCGGCGCCGGCAGCCGCTGTCCGAATTGCTGCAGGAGCGTCAGCGCGCCTATCCGGTGAGCGGCGAGATCAACCGTCCGGTCGCCGATCCGAAGGCGGTGCTCGACACCATCGCCCGCCGCTATGGGAGTGCGGGCGGTGTGCTCGATACCATGGACGGCATCGGCGTCAGCTTCGCGGACTGGCGTTTCAATGTGCGCATGTCGAATACCGAGCCCCTGGTGCGCCTGAATGTGGAGAGTCGGGGCGATCACGCGCTGATGGCAGCGAAAACCGCCGAGTTGCTGGCGCTCCTGGACGGAGGCTGAGAAGTAATGGTCCATCGCCGCGGGTGGCCAGCGGATCAGTCTGAACCCGAACCCGTACTGTTCCAGCGCGCCATGAGGGTGCGGGTGGAACTGTCATAGGCGCTCGCATCCGCACCGGCCAGCGCGGCGTCGATCGCACTCGCCGCCTGTTTGCCCAATTCGACGCCCCACTGATCAAAGGCGTTGATGCCCCAGATCAGGCTCTGCACATAGACGCTGTGTTCGTAGAGCGCGAGCAATGCACCCAGACAGGCCGGCGTATGGGCCGCGAGCACCAGCGTATTGCTCGGGCGATCGCCGGGTACTTCGCGGTGGCAAGCCAGCAACGCGGCCTCTGCGCCAGAGTGTCCCGCGGCAAGCAACTCCTGCTCCAGCGTGGCGCGATCCTGGCCCACCATCAGCGCCCGGCTCTGCGCCAGACAGTTGGCAAAGAGCTGCCGGTGCTGCACTGCGTCGCAATGCGGCGTTGCGGTGACGATGAAATCCGCGGGCACTGTTTGCGTACCCTGCAACAGCAGTTGATGGAACGAGTGCTGACCGTTGGTCTCCTCGCTGCCCCAGATGATGGCCCCGGTCTGGAAAGCGAGTTCGCGGCCGTCCTGGGCAACCCGCTTGCCGAGGCTTTCCATCATCAGCTGCTGCAAATAATCCGGCAGATGACGCAGGCCGTGCACATAGGGCAATACGGCGCGGGTGCCCTGGCCCCAGAAATTGATCTGCCAGACGCTCAGCAGACCATGCAGCATCGGCAGATTGGCGCGCGGCGGTACGCTGCGAAAGTGCTGGTCCATGGCCGCAGCGCCGGCGAGCAGCTCGGTAAACAGGTCCGGTCCCAGCGCAACGGCTATCGGCAGCCCCATGGCCGACCACAGCGAATAGCGACCGCCGATCCATTCGCCCAGGGTGAGGATGCGGTCGTCGGCGATGCCCCATGCGCTCGCGCGCTCGGGCTTGCAGGTGATTGCCACGAAATGCTTGCCGACGCCGTCGGTAATGCCGCCCGCAACGAGCCAGCTTTGCGCCAGGCCCGCGTTCGACAGGGTTTCCAGCGTCGAAAAGCTTTTCGACGCGAGTACGAACAGGGTGGTTGCGGGCGCGCAGTGCGATAGCACCCCGGAGAGTGCGCTGCTGTCCAGGTTGGCCACGAAGTGGACGCGGGGCGATGGCGCGCAGCGTTCGGCGAAAGCCGAGACCACCAGTCGTGGACCCAGGTCCGAGCCGCCGATACCGAGATGCACCAGGTCGGTGATGACCTGCCCGGTAGCGCCGCGGACTTCACCTGCCCGCAGCGCCTGTGCCAGCGCCAGCATCCGGGCACGACTCTCTTCTATCGCGCGGCCGGTGGCGGCATCCGGGGCGGCGCCGCGCAGCGCCGGATGCAGGGCGGCGCGCTGTTCGGAGCGGTTCACCGGTGCGCCCGCAAACAACGCCGCAATATGCCGCGGCAGCTCGGCGGTAGCGGCGAGCGCTTCCAGTAAATCCAAGGTCGCGTCGGTGCAATGGTTCTTGGAATAGTCGAGGTAGATGCCCGCCGCAGTCGCGTGGCAGCGCTCCCCGCGCGCTGGATCGGTGGCGAACAGGTCTTTGAGCGTGGTGCCGGCAAAGTGGGTGCGATGTGCGCTGAGGGCGCGCCAGGCCGCGCTACGGTCAATGGTAGGTCGCTGGGTCATGGTGCTACGGATCACTGCACGGCAGGGGCGCCACTGTCTCAGAAGTCGCGAGTGGCGGCAAATTCCGCAAGTTCGCACAACGCCCGCTGCTGGGGCGATGCCGGCAGGGGCGCCAGCGCCGCCAGCGCCCGGTCTGCCTGCTGGCGCGCAATGGTCAAAGTGTAATCGAGGGCGCCGCAAATCCCGACAATGCGCAGGACATCGGGTAGCGCCGCGCCGTCCCGATTGGCGATGGCGGCGCGGATCAGGGTGGCATCAGCCGCAGACGCGGTGCGGAGCGCGTGGATCAGCGGCAGGGTCATCTTGCCTTCGGCCAGATCGTCGCCGATATTCTTGCCCAGTTGCCCGGCGTCGCCGCCGTAGTCGAGGGCATCGTCCACCAGTTGAAACGCCATGCCCAGATGATGGCCATAGTTGCGCAATGCCGCTACAACGGCAGTGTCGGCGCCACCGAGCAGGGCGCCGGTCTGGGCCGCGGCCTGGAACAGTTCGGCGGTCTTCTTGCGGATCACCTCGGTGTAGGCAGGCTCGTCGAGTTGGGCGTTGCCGGCGTTGAGCAGTTGCTGGACTTCGCCTTCGGAAATGGTATTGGTGGTATCGGCCAGCACCCGCATGACGGCCATGTTGCCGATGCGCACCATGAGCTGAAAGGCGCGGGAATACAGAAAATCGCCGACCAGAACCGTCGCCGCATTGCCGTACTGGTTGTTGGCCGTGTGGCGGCCGCGGCGCAGGTCGGAGGTATCGACCACGTCGTCGTGCAGCAGCGTCGCGGTGTGAATCAGCTCGATCACCGTCGCCAGCAGCACATGCCGGTCACTGTCGTGACCGCACGCGCGGGCGCTCAGCAGCGCCACGATGGGGCGCAGGCGCTTGCCGCCTGCCGCGATCAGATAGGTGCCGATTTCTTCCACCAGACCGACATCGGAATTCAGTTCGGTGAGGATGAGCCGGTTGACCGCTTCCATGTCGGATTTGACGACGTCCAGAAATGGCAGCATGGAGTACAACGGCGCGGAGGGGAGGCGCGGAAATGCTAGGTGTGGCTCCGGTGACTGTCAAGGAAACAAGTTTCGGACACTCGGTGGGCAGAGAACCGGTGGGCAGCGAATAAATAACGTCGGCCACGCGTGGTCGCCGGGAACGGCACGCCGCGCTGGGTGGCGAGGCGTGGTCGGGGTAAGCTTCAGGATCCGAGCCCGTCGGTTGCGGGTAATCCGATGGCTCCTGTCGCTGTGTTCGATTCGAAGGATTTCCCATGAAAGTCTTTACCACCATTCCCCAGGACAATCTGCGCAAGGTGCCGGCCGCCGCACGCGCCATCGAGGCCGCGGGCTACGACGGCATCATGACCATGGAGAACGCCCACGAGCCGTTCCTGCCGCTGGCGGTGGCGGCCACCGCCACCGAGCGGGTGGAACTGATCACCGGTATCGCCATCGCCTTTGCCCGCAGTCCCATGGTGGTCGCCAATGCGGGCTGGGACTTGCAGGCGGCGGCGCCCGGACGGGTGGTGCTGGGTCTGGGCAGCCAGATCAAGGCCCACAACGAGCATCGCTTCAGCGTGCCCTGGTCGGCGCCCGCGCCGCGCATGCGCGAATATGTCCAGGCGCTGCGCGCGATCTGGGCGTGCTGGAAAGGTGAAGGTCCGCTGGAGTTTCGCGGCGAGCACTATCGCTTCACGCTGATGACACCGAATTTTGTGCCGGAGAATTTTCCGGGACCGCCGCCCGCCGTCACCATCGCCGCGGTGGGTCCGGCGATGCTGCGGGTGGCCGGCGAGGTCTGCGACGGCGTGCGTCTGCATCCGTTCTGCACCCGCGCCTATCTGGAGCAGGTGGTGTTGCCGGAGCTCGCTACCGGCTGGGCGCGCGGCGGACGCCAGCGGGAGCATTTCGAAATCTCGGGCGGCGGCTTTATCGCCACCGGACCCGATGACGAAACCGTCGCCCGCATGATCGAGTGGGTGCGCTATCGCGTGGCGTTCTATGCTTCCACGCCAGCCTACTGGCCGGTGCTGGCCCGCCACGGACTGGAAGACCTTGGCGCCAGCCTCAACCGCATGACCAAGGGCGGGCAGTGGGACAAAATTGCCGCGGAAGTTTCCGACGAGGTGGTGAATCTGTTTGCCGCGATCGGCCGCCACGACGAGATTGCGGCCGCGATCGCGCAACGCTTTGGCGGCGCCTCCGATGCTATTTTCGCCAGCGTTGCCACCGCGGTGCCGGCGGATTTGCCGCCGGACCTGGTGCAGGATATCCGTCGACTTCCCGCGGTGTTTACGGGCTTTCGGCGCTGAGGCGGGTGTGCTGGACGGCGCGGGGCGCCGTCCAGCACAGGCGGGAATTCACCACTGAATCACGGTGGTGCCGACGGTGCCGAAGCTCGCCATCGATTCGATCACGCCGGACGCTTTCTCGATCGGAAACACATTGGTCACCATCTCGCCCGGGCGCAGCTTGCCGCTTTCCACCATGTTCAGCATCGAGTTGTAGCGGCGCGGTTGCATGCCGATGGTGCCGATGAATTGCAGTTCCATCGCCACGATCATGTCCACCGGCAGCGCCACGAAACCCTTTTCGGCTTGCGTCGTGAGGCCGATCTGCAGGTGGCGGCCGCGTTTGCGCAGACTCATGATGGAATTCAGACAGGTGGTGGCAATGCCGAGCGCATCCACCGAGACATGGGCGCCGCCGCCGGTGAGTTCCTTGATGGCTTCGGCGGGATTGGTTTTGGCGGCGTTGACGGTGTGCACGGCGCCCATCTTGCGGGCGACCTCCAGCGACTTGTCATTGATGTCCACCGCAATCACGTTGGCGCCCATGGCGTTGGCGATCTGGGTGGCGGCCAGGCCGATGCCCCCGCAGCCGTGAATCGCCACCCATTCGCCGGCGGCCACCTTCACCTGATCCACGATGCCGTGAAACGACGTCATGAAGCGGCAGCCCATGCTGGCGGCGTCGGTGAAGGGTACGGAGTCGGGCAGGTTGATGAGATTCAGATCAGCCTTGAGGATGTGGGCGTACTGGCCGTAGCCGCCGGAGGTGGCGAAACCTGCGAGGTTCCCCTCGGCACAGGTGTTCTGGTGTCCACTTGCGCAGTATTCGCAGGTGCCGCAGCCCAGGTTGAACGGACAGACGACGCGGTCGCCGACCCGGAATTTTTTGACATTGGCGCCGATTTCCGCCACTTCGCCGACGAACTCATGGCCGATGACGTGGGGCAGTTCGGGTTGCAGGCCGAGCCAGCCCCAGTCGCCGACACAGACGTGCCAGTCGCTGCGGCAGACGCCATTGGCGGCCACCTTGATGATGGCATCGTCCGGTCCGCATTTGGGTTCCGGCCAGTTCGTGTGAATGACAAAGGGCTTGTTGAAGGCTTCGAGTACGGCGGCTTTCATGGCGTGACTCCTGTTATTTTTGACGGAGGGTTTAGGCTTCGTGGTTCGCGGTGATGGTGGGAACTGCCCGGCCCACACTAGGGCCGGTCGCGAAAGGTTGTCAAGGCACACACTCGACAGGCGCAGCGCTCAGCGCAGGCCCAGCAGTTCCTCGATATCGCCCTGATGACCGACGACAAGACGCAGCCCGGCGGGTGCGGGTGGCGCGCAGGGCAGGGCACCGTACTGGGTCAGCAGATTCGCGGCCCAGGGCAGCATGCCGGGCGAGGCGTAATAGCGCCGCTCGCCATCGCTTCCGTCCGCCGTCAGCAGCGCCATGTCGTCTGGTCCCGCTGCGGCGGCAAAGCAGAGATCGAACGCCATCTGAAGTTCGGTTTCGTGCGCGGCTCGTTGGGCGCGGGTCAGGGTGAAGGTGTGCCAGGTCATGGTTGGAATCCGTCACAGGGAACGCCGATGGTGGCATTCGCAGTGCGTGCTGGCAACGCCGAGCTCAGGTTCAGGACAGGCGATCGCGAAAATCCCGGTAGTCGAACTCGCGTACCAGCCGCAGCGCGTCGGTGGTGGAGTTCCAGACCGCGATCGCGGGCAAAGGGACGCCGTTGAAGGTATTGGTCTTGACCATGGTGTAGTGGGCCATGTCGGCGAACAGCAGGCGCTGGCCGATGCGCAGGGGCGCGGCAAAGCTGTAGTCCCCGATGACATCGCCGGCGAGACAGGTCTGTCCGCCCAGGCGGTAGCTGTGAGGCAGCTCGCCCGCCGCGGCCGCACCGTAGATGCGCGGCCGGTAGGGCATTTCGATCACGTCCGGCATGTGGCAGGTGGCGGAGGTGTCGAGGATGGCGAGCTCCAGATCGTTGCGCTTGAGGTCCAGCACTTCCGTGACCAGCACGCCAGCATTGAGCGCCACGGCTTCACCGGGTTCCAGATAGACCGCGACGCCGCGGCGGGCGCGGAAGTCGCGAATCAGGGCGATCAGCGCGTCCACCTGATAATCGGCGCGGGTGATATGATGGCCGCCGCCGAAATTGACCCATTCCATCTGTGCGAGCCAAGGCGCGAACTGCTCCTCGACGGCGGCCAGGGTGCGCGCCAGCGGCGGCAGATCCTGTTCACACAGGGTATGGAAGTGCAATCCGGAGATTCCGGTGAGATCGGCGCCGGCGAAATCCTCCACCGGAATACCGAGCCGCGAGCCGGGCGCGCAGGGATCGTAGAGCGGCGTGGCGCCCTCGGAGTGACGCGGGTTCACGCGCAGGCCGAAACGCAAGCCGGGCCGGGTCGCCCGGGCGGCCAGTGCGCGCGCGCGAAAGTGCTGCCACTGACGCATGGAATTGAAGACGAGGTGATCGGAGAGCGCCAGCACGGCGTCGAAATCGGCATCGCGATAGGCGGCGCAGAAGGTGTGCACTTCGCCGCCGAACTCCTCGCGCCCGAGGCGCGCCTCGAACAGGCCGCTGGCGCAGGTGCCGGCGAGATGCCGGCGCACCAGCGGCGCCAGGCTGAACATCGAAAAGGCCTTGAGCGCGAGCAGCACCTTGGCGCCGCTTTCCGTGTGCACGCGCTGCAACAGCTTCAGATTGTCCTCGAGCGCCACCTCGTCCACCACGAAGCAGGGCGAGGGGACGCGCGCCGCGTCGAAGTCTACAAAGTGGTCGCGTGCCACGGCAGCCCATGCTGGTTGAGTGCGTCCATGAAGGGGTCCGGGTCGAGCTGTTCCATGTTGAACACGCCAGCGCCCTGCCATTTGCCGGTGAGCATCATCAGTGCCCCGATCATCGCCGGCACGCCGGTGGTGTAGGAGATCGCCTGGGAACCGACTTCCCGGTAGCAGGCCTCATGGTCGCAGATGTTGTAGACGTAGTGCGTCTCCTCGCGGCCGGCGCGGGTGCCGGTGGCGACGCAGCCGATGCAGGTGCGGCCCTTGGTGAGCGGGCCCAGGCTGCCGGGGTCGGGCAGCACGGCCTTGAGAAACTGGAGCGGCACGATCTCCTGGCCGTTGTAGAGCACCGGGTCGATGCGCGTCATGCCGACGTTTTGCAGCACTTCCAGGTGCTTCAGATAATTGTCGGAGAAGGTCATCCAGAAACGCGCGGTTTCGATTTCCGGCAGATGTTTGACCAGGGATTCCAGCTCTTCGTGGTACATCAGAAAAATCTTGCGCGGCCCGATGCCTTCCGGAAAATCGAACTCGCGGTGCACGCTGAGCGGATCGGTTTCGCGCCACTGGCCGCCGTCCCAGTAGCGGCCTTTGGCGGTTACTTCGCGGATGTTGATTTCGGGATTGAAGTTGGTGGCGAAGGCCTGACCGTGCTCGCCCGCGTTACAGTCGATGATGTCGAGTTCGCGGATACGGTCGAGTTTGTGTTTGCGCAGCCAGGCGGTGAAGACATTGGTGACGCCGGGATCGAAGCCGCTGCCCAGCAGCGCCATCAGGCCGCGTTCGCGAAAGCGTTCGTGGTAGGCCCACTGCCAGGAATACTCGAACTTGGCCAGGTGGCGCGGTTCGTAGTTGGCAGTGTCGAGATAATTCACGCCGGTCGCGAGACAGGCGTCCATGATGTTCAGATCCTGATAGGGCAGCGCGACATTGATCACCAGGTCGGGTCGCACGCGCTCGATCAGTGCCGACAACTGTGGGACATTGTCGGCGTCGATTTCCGCGGTTTCGATGGGGCGCGTGAGCTGTGCCGCGATGGCATCGCATTTTGACTTGGTGCGACTGGCCAGCACGATGTGGGAAAACACCTCGGGCACCTGGGCGCACTTGTGGGTCACCACCTGGCCGACGCCGCCGGCGCCGATAATCAACACCCTTGCCATGGGATAGTCCTCGCTCAACGCTCGAAGTAGGTGTAGCCGCGCAATCCGGTGGCGTACAGCTCCACCAGTTGCTGGCGTTCGGTAGCCGTGATGAGTCCGGCGCGCACGCCCTGTTCCGCGCTGTTGCGAAATTTCTGCAGCAGGGTCTGGGGGTGATACTCGACGTAGCTCAGCACGTCGGCGACGCTGTCGCCTTCGACTTCCTTGACGTAATCGAAACTGCCGTCGACATTGATGCGCACGCTGACCACATGGGTGTCGCCGAGCAGATTGTGGAGATCGCCCAGGGTTTCCTGATAGGCGCCGACCAGGAATGCGCCCAGGTAATATTCCTTGCCCTCGACGAGCGGATGCACCGGCAGCGTATTGTTGAGCGTGCCGTCCCAGGCGAAGCGATCGATCTTGCCATCGCAGTCGCAGGTGATGTCGGCGAGGATCGCCTGGCGCGTGGGCAGTTCGTCGAGGCGATGAATCGGCATGATCGGGAACACCTGGTCGATGGCCCAGATATCCGGCAGCGACTGGAACACACTGAAGTTGCCGTAGTAGATGTCGGCGAGCGCTTCTTCCAGCCCGGCCAGTTCCGGATATTCATCTTCGTTGCCGATGATGACGGTTTTAATACGCTGAAGAATTTCCAGCGTGACGTTTTCGGCCAGCGCGCGCGAACGCAAGCTGATCTGGCCGCGCCGGAACAGATCCCGAATTTCGTCGCGATAGAAGAGTGCGTCGTTGTAGCACTCTTGGGCGCGCTCGAGGGTAATCGACTTCAGTACGTCCCACAGGTTGTGGACGTTCTCGTGTTCGGATTCCGGCACTTGATCGGGCAGCGCGTGCGCTTCGAAACGGGTGACATCGAGAATGTTGAACAACAGCACCGAACCGTAGGCGACCAGCGCACGCCCCGATTCGGTGACGATGGTCGGATGCGGTATCTCGTGGGGATCCAGAATGCTCATCACCACCTCGACGATATCGAGGCAGTACTCCTCCATCGAGTAGTTCATGCTGTGGGTGTGGCTGGAGCGGCTGCCCTCGTAATCCACCGCGAGCCCGCCGCCGAGATCGAGATTGCCCAGCGGCGCGCCTTCGCGCACCAGATCGACGTAGTAGCGGCAGGCTTCCATGACGCCGGTGCGGATGTCGCGGATGTTGGGAATCTGCGAGCCCAGATGCACATGCAGCATTTCCATGCAGTCGAGCATGGCGTGGGCCTTGAGAGTGTCCACCAGATCGATCAACTGCATCGAGGTCAGGCCAAAGATACTGCGATCGCCGCTGGTGGCGTTCCAGTGGCCACTGACGCGGGACGACAGCTTGACGCGCGCGCCGATGCGCGGGCGAATGCCGGCGGCCTTGCTGCACTGGATCAGGAGCGGCAGTTCGGCGGGTGTTTCCACCACGAAAAAAATCCGGTAGCCGAGCTTTTGCGCCATCAGGCCGAGGTTGATGAATTCCTCGTCCTTGTAACCGTTGCAGACGATATAGCCGTTCATCGCCTCCAGAGTGGCGAGTGCGATCAGCAGTTCGGCCTTGCTGCCGGCTTCCAGGCCGTGACCAAAGCGGGCGCCGAAACTGGCTACTTCTTCGATGATCTGCGACTGCTGGTTGACCTTGATGGGGAACACGCCGCGATAACGGCCGCGATAGCCCGATTGCGCAATGGCGCGGGCGAAACTGTCGTTGATCTGGGCGATCTGGGCGTCGAGCAGGTTTTCGATGCGCAGCAGCACCGGCATGGGCAGGCCGCGTTCACTCAAACCATCGACGATATCGAGCAGGTTGATGGTGCCGCGCCCGCCGCCGGTTTCCGCGGTGACCTGGACCAGGCCGTCCGCTGACACCTGAAAATGGCCGGCGCCCCAGTATTCGATGCCGTACAGGTCGGCCGCGCGGACGGCGTTCCACTCGACGTCGTGGTTCTGGTGGGAAATGCGATTCAAGAAAGTCTCCCGGCGGCGGGAAGGCCGCGAATGGTGCGGTTAAAGCGCGGCGATTTCAAGCGCGGAAATGTGACAGCCGCGCCAGCAAAAACGCGCGTGCGCGGATCGATCCTCAGTGAAACGGATGCCGCAGAATGATGGTTTCCACCCGGTCCGGCCCAGTGGAAATGATGTCGATCGGCACCCCGGTGACCGCTTCGATGCGCGCGATGTAGGCGCGCGCGGCAGTGGGCAGTTGCGCGAGTGAGGTCGCGCCGGAGGTCGAGTCGCTCCAGCCGGGCAGCGTCTCGTAGACCGGCACGATGTCCGCGTAGTCGTCGGCGTGGGACGGCGATTCGATTTCGGCACCGGCGGCGTTGCGATAACCGATGCAGACCTTGACCTCGGTCAGACCGTCCAGCACATCGAGCTTGGTCAGGCAGAGCCCCGAAATACTGTTGATACGCGCCGCAGTGCGCAGGGCAATGGCGTCGAACCAGCCGCAGCGGCGCGGCCGCCCGGTGGTGGAACCGAACTCGTTGCCGCGCGCCGACAGATGTCTGCCCACATCGCAAAACAACTCGGTGGGAAAGGGTCCTGAACCGACGCGGGTGGTGTAGGCCTTGGTGATGCCGAGCACATAATCGAGATAGAGCGGACCGAAGCCACTGCCGGTGGCGGTGCCGCCGGCAGTGGTGTTCGAGGAAGTCACGAAGGGGTAGGTGCCGTGGTCGATGTCCAGCAGCGAACCCTGGGCACCTTCGAACAGGATGTTTTCACCGGCGAGGCGGGTGCGGTGCAGGCTGCTGGTGACATCGGTGAGCAGCGGGCGCAGCTGCTCGGCCCAGGTTTCGGCCTGAACGAGGATGGCGCTCGCATCGCATTCGGCCACGTTGTAATAGCGGCCGAGCATGAAATTGTGAAAGTCGATGAGTTCGCGCAGGCGTTCGGCGAACACCGGACCCTTGAACAGATCGCCCAGACGCAGGCCGCGCCGTGCGACCTTGTCTTCGTAGGCGGGACCGATGCCCCGCCCCGTGGTGCCGATGCGCGCGGCGCCGCGCGCCTGTTCGCGGGCGAGATCGAGCGCCACATGGCAGGGCAGGATCAGCGGGCAGGCCGGCGACAGTCTGAGGCGCTCGCGCACGGGTACGCCGCGCGCTTCCAGTTCGCCCATTTCCTTGAGCAGGGCGTCGGGCGCGAGCACCACGCCGTTGCCGATCAAGCAGCTCACGCCGGCGCGGAGAATCCCCGAGGGGATCAGATGCAGCACGGTCTTGGCACCATCGATCACCAGCGTGTGGCCGGCGTTGTGGCCGCCCTGAAAGCGCACCACCACCTTGGCCTCGTCGGTAAGCAGGTCGACGATCTTGCCCTTGCCTTCGTCACCCCACTGGGTGCCGAGTACCACGACATTTTTACCCATGATGTCCTTCGGTCAGTCCGGCTCTGCCTGCGTGCGCGCAGGTTCGATCTGAAAGGCCCCATCACGCCAGATCAGGACGCGATCGCAATGCAGTTCGGCCAGGTCTGGAACCTGACCGGGAAACCCGCATATCACCCGTTCACCCGCTGCGCGCAGGCGGGCCACCAGGGCGGTGAGTTCCGGTGTGGCAGCGCCTGTTAGGGAGGTGGCGCCTTGCGTGGCGACAAAAATTCCGGGCGTGACCGGCGCGGTGGGCGCCACCAGATCACACAGAAAGCCCAGGTCGATGCCAAAACCGGTCGCCGGGCGGGCGCGTCCGAACTGTGCGCCCACATGGTCGTAACGGCCGCCGTGACCCACCGCCGCCGGCGTGCCCGCCGTATAGGCCGCAAACACGATGCCGGTGTGGTAGTGGTAGCCGCGCAATTCCCCCAGATCCAGGAACAGCGTGAGATCGGGACGCCGTTCCTGGAGCGCGCGCACCACCTGGTGCAACTCATCGAGCGCCCGTTGCACCGACGCGGGCGCACCCGCCAGTTCATGGGTTGCGCGTTGCAGGACCGCCGCGCCGCCACACAGCCCGGGCAGCGCCGTCAGCATGCGCGCGAGGTTCGGGTCGTGGACATGGGCGGCGATCCAGGTCGGCAGCGTCGCGTCCTTCTGCTGCAACAGCTCGAACAGCTCGCGCTTGCGGGCCGGCTCGATCGTCAGTTGTTCTTCGAGTCCGCGGTAGATGCCCACATGGCCGAGATCCAGATGCAGTGCGCCGAGCCCGGCGCGGGTCAGGGTTTCCGCCAGCAGGGCGATCACTTCGAGATCGGCTTCCAATCCGGGCTCTCCGAACAGTTCGACGCCGATCTGGATCGGCGAGCGCGATTCCAGCGGGCTGCGCGGACGCGTGTACAGCACCTGACCTGCGTAGCACAGGCGGGTCGGATACTCCCGGTGCAGGCTATGGGCGTCCATACGTGCTGCCTGGGGTGTGATGTCGGCGCGCACGCCCATCATGCGACCGCTCAACTGGTCGGTGATCTTGAACGTGATGAGGTCCAGGTCTGATCCGGAACCGCTGAACAAAGACGCGGTGAATTCCGCGAGCGGCGGGATCACCAGGTCATAACCCCAAGTGTGGTAGAGGTCGAGCAAACGGCGCCGCAGCCGCTCTACTTTGAGAGCGCGATCCGGGAGGATGTCTTCGATCCCGTCGGGCAGCAGCCAGCGATCAGTGGAGTCCATCGTTGTCATCGTCAGGTCGGGCCTGGACCGAGGCATGAGCCGGGGCATGTCTGCGCTCCGGGGATGGAGCTGTGGTCGTGAACGGCCGCATGTCCGTGATCGCGGCGCGTTCCTCCTCCCCCACGCGCTCCCCGCAGCGACTACCTTGGCGCGGCGGGCCGGCAAAAAAAACCGGGTTGCCCCGGTTGCGGGATGCTAGCACTTCCGGCGGGGTCCTGTCGCCCGCGCCACTTCACTTTTTCGTGCCGTCAGACGTCTTCAGGTAGCGGAAAAAATCGCTGTCGGGTTCCATTACCAGCAGACCGTTCCGGCCGGTAAGCGATGCACGATAGGCCTTGAGACTGCGCGTGAACGCGTAAAACTCCGGGTCGCGCTGGTACGCGGCCGCGTAGATGCGCGCGGCGGCCGCGTCGCCTTCGCCGCGGGTCTGCTCGGCTTCGCCGTAGGCGTTTGCCCCGATGACCGTCGCCTGGCGATCCGCTTCCGCGCGAATTTTTTCGGCGGCCTCCAGGCCGACGGCGCGCAACTCCTGTGCTTCCTTGTCGCGCTCGGCGGTCATGCGCTGAAATACCTGTTCACTGACTTCGGGGGGCAGGTCGATGCGCCGCACGCGCACGTCCAGTATCTCCACACCGAGGGATTTCTTGACGGCGTCGTTCAACGTCGTGGCCATGTCCGTCATTAGCCGGTCGCGCTCCCCGGACACCACCTCATACAGCGTGCGGGTGCCGAACTGGTTGCGCAAGCCGTCGTTGATGCGGTCTGCAAGACGGCTATTGGTGGCCAGTTCGACGCCGCCAGTGGCCTTGTAATAGGTTTCCACGTTGTCGATACGCCATTTGGCGAAAGAGTCGACGATGAGGCGTTTGCGCTCAATGGTAAAAAAACTTTCTGGCGCGCCGTCCACCGTCAGCACGCGGGCATCGAATATCTTGACCTGGTTGATGATCGGCAGTTTCCAGTGAAGGCCTGGAGGAATGTCCGACCTCACGATGCGACCGAACTGCAACATGAGGGCGCGCTCGGTTTCCTTGACGACGAACACCGAGCTGCTGAACAGAATTCCGAGCAGCACCAGCCCGAAAAGGCCCATGGTTTTGCGGTCCGTCATGGGCGGCTCTCCCGTCGCGGCGTGGTGGGGGTGGCGACCTGACGGCGGAGCACATCGGCCGCGCGGTTCGCGATGTCATTGAGTTGCTGATTGCTGAGTGCCCGATCGCCGGTGGTCGAGCTGGCGCTATCGGTCTGGACAAGTTTGTCGATGGGCAGATAGAGCATGTTGCCGCCGGATCTCACATCCACGATGACTTTGGGTACGCTGGCCATGACCTCTTCGAGAGTCTCGATATACAGACGTTCGCGAGTGATCGCCGGTGCCTTCTGGTATTCCGAATACAGCTGTTCAAAGCGATGTGTTTCCCCGGTCGCTTCGGCGGCGACTTTTTCCCGGTAAGCACTGGCTTCCGCGAGCGTGCGCTGGGCCTGCCCGCGCGCTTCAGGGACTATACCATTGGCGTAGGATTGGGCTTCGTTGATGACCTGTTCCCGATATTCACGCGCCTTGACGACATTGTCGTAGGCTGCGCGCACGGCGGCCGGCGGCTTTGCCTCCTGGATGTTCACCTTGACCACCCGCATGCCGGTGCCGTACTTGTCTAGATAGCTCTGCAGACGTTTCGCCACAGCGATGCTCAGGTCGCCCCGGCCGGTGGAAATCACCGCATCGAACTTGGCGTTGCCGACTTCGTGGCGGACTGCGCTGTCGGTCGCTTCCCGCAGGCTCAGCTCGGGATCCCTGACATTGAGGACATAGGCCTTGGCGTCGCTCACGTTGTACTGGACGGTGAGCGGTAGTTCGACGATGTTCTCGTCTTCGGTAAGCATCTCGTTGCGCGGCTCGGTTTCGTAGCGTCGCTCCGTGGTTACCGCCACCTTGGTCACCTGGTCGATCAGGCGCGGGCGCCAGTGCAGCCCTTCGCCCGTGAGCTCGCTGAATTTGCCGAAGCGCAGCACGACGGCCTGTTGCTGGGCATCAACCTGATACCAGCCCAGCGCAAACCACAGCACTGCAATTGCCATCAGCCCCATCAACAAGGGGCCGCGGCCTAACCCGCTGTCGCCGCCATCACCACCGCCAAACACCTGGTTCAGGCGGTCCGAAAGGCGCTTCAATACGGCTTCCAGATCCGGGGGTGTGTTTTTCTTGCCGCTGCCCCACGGATCTCGGCCGTCGCCGGGTTCATTCCAGGCCATGGTTAACTCCAGCTTGTTGGGTCGCCGTGCGCACACAGCGGTTCTTCGGGGTGTAAATCAACAGCACCCGTTTGAGTTGGTGGTGAAGCGTCGGGGTTTGCCGTCAGCCCTTCGCTGCGCAGCAGCCGCTGCAATTTCGCGGCGGGCATGCACAGCTCGACTATGGTACCACCATCCTCCGCGGGACTCTCTGCGATTACCCCTCCGGCCTTGTAGAACAGTGCCCGCAGGCGCCCCTGCGTTGGCGCCAGTCGGTAGCTCTGGCGAACCAGGTCGGCGGCGAGACGTTCGCTCAATACGGTGAGCAGGAGCGGGATGCCGGCGCCGGTGTGCGCGGACAGCCATACCGCCGTGGGGGTTCCAGACGCGTCCCGGTCCACGTGAGGCCGCGACGCTTCCAGGGCGTCGATTTTGTTGAATACGCACAGCACGGGCACGTCAGCGGCGCCGATTTCTTCGAGTACTTCGTTGACGCAGCGCACTTGGTGCGGCCAAGCCGGGTTGGCAGCGTCGATGACATGGAGCACCAGATCGGCCGCGGCGACTTCTTCGAGCGTTGCGCGGAAGGCGGCGACCAATTGATGGGGTAACTGACTGATGAAGCCCACGGTATCGGCGAGCAGCGCGTTCCCGATGCCCGGAACGGAACAGCGCCTCAGCGTGGGGTCCAGGGTGGCGAATAGCTGGTCCGCCGCCAGTGCTCCCGCTGCGATCAGGGTGTTGAACAGGGTCGACTTGCCGGCGTTGGTATAGCCCGCAAGCGCTACCGTCGGCGTTTCGCCCCGGCGGCGCGCGGCGCGGCCCTGTCCTCGGCGCTTTTGTACCAGGTCAAGCTTGCGCTCGATGCTGGTGATACGGCCCCGCACCAGGCGCCGGTCAGTTTCGAGTTGGGTTTCCCCAGGGCCGCGCAGTCCTATGCCTCCCTGCTGGCGCGCCAGATGTGTCGCGCGGCCTACCAGCCGCGGCATCAGGTGGCGCAACTGCGCCAGCTCCACTTGCAGCTTGCCTTCGTGGGTGCGTGCGCGGCGGGCGAAGATATCCAGAATCAGCCCCGTGCGGTCGATCACCCGGCAGTCGATTTCACGCGCGAGATTGCGCTCCTGACTGGGACTCAGGCTGTGATCGAAAATTGCGACGGTGGCCGCGGTCGAAACGATCAGGGCCCGCAACTCGGCGACTTTGCCGGAACCGATGAAGGTTCCCGGATGGGGAGTAGCGCGGTACCCGGTGAGCGCCGCGGCGGGCATTCCGCCCGCCGCGCGCACCAGTTCGGTGAACTCCTGCCAGTCGCCGGACTCGCTACCTTTGCCCAGTTCGATGGATACCAGGACAGCCGTTTCCGCTATTTCCTGGTGAGATGTAGTCAATCAGACATCCGCGTCGGCGTCGTCATCTTCGCCGGGCGTCGCCGTGGGCAAGCGCACCGGACGCGCAGGGACTACGGTCGAAATGGCGTGTTTGTAGACCATCTGGCTTACGGTGTTTTTCAGCAGGACCACAAATTGATCGAACGACTCGATCTGGCCCTGAAGCTTGATGCCATTGACCAGAAAGATCGAGACTGGAATGCGTTCCTTGCGCAGCAGATTGAGAAAAGGGTCTTGTAGATTGTGCCCTTTTGACATGGCGTTACTCCTTATTGGTGTGGGTTGATTAGGCAGGTAAGGTGGCCTGCCAAGTCGCAGCGATAGCGGGTGGCGGTGCTTCGTAGGGGCCTGTCAGGCCAGTAGCGGCATCGCGACCATCAGCGGCAATTCAGTTCAGCGGAAGCTCCGTATTGCAGTCTCCCTGACACGGGACCGCAATCGATCATGATACGCGCCGGCATGGGTGGTGTACATGAGGGCAATCAGATCAGTTTCAAGAGCTTAGCCAGAGTCGCTCGCTGGCTTTCGCGGGTCTCCAGGTTGCCGATGAGTACCTCACGGGCCGGAGAGCGCGGGCCGCGCAACCAGGTCAACTGACGCTTGGCGAGTTGGCGGGTGGCGGCGATGCCGCGCGCAGCCATGGTGGCCGTGTCGCATTCGCCATCGAGATGCGCCCACACCTGACGGTAACCGGCGGCGCGCATCGACGGCAAATCCGGGTTCAGGTCGCCGCGTTCATACAGGGCGCGAACTTCGGCCACCAGGCCCGCTTCCAGCATGGCTTCGAAGCGCTGGGCGATGTGCTGGTGGAGCTGATCGCGGCTGGGTGGTAGCAGTGCGACCATGGTTAGATCATAGTCCGCGGCGACGGGCGCAATTCCCTGTCCGTCGTGTTGCGCCCTGAGCAACCGCGACAAGGGTTGCCCGGTGGCGCGGTAGACCTCGAGCGCGCGCTGGATCCGCTGGGAATGTAGTGGATGCAGTTGTGCGGCGGTTTCTGGATCCACCCGCGCGAGTTCCGCGTGCAGATGGGCCCAGCCGTGGCGCGCGGCGGTGGCCGCGAGTTCCGCGCGTAGCTGTGGATTTGCCGCGGGCAGCTTCGCCATTCCCTCGATCAGCAGGTGGAAGTAGAGCATGGTGCCGCCGACGAGCAGGGGGATGCGCCCTGCCGCCGTGATGTCCGCCATTTCGCGGCGCGCATCGGCGACGAACTCAGCGGCGGAATAGGGTATCGCGGGATCGCGGATGTCGATCAGGCGATGGGGTGCGCGGGCGAGCGTCGCGGCATCCGGCTTGGCGGTGCCGATGTCCATGCCCACATACACCTGGGCCGAGTCCACGCTGATGATCTCGACCGGCGCGCGTTCCCACAGCGCCAGCGCCAGCGCGGTCTTGCCGCTCGCCGTCGGACCCGCGATCGCCAGCGCGCGCGGCCGGTCGGAAGACGCGGGCATTCAGCGCCCCCGCAGGAACAGGCGGTCGAGTTCCTCCAGCGACAACTGGGTCCAGGTGGGGCGGCCGTGGTTGCACTGGCCGCTACGCTCGGTGGTTTCCATTGCCCGCAGCAGCGCGTTCATTTCCGCCACGGCCAGCGGTCGGTTGGCGTGGACGGCGGCACGGCAGGCCATGTTGCCGAGGATTTCATCGATGCGACCGTCGAGGCGGTCGCTGCTGTCCAGGGTGCGGATATCGGCGAGCACATCCCGCACCAGAGCTTCCACTTCCACCCCGCGCACCAGCGCCGGCACGGAGCGCACCAGAATGGTAGTGGGTCCGCTGCGGTCGAGGCTGAAGCCGATGGTGTCGAAGGCGGCGGCATGGTGTTCGGCGGCGTCCGCTTCGGCTTCGTTCACCGCGAGCGTCATCGGCACCAGCAGGGGTTGACTGGCGAGTGCCCCGGTGCGCCAGGCGCTTTTCATGCGCTCGTAGAGGACGCGCTCGTGGGCGGCATGGAGGTCCACCAGGACCAGGCCGGCGCGGTTTTCCGCGAGGATATAAGCGCCCTTGAGCTGCGCGAGAGCGAAGCCGAGCGGGGGTGTAGCGTCGGTCGGAGACGCCGGCGCCGGAGGTGATTGCTCAGGCGCTGATAGGTGCAAATCGGCATAGGCCGCCATGCGCTCGCCCACCCCCGGGGCGGGTCGCGTTGACGGGAACGGCATCTGGTGCTGATGCGCGAAAAGTTTGGGTGTCGATGCGGGTGTCGCGTCACCCGTCTGTTCACCCGGCACGGACACTGTCGCCGGCGCGGGTCGCGCATCCCCCGGAGTGATTTCGGCGAGCGCGCGGTGCAGCATGCTGAACAGGAAGTCGTGGACCTGACGCGCCTCCCGGAAGCGGACCTCGTATTTGGTGGGGTGGACATTCACGTCCACATCGCGGGGCGGAATTTCGAGAAACAGCACGAACGCCGGGTGCCGGTTTTGATACAGCACATCGCGGTACGCCTGGCGGACCGCGTGACCGATGACCTTGTCGCGCACCGCGCGGCCGTTCACATAAAAATACTGAAGATCGGCCTGACTGCGGGAGTAGGTGGGCAGCGCGATCCAGCCGTGCAGGCGCAAACCCTGGTGCCCGACTTCGAGATGGCGCGCCTGCTCCAGGAACGGCAGGCCGCACACCGCCGCGATCCGGCGCTCCTGCGCGGGCAGGTCATCGGCGCGAGCAAAATCCTGTACCTGACGGCCGTTGTGCCGCACGCGCAGCCCCACGTCGAAGCGGCCCAGCGCCAGCCGATGGATGACTTCCTCGATGCGCCCGTACTCGGTACGCTCGGTGCGCAGGAAGCGGCGCCGTGCGGGGGTGTTGAAAAACAGATCCCGCACTTCGACCGTGGTACCGCGGGGGTGGGGCGCCGGCGCAATGGTGGCGTCATCCGCCGCGCTCTGGATGATCCAGCCGGAGTTGCCGGACTGCGCGTTCGAGGTGAGCGCGAGCCGGGAGACGGACGCGATGCTCGCCAGCGCCTCGCCGCGAAAGCCCAGGGTGGTCACGGCGTCGAGATCATCCAGCACGGCGATCTTGCTGGTGGCGTGGCGACTCAGTGCCAGCGCGAGGTCGTCGCGGGGGATGCCGGTGCCGTTGTCGCGGATGCGCATCAGCTTGATGCCGCCCTGTTCGAGCTCGATCTCGATACGGTCGGCGCCGGCGTCGATGCTGTTTTCCAGCAGTTCCTTGATCACGGCGGCAGGACGCTCCACCACTTCGCCGGCAGCGATCTGATTCGCCAGTTGGGGCGGCAGGAGGCGGATCGGGGTGGCGTCTGCGGCCATGGTCAGGGCGTGCCCGGAAGCAGTGGTTCCGGATCCTGGCGGAGTGCGGCGGGGCACTTGTGTGGGCGTAGGGGGTTCACCCACGCATTCTAGCGCTGTGCGATGTCGGGCAGGGCACTGGTTTGGAGTGGTGTCGCCTGGGCGAGCCCGCCGTTGCGCTGGCGCTGATCCCAGGCGAGCCGGGTGCCGTCGGGCGGATGACGCTCGAAGTGGCGTTTGACGCCCGCGAAAATGGCGCGGGCCAGTCGGTTCTGGTGAGCGGGATCGCGCAGCTTGCGGGCCTCGTCGGGATTGGAGATGAAACCGGTTTCGACCAGGATCGACGGCATGTCCGGCGACTTCAGGACCACGAAACCGGCCTGCTCCACGCGGCGGTTGTGCAGCCGGCCGATACCGGCCATGGATTTCAGGACCTGGTCGCCCAGGTGGAGGCTGTGGTTAAGGGTAGCGGTCATCGACAGATCCAGGATGACCTCCGCCAGGACGGGATCCTTGTCGTTGAGCGCGACCGAGCCACCGATCAGATCCGCGCGGTTCTCCCGATCCGCCAGGTACTTGGCGGTCTCGCTGGTTGCGCCGCGCTGGGACAGCGCGTACACCGAGGCGCCATTGGCGGTTTTCTTGTGGAAAGCATCCGCGTGCACCGAAACCATGATGTCGGCACCCGCGCGCCGCGCGATCACGGGTCGTTTGGCCAATGGGATGAAGTAGTCGCCGGTTCGAACCAGCACCGCGCGGTACCCGGACTCGCGATTTACCTGCGCTGCCAGCGCTTTACTGATGGCGAGAACCACCTGCTTTTCATGGGCGCCGCCTGGGCCTATGGCGCCGGGGTCCTGGCCGCCGTGACCGGCGTCGATCGCCACGATGATGTTGCGCAGTGGCCCGGGCGTTGCCATCGTTGCAATCGGAGGCGCTTTGCCGGTTCCGGTCGACGATTTCTGCGCGGTAGGGGCGGCGCGCGGTGTGGGCTTCGATGCAGGAGCGGGTTTGGCCAGTGCGGTAGCGGCACCTGCGGAGCCAGGAGCGGCACCGCGGCTGCCGCCCGACTGCAACTCCACCACCAGGCGATGGGGCTTGCCCGCTGCCGGCGCGCTCCGCACGCTCACGCTGCGCGTCAGATCGGCGACGATGCGCAGTCCGGTGCCGTCGCGGATGCCGGAGCGCAGGTTGTGTACGGGGCTGTCGGTCAGATCGATGCCGCGCAGCGAGGCGCGCAACCGGGCATTGTCGATGTCGATCACCACGCGGTCCGGCGCCCGTATGGTGAAGACCCTGTAGGACGTGGGCGCTCCGCTCAGATCGAGCTCAAGGCGGACATTGCCGGCATCCCGTACCAGCCGTGCGCGCTCGACCGTCGTGGCTGCGTGCACTAATCCGGGCAAGACTCCGGGCAAGACGATGGTGCATAGCGCAATCAACAACGGAAAAACCCGTTGCCGGGTGGCAGTGAGCAGTCCGGTCAGGACGAACTTGGCGTTGTCGGCAGCTCCGCGAGGAGCGCACGCCCGCGCTCGCTGCCCGCTGCAAGCAACAGCGTCCGCCCGTTGCCGGCGAGTTCCAGTGTCAAGGTCAGATCCGGCGCTGGCAGCGTGCCAGCACCGCGCTCGGGCCATTCGATCAGGCAGATGCTCTCGCCGTCGAAATAGTCCCGCCCTCCGATCCATTCCAGTTCCTCTGGGTCCACCAGGCGATAGAGGTCAAAATGATACACATTTCCATGGGTTAGCGTATAGGGTTCAACTAAAGTATAAGTTGGACTCTTGACCGGGCCGGTGTGCCCGAGGGCGGACAGTATTCCCTGGCAGAGACTGGTTTTGCCTGCCCCCAGGGTTCCGCTCAGAAAAATGACCGCCCCGGGCCATAGCCGGGCACCCAGCCACCGGCCCCAGGCCAGGGTCGCTTCGGGGTCGGGAAGCTCAATCCGGCAGCGCATGCCGTCCGTTCAGCAATTCGCGGATCAGGTCCGGCAGGTCGGTCGCCAACAGCCCGCGCTCGCCGCTGCGCTGGGCGGCGATATCGGCGGCGCGGCCGTGAACGCAGGCGCCCAGCCGCGCCGCCGCCGTGGGCTCCAGGCCCTGCGCCAGCAGCGCGCCGATCACGCCGGCCAGCACGTCGCCCATGCCGCCCGAGGCCATGCCCGGGTTGCCATAGGGGCAGACGGCCAGCGGTTTCCCGGGTCCGGCGATCAGGGTGCCCGCGCCCTTGAGCAGTACCGCGCCGCCAAATTTTTCCTGCAGGCGCCGGCACGCGCTCGGGCGATCGGCCTGCACCGCGGCGTTGTCGACATCGAGCAAACGTGCCGCTTCCCCCGGATGGGGCGTCAGTACCCAGCGGCTGCCGTCGGCGTCCCGGCCCAGGCGGTCGGCCGCGAGCAGGTTCAGGGCGTCGGCATCCAGCACCATGGGCAGACCGGCATTGAAGGCCTGTTGCAGCATCTGTTCCGACCAGGGCGAACGGCCCAGGCCGGGGCCGACCACCAGTACCGTCGGCCCGCTGAGCAGGGGTTCGAGTTCCTGTCCGGAGGGGACGCCCTTGACCATCAGCTCCGGACGCCGGGCCAGGAAAGCGGCGGCGTGCTCCGGCCGGGTGGCGACACTCACCAGTCCGGCGCCGGCGCGCGCCGCGGCTTCCGCCGCCATCAGGGCCGCGCCACCAAATCCGCGATCCCCGCCGATCACCATGACGTGGCCGAAGTTGCCCTTGTGGGCGTCGCGGGCGCGGGGCGGGAGTCGCAGCAGCAACTGCGCCAGGTTGAGGAGTTCGGCAGCGGGATCATCCCGATACACGGCATCCGGCACGTCCAGCCGGTCGAATACAAGAGACCCCGCCAGCGCCGGACCGCGCCGGGTGTAGAGTCCGAGTTTCCGGCCAATAAAGGTCACCGTGACCTGGGCGCGCACGGCGATTCCCAGTTCGGCGCCGGTGTCGGCGTGCAGTCCCGAGGGTATATCGACCGCGAGCACCGGAATGCCGGCGCCGTTGATGGCCGCGATGGCGGCGGCATGCGCGCCCGTCACGGGCCGCGCGATCCCGGTCCCCAGCAGGGCGTCGACCAGGACATCACCGGTCAGCGCGCTGTCGGCGGAGAAGGATTCCATGGGTACGCCCGCCTGCGTCGCAAAGCGCCAGGCCAGGGCGGCGTCGCCCTTCAGCAGGGCCGGCTCTGCCAGGTGGATTACCCGGCTGGCCAGCCCGCGCTCGTGCGCCAGCGCCGCGATGATATAGCCGTCGCCGCCGTTGTTGCCGCTGCCGCAGAGCACGGTGATGGAACGCGCCTCAGGCCAGCGCCGGCACAATTCCCGGAACGCGCTGGTGCCGGCGTGTTTCATCAGCGCAATGCCGGGGATGCCGTGCTCTGCGATGGCGCGGCGGTCGAGTTCGCGGGTCTGGGTGACGGTGTAGAGGGCGGCAGCGGAAAATGGCATCGACGGGGCCGGGGGCGGAATCTGGCAAAATTATACGACATGCCCTTCACCCGGCCCTGCCCGTGCCTGAACCAGCGACTGCCGCAACCGATCCGGATCTGGTCACACACATTGGCGCCTGGGCGCGGGAGCTGGGTTTTCAGCAGGTCGGCATCACGGATCTGGATCTGGGCGAGGCCGGCACACGCCTGCGCGAATGGCTCGACCGGGGCTTTCACGGCAGCATGGCCTGGATGGCGCGCCACGGCGAACTGCGCGCGCGCCCCGATCTGCTGGTGCCCGGCACGGTCTCCGCGATCTGTGTGCGCATGGATTACCGGCCCGCCGATACCCGCATGATCGCGCAGTTGCGCGACGGCGAAAAAGCCTATGTGTCGCGCTACGCCCTGGGTCGCGACTATCACAAGATCATGCGCACCCGGCTGGCAACACTGGCCGAGCGGATTGCGGCGGCGGCAGGCTGCGCGGTCATCCAGCGCCCCTTCGTGGACAGCGCGCCGGTGCTGGAAAAGCCCCTGGCCGCGCGCGCCGGGCTCGGCTGGATCGGGAAGAACACCCTGCTGCTGAATCGCGGCGCGGGTTCCTGGTTCTTTCTCGGCGAGCTGATCACCAGCATTCGCCTGCCGCCTGCCACCGAGCTGATCGACGACGCCTGCGGCAAGTGCCGCGCCTGTCTGTCGATCTGCCCGACCCAGGCCTTCCCCGAACCCTATGTGCTGGACGCCCGACGCTGCATTTCCTATCTCACCATCGAGCATCCCGGACCGATTCCCGTGGCATTGCGCGCGGCCATGGGCAACCGCGTGTTCGGCTGCGACGACTGCCAGATCGTCTGTCCCTGGAACCGCTTCGCCAAACCTACCGACGAAGCCGCCTTCAGACCCCGCCACGGCCTCGCTGATGCCGAACTGGCGACCCTCGCGCAATGGACCGAAGCCGAGTTTCTGGAGCGCACCGCCGGTTCACCGATTCGCCGCATCGGCCACGAGCGCTGGTTGCGCAATCTCGCCGTGGGGCTGGGCAATGCGCCCACCACCGCGCCGGTGCTGGCGGCGCTCGCAACCTGTCGCGACCAGGGTTCCGAGCTGGTACGCGAGCACGCCGACTGGGCGCTGGCGCGCCATGGGCGGAGTCGTGGCAAGGTGAGTTGAACGCCCGGGCGAAACTGGCTATAGTGCGCCGCCTTGCAATGACTACAGCTGGAGTTGATTCCGTTGGCCAACACACCCCAGGCGAAAAAGCGCGCTCGTCAGAGCGAAAAGCGCCGCCAGCTCAAAGCTGGCCAGCGCTCCATGACGCGCACCTACATCAAGAAAGTCCAGGCCGCGCTGTTGGCCGGTGATCTGGAAGCTGCCAAGGCCGCCTACGCCGCCGCCGTGCCGGTGCTGGATCGCATCGCCGACAAGGGCGTGATCCACAAGAACAAGGCCGCGCGCTACAAGAGCCGGCTCAACGCCCATATCAAGGCACTGGCCAGCGGCTGAGTTTTCCCGCTATGCCTCCCCTGCAAAGCCGGCTGATGCCGGCTTTGTCGTTTTCGGGATTGTTTTCGGGATCGTTTTCGGCCTTCGCGTGCGCCTGCCGGCAACCTTGTGGCGGCGAGAAGTCGGGCGGCGAACGCAACCCCAACACTCTCGCCGCTCCAGGCGTCGATTGGCGCCCAAGTCGGCCATAATAAGTGGGCGGACCTATTTTTGCCGGGAGCACATCCGGTCGTCGACAGGGCCCGGTTTGGCTGGATGTTGATTCAGATCAGCACCAGATTGTCGCGGTGGATCAACTCGGCGTCGCCCCCGTAGCCCAGCACTTCCGGGATACGGTCGCTGCCCAGGCCGGCGATGCGCCGGGTCTCTTCGCTGCTGTAGTTGATCAGGCCGCGGGCGATCTCGCGCCCGTCCTCGGCGAGGCAGCGCACCAGATCGCCCCGGGCGTAGTCGCCTGCGCAGCGCAAGACGCCCACCGGCAGCAGACTGCTCCCCGACTTCTGCAATACGCGCACCGCGCCGGCATCCAGCGTGAGCGCGCCCTTGGCTTGCAACTGCCCCGCCAGCCATTGCTTGCGCGCCACCAGGGGCTCGCAGTCGGCAACCAGCAAAGTGCCCAGCAGTTCGCCCTCGGCGAGCCGGGTCAGCACCTGGTCGATGCGTCCCCCGGCGATCAGGGTGTGCGCGCCCGAGCGTGCGGCGAGTCGCGCCGCGCGCAGCTTGGTGATCATGCCGCCGCGGCTGAGCTGGCTGGCGCTGCCGCCGGCGATGGCATCGAGGCCGAGATCCAGGGCGCGGCCGCGATGCACCAGGGTGGCGTCGGGATTGGTCCGGGGATCGGCGCTGTAGAGGCCGTCGCGGTCGGTGAGGATCACCAGCAGCGGCGCTTCGATGAGATTGGCGACCAAGGCTCCCAGGGTGTCGTTGTCGCCGAAGCGGATCTCGTCGGTGACCACGGTGTCGTTCTCATTGACCACCGGGACCACGCCCAGCTTGATGAGGGTGGTGAGGGTGCGGCGCGCATTGAGGTAGCGCTTCCGGTTCGAGAGATCGTCGTGGTCGAGCAGAATCTGGGCGGTGTGGCGACCGTAGCGCTGAAAACAGGATTCGTAGGCCTCGATCAGGCCCATCTGACCCACGGCGGCGGCGGCTTGCAGTTCGTGCAGTTCGCGCGGGCGCTGCGCCCAGTTGAGTCGCGCCATGCCTTCGGCGATGGCGCCGGAGGAGACCAGCACGATTTCGTGGCCCCGCTCCTGAAGCGCGGCGATCTGGCCGACCCAGTCCGCGATGGCTGCACGGGCCAGACCGCGGCCGTCGTTGGTGAGCAGGGCACTGCCGATCTTCACCACCCAGCGGCGGGCGGCGGTGACCCGGCGGCGTTCAGCGTCCACGGCGCGGGTTCCGGTCAGGGGGCATGGAACACTTCGACATCATGATCATCGTCGTCTTCATCCTGGTCCGCGAGTTCGTCATCCGCGCCGGTCCGTTGCGCCTGTAGCCAGGCGATGCGCTCGCGGGCCTCGCGTTGCATGGCTTCCTGCATTTCGCGCTCGTGACGCGCGGCTTCGGGATCTTCGGCCTGGATGCGGGCGCGCGCTTCGAGGTAATTCATCACCGCTTCGCACAGTTCGGTGGTACCCGCGCGTTCGGCGGCCGAGATCAGATGCCAGGGCGCGTCCCAGCCGAGGGCGTCCACGATAGCGGCGGCGCGCGCGCGGGCTGCGTCCGGCGGCAACAGATCGGCCTTGTTGAACACCAGCCAGCAATCCCGCTGGGCGAGCGTGGGGCTGAATTTTTCCAGTTCCCCGTGCAGGGTATGCACCGCGTGCGCCGGATCGCTGCCATCAACGGGCGCGAGATCGACGAGGTGCAACAGCAGCCGCGTACGCGTCAGGTGGCGCAGAAAGCGGATCCCGAGCCCGGCGCCGTCGGCGGCACCTTCGATCACGCCGGGCACGTCGGCGACCACGAAGCTCCGGTAGTGCTCCAGGGCGACCACCCCGAGATTGGGCACCAGCGTGGTAAACGGATAGTCGGCGACCTTGGGTCGCGCCGCGGAGATCGCGTGGATCAGGGTGGACTTCCCGGCGTTGGGCAAGCCCAGCAGGCCGACATCGGCGAGCAGCTTGAGTTCGAGGCGCAAATGGCGGGTCTCGCCTTCGCTGCCGGGGCTGGTGCGCCGGGGCGCACGATTGATGCTGGACTTGAAGCGGGCGTTGCCGAGGCCGTGGAAGCCGCCGCGCGCCACGATCAGGCGCTCGCCCGCGGTGGTGAGGTCGCCGATGACTTCGTCGGTATCGGCATCCATCACGGTGGTGCCCACGGGGACCGGCAGCAACAGATCCTCGGCCGAGCGGCCCCGGCAGTTGGCGCCGCGGCCGCTGGCGCCGTTGTCGGCCCGGAACACGCGCTGATAGCGGTAGTCCACCAGGGTGTTGAGTCCGGGATCGGCGATCAGGATGACGCTGCCGCCATCGCCGCCATCACCGCCGTCGGGGCCGCCCTTGGGGATGTATTTCTCGCGCCGGAAGCTCATGCAACCGTTGCCGCCGTTGCCGGCGATGACATCGATGGGTGCTTCGTCGACGAATTTCATGGGTGGTTTCCCCCGGAAGTTGTAGTCCCGGCGTAGCGAATCATATGCCAGGCGGGTTGGCCGCCTCCATAAAAAAAGCCCCGGTAAAGGGGCTTTTCCGCAAGCCTGTCGCGATGGCGGTCAGTTGACCACGATGTCGACGAAGCGGCGGTTGTGCGGTCCCCGCACCGCGAAGCGGACAGTCCCGTCGGCGGTGGCAAACAGGGTGTGGTCGCGGCCGATGCCGACGTTGACGCCGCGGTGAAATGCGGTGCCACGCTGACGCACGATGATGCTGCCCGCGGTCACATGTTCACCGCCAAAACATTTCACGCCGAGGCGCTTGCTATGGGAGTCGCGGCCATTGCGGGTACTGCCGCCTGCCTTTTTGGTTGCCATCGATCTGCTCCTTCAATCCGGGTTCAGCCGGCGCTGATGCCGGTAATTTTGATCTGGGTGTACCACTGGCGGTGGCCCATCTGCTTCATGTGGTGCTTGCGGCGATGGAATTTCATGATCCGCACCTTGTCGGCGCGGCCCTGGCTGACCACCTCGGCGGTCACCTTGCCGCCGGCCACATAGGGCGCGCCCAGCTTGATGTCGCTGCCGTCCGCCACCATCAGGACGCGGTCGAAATCGACCGTGTCGCCCGGGGCGACATTGAGTTTTTCGACGTTGAGTACTTCACCCGGTTCGACCCGGTGTTGTTTGCCGCCGCTTTCGATAACCGCGTACATGCTGAACTCCCGAACGGTCCCGGCTTCGGACGAAGCCAGCTACCCTGTGCAAAGGGCGGCGATTCTAAGCCAGGACCCGGGTTCCCGCAAGGCGCAATGGGTCCCGCGCGCCGCGCCGGACCCGGTCGGGCGGTTTCAACGGCTGCGCCAAATCTGCTAGTGTGCGGCGGCACGGTCCGCCGCTCCTGCCGGCCGGCAGACCCCGGCGAGAACACAAACAGGCACGGCCCCACTCCTGTGCTGCCGCCCCGCGCGGGCCGCTGGCGGGCAGCGTGGCCCCGAGTGTCGCGTTGACGCATTGACCGACAACAACAAATTGACCGACAACAACGATCAGCACTGACCACCAAATCGCCGTATCAATACAGAGGGGAATGCCATGTCGATCATCAACACCTTTGCCGGCGGTCCGCTGGATCGCGCCAGTGACCGCCGTACCGATGCCGACTGGATCGCGGCGCAGCGCGCGAAATCCGACACGCGCGTCATTCCCTACTACCGGCTGCAACCCCTGGTGGCGCCGGGCGGCAACGCCATCGGCTGGCTACCGGCCGCCGAGCTGGGCGAATTCCTCGGCGCCGATCTGCCCTGCATTTTCCTGGGCCTCGACGCCGCCGGCGTGGCGCACTTTGCGCTGGACGTGACGGGCGTGGAGGGCGCCCCGACGCTGGAGCCCTTCCGCGGGGCGGGCCGTTTCATGGACCTGCGCGCCATCGCATTGCGCCTGCCGGTGGGCGATCCCTCCACGCTCGCCACCGGCAAGGCCGTGCTCGACTGGCACGCGCGCCACCAGTTCTGCGCCGTGTGCGGCAGCCGCACCGCAATGCGGATGGCGGGCTACATGCGCAAATGCGACAACCAGGACTGCAATGCCGAGCACTTCCCCCGCACCGACCCGGTGGTGATCATGCTGGCTGTGCGCGGTGACGAGGCCCTGGTGGGCCGTCAGAAGAGTTTTCCCCCCGGTATGTATTCCGCGCTCGCCGGTTTCATCGAGCCGGGCGAGAACATCGAGGAGGCGGTGCGGCGCGAGATTTTCGAAGAGGCCGGCATTCGCGTCGGCGCGGTGCACTACCACTCCACCCAGCCCTGGCCCTGGCCCTCGTCGCTGATGATCGGCTGTTTTGCGGAGGCCGAAACCACCGAGATCCATATCGACGGGAACGAGCTGGAGGAAGCCCGCTGGGTATCGCGCAACCTGCTCGCGGCCGCGTATCGCGGCGAAACCGGCACCGGCGTGCTGCTGCCGCCGCCCATGGCCATCGCCCATCAGTTGCTCAAGACCTTTATCGAGCAGGGCTGAGCCCGGCCCGAACCCCGAATTCCAAGCCAGAGAACCGCAACCATGAAATACCGTGAAATTCTTTACGAGGTAAAAGACGGCGTCGCCCTGGTGACGCTCAATCGCCCCGACAAACTCAACGCCTGGACCACGCGCATGGCGGAAGAGATCCAGGATGCCACGCTCGCGGCCGCCGAGGACGACGCGGCGCGGGTCATCGTGATCACCGGCGCGGGCCGGGGGTTTTGTTCCGGTGCCGACATGAAACTGCTGTCGGACATGGGCGGCGGCGGCAAGGGCCAGGCGGCCAGCGACGACCCCGACGACAGCCCCCGCGAGCGGCCTTCCGATGTGCGTGCCGACTACACCCACAAATATTCGTATTTTCCCGCCATTCCCAAGCCGGTGATCGCCGCCATCAACGGCCCGGTGGCCGGCATCGGACTGGTGATGACGCTCTATTGCGACATCCGCATCGCCGCGGCCGACGCCAAGTTCACCACCGCCTTCGTCAAGCGCGGGCTGATCGCCGAATACGGCGGCGCCTGGCTTGCTCCGCGCATCATGGGAACCGCCAATGCGCTGGAAATTTTCCTCTCGGGACGTGTTTTCGACGGCGTCGAGGCGCGCGATCTGGGGCTCGTGAACCGGGTGCTGCCGAGCGAGGGTTTCATGGATGCCGTCATGAAATACGCCCGCGACATGGCGCAGAACAATTCACCGCGTTCGATGGGCGTGATCAAGCACCAGATCTGGGAGAGCCTGTTCCAGGGCCTCGGCGAAGGCGTTGAGCTCTCGGTGGTGGAAATGAAAGCCAGCATCGCGAGCGAGGATTTCAAGGAAGGCGTCGCGCACTTTCTCGAAAAACGCCAGGCGCGTTTCAGCGGGCGTTGAAAACATCCGCGCGGAAGCCACCACAAGAACAGAACTATCAGGGGGAAACATGGGACGAGTGGCAGGCAAGGTGGCACTGGTCACCGGCGCCGCCTCCGGGTTGGGGCGGGCGACCGCGATGCGGCTCGCGGAGGAGGGCGCACGGGTGATGGTCACCGACTGGGAAGATCGCGGCGGCGCCGAAACCGTGGACCTGATCCGCGCCGCAGGCGGCGAGGCGCAGTTCCGGCATCAGGATGTATCGAGCGAGGAGGAATGGCAGGCGACGATCGACGCGATACTCGCCACCTGGGGTCGGCTCGACGTGCTGGTCAACAATGCCGCGGTGATCATCGCCAAGTCGATCAAGGACACCAGCCTCAAGGACTGGCGCTGGCAGAACAGCATCGCCCTCGACGGCGTCTTTCTCGGCGTCAAATACGGCTGCGCGGCGATGGAGAAATCCGGCGGCGGCTCGATCATCAACATCTCGTCCATCGCCGGCATCATCGGCCTCGACAAATCCGCTGCCTACTGCGCCGCCAAGGGCGGAGTGCGGCTGTTGACGAAAGCAGCGGCCGCCGAGTTCGCGCGCCTCAAGAACGGCGTGCGGGTGAACTCCGTGCATCCGGGCGTGATCCGCACGCCGGGCGTCGAGAAGACCATCCGCAAATACGGTGGTACCGATAAAGAGGCGAAGGTGCGGGCGAGCTTCGAGGCCATGTCGCCGCTGGGTGAACTCGGCGAGCCGAGCGACATCGCCAACGGCGTGCTCTATCTCGCCTCCGACGAATCCAAATACATGCACGGTGCCGAGCTGGTGATCGACGCCGGCTTCAGCGCCGTGCGCTAGCCATTCGATACCGAAGGAGGTGGCATGACCATCAAAGGCAAAGCCTATATCGCGGGTATCTACGAGCACCCGCTGCGTGAGGGCACCGGCAAGACCGTGCCGCAACTGCACGCCGAGGTCGCCAAGGGCGCCCTCGACGACGCCGGTCTGCACAAGAACGACATCGACGCCTACTACTGCGCCGGCGACGTGCCGGGCATGGGCGGCATCAACCAGGCCGAGTACATGGGCCTCAAATTGCGCCAGATCGACAGCACCGAGACCGGCGGCTCGTCCTATGTATTGCATGTGCGCCATGCGGCACAGGCCATCGCCGCCGGCCACTGCAAAGTGGCGCTGATCACACTGGCCGGCCGCCCCCGCGCCGATGCCAAGGAAAACTACAGTGTGCGTCCCGGTGGCGGTCCGCCCGCCGACTACGGCTTCGAGGCGCCGTTCCGGCCCAGCATCGTCAACATGTACGCCATGGTCGCGAAGCGCCACATGCACGAGTTCGGCACCACCAGCGCGCAGCTCGCCTGGGTCAAGGTCGCCGCGTCCCACCACGCCCAGCACAATCCCCATGCGCTGCTGCGCGATGTGGTGACGGTGGAGGACGTGCTCAACTCACCCGTGGTCAGCGATCCGCTGCACCGCCTCGACTGCTGCGTGATGACCGATGGCGGCGGCGCCATCATCCTGGTCGCGCCCGAGATCGCGAAAAGCCTGAAGCGCCCGCGGATACGGGTGTTGGGCGCCGGGGAAGCACCCAAGCATCTCAACGGCGGCAAGGTGGATCTCACCTATTCCGGCGCGGTCTGGTCCGGCGCCGATGCCTTTGCCGAAGCCGGGGTGAAGCCCGCCGACATCAAATACGCCTCTATCTACGACTCCTTCACCATCACCGTGGTGGTGACGCTCGAAGACCTCGGCTTTTGCGCCAAGGGTAAGGGCGGGGCCTTCGTTGCCGACGGCAACCTCATCTCCGGCGTCGGCAAGCTGCCCTTCAACACCGACGGCGGCGGCCTGTGCAACAACCACCCGAGCGACCGTGGCGGCATCACCAAGGTCATCGAAGCGGTGCGCCAGGCGCGCGGCGAGGCTCATCCCAAGGTACAGGTGCCCAACTGCAATCTGGTGCTCGCCCACGGCACCGGCGGCCTGCTCGGTTCGCGCATGGGCAGCGCCACAGTGATTCTGGATCGGGAGGACGCATGAGCGACGCAACCACGAAGACAGCCCCGCGCACGAAAATTCGCGCGCCGCGCATCAACGACGAGAGCCGCCCGTTCTGGGAGGCCACCACCCGTGGCGAGCTGCTGGTCAAGCACTGCACCGCCTGCGGCGAAAACCACTACTTTCCGCGCACCTTCTGCCCGTTCTGTTTCAGCGACGCGACGGAATGGCTGAAGTGCAGCGGGCGCGGCACTGTCTACACCTACAGCGTCACCCGGCGCGGCGAGCCCTACGCCATCGCCTATGTCACGCTGGAAGAAGGCCCCACCATGCTGACCAATCTGATCGACTGCGACTTCGACAAACTCGCCGTCGGCCAGGCGGTGAAAGTGAAGTTCGTGGATACGGGAGAGGGGTCGGCGCTGCCGTTTTTCGTGCCGGGGTGAAGCAGCGGGAGCCTGTCATGCGCCGCACCCTGATGGTCGAGAAATGCGCTGGCGAGGGGTCGGCGCCCGCGCTGGCTACGGAACGACTTCAATAATTCAATTACCGGGAGCAACAAACCATGCGCGACATCGAAGGAAAAGTAGCCTTTATCACCGGCGCCGCCAGTGGCATGGGGCTGGGCATGACCAAGGCCTTCACCAGGGCCGGCATGAAAGTGATGATGGCCGA
>JAKFFI010000038.1:0-35590 GCA_036677085.1 Porticoccaceae bacterium
GGGCCTGCCGGCACGGGACGTGGGCGGTGGTCCGGAGCCTGCGGGTTCGGCTGCGGCCGCGGACAGCGAGACCACGGCGGGCACCATCAACTTCACGCCGGGCGACACCCCGACGGTGGTGAGGATTGGTGGCGTGGCAGTGACGGCGTTGGATCAGACCTTTACCGGCACCCACGGCACCCTGACCATCACCAGCATCAGTGACACTGCCATTGGTTACAGCTATACGCTGACTGACAACACCATCGGCAACGGTGCTTACGACGACTTCGACGTGGAGGTGACGGACGCGGATAACGATTCGGTATCGGGCACCTTGCGGATCGATATCGTCGATGACCGCCCTCATGCCACGGACTTCAACGGCACCATCGAAAATACCGCCGGCGAAAGCCTGGTTGGACTGATCGATTACGGCCTGGGTGCCGACGGGTTCGGCGGTGTGAATCTGACCTTCGCGGGCGCCACCTCGAACGGCGCGTCGATTGCGCTCAAGTCCAACGGCAGTACGGTCACCGTGGCATCTGTCGACACCGATGGTGATGGCCTTCAGGAAGTGCTCGGTTTCATTGATAGCGGTCTCGCGGGCTACCAAGACAGCGATCATCTGGTATTCAGCGTGGCGCCGACGGTGTCCAGCGCGGCCTACGGTGAATATGCCCTGACGCTCCATGATGTGCTGGATCTCCAGGCCGAAACACAAACCTTTACCGTCGGAACCATCCGGGCTGGGGCGCCTACCACCGGCATCGTCATCAATGATGGCAACGGCAGCAGCATTGGCCTGCTTGCTACCCCAGAATCGGGCCACGTAGTCAATTCCAATACCGGGGAGCTAGGTATCGACAACACTAGTCTCGGTGCGAATGAAGGAGGCGCGAAGTACGACGAGAAAATCACCCTAGCATTCGGCACCCAGTTTTCAGGAACCACTATCACCGAAAAAACGATACTGAACGATGTGAGCATCACCGGCGTGGATATCGGAGCGGGTACCGATAGTTTCACTTGGGTGGCCATCAAGAATGGGCTGCAAGTCGGAAGTGGCGGCAACGTCATGGACACGGTCAGCGGACAAATTCTGATTGGGGATCCGATTCATGTTGACGGCGGCTACGATACCCTGGTGCTCACCATGGTCAGCGGTGATTTCAAATTGTCTGGCTTCACTTATTCCCAGCAGGGCGAGAGCTTCGACACCATCCTGAACTTCGGCTATAGCGCCACTGACGGAGACGGAGATGCCATAGCCGGCGGTTTCAGTGTCACGGTTACCGACGATGCCAGCACCACGACTGCCTTGGCTGGTACGGGAGACCTGGCGACGATCACCAGCACCGGCCAGGACTATATGACGCCCTGACTATTCGTTTGCACGATGCTTCAGACCGCCCTTCGGGGCGGTCTTTTTGTTTTAGTGGTCGAGATTCCAGACTCCCAGTCGGCTGAACGCGGCGGATTCGCGGAGACACCGGAATTGCCGGATGCGCCTTCGGCTTATCCGGCCTACGAGAGCAGGATGTTTCGGTCCGGCTGGTCGAGTGCGGCGGTTTGCGTAAAGTGGGTAAGCGAAGCGCACCCACCGTCTACGATGTATGCCTTTACGGCCCGAGCTGTATGGCAAGTCGTTCCCGCAGCTGCTGCCAGTGGGAGAGGGTAGCAGCATCTCCTGATCGGACCTGCTGACGGCGATTCCGTGCCAGCCAGAGATCCGAGCCGTTGAAGCTGTACACCGGGATCAGATCGGGCCGCTGGCTCGCGGACAGGATGCGCGGCTCGATATTGTCGAGGATCAGGGGGTCGGCGTCCGGGGTTTGGTACCAGGCGACCACCATGTGCGGCTGATCGAGGGTGAGCGCCTTGACATAGGTGACCCGCAACGCGCTGTCCGCGATTCCCATGCGGCTCAGGGTGAAGTACTTGGCGATGGCGAACTCCTCGCAGTCGCCGGCATCCTCGATCAGGAATTCGATCGGGGTCGCCCAGTAATCCTGCCGTTGCCAGACTTCCATGTCCGTAGTGAAACGGGCGTCGTTGAAGAAGTTGTTGGCGAGCCTCAGGCGCTCAGGGTCGGGTGCCGATTTTCCCTGCTCGATCAGCGCGAACCAATGGCTTACGCGCGCCGCGGCTTGGGGGCCGTTTTCGCGTTCTATCCTTTGGATCAGACGCTCCGAGACCGTGGGCACGGGTTCCGGACGGGGTGCCGGCTGGCCGGCGCAGCCGGCGAGCAGGAGGACGGCGACCATCAGTGCGCGCCGCAGCATGATTCCGGCTGCGGCCGGCGCGGCGATGGGGTCCGGAGTCGGTAGAGTCCGGAAGATGTTCCGGATGTTCAATCGCGACGGGACTCGGATTCTCGCCAGCGGCGCCGGTCTTCGGGGCTCATCTGTTGCCAGCGTTGGCGCAGCCGCTCGCGATCCTCGGGTGGGAGGTGGAGAAAGCGCTCGCGGGCTCGAATGAGCTTTTGTTGCTGATTTGGGGGCAAGGCTTCGAAACGACGGCGGCGGTCTTCGATGCGATTGCGCTGTTCGGCATTGTCCCAGCGCTGGTCGGATGAGTCGCCGCGACGGCCTCGATGCGACCTTCCTCGCTCACCGCCGCGGTCATGGTCGTGATCTGCCAGTTGAATGGCCCAGGTAGCGGCAGGAAAGGGGTTGCGGATGTTCTGCACGCCGCCCGCGGCAAAGGGGTTTTCTGCAACCACGTTCGCGGAGGCACAAAACGGCGTGGCGAGCAGTAGCGTCAACAGCCAAGCTCGCGCCCCGCCGAACCGCTCGGCAGACGCACGCAAACTGGTGAGCGCACGTCGTTTCATCCGTTGGCGCCATCCAGACCGGTGTCGGCCAGCCAGGAGTAGAAGTCGAGCTGGTCATACAACTCCGCTGCCTCCATGCCCGGTTGCGTGCTGCCACCCATGGGGTCTGGTGTCACCAGGATATGCGGACCCAGAGCCCACAGGCCGAGCGCGGCGGCGATCGCCATGCCCATGGCCGGCGGCAACCAGCTCCTGCGGCCAAACCGGCGCCTTGTGGGGGCCGCAAGCGCCGCGCGCCGGATATCGGCGAGACGGCGAACGGTCATTGGGTCGATGTCAGCTTCACGCGACCGCAGCGCGTCCTGCCAGCGGCGTTCCTGTTCGTTCATGGTCGAAATTCCTCCAACTGTTCTCTGAGGCTTTGCAGTGCCCGGAAATAATGGGTTTTGACACTCCCCTGGGTACATCCCATGGCGCGCGCCGTGTCCTCGGTGGAGAGGCCCTCCCAGCAGCGCAGCATGAACGCCTCCCGCTGCCGACGCGGGAGGGTGCCGAGCGCCTGCTGCAATGCAATGACACGGCGTTCCTGTTCGTGTCGATCCACCGGCGTGTCGCGTGCGGGATCCACGATCTGGCCCAGAGGATCCGGTCCCGCATCGTCCTCCGCAGTCGCGCTGCCGAACCAGCCAAACAGCCGGCGCTGGGCTTTGCGGGTACGGAAACTGTCGTTGATGCGGTTGTTGAGAATGCGATAAAAGAGTGGCAGCCAGTCGGCAGGCGCCTTGTGCCCATAGTTCCGCACCAGCCGCAACATGGTGTCCTGCACGACATCCAGGGCTTCATCCCGATCCCGCAGCGCGGTATAGGCCATGGCGTAGGCGCGCCGTTCCACGCTGGCAAGAAATTGGTCCATGCCGAGCCGGGCCGGCGCCTCAGTCACGTCGGAACGGGGAGTGTTGGCTAGCACAGTTGTCAAAAGTTCCGACATGTCGCGACACCCGGTTTGTTCCCGACGTCTTCCTGGTCAGTCGTCGAGTATTTCGTTCACGAGAATCGCGCCGCCGATAATCGCCAGCAGGTCATGGTCGCCGTGGTGGTCATGATGGCCATGATGACGGTCGCTATAGTAGTAATGGCGGGAGGGCCGATAGTAATGAACGGGATGTCTCTCATGGTAGCGATGATAGTAGTGATGCTCGACCCTGGGTCGGTAACCGCCGTGGTGGCGCACGCTGTGATTGCGATAACCGCGTCCGCCATGATCGCCACCGCGATAGTGCGTCTGACCGTGATCCCAGCGCGCTCCACCCTTGTGGCGGTCGTTATCGGCCAGCGCGGGATTCGCGGTCAACGCCAGTACGACAACAGCAGCAAACAGCTTCAGCGAGGTGTTCATTGAGGTCACCATGGGTGGTCAGGTGATTGTAACAACGAACTACATGGCCGGAGGTTGACCTGAAAAGGCGGTGTCAGAGACGAATGGCACTTATCTGAAGCGTCGTCACCCCCGCGAAGGGGGGGCCAGCGCTTTTTGCTGTGCTTCAGCGCTTGCAGTCACTGGATTCCCGCCTGCGCGGGAATGACGCTAGAGATGGGATCAGGCTTGAGTAAGCGCCATTCGCGTCAGAGACGGAATTCTGCCCAGATCGGGCAATGGTCGGATGGTCTTTCCATGGCGCGGATGTCGAGATCGATGCCGCCGTCCACTACCCGCTCGCAGAGACTCTTGCTGGCGAGAATGAAGTCGATCCGCAAGCCGCGCGGCGGCTCCTGTTCGAAGCCCCGGCTGCGGTAGTCGAACCAGCTGTAGGCATCCAGGTCACCATGGCGCTTGCGGAACGTGTCTTCCAGGCCCCAACTCGTCAGCGCCGCGTACCATTCGCGCTCTTCCGGCAGGAAGCAGCATTTACCGGTGCGCAGCCAGCGCTTGCGGTTGTCTTCGCCAATGCCGATGTCGATATCGCGGGGCGCGACGTTCATGTCGCCCATGAGCACGACACGGTCGGTGGGGAGGTGCTGGCGTTGCAGGGTGGTCAGCATTGCGCGGTAAAAAGCCGCCTTGGCGGGAAATTTCAGCGGATGGGCGCGGCTTTCGCCCTGGGGGAAATACGCATTGTAGATATGGACGTCGCCACCGGGGGCGGCGAAGCTGGCCTTGATGAGGCGCCGTTGCGAGTCCTCGCCGTCGTCCGGAAATCCGCAGGCGCTCGCGATGGGCGGAGCGCGGAAGAGCAGCGCAACACCGTAGTGACCCTTCTGGCCATGGTAGATGGCTTGGTAGCCGAGCCGGTGTATGTCCTCCAGGGGAAACTGATCGTCCGCGACCTTGGTTTCCTGGAGGCCGATCACATCCGGCGCATGCCGGACTATAATCTCTTCCAGCTGATGAGGTCTTGCTCGTATCCCATTGATATTAAAGCAAACAATTTTCATGCATCAGGATCCGGCGGCGCCTCCGGCGAGCTTTTCCCGGCGCCTCGTCAAAAGGTCGACGTAATCGCCGAGGATATTGCTGGACTCCTTCAACAACGGGTCGTGCGCCAGATCGAGCTTGGGTTTGGCGGGGAGGGCGGCATCGCCTTCATCGTCCGGACCACCCGCCAACGCTTCTTGTTCTTTGCGCCAGGCGCCGAGATCCGCATAGGGCGGCTCGCCCTTGGCCTTGCGCTGGGTATTGGCGAGTTCGAACAGGATCGTTTCGCGCTCTTGGTCGAGCCGTTCGCGCTCGGAACGCTTCAACGGCAACTCTTTGATCGACCTGTTTTGTTCAGCGAATTTGAGTTCCTCGAGCAGATAGCGCCAGTCGGCATCGGTGACAACCCGGGCTTCGTGACTCTGGATCAGCGGCGCCACCAGGCCATCGACATGTTTGTACTTGTCGTGCTCGGCCGGTTTGATGCGATCCCAGTGAAGGACACGGTCCTGACTCGCATCACCTATCTCGTTCAGGTCGTAAATTGACGGAAACACAATATCAGGCAACACGCCGCGCTCCTGGGTGCTGTCGCCGGACACGCGGTAAAACTTGGACTCGGTCAGTTTGAGCTGGCCTTGCTTGAGCGGCGTCATCACCTGCACCGTGCCTTTGCCAAAACTCTGGGAACCGACAATGAGTCCACGCCCGTAGTCCTGAATGGCGCCCGCAAAAATTTCCGAGGCCGAAGCGCTCAGGCGGTTGATCAGGACCACCAGCGGCCCCCGGTATGCCGCCGGATGTTCCGCCATCTGATCCAATGACACTTTCCCGCTGGCGCGCCGGATCTGGACCACCGGACCCGGGTCTATGAAGAGATCGGTGAGAGCCGTGGCTTCATAGAGTGAGCCGCCGCCGTTGTTGCGCAGATCGATAATGATCCCGTCGACATTCTCGCCACGAAACGTCTGGAGGATGTTATAGACATCCCTCGTGGTGCTGCGGAAGTTTTCGTCCCGGTTGCGATAGGCTTCGAAATCCATGTAGAAGGTGGGGAGGGTGATGATTCCAAGGCGCAATTCGTCGCCTCCCCTGGGGACGGTGATGACATCGCCACGCGCTGCCTGCTCCTCGAGCTTGACCTGCTCCCGGACGATGGTCACCGTATAGGAACTCCCCGCTGGTCCTGAACTTGCTGGAAGTATTTCAAGTCGAACCTGAGAGTCCTTTTTGCCGCGAATCAGGTCGACGACGTCGTCCAGACGCCAGCCGATCACATCGACCATCTCACCATCGGCGCCTTGTGCCACACCGGTGATTCGATCGCCGGCGCGCAAACGACCCTGTTTGTCCGCAGGGCCGCCGGGCACGATACGGACGATCTTGGTGTACTCGTTTTCGGCCTGCAGTACCGCGCCAATTCCCTCCAGGGACAGCGACATGCTGATCTGGAAATTCTCCAGACTACGAGGGTCCATATAGGCAGTGTGCGGGTCGTACATTCCCGCAACTGTATTGGCATAGAGCTCGAAGGCATCGTGCGATTGCTGCAAGCCGGCACGGCGAAGCTGGCTCTTGTAGCGCTTGACCAAGAGCTCGCGCGCCGCGGTTGGTTCCTTGCCCGACATGATCAACCTGAGCATGCTGTCCTTAAGGCGACGACGCCAGTAATCGTCTGCTTCCGCGGTGTCCTTGAACCAGGCGCGGGTCTCGGTCTCGATGGGCAGGGATTCGTCGATGTCGAAGTCGAATTTGGCGTCGCTTTCGAGAAAGGAGACACTCGCGTCCAGACGCGCAATCAACCGCTCGCGGAAGCGATTGAAGATGCGGAACGCCAGATCGAGATTCCCCGCGCGCAACTCGTCGTCAAGCCGGGTACGCCAGGCATCGAACTCGGAAATGTCGCTGGCGAGAAAGTAGGTTCTGCTGACATCCAGGTGCTTTAGATAGAGATCGAGCAGTTCCGATGAAAATGTATCGTCGAGGGTGAGGTGGCGGTAGTGTTTCTTATCCAGCTGTTGCAGGATTTCGCGGATGCTGGCACGTTGCCCGGCATCCGGTATGAGCGGCTCAAGGGCGCTTGCAGAACAGGCGATAAGCAGGCTCAGCAGCAGACCGAGCCGATAAGGAAGACGCATGCGGGAGGTCATCGACATTGACAGGAAGGCGCATTCTAGGCCATGCGCCCGCGCGGCGCACTTGGCGGACAGGGAACTGGGCCATGCGGCCGAAAGCGAGTTGCGTCCCCGGCTGCGATTCAATTTAACATAATATACATTATGCGTACTTATATTATTGCTGCCGGGGCCTTGCTGCCTTCACTTGCTCACCGAGCCCGTGGGCGCCATCTCGTTCAGCACAGCGAGCCAAGTCCGGCGCGTAAAGCCGGTTTGGCGTGCATCGGAAGTTTCCCTTTCCACGCTAGATACCGGTGGCAACGGACGAATTCCCGCACGATTACCGCCGGCGCGCAGCCTTGGGCTGCACGCCCGGAAGCGCCTTTGCATTCAATTTTGAGCGGTAGGCACCGCCACAAAAAATGGCTCGGAACTGCTGTGCGGCGGTCGACCCTTCACTACGCGCAGCCGGTATGATCCGCCACCCGCACCGCGGGGCAGCTCCGCGACAATCTCCTGGTCAGAGGCTGACTGCACCTTGAGCAACTGCTTGCCCATGTACACGCCGGGCGTCGTAAGTCCAAAACCGCGACCTTGAATGGTCAACACAGATCGCTCGACGTCGATGCGTGTGCCATCGATCCAGGGCTGTGAACCACCCCGTCCGGCATGAACAGCATTGGCGAACAGCGCGATGGTACCGAGAAGAATCGCGAACGGTATGTGCTTGTACATAGTACCTCCCTGCGCTGGACATCCAGCGTTTGTGTCGAATCCAGTATGGGCAAAGACAAGGATTTTGAGATTACAGACCCTGCCGGCAATGGCTTATTGTATGCAAGCTACCATACTAACGTGACCGCAATGTGTCAACCCGCCCAGTATGTCGGGACGCGCCGGTTGCACATTAGATGCTCGTCGTCTGGGTGCCAGTGTCTGGAGTCAACCTTCCTGCCGGAGCCTTACCTGAGCTTCGGCCCTGTCGTCTTGCCGGCCCAGCCTTCGGACAACTTGGCCCAGTGGTAAAGATGGAAAACCCGCTTGGCGAATTTCCACTTGCCATTCACGCGCCGGTAGTTGTCATCGTAATGGCCGCAGGCGGTGACGGACTCGCCTTTTTCGATCACGCGAATCTCTACCGCGCAGTTCCCGGTGGCGGTATCGCCATTGACCTGGATGACATGATTCTGAATGAACGGCTTGGGGCCGATGGCGCCCACCTGCTCCTTGTACAGTTTGCTGAGCTCGCTCTGGCCGCGCCAGGAAGATTCGCCCATATGGAACTCGCCGTCGCTGGCGAACATATCCAGCAGTGCGTCGCCGTCCTGGGCCACCACTGCGTAGCAGTAACGCGCGGTGAGTTCGCGGATTTCGTCCTTGTCTTCCAGTATTTGCAGGCGCTGATCGAGGGTTTTCATGATGATCTCCTTGGTTTTATTGATCTGCATGTCAACGTGTGAGGATGGTGAGCGTCGTGGCGGCCGTGTCGTCATCGATCCAGCCACCACCGTTCTGGGCCATGCCGACCCGCGCGCCCTCCACCTGCCGGGCGCCGCAGCGCCCCCGCAACTGGTCGGCGATTTCAACGATCTGGGCGCAACCGGTAGCGCCGACGGGATGGCCCTTGGCCACCAGCCCACCGCTGGTGTTGACCGGGATACGGCCGCCCAGTTCGAGCTCGCCATCATGGAGCATTTGCACCCCGGCGCCGGGCCGACACAAGCCCAATTCCTCGACATAGATGAGCTCGGCGGGTGATGCGGCATCGTGGAGTTCAACGACATCGATGTCCTCCGGGCCGACGCCCGCCATGGCGTAGGCTTTCGCGGAGGCGCGCGCGTTGCAGCTCGCCCCGCCCGGCATGCCGGACACCAAAGTGATGGTGGCGGCACGCACCGCATCCAGGCCGCGCCGGCGGGCAAAGTCGGCGGAACAGAACACCAGCACGGCAGCGCCGTCGCCGATGGGCGAGCACATGGCCAGCTTCAACGGCTCGACAATGGTGCGACTGGCCATGATGGCATCGAAGGACATCCCACCCTGGAATTGCGCCTTGGGATTGAGCGAGCCGAAATGGTGGCTCTTGGCCGCGACCCGCGCGAAATCCTCCACGGTGGCACCGGTCTGCGCCATGTATTTGCGCGCCTTGGCGGCGTAGATATCCATGAATCCCGACCGCCCCGGCGCGCTCGCCGCGGTGAGCGGATCGTCGGAGCCGGTTTCAGCGCGGATTTCTTCCAGATCCATGGCGGCGGCCAGGGCGCGGAAGGAAACATTCTTATCGGGGTGGGTCATTTTCTCCGCGCCGATGGCGAGGGCGACCTCGGCCTGCCCGGACGCCACCGACAACCAAGCGAGATGCGCGGCGCTGGAAGCCGAGGCACAGGCGTTCTCGATGTTGATGATCGGCTTGCCCAGGAGTCCGCTCTCGCGCAGGGCGACCTGTCCGGTGATCATCTCCTGGCCGGTCAACAGCCCCGCCGCCGCATTCCCGAAAAAGATGGTCTCCACATCGGCGGTCGTGGCGTTCGCATCCGCCAACGCCTCGTTGAGCGCCTCGATCACCAGACTGCGGATACTGGCATCCGGGTATTTGCCGAACCGGGTCATCCCGGTGCCGCCGATCATGACTTCGCGCATGGCGCTGTACCTCCGGTCTGGGGCTTCCATTATTGGAAACGTGTTATCGAATCCGTGTTCAGTTATGAGATATTTTCAGTTATCGGGATAAATGATGAATTCGAGTAGGTTGCCGTCCGGATCACGGATATAGGTGCTGGTGCCCACCGCGGTGCCACCGGCACGTCCACCCTGGCGCTCAACGGGCCCGGTAATCACCGGGGTTTCGAGTGCGTCGATCAGGCTGGCAAGCGCCACGGCACTACCGTCCCAGACAAAACAGAAATCCCCGCACCCGGGTCGGGCAGCTGGCCCGCGCAGGGTGAACTCGTCCGATTGCCACAGCTTGGGCGCATGAAAGTTGATCCGGTTGTCGCCAAAGCAAACGGAATACACAATGGGTGCGTAGTCTTCCGACACCCTGAAACCGAGTCTTTCGTAGAACGCCAGCATCGCCGCCATATCGTTGACCGGGATGGCTGCATGATCAAACGCCTTTACAGTCATGGAAGTTCCTCGCCCGCTACAGGTAGACGCTGCATCCGGCATTTTCAGCCGGACTGATACCGATAATATCCGGGCGGCGCGTTCACCCTGGGCTGGCCAGGGGGCTTTGGCCGCTACTTTTTTTACCGGATAGGTTTTTTACCAGAAACGATATGGGCATCCACCTTGACCACCAGCCCGTTGATTTCCCGCTCGCCTTCGTCGTCATGGTATTCATCGCGGATTTCGTGCCAACCCAGCGCAGCCATGGCCGCAGCAATCTCGCCGGCTTCGCGCAGGCGAAAACCAAAAGGCGTAAAGGGCAGCGCCGCCATGGCTGTTTTCGAGCGAATCCCTATCACCAGTCGCCCGCCCGGTTTCAACCAGCGGTAGGCCGGCTGCAGAAACTGGGTCAGGTCGTCGAGGAAATAAACAAAATTGGTACCGAAAATCGCATCGACCGATCCCGGGGCCAACGCGGCGGCGCGACAGTCGACATTCATGACAGTGACTGCGCAGGGGGAAACTTCGCTGAGATTGGCCCGGCATTCCCGCGCCATGTCAGGCGACAGTTCGATTGCGGTATAACGGCCACCCTCCCCCAATTGCCGCACCAGATCCACCGACAGCCGACCGTTACCCGGGCCGATTTCCACCACCGACTGACCCGGCGCAGCCGCGAGTGCAGCAATGGCGCGCTCCGCCAGACGGGCATTGGCGACATTCATGTTCGCCGCAATGGCGGTGCCCGCCTCCCCGCTGGGGTGAGCCAGTTGCGCGGCCATGGCCTGGAGCTTGGCGATTTCGGCGGGGTCGGACACTGGGCGTGGCCTTCTGATTGTTGTGGGTCGATGCTACCACGGCGTCGCGCGACTGTCAGAGGACCCCGCCCGGCACAAGCCCCGGGGATCGGACTTCGCAAGCGGAGTCCGATGGTTTGAGTAATGGCAGCCAGTTCCGTACCCTGATCCCGTCCGGACGGTCTTTACATGGGGAGCGGTGGAAATATGCGCAATGGAACGATACGCCACGTCGTGCTGATCCTGGCGCTGCTGGCGCAGCCGGCGCTTGCGGGGGAAATCAGCAAATGGAAGGACGCGAGCGGCAGCGTACATTATGGCGACACGCCGCCAGCCGATGTCGCCGCCGAGCGGTTGAGCGTCGAACCAAACGTATACGAGAGCCAGACTGGCGAGCACCGTTCCGAACCCGCGTCACAGCAAAAGAAAGTGGTCATGTACAGTACCGTCCGCTGCGGCTACTGCCGCCAGGCGCGCGCCTATTTCAAGGCCAACGGGATCGCCTTCACCGATTACGATGTCGAGACCAGTGACAAGGGCCGGCAGGATTATCGGCGCATGGGCGCGCGCGGCGTTCCCGTCATCCTTGTGGGCGACCAACGCATGATGGGTTTTTCCGAGAGCGCCTTCGCCAGCCTGTACGCAGACGGCCAGTAGCGAAACGCTGACCCAGGCTGAAGACGCCCCGGGCCTGAGGGCGTTGATCTAAAAATCGATTGGAATATCTTTCTGCATAGCAAATGATCGTCAGGGAGTCCGCAATGAAAAATAAAATCTGTCTCGTGACCGGCGCCAACTCCGGTATCGGCCTGGAAACGGCGCGTGGGCTCGCCCAGCGCGACGCGCGGGTGATCATGGTCTGCCGCGACCAGAAAAAAGGCGAGGCGGCCCGGCGCGACATCATGGCCACCACCGGAAACGGCAAGATCGACCTGTTGATTGCCGATCTGGCATCGCTCAAATCGGTACGTCAGCTCGCCGCGCAGGTGAACGCCAATTACCCTCAACTGCATGTACTCATCCACAATGCCGGACTGATGTCGAAGCACCGGGAAGTGTCGGCGGATGGGTTCGAGTTGCAGTTCGCGGTGCATCACCTGGCGGTGTTCCTGCTCACCGATCTGCTGCTCGATCTGCTCAAAAAAAGTGCGCCGGCGCGGATCATCAATGTGTCCTCGATGATCCACAAATTAGGCAAGATCAATTTCGACGATCTGCAAGGCGAGCGCAAATTCGGCACCTACCGTACCTACGGCCAGTCGAAGCTCGCCATGATCCTCTACACCCATGAGCTCGCCGCCCGCCTGCGCGGCACCGGCGTAACCGTCAATGCGCTCCATCCGGGCGCCGTCGCCACCAACATCGGCATGCCCGCCTGGCTCAATCCGTTTCTGGCGACACCGGAACGCGGCGCGCGCACCACGCTGTATCTGGCGACCTCGCCCGAAGTCGAGCGCGTGACCGGCAAATACTTCGTCAACAGCAAGGAAGCCGAATCATCGCGGGCATCGCACGACCGCAACGTTGGCGGACGCTTGTGGATGGTGTCCGAGCAGCTGATTGCCAGTGTCAGCTGAGCCCTGCGTACAGCTATCATTGCCCTCGATACGCCCGGATCGCGCAGCGCTGGGGTACCCTTATTTCGTCGCTCCGCTGGCCATATCACCTACTTATCGGGTTTAATCCGCGCCCCACTGCCCGCTGCCGGACACAGCAGGCCGTGGATGGAACGCGGATCACTCGCTATTTTGTGCCGAAAGACTCCGATTGATCGTTGCAGGACGATTTGAATCCCCCGGTTTCCGTGCAAGGCTCGGCGCTCACCCCGAGTGAAATCCGTTACTTATCGCCCGTCCTGGTCTGCCGGAATGCTCCCGGGAGTATCCTGCGCACACCAGCGACGCGCTCTTTGCCTGCGGACTACGGATACCCGAAATCATGAACACCGAAACCACCGCCGAACCGATCGTCGAGCCGACGTTCGCCGACTTGAATTTACCCGCCCCCTTGCTCGCTGCGATCAGCGAGCTCGGTTACGAAATCCCCTCCCCGATCCAGGCGCGCATCATTCCGCACCTGCTGGCCGGGAGCGACGTGCTTGGCCAGGCGCAAACCGGCACCGGCAAGACCGCCGCCTTCGCACTGCCGTTGCTGGCGCGCATCGATACCGCGCGGCCCCAGGTTCAGATACTCGTGCTCGCGCCGACGCGTGAACTGGCACAACAGGTCGCCGAAGCCTTCACTCGCTACGGCGCCCATCTGCCCGGCCTGCGGGTGCTGGCCGTGTACGGTGGTCAAGGTTTCGGCGAGCAGCTCAAGGCCCTGCGGCGCGGCACCCAGGTGGTAGTGGGTACGCCGGGGCGGATCATGGACCATATGCGCCGCAGCACCCTCGATTTGTCAAGCCTCTCGGCACTGGTGCTGGATGAAGCCGACGAAATGTTGCGCATGGGCTTTATCGACGACGTCGAATGGATCCTCTCGGAATCCCCGCCGACCCGCCAGTTGGCGCTGTTCTCGGCGACCATGCCCGCCCCGATCAAGCGCATCGCGCAAAAACACCTGAAAGACCCGCAGGAAGTATCGATCAAGGTACGCACCACTACCGCCGAGACCATCCGCCAGCGCTACTGGCGCGTGGGCGGCGTCACCAAGCGCGAAGCGCTGGCGCGCATTCTGGAGACCACGCCCCACGAAGGCGTGCTGGTGTTCGTACGCACCAAGATCGAAACCCAGCAAATCGCCGACTACCTGTGCGCGCAGGGTCACGCAGCGGCGCCGCTGTCCGGCGACATCGCCCAGGCGCAGCGCGAGCAGACCGTGAACCGCCTGAAATCCGGCCAGCTCGATCTGGTGGTCGCGACCGATGTGGCCGCCCGTGGGCTGGATGTGGAGCGCATCAGCCATGTCATCAACTACGACATCCCCTACGACACTGAAGCCTATGTGCACCGCATCGGCCGCACCGGTCGTGCCGGACGCAGCGGCGAGGCGATCCTGTTCGTGGCCCCGCGCGAGACCCGCATGCTCCAGGCCATCGAGCGCGCCACTCGGCAGCGTATCGAGGAAATGCCGTTGCCCGGCGTGGACGAGGTGAACGCCCGACGCATCGAGCGTTTCCGCGCCCGCCTTGATGCGGTGTTCGCCGACGCCGACAACGCCGATACCCTGGCCCTGTACCAGCGCGTGCTGGAGGAGTATCAGGAGCAGAACGCGCTGGCGCCCCTGGCCATAGGTGCAGCCCTCACCCTGCTCTTGCACGGTGGCGAACCGCTGCTGCTGAAACCGGACCGCGAATCACCGCGGCCCAGGAAAATCCGTCCCGATGAGCCCTTCTCGGGGTCCACGCCGGACGCCGACCGCCGCCCGCCACGGTCGCGCAGCCCCGAACAAAGCGCGCAGTGGACCGGTGCGGAACCCGAGCTCGAGTCCTACCGCGTCGAAGTTGGCCACGCGCTGGGCATCAAGGCGGGCAATCTGGTGGGCGCCATCGCCAACGAGGCGAGCATCGACAGCAAGTTCATTGGCCGCATCAAGATTCACGACGATTACAGCACCGTCGATCTGCCGGTCGGGATGCCCAGGGAAATTCTGGAGTTGCTGAAGCGTGTCCGGGTCGGCGGGCAGCCCCTCAACATCAGTCGCCTGGCGGGAACCGCAACGCGGAATTCATCGCCGCGCGCGCCCCGCGCGGTCGCGACCGATGGCGCGGCGCGCACGGTCCGTCCCAAAGTCGACATCGCGCCCCCGCCGCCCGGCGACACCCGGCCGGTGGCGCGACCATCGGACGGGCCAAGGCCCGGGGGCAAATCCAGGTTCGACGGCAAACCCAAACCCGCGGGGAAAACCGCGTTCGCGGGGAAAACCAAGGCTGCGGGCAAAGCCAACCCAAAAACCAAAGCCACTGCGCCACAAAAGTTTTCGACTACGACGGGCAAAATCAGTCTGGCCGCGCCGCGTAAACGCAAGCCGGACAGCGACACTCCTCCGCAGCCGGATGACCACTGATACTCCGATCATCCCGCGTCATTGAGGGCTTTGCGTAGAGGAGGCGCAAACCGCCGGTTTCTCGATTTGCCGCGCTATCGGCGGCGTTGCCAGGCGTGCGCTTGACTCCGATTGCGGCACACAGCAGGCCGAAATTCGTCCGATTCTCTCCTGTCGTAGCCCATCGGACATAGCCCATCGAACGGGCGAAGCCTACCTATTTGCAGGCGTGGTCTCACGGATTCTGGCGCAGCCAGTCGAGGCGCTCCCGCAGACGTCGCTGCCAGTCCGGCGTCAGGCCCGGGGTGTCGCCCAGCTGGACCAGGTCCTCCAGCGGCGGCCGGCGCTCGCCGCGCAGGGCGTGAAAGCGACGCAGGCTGATCGGGCTGGGATTGCGCGCGATCCGCCGCAGGGGATCGCCGGGGCTGAGCCAGCCGGGCTCGAGCACGCGGAAATACCAGCCCGCCAGACCTTCGCGCTCGACGTGGGCGGCAATGCCCTCGCGGCCGTGACGGGCATTGATCTTCCAGCAGGGTGTGCGCGGCTGGTTGAGCTGGATCACCGCGGCACCGAGGGCGAAGACATCGCCGATAGCGACGTCGTCATCGGTGATCCCTTCAGTGGAGAGGTTCTCGCCCAGCGCCCCAGCGGCGAACTGCGTGGCGATTTCAGGAAAGGCCGCCGCGAGACGGCGGTGGTTTTCAAGCGGCAGCTGATGCACAGCCTTTTCCGGCCCGCCGTGGACGCGACGATCGGCCTGCGCGTCGGTAGCCAGACCCTCGGGCCCGACCCAGACGCGATCGCGCACCGGAAGCTTGAACATGCCGGTCGGCCGGCCGTCGCCCGGCATCGGCTGGACCTGGCCGGCAAAGATCAACGGGACACATTCCATGGGCAAAAACCCCTCGTGGGCGCGCACAAACCGCGATGATAGAGCCACGAGCGAGATCGTACTGCACCGCAAGCTGTTCGGCGACACCGTGCGCAACCAGGGTTTCACGCCGCGCTGAAGGCCAGGTTTACCGACAAACACGCCAGGCCAATGCGCGTAACATCACTTACGAATGGCCGGGATTGTGATTCCGCGGCACCAACCGCAACCGCAATCCCTGGGGACTCATGGTGAACGCCAGACGCTCGCTGACTTGATCGAGATCGCACGCGGCGTCGACGCGAAAATGGCGCGCGATCATCGCGAGCACGGTTTTCATTTCGAGCAGCGCCAGACTGCGGCCGGGGCACAGCCGGGGGCCGGAACCGAAGGGCATGAAGGAGCGTGGATTGAATCCGCGGCGTCCGCCATCGACCAGCAGCCAGCGCTCGGGATCGAACCGCAAGGGCTGTTCGAACGCCGTCTCGCGCAGGGCGATGGCGCGGCTCAGGATCGCCACCGGATCGCCCCGCCGCAGCCGGAGCTGGCCGATGGTCAGATCCCGGTTGGCTTCGACCACGTTCAGCGGCGCCACCGGCTTGAGGCGCATGGCTTCGTTGATCACGGCATCGAGGTAGGGCAGCTCCCGCGTCTGCTCGAAAGACTCCAGCGCGTGATCGCCCAGTGCCGCGTCCACTTCAGCGCCCATCCGGGCCTGCACTTCGGGGTGCCGAGCCAGAAAGTACAGCGTCCAGGCCAGTGAATTTGCCGTGGTGTCCTCCCCCGCCAGCAGCATGGTGAGGACGTTGTCGGCGATCTCGCGTTCGTCAAATGCGGTGTCGGTCGCAGCCGCCGCCAGGAGCGACTGCAAGAGATTCTCCGGATGCTCCCGCAGTTGGGGCCGCGCGTCGAGTTGCGCGCGGGCGGTCGCGACAAAGTCCGCGATCATGGTGTAGATTTTGTGCACCGATTTCACCAGGTCGCGGTCGCCGGGCAGGCGCAGGTAGCGCCAGTAGGGAAACGGCGCCAGCAGGCGGCGCTGGATGGTCGGGAAAATCTTGTCGAGGTGCTGCTGGATCACCTCTCCCTGCTGCTCCAGGGTGTTGATGTCCTGACCGAACGCCAGCGAGGCGGTGACGTCCACGGTGAAGCGCATCAGATCGGCCTGGACATCGCGCCCGCCGGCGTCGGCGCCATCGGCCTGCCAGCGTCGGCGCAATCTTTGCGTGACTTTCACCAGGGTCGGGAAAAACTGGCGCAGGTGTCCGGTATCCAAAGACTGCACGATCACCGGCCGCTGCCGCCGCCAGCGCTCGCCTTCGGCCATGAAAATCCCACGGGTGCTCACGCCGAGAATGGAGACCTGCTCGAGCTGGCTGCTGCGGCGGAAATCCTCGGGACGGGCCTTCAGCACTGCGTTGGCGAGGTCCGCGTCGGATACCACCGCCATGGCGCGACGGCCGAAGCGGAACGCGTAGAGCGGACCGTAGTGCGCGGCCCAGCGCTCCAGGCTGAGATGAAAGGCGGTGCGCTGGATCTGATGAAGGTTGCCGATCAGCGGCAGGCCGCGCGGCCCCGGCAGTTGTGCGATCGAGACGACGGGAATGGTCGGGTGCGATGCGGTCGGCGCGGACTCGGGAAGTTCTACCAGAACCCGACCGCCCTCCACCCGGACGGGAAAGCGACGCAAGCAAATATCGGACGCATCCAGGCGCTGTCCGCTGCGGCAATCGAAGCGCCACTGGTGGGCGCGGCAGATCAGCGCACCGTCGCGGATTTCACCTTCCGCAAGCAGCGTGCCCTGGTGGGGACAACGGCCCTCGTAGGCATGCACCGCATCTTCGGCGCGCACCAATACCAGCTCGATTCCGCAGGCGCTGACACCGGTGGGCTTGTCCGCGAGCAGCGCCGCCAGCTCGGCAACCGGGTGCCAGCGGCGGATCGGTGCTGCGAAGCCTTGCTGATCGGATGCAGCCACGTCGATCTCCGTCGGCTGTTGCTGCTGTCAGTATCGCGGGTTGCGCACTGCCTGAACAGCGGACTCCGCCACGCTCAGAGCGGCAGTGCGGCGAGCACCGCCTCCAGATCCGCGCGGGTCTGGGGACCGCCGAGTACGCGCACCAACTTGCCGCCGCGATCCAGCACCAATGTCTCCGGCAGGCCCATGGGCGGGGCCGCGCCCAACGCCGGACGAGGATCGCGCAGCAGGGTCGGGAATTCGATGCCGAGCCCGCGCGCTTGCGTCGCGAGCGTTTCGGCAGAGACACCATCGAAGTTGACCGACAGTACCTGCACCTGCTCGGGGTACGCAGCGGCGAAAGCATTGAACTCAGGGATTTCCTCGCGGCACGGCGCGCACCACTCGGCCCAGTAGTTGATGAGCACCACCCTGCCCTTCAGCGTTGCGAAATCCAGGTTGCCGCCACCCAGTACGGGATAGCCGGTGTCGGGTCGACCGCAGGCTGCCAGCGCGAGGGTCACGACGAGCATCATTCCGCGGACAAGGTTCGGTTCACGCACGCGGGGATACCGCCGTGTGGTCACGCCGGGAAGCGGCCGGATCGGCATCGAACAACTCCTCCAGGGAAAGGTCGAGATGGCTTTGGGCGGCATCGCGGCTGGCTTGCAGCAGAGCTTCCAGCCGTGCCATCCAGGGCGTGGTAGGCACTCGCGCCGCTGTTTTCCGCGGCAGGCCGTCAGGCACATTGCCCGGCAACAGCGCTGCCAGCCGTGCCACCGAGACCTGGGCTGGATCGCGTGCCAGAACATAAGCATCGTCGACCGTCTGCGCCAGAATGTGGTGATCCAGCAGCAGCGCCCGCAGCCGACGCCACTGGGCATCGGTCAAGCCAGCGCGCAGGATGTCGCAATCAACCACGGTGGCACCCGTGGACTGTGCTTTAACGCAGAGCTCCGTCGCCACCAGTGTCGCGAGTAGATCAGGCAGTTCATCGCGCCGCGTATCGTTGAATGTATCGAGCGCGCGCACCAACTCGGCACCGCCCAGCACGATCAGCCAGCACAGGTGAATCCACAGCAGAAACAGCGGCAGCGCCGCAAAAGCGCCATAAACCGTGCGGTAGTTGCTGTTGGTGACAATGGCGCCAAACAAAAAGCGCGCACTGTACAGCAACACCGCGGTGGCCAAGCCGCCGATCAGCGCCCAGCGCAAAGGTACCCGCGCGTGCGGCACCGCTGCGAACAACAATGTGAAGGCGCTCCAGCTCAGCAGTGCGGGCAAATACACCAGGATCCATCGGGAAATACCGAGCATGTCCACGCCATCGACCAGCGCCTGCAACGCCACCAGGTAGGTGTGCAGCAGCAGGCCGGCACCGAACAGCACGGGCCCCAGGGTCAACACCGCCCAGTAACGCAGAAAATTGGCCAGGCCACGCCGATCGTCCGGCACGCCCCAGATATGGTTGAAGGTCTGCTCGATCGCGCGCAGCATGAGCAGCGCGGTAACCACCAGCATCAGCCCTCCGGCTGCGCTCAGCGAGCGCGCCTGGTGCGAGAAACTGAAGAGATATTCGCTCACTTCCGGATTACCCGCCGGCACCAGCGCATCCAGCAACAGCTGTTGCAGCTTGGCACCGGCTTCGCCCAGGGAGGGCACCAGCGAAAAGGCCGCGAAGGTCAGCGTGAGCAAGGGCACCACGGCGAACAAAGTGACGTAGGTGAGCGCGGCGGCACGAGTCTGGCAGCCGTCAGCGCGATAGCGGCGTGCCAGGTGGCACGCAAACGCCCAGCTCGTCGTTGCCAGGTTCCGGATACGCTGTTGCCACTCAGTCAAACTGGTTCCGCCCGCGGTCAGAGATTAGAATGCCCTTCGTTCCTGCCGACGCATTCTACACAGCCCATGGTGACCATCTACCACAATCCCCGCTGTAGCAAATCTCGCCAGACACTGGAATTGCTGCGTACACGGAACCTAGAGCCGGAAGTGATTCTCTACCTGGACACACCGCCCGATGCCACCGAGCTGCGCAAGTTGCTGCGCAAGCTCGGCATCACGGCCCGGCAACTCGTGCGCAAGGGCGAGCCGGAATACCAAAGCGCCGGACTCGACCGTACCGACTGCACTGAGGCGGAATTGATCGCGGCGATGGTGGCACACCCCAAGCTGATCGAACGACCCATCGTGGTGGCCGGCGAGCGCGCGGCCATCGGCCGCCCGCCCGAAAACGTGCTGACAATCCTTTGAGCCGCGCCGCACGCGTTCGCAAACACCTCACCACGGAGCAGCTCGTGCAACGCGTCACGGTCGCGCGCCAGCTCACGCTGGGCAGTCTGGGGCTGCTGATCGGCGCCATCGCGGGCCGGATGCTGAGCGGCAGTACCTCCCCACTGATGTTGCTCCCTGCCCTGCTGCCGTTGCTGATTTTTATCCCCGGTGCGTGGCGCAGCAATCCCCGCAGCCTCGCCCTGCTGTGCTTCGTGTGCCTGCTGTATTTTTGCGTCATCACCGTGCGCCTGTTTGCGCCGGACCGCACGGCGTTCGACGCGATCGCCATGATCGCCGTCGTCACCCTCTTCGTGGCGGCGATGTTGTTCACCCGCTGGCGCAAACAGCAATTGCGCGATACCAACGCTGCCGGAGACAGTCGAAGTGAGTGACAGAAACCCCGGAATCTTGCGCCGCCTGGCGCGCTTTCTCGGCAGTGTGGTGCGGATTGTTCGCACCCTGCTCAGCACCGCACTCCTGCTGATCTTCATCGCGGTGCTGGCCAGCCTGTTTGGCCATGACCTCAAGCCCCTGCCAGCGCATGCGCTGCTGCGCATTGCGCCGACGGGAACGCTGGTGGAACAGCGCTCCTATACGGATCCCCGCGAACTGTTGGGACCGGGCGGCGGACCCACGCCCGAAACCCGCGTCGCGGATCTTGTGGAAGCCATCGGCGCCGCCGCGAAGGACGCGCGCATCGCCGGAATAGTTCTGGAACTGGGCGAACTGGAGGGTGGGGGCATCGACAAGCTGGAAACCCTGGGTCAGGCGCTGCTCGCCTTCCGGACCAGCGGCAAGCCCGTCATCGCGGTTGGCGATGCCTACACCCAGCAACAGTATTATCTGGCGAGCTTCGCGGATGAAATCCATCTCAATCCCTTCGGCAACGTGCTGCTCACGGGCCTCGGCAGCTACCACCTGTATTTCAAGGAAGCACTCGCCAAGCTGCGCATCAATTTTCATGTCTTTCGGGTCGGGGCCTACAAGGATGCGGTGGAGCCCTTCATCGGCACCGGGATGTCGGATGCCTCGCGCGAGCACACCGCCGCCTGGCTGACCGAACTCTGGCGCGAGATCAGCACCGGGATCGAGACCCGCCGCCACCTTGCGGCAGGGGCCGTGGACGACTATGTGAATCAGGCGGATATCAAGCTCGCCGCGGCCCAGGGCGATGGTTCACAGCTTGCCCTGCAATCCGGTCTCATCGATCACATCAGCACCCGCCCGGAACTGCTGGCCCGGCTGCGCGGCCTCGCCGGCGACGGCGACGAAGAACGCGATTACGGCTATGTCGACCTGCGCGAATATCTGGTCCATGTGAAGCTGAGCAAACCCGCTGCCGCCGAACAACCGAAAATCGGCGTGCTGGTTGCCAGCGGGGTGATGTACGACGGCGACCAGCACGCTGGCGCTATTGGCGGCGACAGCCTGGCCCGGCTGATTCGCCAGACGCGCGAAAAAGCCGTCGTCAAGGCGTTGGTACTGCGTGTCGACAGCCCCGGCGGCAGTGCCTTTGCCGCCGATCTGATTCGCCAGGAACTCCTCGCCACCCAGGCGGCCGGAATCCCGGTGGTGGTCTCCATGGGCACGGTCGCCGCCTCGGGCGGCTACTGGATTGCCGCGGAAGCCGACGAAATCTGGGCGGAACCCACCACCATCACCGGCTCCATCGGCGTATTCGGAATGGTGCCCACGTTCGAGGACACCCTCGCCGCAATCGGCATCCATAACGATGGCGTCGGCACCAATCCGCTGGCCGGCGCGCTGCGCATCGACCGCCCGCTGAGCGATCAGGCCGCGCGCCTCATCCAGGGCAGCGTGGACAATATTTATCGGCGTTTCGTGGGTCTGGTCGCCAGCGGTCGGAGTATGGACGTCGCGGCGGTCGATAGCATTGCCCAAGGTCACGTCTGGACCGGGCGTCAGGCACAGGAACGCAGGTTGGTGGATCATCTGGGTGGCCTGGACGCCGCTGTCGCCGCTGCCGCCCGGCGCGCCGGCGTGGAAAACTATCAGACCGTGCCGATCGAACCACCGCTGGATTTGCGCGAGCGGTTCCTGCGCCAACTCATGGAGAGCGGACGCTTGCCGGAAGCCCGGATCCCGGTGCCCGCGGCATCGCTCACCGCCCGCGTCGGCGAGTTGCTGCGCCTGCTCGACCGGGGCGCCGCCAGCGACTGGATGACCGCCTCCCGACACGGCGTGTTCCTGCACTGTCTGGAGTGCGCCAATCTGCAATAGGCGCTCCTTGGGTGGCCAGCCGTGACCCCGAGCCGCGCGTCGATATAATGCGTCGCTTCCTACACAGGGACTCATCCATGGGCGGCCTCGGCATCATCGTCAATCCCCTCTCCGGCCGCGACAGTCGCCGCCTCACCGCGCGCGCCGATACCGTGAGCCACGAGAGCAAGCGCAACCAGATCGCGCGCATCGTGGTGGGTGCCGTGGCCGCCGGCTGCGAGCGCATCCTGGTGCCCTGGGAGCCGCGCCGCCTCGCCATCAGTGCGGTCGAGCACTTGCAGATCGGCGCGAAAATCGAGGAAGTCCGCACCCCCATCACCCACAGCGCGAAAGATACGCACGCCGCCGTTCTCGCCATGCGCGAGCAAGGCGTCCGGGTGCTCGTGGTGTTGGGCGGCGACGGCACCAGCCGCGCCGTCACCAAGGCCTGGCCGGACGCCGTGCTGATGCCGCTGTCGACCGGCACCAATAATGTCTTTCCACTCTGGATCGAACCCACCATCGCGGGTCTGGCCGCGGGTCTGATCGCCGCCGGCCGTATCGCGCCCGATGCCGCTGCGCCCCGCGCCAAGATCGTCAATCTCCAGATCGAGGGCGAAGCGCCCGATCTGGCGCTGGTCGACGCGCTGTTTCTGCAGGGCGATCGGATCGGCAATCTCGGGCCGTTCGAACCTCAATTCATTAAAACCCTGGTGCTCACCCGCGCCGAACCCGATGCGGTCGGCATGTCCCCCTTGGGCGGGCTGTTGTGCCCCGCCGGGTTCGCGGACGACTGGGGCGTGCGGGTGGATTTCTGCGGTCACGATGAAGGCGGTCAACTGCTGCGGGCACCGGTCTCCCCGGGGCTGTTCCGCTCCGCTCATGTGCGCGGTGCGACGCGCCTGCCCCTGGAAAAGCCGACCGTTGTGGAAGGTCCCGGCATTCTCGCTTTCGATGGCGATCGCGAACGAGCGCTCGCCCCAGGCCAGCGCGCCACCCTCACCGTCACCCGCACCGGACCCCGGGTGATCGATCCGCGCGCGGTGCTGCGCCTGGCGGCGGAACGCGGCCTGATGCTGAATCTACCCCATTGGATCGATCCTTACGACGGCGGTACCGGCGGCGGTTGCTGCTGAGCCCACTCGCCGCCCCGGGTTTCCGCGCACTCCCGCCGCCCCCTTTTCCAGCGCTCGCATCTGGCTGGCAGCGCCAAACTGTGATGCCGGTCACATGAACTATCCCGCCTATTGCGCAACTTCACGGAACCAGCCTGCCGAATCAAACGCGACGCGAAGCATACTCATCGGCAGACAGTGAGAATCCATGCGTCAGAACGATACAACTACGCGGGCAAACGGACGCCCATGAGTAGCCGGTGACCCGCACCGCATCCATCGAGCACCACCAGAAAGACAGGAGTCGATCATGGCTGGATCCACCAAGAATTCGCTGCAAATCTCCGTTCGGACACAACTCGTCGATCTCCAACCCGGCGACAAGCCGCCCCAACTTGCCGTTTACGTATTTTCTTCTGAAGGCACCCTGCTGACGTCCGCGCCGGCGGGCGAAAAGGAAACCCTGCTCAACCTCGAGCCGCCCGCTGCCGTCGCCCGACTGCGCGTCGTGGCGGGACCGCGCATGGAGGAACGGCAAGCCGAGTTGAGCGAACTGCTCCGCCGCGGCGCCCAGGAGCAGTTTTTGCGGATCGATCCGAACAATCTGCGCCACGAACTGCCGTTCACCATCTATCCCGACATCTGGCGTTGCTGGCTCAAAAGCGCCTGCATCGTGCGCGGCAACCTGTACAAGCGTGTGCTGATCGGCGGGATTTACGAAAATTATCCGGTATGCGACGCCACCGTCGAGGTCTACGAAGTCGATCCCCTGTGGATCATCCTGCCCAAGCTACCGGACCTGGACATCGACCGGCTGCGCGACATCATCCTGCGGCCGATTCCCATTCCAGACCCGATTCCCGGACCCGATCCGGCTCCGTTTGCGCGCTCTGCGATGGCGCCGGTGCAACGGCAACTGCGCCAACTGCCCACGTCCGCGGCGGCACCCGAGGCAGCGCACGCATTGGCAGCCCTGCCCCAAGCCTCGGCGCTGCGTTACAGCGCCGAGGTGGGCAGCCGCCTGCAATTTCAACAGGCGCTGATCGACCACGCCGAGCTGATTCGGCCCCTGCTGTGCCTCTACTACCCGCGTTTCGTCACCATGCAGCGGGTGGCCACCGCCAAGACCGACGACTGCGGGCATTTTCAAACGCTGTTCTTCAATGGCTGCAATAACCCCGACCAGCCCGATCTGTATTTCAAGGCCAAACAGAAATTGTTCGGCTGGCTCGACGTCTACATCCATGCGCCGACGCCCATCGCCTGCCACACCTGGTGGAATTACCGCTGCGGCACCGAAGTCAATCTCTACACCACAAGTCCCTGGGCGCATACCTGCGCGCCCTGCCCGCCGGTAATCGGCCCCCCTGGGAAGAACCGCTGGGTGGCGTTTCTGGCGATCGGCGCACGCGGACTGAACAATATCTATGGTACGGCGAAGGACCTCGTCGGCAGCGTCACGGCCGACAACCTGGGTCTGACCCAGGACGGTCGTCCCTGGGGCGGGATGCTATTGCCACGCCTGGAATTTTCCAACGCCCTGGAAGCCGCCGGCGTGGTCTACTATCAGATGTCATGGCGTCGGGGTTCGAGCGGAACCTTCCTTCCGCTGACCGGGGAGATTCACCACTACTATCGCCACGACGTACCCACGCCCACCGGCGACATGCCGGTCTGGTCACCGCACACACTGGGCCCGGTGGAAGCGGACGATGGGGCGGGGCACAAGATTCCCAATCTGTTCAGGATCCCCTTCCCCTCCGTCGCTCCCGCCGGAGTCTGGGATACGCCGCCGGATATCGCCGAAATTCAGCAGCACTTTGCCAGCGCCAAAATACCCACTCCAAGCATTGCCCCCGGCATGACCTACAGCCCGGCCGGGGCATTGGTGGGCACCGACACCAGCGGCAAATACCAGTTTGCGGTAGATCTGTTCGACGCCAAGGGTCAGCCGGTCGATATCGCCGCGCTCGGCATCGTCTACGCGGTGCCCACCGACCCCGATAGTTCCGGCACCATCCACACGGTGGACGCGTCCGACCTGGGTCTGGTCAGCGGCAACCGCATGATCGTCACCCTGCACATCGACAACAACCACTGTTTCGCGGACATCGCGCCGCCCACCATCGGCGCTGCGGAAGCCGACCCCTGCTGCGGCGTACTCCACTATCAGCCCAGCGACAGCGTCACTCTCGGCTGGCGCGCCCTGCACCCGCATGGATTCGCGCAATACGCGTTCGGCGTGGTGCGCGGGACGGCCCCGGTCCACAGTGAAGGCTGGACACCGGTTGCCGGTAGCAGCAGTCCGTTGAGCATCGGTGTCTACAACTTGCTCAACGACAACCTGCTGGAGGGTTGCCTCATCGACGGCTGCACAGTCGCCGGGTTCAGCGAGAATCTGTATGTGGACTCGCTGGCTACCGATGGCTGGAATAGCGAACTGGGCTACGACGCCAGTGCGGTGCGCGCGTTTGTGCTGGCCAAGGGCTGAGGTGTAAAGCTCGTCAACCGAAGAAAGCGCGAGGGACAGACACTGTCGCCGAATGGTCGCCGACCGGGTTTGCCCCTCGCATTGACGTTTGTCCACATCGGGAAGGGATCGCCATGAATCTTCTGCAACACCTGATTCGGCCGGACGACCTGCTGAATCTGTGGATCGAAACCGATAATCTGCGTCTCGATGCGGACCTTGGCGACGGCGCCGCTGCATCGGTCGACGGACAGGGACCGATCCCGGCTCTGGTCGTGGACGATCCGCAGCGGCCCGGCTTGCTGATGGTGATATTTCCGCCCCAGCATATCGCCGAAGAAGCGGTGTTCGAAACGCCGCCCTTCACCGGCGACCCGGACCCGAACCGGCCGCCTCCGGAACCACCGGGCACGCCCGATGAGACGCGCCCCGCGCCCGGCCACTTCAAGACGCGGATCGCCCGGTCGAGTCGGCTGGTATTCGAAGTGCCCAACGGCCACCGCATTCCCTACACCACCGAGGGTCTGCTCGACTGGAGCGCGCTGGTGCCGCGCCTGCATCCCATTGCAGCACTGGGCGAGCAGGCGACGGCCGCCGAACGCGCCGCCGCCCCGGCCCTGAGCGCGCCGGACGCACACCAGACGGTGCTGGAACTGCCCTATGCACTGCTCATTTCTCCCGGCAGTACAGGCGTCTGGCAACACCGTCTGTCCCCGGCGACCCATGCCGGCCGCAGCGAGCTGTGGCACACTCGACTGGCGCTGCGTGGCCCCGACGGGAAAATTGCGGAGCTCGATGCGGATCACACCGCGCCGCTGCGCGCCCTGTGGTCAACCGACCCAATCAGTAAACAGCACGACATTTCGAATACGCCCGGCATCGGCCGCACCGCCCTTGCTCCCGATGATCGCCGCCAATTGGTGATCCTCACCTCGGCCTTTCACGGTTACGAAACCAATCCGGACCTGGCGCCCAGGACCTTCGCCGCATTCGATCGGGCAACGGGATATCTGCGTGATCTGCGTCCCTGGCGACGGACCCCGGCGCCCTATTTGCCCTTACCTTTCCACGCCCGGCAACTGATGCTGTCACCGCTGGGCGGGTGGCTGAAATCACGCGGGAGGTGGGAGCCTCCCAGACCGGCCAAGCCGTCCCGGCGGTTTGAGGCGATCGACGTCCTGCGCGATCACCACTGGACGGATGTGTTGGCGCCGATCGCCCGCCGCGCCCCGGCGCCTGCCCTGCGCGCGGACAAAGTGTCGGATCGGCTGCTGGAAATGTTCGTGCCTGCGGCGCCTGTGGCTTCCGGCAGCGCACTGGATCTGTCCGAGTGGGTGCACGTCGCCACCCAGGGCCGCGATCACTATGTGCGGGTGGTTTACGAAGGCGAGCTGTGGCCGTTTCGCCACCGCGCCGCGCTGATCAAGATCACCGAGCGCGAATTTCGCCGCGACTCCGCCAGCGGACTGGTCGTGGCCTGTCTGGTGCAGCGCATGTTCATCGTCGTGCGCGAGCCGGAAAAAACCCTCGACCGGCGCAACAACCCCTTCACCCGCGTGCGGCTAACCACGCTGGTTACGCCGGATCTGGCCGAACCGGTGGTGAACGCGCCGTTTCACCGCACGTTCTGGGTAGAAGTCGGGCCCGGCGCGCAACGCCAGAAATTCCATTTCCACGCCGTAGGTACCGATCAGGCCGGCCGCGCGGTGGATTTCACCATGCCACTGGTGTTCGCCTCGATCACGGATGTCGATGACCGCATCGGAAATATTGCTGGTCTGTACAACTCCGATGCGCAAAGAGGCGCCGACGCGCTGGGTCACAAGATCGCCTATACACCCCTGCGCGGCACCGAAAACGCGCTGCTCGCCAGCCAGGTCCTGTTGTTCGATGCCGATCCGAGTGGCGCGAAGCCGGCACTGCACAGCGCCGCCGTGCACATATCGCAACTGGAGGATTTACTGGGCAACAGCGCACCGGCCGAGATTGCCTACGACACCACCTACACCAGCAACGGCTACGATGCCGCCAACCGCACCGGCGTGTTCGCCACCCTGATCACGCCGCAGCCGCTCGCGTTTCGCGCCGATCAGGCCGGCGGCATCGCGACACCCAATCAGACCATTACCGCGCTGTCCGACCAGCAGGGCCCGGTGGCGGGCGATGTGGCCAAGGCGCGCGCCGATGAGTTCGATCCGGCGGCATATTTTCCCAAGGGCGCGCCGCGGCTGTTTGGAACCTTTGATCTGCTTGACCTTCTCCTTGCCGCGGGTGGACTCGCCAAACAGGCGCCGATGCTCAGGAGCGAGCGCGTCGGGAATACTCTGGTCACTTCATTGCACTGGCAGCCCGCTGTCCGAAAAATCGATCTGGGTATCGCGAAGTTCCTTCCCAAGGAATCACCACCGGGAACGGTAATCTCGGCACTGAAGATCGATAGCCGCATCGAGAGCCCGCTGACCGGTGCCACTCCGCCGCGATCCGAGTTCAAGGGCAGTCTGACCGACTTCGATATCGAGATTTTGAGTTCGGTGACGCTGCACTTCGTCCGCTTCGGATTTGCGAGCATCAATGGCGCCAAGCCCGATGTCAGTGTGGCATTGCATGACGATCATCCCCTGTCTTTCACGGGCGATCTGCAATTTGTCGAGGAGCTGCGCAAGGCCATTCCGCCCGGCCTGTTCGGTAAGGGCGCGAGCATCGAATTGATCGGCACCGGTGTGCGCGCGGGCTTTGCCATTGCGCTGCCGCCGCTGGAGATCGGCGTATTCGCTCTCAAGGACGTGAGCCTGGGCGCGGCCCTGACCCTGCCGTTTCTGGATGGCAAGCCGCTGTTTGATTTCAACGTGTCGGAACGGGCCAATCCGTTTCAGCTACGGGTGGCGTTTTTTGCCGGCGGTGGCTTCTTCCATTTGCAACTCGACACCGCCGGCATGCGGCAACTGGAAGCCGCGCTGGAATTCGGCGCCGCTTTCGGCCTCAACCTGGGCGTGGCAAGTGGCGAAGTCCACGCCATGGCCGGCATTTATTTCGCCATCCAGAAGGACAGCGACGGTAATGAGCTGTGCCGCCTGACCGGCTATCTGCGCCTCGGCGGCCGGCTGTCGGTGCTGGGCCTGATCCGCATCTCGCTCGAGTTCAACCTGAGCTTCACCTACGACAGCGGTACTGACAAAGCCTATGGCCGCGCCACCCTGACGGTGCAGGTCGAGGTGCTGTTTTTCAGTGTATCCGTGGATCTGACGGTGGAACGGGCGTTTGGCGGTTCCGGCGATCCGCTGTTCCTGCAGACCTTCGATACCGCCCAGCGCTGGCAGGACTACACCAGCGCCTTCGCCTGAGAGGAACATCATGGCCACCGAACAATCACTGATCCTTACGGTAGTCCCACGCGACGGTGCAGCCCATGGCGACGTCGTCGAATTGTCCGTCGTGGTATCACCCCGGCTGCGCGGCGGCCAGAATCTCGGTCAATTCCCCGACTGGCTGGACTGGACCGGGCGCCTGGTCGAACAGGGGCTGCGCCTGAAACTCTTGGCGGGCGGTCACAGCAGCGAGCTGGTGGTGAACACCGACGTGCTGCGCCCCACGCTTTGGAGCCGCCTGTTTCACAAAGACACGCCGGTGCGCAGCCACCGCTTCGATGATCATGCCGAGCGTGCCGGTGAGGGCGTGCTGAGCCACTCCATGCGCGACGGGCTGAGTCTGCTGAAATCGGTGTACCGGCGCGCCAGCGTCGACCTGGCGCTGCCCGCTGCCGACGGCGGCCCGCGCAAGCACGACCTGGGCAATCGCGGTGTGCTCGCCGACCTGCTCGACGGCGTTGCCGTGCACTGGGACGAGAAAAACGCCCGTGAGCTGCGCGTCCGCAATCGCCGCCAGAGCTTGCAGGAACGCGACCCGGCCAGTCTGGCGGCATTTCGTGGCACGGCGCGCCTGGACGCCGAAGGCGCCTATCCGGCCACGGATGTCGCCCACTGGAATGCCGCCCAGAGAAACCAGGTAGCCGAGCGTTTTGCCAGCTACAGCCGCATGCCCACGCCAAGCTATGCCGAAGGCAAAGCGCCGGGAGATCCCAACGGCCCGCTGCTGCCGGATCCGGACGCCGCGCTCGATTTTCACCAGGCGCTGTCGGCACTGGGCAGCTATCCGGCGTTACAGCGCGCGCTGGGGCTCGTTTTCGACTTTCGTGTGCCAAGGGCGGACCTCGGCGCCACCGGCAACACAGCGCTATTTCTGTCGATCACGGGTTTCAGTCTGGACCTGCGCACACCGGTCACCCTGAACCCGGTGCGTACCGCGTATTTCCTGCTCCCGGTGGCCAACGGCCAGAACTGGCTGTTCGGGGCCGCGCCGCGCAGCGGCCTGGGGCGTGGGCTATTCGGCGTCGCGGTGCTGGATGCGCTGCGTTTCGGTCTCGCTCAGGTCGATGTGGACGGCGGCCTGCACAAGAACATTGTCCTCGCCGAAAGTCTGCATCCGCGCACCGGCGGATTGCCTCCGGCGTTCGCCGCGCATCCGGAGGTGTACGACCCGAGCGCCACGCTGCCGGCGCTGCGCTCCGGCGGGTTCACGCTTTACGCGGACGCCCGCGCCGCGGCCTGGATCGACAGTTTGCAACAGGGCAAGGCGCTCAACACGGCGTTCGAGCAGGGCAATCCGGTCGATCTGCACAGCGAGGATCTGGTGCGCGGGCTGCGTCTGGATGTGTGGGACGATCACAGCGAACGCTGGCATTCCCTGCATGCGCGCAGCGCCAAGTACCGCATCGGCGAACTCGATTTCGATCCGGTCAGCGAAGGTTTCGATGCGGATCTCGAAGAAGGCTGGATGGAAAGTGCCGCGACCCGTCCCGCGCCCGGCACCGACCCGGGCGAAGCGCATTTTTATCTGCACGAGGCGCTGGCGCGCTGGTCGGGCTGGAGCCTGTCGGCGCCGCGTCCGGACCTGTCGCTACCGGTTGCGCCCCAGGAGCGCGATCCGGTCGCGCTTGCGGACAAACCGCAGGCACCCTTCGATATCGAAGTGCAGCACCGTGTCCTTCCCGGCAGTCTGCCGAGCCTGCGTTTTGGTCGCCGCTACCGGGTGCGCGTGCGCCTGGTGAATCTTGCCGGCCTCAGCCCGCCGCTGAACGATCCCCTGACCGACCTCCTGTCCGCCGTGTTTGGCTTGCCCAACGCAGCCCAGGATGGCTTTGCGTATCGGCGTTTCGAGCCGATACCGCCGCCACAGGTCGTCGTGGATGACGCGGCCGCCATTCTGGGACCGGGTTCCACCCTGCTGCGTCTGGTGATCCGTACCGACAACATCGCGACGGCCGAAGACCAGCGGGCGGCCGACACCAGCGCCGCCAGCCGCCACCTGCTGCCGCCGCGCACCAGCGTGGAACTGGGCGAGCGCCTGGGTATGTTCGACGACGCCAGCGGCAAGCTGCGCGGCGACGCGGCAACCTGGCAACTGATCGGCGAACGCGATGCCGGCGAACTGCCGCAGGAAACCCACGAAGTCGCGGGACAGGAGAAAACCTTTCCGCTGATCGCGGGTGACTCACCCCTGGTTTTGCCCTATCTGCCGGACCCGTTGGCGCGCGGCGTCGCGCTGCGGGATCTTCCCGGCACGCCCTCGGGCACGCTGGTCCGCGTCGATGCCGGCACGCCGGCGGGACCGCTGGTCTATGCACCTCTGCCGGCCGCCAATCCGCGCCCCGGTTCGGCGACGTTGATCGGCTTTGGCGGCGCGGCCGACTGGCAACTGGCGCGCGGCCTGCGCCTGCGTCTTGCCGAATCGGCCGACGGGCAGGCACAGGTGCCGGACTGGGATCCAGCCACGCGCACCCTGACCCTGTATCTGCCCAAAGGCCATCGCACGGTAGTTGCGGCGAGCTGTTATCTGGAGGCGCTCGACCTGCCCCGCATGGGTGTCTGGTCCTGGCTGGAGGAGGAAATCGCCGAGCGCCTCACCCACAGCCCGCGCCCACCGGGGCTGCAACCGGGCGCCGCCGTGGACGAGACCGCGCACATCCTGCAGCGCGTGGCGGAAGGCGGGCACTGGATGCTGACGCCGCCGACCCTGCTCGAACTGGTGCATGCGCTGCGCCAGCCCCTGGGACATCCGGTCTTTTCTGCCCTGGATATCGATCATTCGGAACGTTCGGATGGCCTGCTCACGGCCCCTGTCACCGGTCGCGGCGACCGGGATGAACTGGCCACCCTGACCGGCTGGCGCCACTACGGCGCGAGCGATGCCTATCTGCTGGGCGCCTTGCATGTGCATGGTGTCGCCACCGCCCGCGTCGATGTGCTGGCCGCCTGGGAAGACCCCGTCGACGATCCCGCGCAGCCGCTGCCCGGCACCAGCCCCCAGGCGGCCATCGTCGAGCGGATCGACCTGCCCAGCACCCATGAGGGCTATCTGCTGGCTGCGGATGCAACCCCGCCCAACCCGGATCAGCCTTTTTCCAAGGGCCATGGCCGCGCCGTGGGCTACTACGACCCCGAGCACGATCAGATCGCGTTCGTCAAAGCGGGGGATCGCGCCCTGCCGGCGGCCAGGTATCGGCAACTCGATTTTTACCAGGATGCCGCGCCGCGCCACACCTTGGGCGACACCCGCCATCATCGGGTGCACTACCGGGCGGTCGCGGTCTCCCGCGACAGCGACTGTTTCCCGGTGCCCGCCGACGGCGAGCCGGGTTTCACGCGCGACAGCGCAGCGATCGAGGTCTCGATCCCCGCCTCCAGCCGACCCCTGGCGCCGGATATCGCCTATGTGGTGCCCAGCTTCGCCTGGCAGCGCCAGACCGACACCGGTGTCAAGCGCAGCCTGCGCTTCGGCGGCGGACTGCGCGTTTACCTGCACCGGCCGTGGTATTCATCGGGAGAAGGAGAACTGCTCGGCGTGAGCCTGTGGAGTGGCGGTGCCTGGCCGGACGACACCGAGCGCAAACGGCTGAAGTCCTATTTCACCCAGTGGGGGATGGATCCGATCTGGGATACCCGCGCACTCGGCGGCGTCCCGCGGATCGGAAATTTTCCGGACCGTATCGCCCAGGCGAGCGGCGTGTCACTGGCAGCGCCCGATGTGGAGAACCTCCAGGTCGATGTCGTCGCCTTTGCAACCCAGTTCGATCCTGAACGCAAGCTATGGTTTGCCGATCTTACCCTCGACCACGGCGACACCTACATGCCTTTCGTGCGTCTCGCGCTGGTGCGCTATCAGCCCGAGGCGCTCCCCGATGCGCGTATCTCCCGCGCAGTGCTGGCGGATTTCGCTCAACTGACGCCGGATCGGGCGGTATTGGTACACGCCGATCCATTGCAGGCGCGCACCCTGCGGGTGCAGGTCTCCGGCATCACCCCGCGCGGGCCCGAGGCCGTCATTCACCACACCCACGTCCGTCGACCGCCGCCTCCGGTGCCGCCAACGCGGTTCCGGATTCAGGTGCAGGCAAGGATTCCCGGCATTGATTCGGATCTTGCCTGGGAGACGGTTCCGGCCACGGTGGCCAGCGTGGAAGTTCATCGCGAACCGGTCGCACCCGGAACGGAAGATCTCGCACTTTGGCAAGGCCGTGTGCAGTTCGCGGAGGCGATCGCAGCCAATCGCTATCGCCTCCTGATCGAGGAATACGAGCTGATCAGCACCGAGGCTCCGGGGCCGGGCATGGTGCCCATGCCCGGCCCCGGGCGTCTGATGTTCGCGGAGACGGTGGCGATCGACGCTACGCTGGCAGGTGTCGCGGCCGACGACACCTGAGTGATTGCGACAGACGGGTGAGACAATTGGCGCACGGCCCGGCACAGGCCGGCCCGTGCATCGGCGCAACATCATCGTGAGCCATACGTCATCGTGAGCCAAACATCGCCCGAAACTCTTCGGTGCTGTTGGTCTTGGGAAAAGGTTCCGACGGTACCGGAACCCCGAGGAATCCACACAGGGGCTCCCAGCCCTCGCGGGCATCGAACACCAGCAATTTGTGCGCGGGAACTGTCTCGCGCACCGCGCGGTTGTGGCGCTCGAATACCCCGATGGCGTGATCGCGGTCGCCGAGCCGGCCCTGGAAGGTTTCCTCCAGCACGATGCGACGCGCCATCGTGGCCTGAGCTTCCGGCATTCCCGGCGGTGGCGGTCGGGACAGCACCTGGTAGATCGTACCTTCGATACTGCGATACCACTGCTCGGGATCGCGCAGGGTCAGGATGACCTTGGCGTCCGGATACAGCCCCATCAGCTGGCGCCAGAAATGGCAGGCCGGCCAGTCTATGGCCGAGCGATAACCGTTGAGCACGCGGGTCAGCGCCTGTTGGTCGGTCAGCGCCTGCAGCCAGTCGGCGGCCATCTCGGGCTGTTTCACCACTTCGAGCATGTGATAGACCGGGCCGAAACCCAGATCGGTCAGCGCCGCGCGCAACGACAAGGTACCGGTGCGGCCGAAACCGGCACCGATGACGTCAAGTGCCATGATGGGCCTCCATTCTTTTGGTTGGGTTCGCCATTTATGCCACAGTTGGCACCCGCCGTGGGGCGGGTGACGACAGGCAGTGGCAGAGTAAAGAGGTAGCCAACAATGTCCAGCGACGACAAATCCTTCCAGAACGAATTACGCGAACTACAGATCGAGCTGGTCAAATACCAGCGCGAGCTCATCGCGTCGGGCCAGAAACTCCTGGTGATCCTGGAGGGCCGCGACGCCGCCGGCAAGGACGGCACCATCAAATGCGTCGTGGAGCATCTCAGCCCGCGCGAAACCCGGGTTGTCGCACTCAGCAAGCCATCCGACCGCGAATGCAGCAGCTGGTATTTCCAGCGCTATGTGCAGCACCTGCCCGCCGCTGGCGAGCTGGTGCTGTTCAACCGCAGTTGGTACAACCGCGCCGGGGTCGAGCGGGTCATGGGCTTCTGCACCGACGAAGACTACCGCCAGTTCATGGATACCGTGATCGAATTCGAGTCCATGCTGGTGCGGTCGGGCATCCAGTTACTCAAGTATTACCTCGACATCGAGCGGGATACCCAGCGCGAGCGCCTGGAGGAGCGCATCACCGATCCGCTCAAGCAGTGGAAACGCAGCCCCATCGACGACAGCGCCCAGCAGCGCTGGGACGACTACAGTGTGGCGCGCAACGCCATGCTGGCGCGCACCCACCACCCGCTGGCGCCCTGGGTGGTGGTGCGTGCCGACCACAAGCGCAAGGCGCGCCTCGAGTTGATCCGCGATCTCCTTTCACGGCAGGGCTACACGGGCAAGCGCGACGAGCTGCTGCTGCCCAACCGCCAGCGGATTTTCGAATACGACCCCGTGTATCTGGAACGGGACATGATCGCGCGCTGAATGGCGCCGAACCGATCGGCACAGCGCCGATGCGCACCTTGTCCGACTTCTCGCGGACGGTATAATGGCCGCCCCGCTGGGGGTGGTACCGGGTGATTGACGGTACCGCGCCCGAGAAATCGTGCAGGAAGGGTGGCAGAGCGGTTGAATGCAACGGTCTTGAAAACCGTCGATGGGC
>JAKFFI010000039.1:0-3527 GCA_036677085.1 Porticoccaceae bacterium
GCCCCCGTCAATTCCTTTGAGTTTCAGCCTTGCGACCGTACTCCCCAGGCGGAATACTTAATGCGTTAGCTTCGGCACGGCAGGGATCGATACCCGCCACACCAAGTATTCATCGTTTAGGGCCAGGACTACCGGGGTATCTAATCCCGTTTGCTCCCCTGGCTTTCGCTCCTCAGCGTCAGTGTTGGTCCAGAATGCCGCCTTCGCCACCGGTGTTCCTCCAGATATCTACGCATTTCACCGCTACACCTGGAATTCCGCATTCCTCTCCCAAACTCAAGCCATCCAGTCTCACACGCAGTTCCCCGGTTGAGCCGAGGGATTTCACGTGTGACTTAGTTGGCCGCCTACGAGCCCTTTACGCCCAGTAATTCCGAACAACGCTTGCCCCCCCCGTATTACCGCGGCTGCTGGCACGGAGTTAGCCGGGGCTTCCTTTAGCGGTACCGTCACTTGCGCGGGGTATTAACCCGCGCATCTTTCGTCCCGCTCGACAGGAGTTTACGAACCGAAATTCTTCATCCTCCACGCGGCGTTGCGTCGTCAGGCTTGCGCCCATTGCGAACAATTCCCCACTGCTGCCTCCCGTAGGAGTCTGGGCCGTGTCTCAGTCCCAGTGTGGCCGTCCGCCCTCTCAGGCCGGCTACCGATCGTCGCCTTGGTGAGCCATTACCTCACCAACTAGCTAATCGGACGCGGGCTCCTCTCCAAGCGCCAGACCTTGCGGTTCCAGCTTTGATACGCGCTCGTCTAAAAGCGCAATGTCATGCGGTATTAGCCCTCCTTTCGGAAGGTTATCCCCCACTCAGAGGCAGATCACCCACGCGTTACTCACCCGTTTGCCACTCTACTCACCCCTTGCGGGGCTTTCGCGTTCGACTTGCATGTGTTAGGCACGCCGCCAGCGTTGATTCTGAGCCAGGATCAAACTCTCATGTTAAATTTGTCGTCATCCACCTTCGCCCTTGCGGGCGACGGCGGACAAGCAACTCGCTAACACAAGGAGCTTTTATGATCTGCTCTTGCGTTGTTGTCTGTCGAAAGTTGGATGGTTCCGTAAGGCTCGTCGCCTCACGCCCACCCTGCTGATACTTCGACGGGCTGTGCTGTCTGCGTTCTATCCAGTTTTCAAAGAACCAGGTCTTACTGTCCACCCCAACCTTCGTTGGGGGAACCTTACAATCTTACGACGGCAGCGATTTCTTGTCAACCCCCCAGATGCCACGGCCCAGCGCTCTACCAGCCCTGTTGTTCCACGACCAGTTGTCGGGATTGGCCTTGCTCTGTGAGGCGACTTTCATGCCCCCGGACCACCGATATTACGCGTACCCACAGACCCTGTCAACGTACCGGTTGCAGTTTTTTCAATCCATCCCGCGACCAGCTCGGCGGCATGACACCTATACGTGCCATCACGATCCGACTCAGCACCTTTACCGTGTTCCCGCCACGCGGCACCCTCGGAATAATCGCCCCACATGCTTCACGGCGATTCCCGCGACGAGGTGCGCGCACGGCTCGGCGCCAACATCCGAGATCTGCGCGTGCAGCGCAAGCTCACCCAGGAAACGCTGGGGGAAAAGGCCGGCCTCAGCCACAAGTTCATCGGCGAAGTCGAACGCGGCCTCGGCAACCCCAGCGTCGAGTCGGTGGCCGCCATCGCCACCGCGCTCAACGCCGACGTCGCCGATCTCTTCGGCGCCAGGCGAGCCACCCGCGGCTACGACGCGTCGCGCCGCCACTTCGCGCTCGTGCGCGACGCACAGGAAAAACTCGCGACCGCATTGAAAGACTGGCAGCTGGCCGCACAGGGACGCGTCCCGCGGCGCAAACGCAAGAAGAAGGGATAGCCGGCGGGTCCTCAGTCTTCGGCAGGCACCACGCGCACGACCTTGCGCCCGGCCTGCAGCAGAAACGGCGCGGCGCCACGCGCCACGCGGTGGCGCGGATCGCTCACCTTCTCGCCATCGATGCGCACGCCGCCCTGCTGCACCTTGCGCGTGGCCTCACTCGCCGACCCGGCCAGGCCGCACTCGGCCACAATCTTCGCGATCGCCAGACCATCGGCCGGCACCACCACGCGCCGCTCCTCCACCGCCCCTGCGTCAATCTCGCCCTTGCTGAAGCGGCGATCGAAGGTCTCGCGCGCGGCCGCGGCCGCCGCCGCCGAGTGGAAATCCGCCACGATCCGCTGCGCCAGATCCTGCTTCGCCGTCTTCGGATGCAGCTCCCCCGTCGTTGTCTGCGCCTGCATGGCGGCAATCTGCGCCTCGGTGGCGTCGGTCAGCAGCAGGTAGTACTTCCACATCAGCGCGTCGGACACCGACATGATCTTGCCGAACATCTCGTCGGGCGCGTCGTTGACACCAACGTAGTTGTGCATGCTCTTCGACATCTTCTCGACGCCGTCGAGCCCCTCGAGCAGCGGCGTGGTCATCACCACCTGCGCCTCGAGGCCGTAGCCGGGCATCAGATCGCGCCCGACGTTCAGGTTGAACAGCTGATCGGTGCCGCCAAGCTCCACGTCGGCCTTCAGATGCACCGAGTCATACCCCTGCCCGAGCGGATAGAGAAACTCGTGCAGCGCGATCGGCTTGCCCTGCTCGTACCGCTGCTTGAAGTCGCGCCGCTCCAGCATCTGCGCCACGTTGTAGCGCGCAGCAAGACGAATCCACCCTTCGCTGCCGAGCGCGCCCAGCCAGCGGCTGTTGAAGTCCACAACGGTCTTTTCTGGATCGAGCAGCTTGAACACCTGCGTGCGATAGGTGTCGGCGTTGGCCTCGATCGCGTCGCGCGTGAGCGGCGGCCGCGTCTTTGATCGTCCGGTGGGATCGCCGATGAGCCCGGTGAAATCGCCGATCAGAAACACCACGCGGTGGCCGAGATCCTGAAAGTGCTTCATCTTGCGGATGAGCACCGTGTGTCCGAGGTGCAGATCGGGCGCCGTCGGATCGAATCCGACCTTGACCGTCAGCGGCGTCGCTGTCGTCGCCGCGCGCTCGAGCTTCTTGCGCAGCTCGTCGCGCCGGACCACATCAACCGCTCCTTTGGTGAGATAGGCAAGCTGTTCGTCGATAGTCATCGGGATGCCGCAGGCGGTTGTTACTATACCGCCGGGGATGCCGGCGCGGCCGCCCTGCTACTATGAATCCCATGCCCCCAGCAGCGCCGCGCGGCGGCATCTCCCGGCGCGACGTGACAAAAATGCTGGCCGCGGCGGGCGCAGGCGTGTTCGTCGGCGGCGGCGTGCACGGCTACGCCAACGAGCGCCATCGCATCACGGTCACCGAAGCCTCGCTCGGCGTGACGGGACTTCCCGACGCGTTCGTCGGCCTCCGCGTCGCTCTCCTCACCGACCTCCACCTCAGCCCCATCGTCGACGCCGATGATGTGGCGCGCGCCGTGGCCGTGACACTGGAGCAGAAGCCCGATCTGATCGTGCTGGGCGGCGACTACGTGACCTGGGGCCACGAACATTTCATCGGCCCCATCGGCGAGCTGCTGTCGCCGCTGACCGCGCCGCTCGG
>JAKFFI010000040.1:0-3842 GCA_036677085.1 Porticoccaceae bacterium
CAGAACCGCTCCACCACGATGGCCAGCGCCACCACGGCCAGCAGCAGCAGGGGAATCATGGGCCAGCCGCCAGCCTTGACCAATTCCAGCACGTTCAGTCCTCCGGCACCTGCGGCCGTTCGTCTACAGGCCGATAGGATAGCCTAGCCGCCTGCTGCAGCCGCACTGCGTCCCACAACCAAGCCCGGGCGTGGCGCCGTTCGCGTACCTGCGGGCCTTCCGCGGCCAGCCAGACACGGATCGCGCCGCTGTCGGCGGTGTTCAGCACTTCGGCGCCACCGCGCCGCCACCGTAAGAGGGCGTCCGGCCGGGGATGGCCGAAACGATTGCCGTAGCCGGCCGATACCAAAGCCAGGCGTGCGCCGGTCGCGGCGACGAAACCAGGATCGGAAGAGCCGCCGCTGCCGTGGTGAGCAGCCAGGACCACGTCGGCGCGGATACCGGCGGGTTCACGCCGCACCAGCTCGCGTTCGATCACCTCGCCGATATCGCCCGTCAGCAGGACAGCGCCATGGCGCGTCTCGATCCGCAGCACGCAGCTGGCTTCATTGCCCAGGTAAGGGAAATGCGGCGTGGGATGCAGGAAACGGAAAACCACTCCTTCCCATCGCCACGCCTGTCCCGCCACACAAGCTGAGTCCACTGCGACCGGCGATCCTGCGGGAGTCAGCGATTGCACCACAGGAATCACGCTGCGCACCGATTCGAAGCCACCAGCATGGTCGTTGTCGCCATGGCTGATCACCACCCGGTCCAGCCGCGCCACTCCCAATGCGCGCAATGCCGGCAACACGGCGCGTTCACCGGCATCGAAACCATCGCGCACGGCGGGCCCGGCGTCGTACAACAGGGCATGGTGGCGGGTGCGCACCAGTACCGACAGTCCCTGCCCCACGTCGATCACCACCAGTTCCGCTTCGCCTTGCCGGGGCAATTCCCGATCCGGCCAAAGCAGGGGCAGCCACAGCAACATTGCCAGCGGTTTGCCCGGCACGCCGCTCGGCAGCAGCAGCCAGAACGCGCCCCCCAAAGCCAGCGGCAACGCATACCAGCGCGCTTCCGGGAGCCACCAAAGCGCAAAGCGGCTTTCCGCCAACGCGGCGAACAGCGGCCAGGCCAGGTCGAAGCACCACGCCGCTGCACGCCACGCCCAGCCACCCCACCCTTCGTGCATTGCTTCCATCGCGGTACCCACCAGTGACAGCGGCACGACCACCAGGCTCCACCAGGGGATTGCAACCAGATTGGAGAACGGACCGGCCAGCGAAGCCTGCCCGAACAGCACCGCAGTCAATGGCAGCAGTCCCAGCGTCGCCACGCCCTGCGCGGAGAGGAACTCGCGCAACACCGGTTGGCCGTTCCGCGACAGGCACCAGAGCAACCATGCCACGCCGGCAAAGCTCAGCCAGAAGCCCGCGGACAGGATCGAGAGGGGGTCGAAGAGCAGCAACGCGATCACTGCCCACGCCAGCGAATCGACCACGCGCACCGGACGCCGCCACATCCGTGCCGCAACCACGACCGCGATCATCAAGACCGTGCGCAGCGTGGGCAGCGCGAATCCCGCTACCGCCGCATATACACAGGCGCCGGACAACGCGGCCAAGGCCGCCGCCTGTGGCCGCGGCAGCCGTTGCGCCAGCCTCGGCGACAGCCGCCATAAGCCGGCAACGATCAGAGCGAAGAATCCGGCCACCAGCCCGACATGGAACCCGGAAATCGCGATCAGGTGGGTCAACCCGCTGGCGCGCAGGACTTGCCAGTCCTGGTCGCTTAGCGCACGCGTGTCCCCCAGGGCCAGGGCGCGCACGTAGCGCGAGGAGGAAACCGGGGTAGCGGCTTCGATTCGCGCCGACATGCGTTCGCGCCAGGCATTGATGCCTGCAGGAGCCGCCAGTTTCATCGCCTTGCCCGGTTCGCGGATATACCCCGTGGCGGCGATGCGTTGGACCAGGGCATGGCGCTCGCTGTCGAAACCGCCCGGATTGCTCAGCCCACGCGGCGCACGCACGCGCACCATGAGTCGCCAGCGCGCGCCCGCTTCGAGTTGCGTACGCGGCCCTGGCTCCGTGGCCGCGTAGTCGTCGTACCAGGAGAGTTGCAGCAACTTGCCGCGCAGCGGCTCAGGCTGCGCGTCGCCCCCATCCACCCGGAACTGGAAGCGGGTACGCCGCGCCTCGGCTTCCGGCAGATCGACGATGTGGCCTTCGACAGCGAGATCGCGTTTCTCCCAAGCCGGCGGCAATTGCGCGGACAGCACCATCGCCGCCTGCAATCCTGCCCAACCGAATCCGGCCAGCAAGGGGCCCGACCAGCGCACACGCGATCCGCGCCACCACCAGCCCATGCCGAACGCGAGCAGCAAGGCCAGCAGCGGCCACGGCGGCAGTGCGGGCAGCAACAGGCAGGCCCCGATTCCCGCAAGCAATGCGGTCGCGCTGGCCGCGCCGAAGGGTGTTGCGGCAGTTCCGTTGCCCTGGGGCATGGTCCGATCCGTAGTCGATGTCATCTCCCTCAATATGCGAGGCATGGATGATCGCCACCATCAGCCGAAACGCTGTTGTCGCATAGGAAAAGTCCGGTGGAGGGGCGCTTTGGTAGCGCCCGCACATCCGGCCGGCATGAATCCGTCGGTTCAGGCTTCCGCCGCGGCCAACTCCCGCAACTTCCCTTCATGCAGCTCCAGCACCCGGTCCAGCTTGCGCGCCAAGCGGCGGTCGTGGGTCACCAGGATCAGGCTGGTCTTCTGCGCACGGTTGAGCTCCAGCATCAATTCGAACACCGTCGCCGCCGTCTTCTCGTCCAGGTTGCCGGTGGGCTCATCGCCGAGGACGCAGGCGGGCTGGTTGACCAGTGCTCGGGCGACAGCGGCGCGCTGGCGTTCGCCGCCGGAAAGTTCGCCGGGTTTGTGCGCGATGCGATGACCCAACCCTACCTGTTCCAATAGCGTCTTGGCGCGGTGCGCGGCCGCAGTCGCATCCACCCCACCCAGCATCACCGGCATCATCACGTTTTCCAACGCAGTGAACTCCGGCAGCAGGTGGTGGAACTGGTACACGAAACCCAATGCGCGGTTGCGCAACTGCCCACGCGCGGCATTGGAAAGCGCCGACATCTTCTGCCCGGAGACGAACACCTCGCCGGCAGTCGGCGTATCCAGGCCTCCGAGCAGGTGCAACAGGGTGCTCTTGCCGGCGCCCGAAGCGCCGACGATCGCGACCGTCTCGCCGGCGTGCACGGCCAGGTCGAGTCCGTCGAACACCGGCGTCCTCAACTTGCCCTCGGCATAGGTCTTGGCCAGTTTCTCGCACTGGATCACCGTGCTTGCCGACACCGGATCATTCATAGCGCAGCGCCTCCGCCGGATCCGTCCTCGCTGCTCGCCACGCCGGGTATAGCGTGGCCAGGAAACTCATGACCAAGGCGATCATGGCGATCATCGCCACATCGCTGCTCTGCAGGTCGTACGGCAAGCCGGTGATGTAGTACACATCCGAAGGCAGCAGGGTGACGTTGAAGGTGGATTCGATCAGACCCAGGATGCTTTCCAGATTGAGGGTCAGGCTGACGCCACCGACCACGCCCAGCACCGTGCCGATGATCCCGATCAGCGAGCCCTGCACCATGAATACCTGCATCACCCCACGCGGGGTCAGGCCCAGGGTGCGCAGGATGGCGATGTCCGCCTGTTTGTCCGTCACCAGCATCACCTGCGAGGACACCAGGTTGAAGGCGCCCATGGCGATGATCAGCGACAGCAGGATGCCCATCACCGTCTTTTCCATCTTCAACGAGTGGTAGAGGTTGGCGTTCTCGCTGGTCCAGTCGCTGATGCGATACGG
>JAKFFI010000041.1:0-5060 GCA_036677085.1 Porticoccaceae bacterium
AACGGTGCCTGGAAACTGAAGGTGCAGGATGTCTATTCGGGCGACACCGGCTACATCAACAGCTGGAACGTCACCTTCTGATCGCCGCGACCATTACCCCCTGATGGACTTGCGACCCCGGCCCTGCGCCGGGGTCTTTTTTGGCCTGCTGCAGTACGAAGGGGGTACTTCGACTGTTGCACGGGTGGCCAGGGAGGGGGGCAGGTGGCCGGAGGACGCATTCATTTGCGTTCATCCAGCGGCGCTTCCCCCGGTGGAAACGCGCTCGATTCCCCGCATGGACAGCCATGCTTCAGCCCGATTATGCTGGCTGCGCATCATGGCGGAGCCGTCCCGGCTTCGGCCACGCCTGCACTGTACGCATCAGCACCGTGGCGATTCGGGGGTCCGGTTTCGTCGTATACGGTCGCTGCACTGACGATTGCCGCGATCGCGGCTGGATATGGGGACAATTTAGATGTCGATAATCAACAAGCCATCGATCAATGTGAGCCTCCTGGCCGCAGCGATTGCATCCGTGACCTTTTCCGCCCAGGCGGCGACCCAGGTCGATCTCCACAGGGAAGACGTCCGTCTCATCAATGCCCAGTACCGAGCGGCGAGCAAGACCATGGGCACGCCCGCCACGCCGCGCCTGAAGCATGCCGAGATGCTCGGCCTGGATGCCAATTCCAGCCTGAAGGAACTGAGGGTGGTGCGCGACAGCGACGGCGATGTCCATTATCGATACCAGCAGCTTTATCGCGGCGTTCCGGTCTACGGAAAACATGTCGTGGTCAGCGAGAGCAAGGGCGGCGCCCTGCGCAACCTCTATGGCCGGATGATTGGTGACCTCGGCCAGGACATCCATTCGGTCTCGCCGAAAATCACTCCTGCGCAGGCGCTGTCGGCAGCCAAGAAAATTGCCTTCGGCAACCGCGTCATGTCGCTGCGCATCGAGCGCAGGAACGTGCAGAAGGTGATCTACGTCGATGGCAAGGGCCGCGCAAAGCTCAGCTACGTGGTGGAGATGTACGCCGACAGCAGCAAGGGTGGTCACCCGACGCGCCCTTACGTCATCGTCGATGCCAATAGCGGTCGCATCCTCAAGCATTGGGAAGGATTGACGACGAGTGAAATCGGCACTGGTCCCGGCGGCAACGTCAAGACCGGCCAATACGAATGGGGCTCGGGCGGGATCTATGGGTTCCTCGACGTGACCCAGAGCGGCGCCACCTGCACCATGAACAACGCCGAGGTTAAGTCGGTCAACCTCAACGGCAGCACCGGCACCAGCACCACCGCCTATTCCTACAGCTGCCCGCGCAACACCTTCAAGACCATCAATGGGGCCTACTCGCCGATCAACGACGCCCATTACTTCGGCAGCGTCATCCAGGACATGTACAACGCCTATACCGGCGCCAACGCACTGACGTTCCAGCTGATCATGCGCGTGCATTACGGCACCGCGTACCAGAATGCGTTCTGGAACGGCTCGTACATGACCTTCGGCGACGGCGGTAGCACGTTCTATCCGCTGGTGAGCGCGGACGTCGCCGGGCATGAGGTCTCGCACGGCTACACCGAGCAGCACTCGGGCCTCGAATACTTCGGCCAGTCGGGCGGCTTGAACGAGTCCTATTCCGACATCGGCGGCGAAGCGACCGAGTACTTCTGGAAGGGCAGCAACGACTTCAAGGTCGGCGAAGAGATCTTCAAGTCGCCCACCGGGGCCCTTCGCTACATGGAGCACCCCTCGGACGACGGCGTCTCGATCGACAGCGCCAATGATTTCACCGGCGACCTGGACCCGCATTACTCCTCGGGCCCGCCCAACCGTGCGTTCTTCCTGCTGGCGCATACCGCGGGCTGGGATACGCCGAAGGCGTTCAAGGTGTTCGCCAAGGCCAATGGACTCTATTGGACCCCGGACACCAACTACTACGAGGCTGCCTGCGCCCTGGAAACGGCCGCTGGCGACCTTGGCTACACGGTGGCCGATGTCACTGCTGCGCTCGCCGGGGTCGATATCGCCTGCGGTGGCGGCGTCACGGATGGAGGCGTGCTCACCAAGGGCGTGGCCAAGACCGGGCAGGCCGTTTCGGCGCCGAAGGAACTCATGTATACGATTGCCGTGCCCAGCGGGGCGACCAACCTGACGTTCACGCTCTCCGGCGGCATCGGCGACGCGGATCTCTACGTCAGCAATGGCTTCCCGCAATACGGCGAATACGACTGCCGCTCCCTGAACAACGGCAATGCCGAGAGTTGCGTGATCGCCGCCCCGGCGGGCGGCACCTACTACGTTAACGTGAAGCCGTATCTGCCGGTCAGCGGACTCAGCGTCAAGGCCGACTACACCGGTGGCATCGATCCGAGCGGTGATACCGATGGTGGCGCGCTGGTCAATGGCACGACCGTGACGGGTATCACCAAGACCGACGGCTCGGTGACCTATCACCTCGATGTGCCCGCCGGTTCGACCAGGTTGCTGTTCACCGCATCGGGCGGAACCGGCAATGCCGACATGTACGTCAAGCGCGGCAGTGCCCCGAGCGACGTGGCTTTCGATTGCCGGCCGCTCAAGGCCGGGAATGCCGAGGCCTGTGGCTGGAACGTGCCGCGCCCGGGCACCTACTACATCAAGCTCAAGGCCAATCCTTCGTTCGATGGCGTCAGCTTGAAAGGCGAGTTCCTGGCGCATTGATGGAGTTCGGACCCGCGCGGCAGGATCAAGTCCTGTCGCGTGGCAGCGATTGTTGACGGCAGGGCAATTCCGGCAAGCGGCGTTGCCCTGCCTGCTTTCAGGCTGTAGCCGTTACATGCGAGCGAAACGACATGTCCCGTCGGCATCCGGGGCGACCATCAGTTTGGGGAGAAGCCATGAAGTTCCCGGCAGTGCTCAAAGTTGCGGGGATGTCGGCTGCCCTGCTTGCCGGCCAAGTGGCCGCGCAGGACCTTCCGAACGACCCTGTGGCCCGGTCGGCTGCCGCGCGGGCCGAGGATCCGCTTGCGCCGGTTTACCTGGTCAGCTCGCGCGATACCTATTCCAAGGCAATCCAGGCAATCCCGCACCAGGCCAGCAGCCGCCGGGACGGTGCCGGGCGCAGCCTGGTACTCTCCCAGATCAAGCAATACCAGCTCCCGATCGTCACCGAGGCGATCCATCGGGTCGAGAACCGCTGCGGCGGTTTCTTCGCCTTCGACAGCCTCGCCCGGGCCGAGCACTTCATCCGGTCGGACAAGACGGCGCAAGCCATGCGGGCGACCCCGCTGGCCTACACCATCGACAACCAGGCCACGGTCGATCCGTGGTTGCCGCAGGTCGCCGAAAGCGCCATCGCGGCGACCATGGACCAGCTTTCCGCATACCGCAACCGCTATTACGCCAGTTCCCATGGCCTGGCCGCGGCGCAGTCCATTCGTGATCGTTGGCAGGCGCTGGCGAACGGGCGCAGCGATGTCACGACGACCCTCTTCACGGCATGCACGAACTGCTCCACCCAGCCATCGGTGATCCTGACCATCGCCGGCTCCGACCTGGCCGATGAAATCGTCGTGCTCGGCGCGCACCTGGATTCGATCAATGCCGGCGGCGGCGGCAACGAGCAAGTGGCGCCGGGCGCGGACGACGACGCCTCCGGCATTGCCACGCTGACCGAAGTGCTCCGGGTGGCGCTGGCCGGCGACTGGAAGCCAAGGCGCACCGTCATGTTCATGGGGTACGCGGCCGAAGAGGTCGGGTTGCGTGGATCCAACGCCATTGCCAGTGCGTTCCGGGATGGCGAACGGAACGTGGTCGGGGTACTGCAACTCGACATGACCAATTACAAGCTCGGAACCGGCGTCGACATGCAGCTGATCACGGATTATTCGAACGCAGGGATGAAGCAGTTCCTGGGCGACCTGTTCGATGCCTACCTTGCGCCACTGGGCCTCACGAGGGGGCGCTACACCTGCGGTTACGGATGCTCGGACCACGCTTCATGGGCCAGCGCGGGATATCCGTCGGCGATGATGTTCGAGGCTGGCGACGAGAACGGGGATTATTTCCCGTACATCCATTCCGCGGACGACACCGTGGCCAACATGGGTAATTCGGCTGCCAACAGCGCCAAGTTCGCCAAGCTGGGACTCGCCTTCCTGGGCGAGTTGGGCAAGACGGTCCTGCCCGACGGCGGGGACACCGATGGCGGTGCCTTGGCCAATGGCGTGGCCGTGGATGGGATCGGCAAGGTTGACGGTTCGATCACTTTCCACATCGCAGTGCCTGCCCGGTCCACGAAGCTGACGTTCACGATCTCCGGCGGGACCGGCAATGCCGACCTGTACATCAAGCGCGGCGGCGTACCGACCGATGTCGTGTTCGACTGCCGCCCGCTCAAGCCCGGCAATGACGAAACCTGCGGATTGCTCGTTCCACGCGCGGGCACCTACTACGTCAAATTGAAGGCCAATCCTTCGTTCGACGGCGTCACGCTGAAGGCCGGCTACCGGGCGCATTGAGCCCGGCATCGTCCGGATGCTCGCCGGTCGCCGAAGCGGCTGGCGTCCACATGCCTGCGCACGCACGCCGCGGCCACCTCCGGCAAGCGCAACTCCGGGTCGCGGATCCGGCCGCGCCTCGCGACGTGGACGCTTGGTGGCCGCGATTGCACTGCGCCCACCGCGATGCGATGCCATGTAGAAATCCCGCCCGGCCACGAAGCGCGTCGGGTTCAACTCGCCAATGAGGGTGGTGGATTCTCGGGAAACGCTCGCCCGCACCTTGGTTGTCTCGACCATGATGTGGGTGCCGTGGCTGAACAGCACGTGGTACGCGTGCTGCGCGTCGATGCGTGCGCATCAGTTCGCGGTCGGCGGAATCGAGATGAGCCAAGTCTCTGCATAGTATCGGAATCGCGCCAACGCGGAGTCCGCCCGCACTGGAGCGCTGGGCGCGGTTACGCGCCTTGGCTACCGCAGCAACCCGCGCAGCAGCAGCGCGTGGTTGTGGGCCTCGTCGTGGAAGGCGTAAAGCAGGGTGATGCGCTGCCGTCGCGCCAGGCTGCGCAGGCCCGGCAATGCGGGGTTGGCGC
>JAKFFI010000042.1:0-3983 GCA_036677085.1 Porticoccaceae bacterium
CGGCGCCTTGAGCTTGGACGGCGCGACCGAGAAAGGGTGGTAGGCGTAACGCCCGGCGTGCAGCAGCTGCAGGCAGATCTTGCTGCCGTTGTCGTGCACGGCCTGGGTGACGAACTTGTGCGGGCGCACTTCCCACGGCCAGGACAATTTTCCGCCGAAGGGTTTAAGCCAGCCGACCAGGTTCGGCGAGAAACCGCCGGTGACCATCAGACCCACCCCGCCCTGGGCGCGCTCGGCGAAATAGGCGGCCAGTTTGGGGAAATCGCTGGCGCGGTCCTCCAGCCCGGTATGGATGGAACCCATCAGCACCCGGTTGCGGATCTTGGTGAAGCCCAGGTCCAGCGGCGCGAATAGGTGCGGGTAGTACGGGTTCGGCGATTCCGAGGACGATTCCGGAGAATGAGAGAGCTGGCCGGAGGCTGGCAAGGGCATGGGGATACGCGTCCGTATGGAGCACGCACGATGCCGGGAAACGCGTCGGCAGGCAAGTGAGCCCGCCGGGTTCACCAGCCCGCCAGTACCAGTTTGCCGATGGTGGTGCCCGATTCCAGCCGCCGATGCGCTTCGCGCAGGTTGGCGGCGTTGATGGGTCCCACGGTTTGGGTATGCGTGGTGCGCAGTTCGCCGGCGTCGACCAGGCTGGCGGCGCGGTTGAGCAGGCGGTGTTGCTCGATCATGTCCGGTGTCTTGAAGCGCGAACGCGCGAACATCGTTTCCCAATGAATGCCCACCGCCTTGGTCTTGTATGGATCGCCGATCTTCAACAATCCGCTGGGTTCGACGATCAGGCCGACATGGCCTTGCGGCGCGATGATTTCGCCGATGGTCTCCCAATAGCGGTCGGTGTCGGCCAGGTTGAGCACCGCGTCGACTCTCGCGTATCCCAATGCCGCCAGTTGCGGCGCAAGCGGCTGGCGATGGTCGATGACGTGATGCGCGCCCAGCGACTTGCACCAGTCGATGGTTTCCTTTCGCGAAGCGGTGGCGATCACCGTGAAGCCGGCATGCCGTGCCAACTGGATGGCGACGGAGCCCACGCCGCCGGCGCCAGCAATGATCAGCATGGTGCGATCGTTGTGTTCGGCATCGATGGAAAACGGCATCCGGTCGAACAACAGTTCCCACGCGGTGATCGTGGTCAGCGGCAGCGCGGCCGCCTGGGCGAAATCCAGGGTGATCGGCTTGCGACCGACGATGCGCTCGTCGACGAGATGGAACTGCGCGTTGGTGCCCGGGCGAGTGATGTCGCCGGCGTAATAGACCTCGTCGCCGGGCTGGAACAGGGTGACGTGCTCGCCCACCGCTTCAACCACGCCCGCGGCGTCGTAACCCAACACCTTCGGCTGCGCCTCTACCTGCGGCTTCGGCGAGCGCACCTTGGTGTCGACGGGATTGACCGAGATCGCTTCGATCCGCACCAGGAGATCGTTGCCGGTGGCGACGGGTTTGAGCAGCTCCACATCCTGCAGCGATTCGGGATCATCGATCGGCAGGTAGCGGGTCAGGGCAATGGCTTTCATGGGCAGGATTCCAGGTTCAAACGGGGGTGGGATTGCGTTCGGAGAACTGGCCACGCCAGTATGGATAGTACGGATACGGCGGAGTGACGGCGCTGGCGGCATCGAGCCGGGCGACCTGTTCGGAGGAAAGGTTCCAGCCGACGGCGCCCAGGTTCTGGCGTAGCTGTTCTTCGTTGCGCGCGCCGATCAGCACGGTGGAAACGGTGGGCCGTTGCAGCAGCCAGTTCAAGGCGATCTGCGGAATGGTCTTGCCGGTTTCCTCGGCGACGACGTCCATCGCATCGATCACGTTGTACAAGCGTTCGTCATCCACCGGCGGCGCAAAAGCGGCGGTGTCATGCAGGCGACTGGTTTCCGGCAGCGGTTTGCCGCGGCGTATCTTCCCGGTCAGGCGGCCCCAGCCCAACGGGCTCCACACCACCGCGCCCACGCCCTGGTCCTGGCCCAGTGGCATCAGCTCCCATTCGTAGTCGCGGCCGATCAGCGAGTAGTAGGTCTGGTTGGCGACATAGCGCGAATAGCCGTGACGATCCGCGACCGCCTGCGATTTCATCAGGTGCCAGCCGGAGAAATTGGAGACGCCCAGGTAACGCACCTTGCCGGCGCGCACCAGGCCGTCGAGTGTCGACAGCGTTTCCTCGACCGGCGTCATCGCATCGAAGGCATGCAGCTGCAATAAATCGATGTAGTCGGTGCCCAGCCGTTGCAGCGCCTTGTCCACCGCGCGCAGCAGGTGGAAGCGCGAAGTGCCTGCATCGTTCGGACCCTCGCCCGCGCGCAGTCCGGTCTTGGTGGAAAGGATCACCTGGTCGCGCCGGCCCTTGATGGCTTCACCCAGTATCGATTCCGATGCTCCATCTGAATAGACGTCGGCAGTGTCGAAGAAGTTGAGGCCGGCTTCCAGGCTGATGTCGATCAGACGCCTGGCTTCAGCGGTATCGGTGTTGCCCCAGGCGCTGAACAATGGCCCTTTGCCGCCGAAGGTGCCGGCACCAAAACCGAGTACGGGCACTTTGAAGCCAGACTTGCCGAGAAAGCGGGTTTCCATGGTGCTGCTCCTTAAGTCAGGGAAAGTGGATTACGCGCATTGCGTTTGTTCGACCATCGCGAAACGCTCGCGACGGCGTTCCAGCGCAATCGCCCACAACGCCACGACGAAAGCGGAGAAGGGCACCAGCGCCGCGACCCATGGCAGCGCTTCCAGGCCCGGGCCATGCAGGATCACCACGCCGCCCAGCCACGCACCGAAGGCATTGCCCAGGTTGAAGGCGCCGATGTTCAGGCTCGAAGCCAGGTTCTGTGCGCCTTGGGCTTTCTGCAGGACCCAAAGTTGCAGCGGGGACACGGTGGCGAAGGCGGCCGCGCCCAGCAGGCCTACGAACAGCACCATCGCCCACTGGCTGTGCAGGACGAAAGTCATCGCGCCCATCACCACGACCAATGCGAGCAACGTGCCGAGCAGGGCGGGTAGCAGGCGGTGATCGGCGAAGCGTCCGCCCAGCAGGTTGCCCAAGATCATGCCGGCGCCGAATACCAGCAGGATCGGCGACACCGCTGCATCGGCGAAACCAGCGACCTGGGTAAGCAGCGGCTGGATATAGGTGTACACGGTGAACATGCCGCCGAAACCGAGCACGGTCATCAGCAGGCCCAGCAGCACCTGCGGGCGCGCGACTGCCTTCAGTTCTTCGCGGAACGCCATCGGCGCGGCATCGCCACGGTCCTTCGGTACCAGCGTGGCGATCACCACGGTGGCGACCACGCCGATGGCGGTCACTGCCCAGAACGTCGCGCGCCAGCCGAAATGCAGGCCCAGCCACGCGCCCGCGGGCACGCCCAGCAACGTCGCCACGGTCAGGCCGGTGAACATGATCGAGATCGCCGAGGCCTTGCGGTCTTCCGCCACCAAGCCGGTTGCCACCACCGCACCCACGCCGAAAAACGTGCCATGCGCCAGGGAGGTGATCACGCGCGCGATCATCAGGGCCGTGTAGTTGGGCGCGAGCGCGCAGGCCAGGTTGCCCAGGGTGAAGATCACCATCAATGCCACCAGCACCGCCTTGCGCGGCATGCGGCTGGTGGCTGCGGTCAGCAGCGGTGCGCCGACGAACACGCCCAGCGCGTAACCGGAGATCAGCAAGCCTGCGGCGGCGATGGAGACATGCAGGTCGCTGGCGACCTGCATCAGCAGGCCCATGATCACGAATTCTGTGGTGCCGATGCCGAAAGCGCCGGCGGTCAATGCATAGAGCGCGATGGGAAATCGCTTGGAGGAAGAGGAGGCGATGGCGTTCAAGGCTGCGCTCGGATTTCGATTGGCTGGCAGCTTGGGACTTCCACTAAATACAAAAAACAGCGAATATGGCTAATCACTCTCAATGGTTTGTTGATAATGGATCGGGTGGGCGATCTCACGCTGTTCCTGCGCGTGCTGGACTTGGGCTCCATCACGGCCGCAGCCCA
>JAKFFI010000043.1:0-5385 GCA_036677085.1 Porticoccaceae bacterium
GGGTTCTGGGCGAGGACGCTGAGGGCCTGGCGGCAGAAGAACTCGGATTTCTGGCCCATCTTGGTCAGGCTGCGGCGGTCGTCGTTGTCCAGGGAGATGAAGCCGGTGAGCGCGTTTTCGAGTGCGTCAGGGCGTCGAGGGCGGTGGCCACCTGGGCGTCGGTGATGTCGAGGGATACGAGGTTCTGGGACACGGTCAATCTCCTTATTGGTTGGCGCCCGTCGTCATGACGGGGCGCGGAGATCATCTCGGCTGGGTGGGTGTCCGCGATATAGGGGAAGGCCGTGTCGTGGGGTAGGAATTTTCTGATGTTGCCAGGGGCGCAATGGAAGACTCCCGAGTGGCAGGGTTTGGCTATCGTAAGGACGGCTCAATCACCTGCGGGCTGTTCGCTCCTCCCCATGTGCCCCAAAGAACATTTTCGTTTGAATCTGAAGATGTTCTCTGGCCCCGCTGACGCCATGACACTCTCACAACGCGCGCTGGTCTAGGCTAATGGCCATGGTCGCCATATCGGAAGTACCGCCATGACCGCGCGCAAACCCCCTGAAAAATCGCGCAAGGCCCGCTGCCCGCCTACCGGCCCAGCGGCCGATGCGGAAGCATCAACCTACGCCGAAAGCCTGCGCCAGCACGGCCAGCTGCACGAAGGCCAAGGCCCGCTACCGCCGGGCGCGACACACGTCGCCAGCAAAAGCGGCGACAAGCCCACGCTCAAGCGCAAACGTTTTTCGGCGCTATGACCCCTCGCCGTGGTGCACGCCGCAGCCGCAGGCAAAGCAGGCGCGCTCTAGCGTTTTCACGCCACCGCGTTGTGCGATGCGATGGGTGACCGGATAGCCGACCGTCGGCTTCGTCTTGCGTGCACCGTCCCCTGGCGGGGCTACTGCGCTGCGTTGCGCGGTGCTGCCGTCGCCGTTGTGCTTGATCTGCCCGCGCGCTGCGAGGCCTGTGACGAAGGCACGCACTTCCTGCTCAGTCGCGGCGGCATCGGGCACTGCACTCATCACCGCGGCGATGCCGCCGCGCCTGGGCAAGGCTCCGACCAGGATCGCTTCCGGGCCGTGCGCACGCACGCCTTTGAGGAAGCCGGCGATGCCAGTGAGGTCGATCGGACGGCGATGGCTCACTTCCGTCATCGCCATGCCGCCCAGCTTCACGGCGCGCTTGCCCAGGCGCGCACCCGCGGATGCGCCGAGGCGGTGGCGGGCGTCTTCATTCGCGGCGGCGTTTAGTTTCACCGCGCCGCGGCCGGCGGTCTTGCCGGCGAGTTCGGAACGTGGCGCGGTCATCGCCGAACTGCCCAGCATTATGTTGTGCTTGCGGAAGGCCTGGCTGATCAGCTCATAGTGCGCGCCGCCGAACATCACCTGATCCTGTTGCGCCATCGTGCGACCGACCGACTGGAACAGGCGCAACGTCATCGGTGCGTTTTCGGCTGCCGAGAACAGCAAGCGGGCGGCGGTTTCGGCGGCCTTCCACAGTTGCGTTTCGGTCTTCGACGGCGCATTGGCGTACAGCAGGCCGATCAGGTCGTAGAAGCATCCGCTGAATACCTGGCCGAAGCTGTGGATCTCCGCGATCAGCGCACCGGGAGGGCCATCCGTCGGCAATGACGACGGCAACGTCCAGCGCAGCGTGTTGTGCGCGCGACGCGGCACGGAAGCGTTGTGGTTGGGCGCCAGTTGCTTGATCGCCCAGGAGAGATCTTCGGCGGTGGTTTCCAGCGGATTGGTCTTGTTGACCTTGGCGCTGGTCACCAACTCGCGGCGCAGGGCGCGGTCATTGAGGGCGGTGAGGATGGCGACACAGTCGCCAAAGGCTTCGTGGAAGGCGCCGGCTTCGAGGAATTCGGCGCCCCACAATTCCGGCCACAGCGCATCGAGCAAGGCGTGTCCGACTTCATGCGCGACCACATCGGTGCTGATACCGGACTGGATGACGGTGCCGGCGATCGGATAGTGGAAGAACTGCACTGCGCGGCCGGTGTAGTACGCGTTGAGGTCTTCGCCGGCGTCCGGATCGAGCCGCAGGCGCTTGACCGGCACCGCACGCGCCCAGCGCGTCAGCGGCGCACCACGCACGGCCTCGAACATCTCCAGTGCGGCGAGGGCAGCTTCACGCGCCTGCCAGTGCAGGAATTGCGACGTGCCGCGGGCGTAGCGCGCTTCCGGCGGCGACCGGGGCATGTCGAAGTGCGCACGCGCAGTGGAACGCGACGGTCGTGGCGTTTGTCCACGCATGGCCGAGAAGCCTGCGGCGCGCGGATCGTTGGGAATGTAGTTGATGGTCATGACAGGACTCCGGCCTTAGCGGGTGGCTTCAAACACCCGTACACCCGGCTGCAGATCCGGCAACGCCGACAGGGGCGGCGGATTGGCCTCATCCCAGGTGCACGGGTTGAAGGTGCGGGTGCCGGCGAGCGCGCGCGAGACGGTGGAAGCCATCTGCAGCGAGTAATCGGCAGCGGTGATGCTGATCGCAGGCGGCGCGGTTTCGCAGGCCGGCAGCGCTGGATCGAACTGACCGAAGGCTTCGTTGCCGGCCAGATTGCGATACCACTTCGCGCGCAAGGTGCTGCAGCTGCCTTCCGGCAACATGTCCGCCACCGACGGCGATTGCGCCGTGGTGTGGCAACTCATACAGGCCGACTCCGGGTTGTCCACCGGGCCGTTCAAGCGCGGCTCGGGATGCTTGAACGTCACATGCGCGCGGGCGTACGCGGGCGCGGCCGGATTGATCCAAGAATGCGTGACCGGAGTGCCGTCGGGATCGTTGCCCCACATCAGCCCCAGCGGTGCCATTTTTCGCCACGGCGACGTGCCGGGCAGGGCCTTGTCGTACACGTACGTGAGGAAGTACCAGCCGGTTACGCCGGCGCGCGCGTCCTTCACCGCGATGTCGATCTGCAGCAGCCGCACCGGCACTGGGGTGCCGGCGGCGGCACCGCTGCTGTTGGGCATCACGTTGACTTCCAATGCGCCGGCCAGCGGGTCCTGCCCACTCGGGAAATCGCTCGGTTTGGCCGCGCTGAACAACAGCTTGTAGACGAAGGCGCCCTGGGTAAATTTCATGCGGTCACGACGCGGCGTATCGACGCCGGCCACGCTGGTATTCCACATCTGTTGGAACACGCGGCCACCGCGCGCGTCGTAATAAGCCACGGCGTAATTGACGAAGCCGTTGAGATTGCCGGCGAGTTCCCCAGCGGGCACGCGCCGCTCGCGGGTCATGCCGTAGGCCGCTTCGCGCGTGCCCGGTGCACTGGTATTGCCGTAGAACATGCGTGGCGCCGGATACCAGGCCTGGCTGCGCAACGCGGACACGATCGTGCGACCGGCGCTGTCGAAGTAGTCCGCATCGTTGGTCAACGTCGGTGTGAGTGCACGCACCGGAGCGCTGGCGAAGGCGTAGTTGCGCAAGGTGAGGGCGTACGCCAACCGCTTTGGCTCCTGGCGCGGATCGACACTGCTTGCCGTCCACGGCCGCGTGTTGCCCGGCACGCCGGTGGCGGCGTTTTCGAGCTGCGCCGGCATGAACCACGGCCCGGTATAGCCGCTCGGCAAGGTCGTGCGCGGCACGATGAAATCGGCGAAGCGCCCGCGGCATTGCGCCATGAACGTGCCCTGCGTGCTGGGCTTGCCCTGTTGGGTCACGCGCAGGCAACGCGCGCCCGTGGCGCAGCCAGTGACGCTGGGTAGCACGCCGGCGACGGCGGCCGCTTCAACCGGTGCTTCGCCCGGCGGTTCGGCCGACGCAGCGGTTTCGGCCACGCTCGGGTGCTGCGGGGAATTGCTGGAACAGGTGGTGATGGCCAAGGGCGCCGCCATCGCTAGAACGAGGATCGCTGCAGTACGAAGGTGCATGTGACGTCCCTTCCGTATTCTTCTGTTTCGATCAACGCGGGGGCGTGGGAAAAGGGGACAACCAACTTTCAGGACTCGTGTCGTGCGTGAATGCCACCTCTTTGATTGCTGCGGATACCGTACGTTGTGTCCGCTTCTGGCCGAAAGCCGACGCGTTGAAGGGTGTGAACTATTTACGTTGCCCCACCCGCTCGGAGTGCACCCATTTGCTTGGGGCACTAACTGGAATAGGGCAGCGCGCAGGCTGGCTTGGTTTCATCAATCCAGTATCGACGGAGCAAATGAAGATGCTGGGTTGGCGGAGCTAGCCCAGCCTACGGTCTCCGACCCCTATTTTTTTGACCCCTGTTTTTCGCGACCGTGACCGGGACACGGCGGGGAGAGGCATTGCAACTTTTCTTTCTCGCCTCATTTACGCGCGGGATGCAATAAAGGGGCGTCCGACGGACGCCCCCATGTCGACGCGCCTTGCCTTCCTGCTCCTCCTCGCGATCCTGGCCGCGGGCTGTCGCACGCCCGGCAAGCCCGTGATGGAAGAGGTGACGCCGCCGCCGGCAGAGGTCGTCGTACCGCCCACCACCACGCGCGGCGAGTTCACGATCGAAGCCGACAAGCTTGACACCTGGAATGCGGTCGGCCAGATCGCGGTGCGCACGCCGGGAGTCGAATACCTGGGTCGCGCGCAGATGCTGGACCTCTACGTCCTGCGCTACCGCGGCGAGGAGTTCGTGGTCCTCACCAAGGCGCTGCTGGCGTCCGCAACGATCACGCGCCTGACGACCAAGGTCACAGCCACCACGACGGCCGGCGAGCCGATCGACAGCGATGCGGTGGCGGAGTTGCTCGCGCTGTTCCAACGGGAACTGCCGGCGGAGATCGAAAGCGTGCGTGCGCGGCAGGTGGAGGAGAAGAAGGCGAAGGCCAGGAACATGAAGAAGAAAAAGAAGTCCTGAGGTGGACCGGGCTTTCAGGAAACGCGGGGGATCAGATTCAACTGGTGTTTCAATAGTCGCCCAAGCCACCATCGGCAGTGTGCGGGCTTCGTCCATCCACTCGCGCAAACCTCGCCTTCATCTCACCCTTAGCGTGGGGCTAGGCGACCCGCCCGCCAAGAAGTCGTATGAGGGAGGGACGCAGACGAACAAATTGGACGGGCGGGTCAAGAAGGATTCTGCATTCGACCGTGCTGCTCTGCAACAAGCCTGAGCTGACACTGTTCGAATCGGAACTCATGCCAGGGCAATCTGCATTTCAATAACCAGTTTGGTGCGCAGTGATGAAAGTCTGCCCCAAGAAGGGGAGTGCGTAGGCTGGGTTGGTTTCATCAACCCAGCATCGAGAGAGGAAATCAAGGCGCTGGGTTGGTGGAGCCAACCCAGCCTACGACCTTTCGAGTGCGGTCAGGGCGTCGAGGGCGGTGGCCACCTGGGCGTCGGTGATGTCGAGGGATACGAGGTTCTGGGACACGGTCAATCTCCTTATTGGTTGGCGCCCGTCGTCATGACGGGGCGGCGAAATC